>NZ_JBIARQ010000053.1:0-1280 GCF_042890065.1 Streptomyces sp. NPDC002328 | reverse complement strand
TCGTCGGTGTCGTTGAGTTGGTGTGACACCTGAGGAGATGGCCTCGGTCCGGGAGGACTTGGAGGCGTTCGCGGCGGAGTTGTTCGACGGGTTCTTCCGTGCGGATCAGCGGCGGTGGGGGCAGGCGTATGTGCGGGGACTGTTGCTGGACGGTCGGCGCAAGTCGGTGGAGCCGATGGCGGCCCGCCTCGGCGAGGACGGCAATCGGCAGGCGCTGGCGCATTTCATCACCTCCAGCCCGTGGGATGCGGCGCATGTGCGGGCCCGGCTGGCCTGGAGGATGCACGAGGCGATCGGCCCTGAGGCGCTGATCGTGGACGACACCGGCTTCCTCAAGGACGGGGACGCGTCGGCGTGTGTGTCGCGGCAGTACACCGGCACCGCGGGCAAGGTCACCAAGTGTCAGGTGGGAGTGTCGCTGCACCTGGCGCGCGAGCGGGCCTCGGCGGCGGTGAACTGGCGACTGTTCGTGCCCGCTTCGTGGGATCCCGACTCCGCGGAGGCCGATGCGGTCAAAGTCGCCCGCCGCGGCCGCTGCGGCATCCCGGCGCAGGCGGGGCACGTGGAGAAGTGGCAGTTGGCCCTGGACATGATCGATGAGGCCCGGTCGTGGGGCGTCGACGTTCCCCTGGTCGTCGCGGACGCCGGATACGGCGATGCCGCCGCCTTCCGCCACGGCCTGGAAGAACGGCATCTGCCCTATGCGGTGGGGATTTCCTCCCGCCACATGGCGCATCCGGCTGACGCCCGGCCCGTCCAGCCCGCCTGCGCGGGCACCGGCCGGCCGCCGAGAATGCAATATCCCGATGCGCCGCAGACCGTGAAGGATCTGGTTCTCGCGGCAGGCCGGAAGGCGGCCCGGCCGGTGTCATGGCGGGAAGGATCCCGGCCGGGCAACGGCCGAAGCGGCTTCAAACGCATGTACTCGCGGTTCGTGGCCCTGCGGATCCGGCCCGCCGGACGCGGTGTCCGCCAGGCCACCGACGGCCTGGAGCTGCCTGAACGCTGGCTGCTGGCCGAGTGGCCGGCCGATGAGAGCGAGCCGGTGCAGTTCTGGCTGTCCAGCCTACCCTCCGGGATGCCGCTGGCCACGCTGGTGCGGCTGGCCAAGCTCCGCTGGCGCATCGAGCACGACTACCGCGAGATGAAACAAGCCCTGGGCCTGGCCCACTTCGAGGGCCGCACCTGGAACGGCTGGCACCACCACGTCACCCTCGTCTCCGCCGCCCACGCCTTCTGCACCCTGCAACGACTGGCACGAGACCCAAAAGACACGGCGC
>NZ_JBIARQ010000052.1:0-1309 GCF_042890065.1 Streptomyces sp. NPDC002328 | reverse complement strand
ACGGGGAAGTGGAACGCCATGTGGCATTCGTCGCCGCCGGAGGCGTAGTCGCCGAAGTAGTCGACGACGTCCTCCGGCCACTGGTTGGCCTCCGCGAGGATGACCGTGTCCGGGTACTGCGCGTCGATCTCCTTGCGCACCCGCTTCAGGAACTCGTGGGTTGCCGGAAGGTTTTCGCAGTTGGTCCCCTCGGCCGCGTAGAGGTAGGGGACCGCGTCGAGGCGGAAGCCGTCGATGCCGAGGTCGAGCCAGAAGCGGAGGGCGGCGAGGATCTCCTCCTGGACGGCCGGGTTCTCGTAGTTGAGGTCCGGCTGGTGGGAGAAGAAGCGGTGGAAGAAGTACTGCTTGCGGATGGGGTCGTAGGTCCAGTTGGAGACTTCGGTGTCGACGAAGATGATGCGGGCGTCGGCGTACTGCTTGTCGTCGTCGGCCCACATGTAGTAGTCGCCGTAGGGCCCGTCGGGGTCCTTCCTGGACTCCTGGAACCACGGGTGCTGGTCGCTGGTGTGGTTCATGACGAAGTCGATGATGACGCGCATGCCGCGCTGGTGGGCGGCGTCGACGAACTCGACGAAGTCGGCGAGGTCGCCGAACTCGGGGAGGACGGCGGTGTAGTCGGAGACGTCGTAACCGCCGTCTCTGAGGGGTGACTTGAAGAAGGGCGGGAGCCAGAGGCAGTCGACGCCGAGCCATTGGAGGTAGTCGAGCTTGGCGGTGATGCCCTTCAGGTCGCCGACGCCGTCGCCGTTGCTGTCCTGGAAGGAGCGGACGAGGACCTCGTAGAAGACCGCGCGCTTGAACCACTCGGGGTCGCGGTCCTTGGCGGGAGTGTCCTCGAACGTGTCCGGGACGGGGGAGTTGACGGTCATGACGCTCTGGGGTCTCCGATCTGCGCTGCGGGTCACCGGACGTGGAACACGTGGGCCGGCGCCCGGCCGGGCTCCAGGCGCACGTAGTTGTCCCGGCTCCAGCCGTAGACGCCACCGGTGAGTTCGTCGTGCACGGACAGCGTCGCGCCGTGTTCCAGGCCGAGTTGCGGCAGGTCCAGCGAGACCGTCGCCTCCTGGGCGTGGTGCGGGTCCAGGTTGACCACGACGAGCACCGTGTCCGCCCCCTCGCGCTTGCTGTACGCGATGACGGAGTCGTTGTCCGTCCCGTGGAAACGGAGGTTCCTGAGCCGGTGGAGCGCGGGATGGCGCCGCCGGATGTCGTTGAGCCGGGTGATGAGGGGGGCGATGGTGCGGCCCTCGCGTGCGGCGGCTTCCCAGTCGCGGGGCTTGAGCTGGTACTTCTCGGAGTCGAGGTACTC
>NZ_JBIARQ010000051.1:0-1501 GCF_042890065.1 Streptomyces sp. NPDC002328 | reverse complement strand
CCCCGTTATGTTTTCCGCGGTCCTGCAAGAGGGCCGCTGGCCTCCGGGCCCGGCATGACTGTGTCCCCCTGTCGAACGGATGACCTGGGGGGTGGTGTCACCGGGCCCGGGAGGTGCCGTCGGAGACGCTGATGAGAGGTCCGGCCACCGTCCGGTCCGGCGCAATGCCGGACAGCTCGCGGGCGGCAGGTCTGCATAACGTGGATGCGCGCGTACGACACCGATGCCGAGGCCGGCACACTCAACTCCCCTGGAAGGGCGCGATGGTCGACACCGAAGACGTGGGCGTGTTCCTCGGCCTGGACGTCGGCAAGACGGCCCACCACGGCCACGGGCTCACCCCGGCCGGGAAGAAGGTCTTCGACAAGCAGCTGCCCAACAGCGAGCCGAAGCTGCGGGCCGTCTTCGACAAGCTGACCGAGAAGTTCGGCACCGTCCTGGTGATCGTGGACCAGCCCGCCTCGATCGGAGCCCTGCCCCTGACCGTCGCCCGGGATGCCGGCTGCCAGGTCGCCTATCTGCCCGGACTGGCCATGCGCCGGATCGCCGACCTCTACCCGGGCGAGGCGAAGACCGACGCCAAGGACGCCGCGGTGATCGCGGACGCCGCCCGCACCATGCCCCACACCCTGCGCACCCTCGAGCTGGCCGATGAGATCACCGCCGAGCTGACCGTGCTGACCGGCTTCGACCAGGACCTCGCGGCCGAGGCCACCCGCACCTCCAACCGGATACGCGGCCTGCTCACCCAGTTCCACCCGTCGCTGGAGCGCGTCCTCGGCCCCCGGCTGGACCACCCCGCCGTCACCTGGCTGCTGGAGCGTTACGGCTCTCCGGCCGCACTGCGAAAGGCCGGCCGCCGTCGGCTGGTCGAGGTGATCCGTCCGAAGGCACCGCGCATGGCCGCACGGCTGATCGACGATGTCTTCGACGCCCTCGACGAGCAGACCGTCGTCGTCCCCGGCACCGGCACCCTCGACATCGTGATCCCCTCCCTGGCCGCCTCGCTCGCCGCCGTCCACACCCAGCGCCGGGCCCTGGAAGCCCAGATCAACGCCCTGCTGGAGGCCCACCCTCTTTCCCCGGTCCTGACGTCGATGCCCGGCGTCGGCGTCAGGACCGCCGCAGTCCTGCTGGTCACCGTCGGCGACGGCACCGGCTTCCCCACCGCCGCCCACCTCGCCTCCTACGCCGGTCTGGCCCCGGCCACGAAGTCGTCCGGGACCTCGATCCACGGCGAACACGCACCCCGAGGCGGAAACCGGCAGCTCAAACGCGCCATGTTCCTCTCCGCCTTCGCCTGCATGAACGCCGACCCGGCCTCCCGCACCTACTACGACCGCCAGCGAGCCCGCGGCAAGACCCACACCCAGGCCCTCCTCCGCCTCGCCCGTCAACGCATCAGCGTCCTGTTCGCCATGCTCCGCGACGGCACCTTCTACGAACCCCGCATCCCCAAGGACGTCGAACTCGCCGCATGACCCCAGCCAGCCAAACCACC
>NZ_JBIARQ010000050.1:0-1540 GCF_042890065.1 Streptomyces sp. NPDC002328 | reverse complement strand
CGGTAGTTCGTTAAATCCGGCGGTGGCATGGGTTGACGGCAAATCAGCTTGGTCGTAGGCCGGTGGTAGGAGTCAACTGCCTTGCCGGGGGGCTGAAGATGACCGCTCGCCGTCCGTGTCCGCCTGCGCCGGGTCCGTTGGAGGACTACGCGGCCCGGTTCGACGACCTCTTCTTCAGCCTGGCCCAGCGGCGAGGGTTTCGCG
Source organism: Streptomyces sp. NPDC002328 (assembly GCF_042890065.1). Taxonomy (NCBI): domain Bacteria; kingdom Bacillati; phylum Actinomycetota; class Actinomycetes; order Kitasatosporales; family Streptomycetaceae; genus Streptomyces; species Streptomyces sp. NPDC002328. Next base: position 1,336 of record NZ_JBIARQ010000050.1, on the reverse strand, counting down.
AGTACCTGACCGGGTTGCTGGCGCCGCGGGAGCGGAACAAGACGATCACCTGCCTGGCAGGGGCGGAGCCGGTGGCCGGCGCGGGGATGCCGGGTGTGCAGCGGCTGCAGTTCTTCCTGTCCGAGTCGCCCTGGGAGGCCGAGCTGGTCAACGACCGGCGGCTTGAACTGCTGTGCGAGGAGCCGGCAACGGCTCCGCACGACGGCGGGGTCATCGTGATCGACGACTCCGGGGACCGCAAGGACGGCACCGCGACCGCGCACGTGGGCCGGCAGTGGCTGGGCCGGTACGGCAAGCCCGACAACGGCATCGTCACGGTCACCACGGTGTGGACCGACGGCCGCGTGTACTACCCGCTGCACGCCACTCCCTACACCCCTGCCCATCACTTCGCCCGCGGCCGGGCCGATCCGGCCTTCCGTACGAAACCGCAGCTGGCCGCCGCCCTCGCGGCCCGCGGGAAGGAGGCGGGCTTCGGCTGCCGGGCGGTGGTCGCCGACTGCGCCTACTCCGTCAGCGACGACTGGTACCTCGCACTGCGCGAGGCCGGCCTGGCCTACGTGGTCGCGCTCAAGCCGCACCGCGGCACCTGGGCCCGGGCCGACCAGCCGCACACCCCCATCGAAGCCGCCCAGGCCCTGACCTGGCGCGACGCCAAGCGACCCGGCGACTGGACCCCCGTGGAGCGTCACTTCCGCGACGGGCACACCGAGACCTGGTGGGCCGCTGACGCCCGCCTGGGCGGCTACAACCCCGACTCACCCTGCCGGCTGGTCGTGGCCACCACCGACCCAGCCGGCCTGCCCGAGAAGGCCACCTGGTACCTGGCCACCAACCTGCCCCACCCCGACGCGCCCCACGCCGCCACCAGCCCGCACCCGCCGGCCGACCTCGCCGAGATCGTCCGCCTCTACGGCCTGCGGCCGTGGATCGAGCAGAGCTACAAACAGATCAAGGACGAACTCGGCTGGGCCGACTTCCAGGTCCGCTCCGACCGCGCCATCCGCCGCCACCAGACCCTGGTCAACTGCGCCTTCTCCTTCTGCTGGGACCAATGGTTCACCCCACCCGGACCCCTGGACACCACCGCGCCGGACCCCTGCCCCGACAAGGGGCCAGAGAGGGGGACCGGCCCCGTCCCACCAGCCCCAACAGCCTTGCTGGCCCAAAGCCTTACGAGCCATCCGTTCCTGGCTCACCCCCGCCGTCACCCTCAACCGATGGTGGCGAGCCTGGACGGACACGGACCCACCCTCCGAGCTCCAGGCCCTGATCGACGCCGTCACCACCGGACACGGCATTGACCTCTACCGCCGGATTCAACGAACTACCGGTA
>NZ_JBIARQ010000048.1:0-1978 GCF_042890065.1 Streptomyces sp. NPDC002328 | reverse complement strand
TGTCCGGTCCCGGGAGATGCTTGACACTTCGGTCCCAGCTGATGGTTGACAGTGGCCGTGATCGGCTTTTCTGTGCGCGTCGTTGCGGTGCGTGTGGGGAGGCCGGGATTGGCGCTGGTGGAGTTGTCGGTTGTCGAGCAGAGATACCGGGCTGTCCTGGCGGTGCTGGCGGGCGCGATGGTGACGGAGGTCGCCGCCCAGCTGGGCGTCTCGCGGCAGACGGTGAGCGGATGGAAGTCCCGGTATGAGGCCTCGGGTCTGGCCGGGTTGGTGGACCGTTCGCGCAGGCCTGCGTCGTGTCCGCATCAGGCTTCTGCCGAGGTGGAGGCGGCCGTGTGTGAGCTGCGGCGCGAGCATCCTCGGTGGGGTCCGCGGCGGATCGCTCATGTGCTGGAGCGGTCCGGGGCGGTGAGCCCGGTGCCGTCGCGGATGACCGTGTATCGGATCCTGGTCCGTCACGGGCTGGTGGAGCCGGGGGTGCGGCGGAGGAAGCGGTCGGATTACAAGCGCTGGCAGCGGGACCGTCCGATGCAGCTGTGGCAGATGGACATCGTCGGCGGAGTGATGCTGGTCGACCCGGTGACCGGTGAACTGACCGAGGCCAAGGTCGTGACGGGTGTGGACGATCACTCCCGGTATTGCGTGATCGCGTCGGTGGTCGAGCGGGCGACCGGGCGTGCGGTCTGCGCGGCGTTCACCCGGGCCTTGCAGGCGTTCGGGGTGCCGGAGGAGGTGCTCACCGACAACGGCAAGCAGTTCACCGACCGGTTCGGGCACGGTGGTGAGGTGTTGTTCGACCGGATCTGCCGGGAGAACGGGATCGCGCACCGTCTCACCCAGCCGGCCTCCCCGACCACGACGGGCAAGGTCGAGCGGTTCCATCAGACACTGCGGCGTGAACTCCTCGACGACTGCGGCGCGTTCGAGAGCATCGAGGAGGCTCAGGCAGCGCTGGATGCGTGGGTTCAGGAGTACAACTCCGTCCGGCCGCATCAGGCCTTGGACATGCAGTCCCCAACGGACCGCTTCACCCCGGTTCCAGAGCAGGAACGGGACGTGCTGGGCCTGAGGGTGCCCGGAGTGCTGGCGCTGGTGCCGCAGCAGCGGACGGCTCCCGCTGCGGTGCCGGATCCGGCCGAAGCGGCGCCTGCTCCTGCCCCTCTTCCTTTGGAGGTGCAGGTGGACGAGGGCGGGCCGGTGGAGTTCGAGCGGGTGGTGCCTGCGAGTGGGAATCTGCAGGTCGCGGGCAAACAGTTCTGGCTCGGCCCGGCCCGCTCAGGGCTGACGGTGACCTTCTGGGCCGACACCTCGGTGATCCATCTGCTGATCGCCGGAACGCGGATCAAAACCGTGCGGTCACACCTGTCCGTGGCGGATCTCGCGCAGCTTGCCGCCCGGGGAGGACGTGCGGCCGGACCGGCCCCGCTGCCCGCCGGCGACGCGGCCGCGTTCGAGGTGGACCGGGTCGTGAACAACAGCGGCCTGGTGAACCTGGGCGGGCGCCAGGTCCTGGCGGCGGAGATCCTCGGAGGCCGCCAGGTGGGCATCAGGATCGACGACGAGACGCTGTCGTTCTTCGACCTGTCCTCGCGACAACTGCTGCGGGTGCGGCCCAACCCACTCAGCCGCGAGGCGGTGCAGCGGTTGCGGGGACTGCGTCCGGCCGGCCCGCCGCCGCGTCCGGACACAGAGCCGGTGAGAGTCCAGCGGCGGGTCAGCGCGGTCGGCACGATCATGGTCTGCCGCCAGACCGTCTCCCTCGGACGCCCCTACGCAGGCCAGACGGTGACCGTGCACGTGTCGGACACGACGATCACCGTCGAGCTGGACGGCCAGATCCGTGTGATCCGCCGCACGACCGACGTCCCGGTCCGTAACGTGAAAGCGAACAAGCCCCACGGGGCTCCCTATGTTCTCTAGGCCCACCGTCAAGCATCACCTGGGACCAGAACGTCAGGCATCACCTGGGACCCGACAC
>NZ_JBIARQ010000047.1:1672-2868 GCF_042890065.1 Streptomyces sp. NPDC002328 | reverse complement strand
AACACAGTGGACGCGAGCAACTGAGGACAAGCCCTCGGCCTATTAGTACCGGTCACCTCCACACGTTACCGTGCTTCCAGATCCGGCCTATCAACCCAGTCGTCTACTGGGAGCCTTACCCCATCAAGTGGGTGGGAATACTCATCTCGAAGCAGGCTTCCCGCTTAGATGCTTTCAGCGGTTATCCCTCCCGAACGTAGCCAACCAGCCATGCCCTTGGCAGAACAACTGGCACACCAGAGGTTCGTCCGTCCCGGTCCTCTCGTACTAGGGACAGCCCTTCTCAATATTCCTGCGCGCGCAGCGGATAGGGACCGAACTGTCTCACGACGTTCTAAACCCAGCTCGCGTACCGCTTTAATGGGCGAACAGCCCAACCCTTGGGACCGACTCCAGCCCCAGGATGCGACGAGCCGACATCGAGGTGCCAAACCATCCCGTCGATATGGACTCTTGGGGAAGATCAGCCTGTTATCCCCGGGGTACCTTTTATCCGTTGAGCGACGGCGCTTCCACAAGCCACCGCCGGATCACTAGTCCCGACTTTCGTCCCTGCTCGACCCGTCGGTCTCACAGTCAAGCTCCCTTGTGCACTTACACTCAACACCTGATTGCCAACCAGGCTGAGGGAACCTTTGGGCGCCTCCGTTACTCTTTAGGAGGCAACCGCCCCAGTTAAACTACCCATCAGACACTGTCCCTGATCCGGATCACGGACCCAGGTTAGACATCCAGCACGACCAGAGTGGTATTTCAACGACGACTCCACAACCACTGGCGTGGCCGCTTCACAGTCTCCCACCTATCCTACACAAGCCGAACCGAACACCAATATCAAACTGTAGTAAAGGTCCCGGGGTCTTTCCGTCCTGCTGCGCGAAACGAGCATCTTTACTCGTAGTGCAATTTCACCGGGCCTATGGTTGAGACAGTCGAGAAGTCGTTACGCCATTCGTGCAGGTCGGAACTTACCCGACAAGGAATTTCGCTACCTTAGGATGGTTATAGTTACCACCGCCGTTTACTGGCGCTTAAGTTCTCAGCTTCGCCACACCGAAATGTGACTAACCGGTCCCCTTAACGTTCCAGCACCGGGCAGGCGTCAGTCCGTATACATCGCCTTACGGCTTCGCACGGACCTGTGTTTTTAGTAAACAGTCGCTTCTCGCTGGTCTCTGCGGCCACCCCCAGCTCAA
>NZ_JBIARQ010000047.1:0-1574 GCF_042890065.1 Streptomyces sp. NPDC002328 | reverse complement strand
TGTGGCCCCCCTTCTCCCGAAGTTACGGGGGCATTTTGCCGAGTTCCTTAACCATAGTTCACCCGAACGCCTCGGTATTCTCTACCTGACCACCTGAGTCGGTTTAGGGTACGGGCCGCCATGAAACTCGCTAGAGGCTTTTCTCGACAGCATAGGATCATCCACTTCACCACAATCGGCTCGGCATCAGGTCTCAGGCACAAGCTGTCCGGATTTACCTGGACAGCGCCCTACACCCTTACCCCGGGACAACCACCGCCCGGGCTGGACTACCTTCCTGCGTCACCCCATCACTCACCTACTGCAAGTCTGGTTCGTCGGCTCCACCACTTTCCTTTCCCCGAAGGGTCCGGAACGGCTTCACGGACTTAGCATCGCCTGGTTCGATGTTTGACGCTTCACAGCGGGTACCGGAATATCAACCGGTTATCCATCGACTACGCCTGTCGGCCTCGCCTTAGGTCCCGACTTACCCTGGGCAGATCAGCTTGACCCAGGAACCCTTAGTCAATCGGCGCAAACGTTTCTCACGTTTGTATCGCTACTCATGCCTGCATTCTCACTCGTGAACCGTCCACAACTCGCTTCCGCGGCTGCTTCACCCGGCACACGACGCTCCCCTACCCATCACGATCCCCGTTGGGGGTATATATCGCAATGACACGACTTCGGCGGTACGCTTGAGCCCCGCTACATTGTCGGCGCGGAATCACTAGACCAGTGAGCTATTACGCACTCTTTCAAGGGTGGCTGCTTCTAAGCCAACCTCCTGGTTGTCTGTGCGACTCCACATCCTTTCCCACTTAGCGTACGCTTAGGGGCCTTAGTCGATGCTCTGGGCTGTTTCCCTCTCGACCATGGAGCTTATCCCCCACAGTCTCACTGCCGCGCTCTCACTTACCGGCATTCGGAGTTTGGCTAAGGTCAGTAACCCGGTAGGGCCCATCGCCTATCCAGTGCTCTACCTCCGGCAAGAAACACACGACGCTGCACCTAAATGCATTTCGGGGAGAACCAGCTATCACGGAGTTTGATTGGCCTTTCACCCCTAACCACAGGTCATCCCCCAGGTTTTCAACCCTGGTGGGTTCGGTCCTCCACGAAGTCTTACCTCCGCTTCAACCTGCCCATGGCTAGATCACTCCGCTTCGGGTCTTGAGCGTGCTACTGAATCGCCCTGTTCGGACTCGCTTTCGCTACGGCTTCCCCACCCGGGTTAACCTCGCAACACACCGCAAACTCGCAGGCTCATTCTTCAAAAGGCACGCAGTCACGAGGATGGAGCAAGCTCCATCCCGACGCTCCCACGGCTTGTAGGCACACGGTTTCAGGTACTATTTCACTCCGCTCCCGCGGTACTTTTCACCATTCCCTCACGGTACTATCCGCTATCGGTCACCAGGGAATATTTAGGCTTAGCGGGTGGTCCCGCCAGATTCACACGGGATTTCTCGGGCCCCGTGCTACTTGGGTGTCTCTCAAACGAGCCGCTGACGTTTCGACTACGGGGGTCTTACCCTCTACGCCGGACCTTTCGCATGTCCTTCGCCTACATCAACGGTTTCTGACTCGTC
>NZ_JBIARQ010000046.1:0-4572 GCF_042890065.1 Streptomyces sp. NPDC002328 | reverse complement strand
CCCCGCCCCCCCCCCCGCCGCGGGCGGGGGGGGCGGGGGCGGGGGGGGGGGGCGCGCGCCGCCCCCCCCCCCCCCCCGGCCCGCGCCGCCCGCCCCCCCCCCCCCCCCCCCCCCCCCCCCCCCACCAGAAGGGGTGAACGCTCGTAACTTTCCCGCGCGGCCCGCGTTCCGCCGCGCTAGGGAATCACCGCCGGAATCACCGCCGGAATCACCGCCGCAGTTACCGCCGGAATCACCGGCCCCGGCGCCGCCGGATCACCCGGCGGGATACGGCCACGGGTTGGGCAGACAGCGGATCCCGTCGTGTTCCAGGAACTTCGTCTGCTGCTGCATCACGGGTGCCAGATCGCCGCTCTTGTCGCAGGTCACATGGCTGTAGCCGAGCCGGTGGCCGACCTCGTGGTTGATGAGCATCTCGCGGTAGGCGTACATCTCGTCGCCGTAGGTCTGCGAGCCCTGCGCCCACCGGTAGGCGTTGATCATCACGCGCTCGGTGGCGGCGGAGTCGCAGGAGACGTTGTCCACGGTGGTGTCCAGGCCGGACTTCGCGCACCATTCGGCGGTGGTACCGGGGCTGGCGAGCGTGATGACGAAGTCGGGCTCGCCCGTGTGGATGCGTTCGAAGGTGCGCGCGCCGTCGTGCGCCCAGCTGCGCTCGTCGTTCAGCGTCTGCTGGACGGCTTCCGCGAAGAGCGCGGCGTCGAGGCCGAGCCCCTGCTCGACGTCCACGCGGTAGGTGTACTTCTGGCCCTTGCCGGGCGCCTTGGCGATGCCGGGCACGGCGTCGAACTCGCCCGAGCCCGCGAGTGTGACGCCGAGCGGGTAGCGCAGGTCCATCTTCTGTTCGTACGTCAGCGGCGCGGCGCTCGGGGCCGCGGCGGAGGGGCCCGGACGGCCGCCGCTGCGGTCGGTGGCGTCGCGGGCGTCGCGCGCGGACTGGTCGGTGGCCGACTGCGACTGGACGGAGCCCTCGTCGCGCGCGTCGGTGACCTGTCCGGCCACCACGATCGCCAGCACGGTGGTGACGGCGGCCGCCGCGATACCGGTGAAGGCCCGTCCCTTGCCGCCCTTGGCCGTCGCGGGCGCGCCGGAGGGCGGCACGTCGTCCTCACCCTCGGCGGTCGCACGCGGCTCCGCGTCCCATTCGGTGACGGAGGCGTACGGGTCGCTCGCGTGTGAGGAGACGGCACCGGACAGGGGCCTGCGGCGCGCGAAGACGTCGTCCTCCTCAAATGCGTCGAGGTAGTCCTGCCGGGGGCCGCCCGGGGACGCGGGTCGCTGACGGGGGATCAGGGGTCCGGCACCCTGTGCCGGACGACCCGTCAACTCACCCCATGCTCCCCCGGCTTCCCTCTGCTCCGGGTGACCGCCACGAGCCACCTGGGGGAAACCGTGCGCCGGAGTGCCGTCGGGCAACCTGGGGAAGCCGTGGGCCGGGGTTCCGTCGAGAAGCCGGGGAAAGCCGTGGGCGGGGGTTCCGCCGGCGGGCCGTCCCGTCGCTTCCTGACCGCGGTTGCCCCGCGTTTCCGGCACCGAAACCCATCTGGGCGCATCTGTCGAGGCGCTCCCGTAAGCGCTTGTGGTCTTCTCCTGCGGCGCGCTCCTGGGCGCCGCCCCCCGTCGGCTGTGCCGTCCCACGGCCCCCCTCAGCTCCCCGCGTCCGCGGATCCGCCGGTCCGGCCGACGGCCGTCCCGAGATCCTCCTCGAACCCCGCCGCGTCGCCCGCGGAGGAACCCGCCCCGGACCCCGCCCCGGTGCCCGTCACGACGTCCGTCCCGGTGCCCGCCCCGGAGCCCGTCTCCGCGAGCAGTTCGCGGAACGCCGTGGCGACCGTCTCCGGGTACTCCATCATCGCCACGTGCCCGGCGTTCGGCAGGGTCAGCAGTCGGGAGTCGCGGAAGGCGCGCGCGGACCTCTGCGCCATGCGGAAGCCTACGAGTTGGTCGCGGCCTCCGTAGACGAGGAGGGTCGGGGCGAGGACGCGTTCGGCCTGCCGCCACAGTCCATGCTGGCCGCCCAGCGTGTACGCGTTGACCAGCCCGCGCGCGGAGCGCGTCATCGCGTCCCAGAAGTACGGCAGCCGCAAGCGCCGTTCCATCTCCTCCACCGCGTACTGGAAGGCCTCCGGCGCGACCCGTCCGGGATCGCCGTAACAGAGGGCCGTCACGCCGCGCACGCGCTGCTCGGCCGTCCACTCACGGGTGAACCGGCTGAAGAGCGAGGCCACTCCGGGCAGGCCGAGCAGTCCCGTGGGCACCGCGGTGCGCTGCACGCGCAGTTCCGGCAGCGCGGGCGAGACGAGTGTGAGCGTGCGGACAAGGTCGGGGCGCACCGCCGCGACGCGCGTCGACACCGCGCCGCCGAGGGAGTTGCCGATGAGGTGCACGGGCCCGCGGCCGGATGCGTCGAGGTAGCGGATGACGGCACGCGCGTGTGCGGTGACGGAGTAGTCGCCGTCGTCCGGCGGCGGGGAGTCGCCGAAGCCGGGGAGATCGACGGCCTCGCTGTCGACGGCCCCGTCGAGCAGCGCCATCAGCGCGGACCAGTTCTGCGAGGAACCGCCGAGGCCGTGCACGAACAGCGCCGGCTCCAGGCCCTCGCGCGCGGGCGGCCTGGAACGGATCTTCAGCGTGACGCCCGGCAGCCCCACCGACCGGAGCCGCTCGCCCTCGGCCACCCTGACGGACACTTCCTTCGGCAGCACACTGGTGGGCGGCACGGAGGGCAGCTCGGTCGAAGACATGCCCGCAATGTTACGAGACGATCACGCCGTGACTTGTGTGTTCGCCGTCACAGGCAGCGGGGTGGACCACGCGCAGATGACGGCGCGAATCATGGGCACATCGCATAGCGTCCGAAAAGGGTGTCTCCTAGGCTCATAGGGAGGGCACCCGCGCGTGGCCCCTGCATTCTCAGGGGCGTCCATAGGAAGGGAGCCCGCCATGGCCGTCGACCCCACCGACCCCGAGACGTTCTTGAACGACGACGAGGGAGCGGATTTCGACGTCGAGGCGCCGGAGAACGACGCCGCGGAACAGCATGCGGACATCACGCCGAACCGCGACGATCCTCTGGAGGGCGTGGACCCCGCCCAGGCGAACGAGGCCGACCTCGTCGAACAGGCCCGCGTCGTCTCACTGGACGAGGACGACTACCGCTGACGACCGCCGCCGACGACTATTGCTGACGGCCGCCGTCGACAACCGCTGCCGATGCTGCCGACGCGTACGCCGAGCCGTATCCGCGGCAAGACGGAGGCGCATTCTGCCCGCTAAACACCGGTAGCAAACCTTCTGTACGGCTTTTACCATCGTCCGGTCCGTGAAATTCTGCGCTCGCACCGCGCGCGCCACGGTTACCGAAAAGTACGATGGCCGCGCGGCGGCACACCGCGAGTGGACGACTTTGGGAGGCGGCGTGACAGCCATCGAGCAAACTGAGGCAGCGCGCCCACGAGGCACGCGCTTGCCGCGCCGTGCCCGACGGAACCAGCTGCTGGGCGCCGCCCAGGAGGTCTTCGTGGCGCAGGGCTACCACGCTGCCGCGATGGACGACATCGCCGAACGCGCCGGCGTCAGCAAGCCGGTGCTCTACCAGCACTTCCCGGGCAAGCTCGACCTCTATCTGGCCCTGCTGGACCAGCACTGCGAGTCGCTCATCCAGGCGGTGCGGGGCGCGCTCGCCTCGACGACCGACAACAAGCAGCGCGTGCGCGCCACGATGGACGCTTACTTCGCGTACGTGGAGGACGACGGCGGCGCCTTCCGGCTGGTCTTCGAGTCGGATCTGACGAACGAGCCCGCGGTGCGCGAGCGCGTCGACAAGGTGACCAACGAGTGCGCCGAGGCGATCTGCGACGTGATCGCCGAGGACACCGGCCTCTCGCGCGCGGAGTCGATGCTGCTGGCCTCCGGACTCGGCGGCCTCGCCCAGGTGGTGGCCCGCTCCTGGCTGCACAGCGACCGCAGCGTCCCACGCGACCAGGCGGTGCAGTTGCTGGCCTCGCTGGCCTGGCGCGGCATCGCCGGCTTCCCGCTGCACGGCATCGAACAGCACTGAGCGAGTACGCGTACGTGCGGGCCGTCGGCCCTTTGTTCCCGTCCGTTGTTCGCTCCTGGCGTGGACGCCCGCGCCGTACCCGTCCCCTCACCGGGCTAATGTGTGCAGCGTACGGCGCGGACGCCCGCGCACCACTGACCGTCGGAGGGACATAGCCGTGGAGGTCAAGATCGGCGTGCAGCACGCGCCCCGCGAGATCGTTCTGGAGAGCGGTCAGAGCGCCGAGGAGGTCGAGCGCCTCGTGTCCGAGGCGCTGGCGGGGAAGTCGCAGCTGCTCAGCCTCGTGGACGAGAAGGGCCGCAGGGTCCTGGTCCCGGCCGACCGTCTGGCCTACGTCGAGCTGGGCGAGCCCGCCCCGCGCAAGGTGGGCTTCGGCACCCTGTAGGCGACGTGTGGCGAGGGGCCCGGCAGCCGAACGGGATGCTGTTGGTTTATTCGGGCCTGGTTGCTTCGCCCCGTCGCTGTGCGGCGGGGCGGAGTGCTGTCAGGGGGCTGGTGCGGGTGCGGGCTCG
>NZ_JBIARQ010000045.1:0-4763 GCF_042890065.1 Streptomyces sp. NPDC002328 | reverse complement strand
ACTTTACCGACCGCCCCACGAGTCCCCGCGTCACTCGTTCGGACCCTCTCCTCCACTGTCCCGTTCGTATTAACCAACCTCCCCAGTTGTCTTCAGGACATAGGAAGAATCAGCGCGGAGGCGCGAGTGGCGCGTAGTCGAGTAGTACTTGGGGATCTCAGAGTCCAGGTGTTGAAGCGATCGGGCGGCGGGCTGTCGTACGCGATCGTCTGGCCAGACTGTTCGGTCGACGAGGAAGCGGACTCGTATCTGCGTCCGTTCGACGGCTCAGGGTCGCAGAAGACGTACGCCTACTCGCTCGTGGATCACTTGCGGTGGCGGATCCGGGAAGGGCTGACCACCGAGTCGATCGGGCTCCTCGACTTGAAGCGGTACATGGGGGCTGTAGGCGCTCAAGTGCAGATGCCGTACGGGCAGCCGTGGAGGGTTCCTCCCCAACGCCCATACGGTGCCTCGGCTCTCCAGGTCGCGGCAGCTGCCTTGAAAGGCTTCTATCTCGACGCATGCGCCCGCAGCGGCGTGAACGACGAGCTGAGGCATGCCCTGTTGGGCACCCGGTTGCCGACGAAGGTGGACAAGAGCCGAGCGTTCTTGGGACATGTGAAGAAGTCGATGCCGGCCAACCCGCTGGCACCTTCGCGGCCTACCAGGAGACGGCACCCGAAGATGCTGCCTGATGGGGCCAAGCCGGAGCTGCTGGGAGCCGTGAACACGGCCCGCGACGAGATGGTCGTGCGGTGGTTGTCCGACACGAGCCTGCGGATCGGCGGGCTGACGGGCTTACACCTGGTCGACCTACATCTGCGGGAAAATGCGGGCTGCGGCGAGTGCACGAGCCCTCACCTGCACGTTTGCCATCGTTGGGGCAACCCCAACCGGGCCGCAGCAAAGATCAAACCGGACTGGAAGATGGTTGATGGGGTGATCACCGGCGGAGAGATCTACCGAGTCAGCCCCGCCATGATCAGCAGCTACTTCAAGTACATGACGACGGAGTATGCGAAGTACGCCGCAGGGCACGGCATGCTGCTGATCCAGCTAGCGGGAGAGAACGTCGGTGAGCCCTGGACTGCGGACGCGGCGCGGGGGATGCTGCGCCGAGCCGGCCGCCGGGCTGAGCTGCCGGGAAGGATCACACCGAAGGCATTCCGGCACCAGATCACGAATGACGTTCTGGACGTGTCGGGCGGCAATTCGATGGTGGCCAAAGTGGTCGGCAACTGGGCATCGGCCCAGATGGTCGACGAGGTCTACGGACACCCGGACCTGCACTCTCCGGAGTTCACCGCGGCACTGCAGCAGGTGTGGGGGGATGAAGACCATGAGTGACCTCCAGGTGCTGCCGTTGGTAACGGATGGCAGCGTCTCGACGCGGACGACCAGTGACCGGCTGGAACTCCTCACGGCACTCATCGCGGCGCCGAACTTCGATCCGTTGTTCCGCGGCGATGTCATCAAGGTTCCCCGGGGTCACCCCACGTATGGGTGGGGCTGTGGCGTCAGCAGCTGCCAGAGGGCACAAGGCCCGGCACGCGATTTCTGCAAGGTGCACGAGTTGGAATGGGTCGCAGCGCAGAAAGCCGGGCGGAGTATCACCGAATTTCATATGGCAGCTGTGCCGTTGATTCCTAAATCCTGGATCGATCCTCCGCCTTGCGTGGTCTGTCCCGACGCGCCGGCATGGGACGCCAGGCGGTTGTGTTATCTCCACGGATCCCGGTGGCTGAGGCACCATGCCGATGTTCGTGGAAGGAAGGGGACGCTGCCTGTTTACGAGGAATGGCTGGCCAAACAGGCTCCCTTTCCTCACTTCGGGCAATGCAAGGTCCTCCCCTGCCCTGAACAGGCGTCGTCTCCGTTGGGTCTCTGCCATCGGCACATCACGCACTATGAGCGAGACCGGAAACCCGGAGGCGCGCGTACGGCAGCGAACTGGGCCCGATGGATCGTCACGCGCAACAAGCCTGTCCCGATCGAATACGCCGATAAGAGCCTCTTCGAACGGTGGTGTCGTGAAACCGGCCTCGCCAACCGAGCTAACGGCCAAGTTTCATTGCTCGGGTTACGTCCGCTCGTGAAAGCGGAAATTAAGTGGGCTCTCTTCCAACATAGCAACAGCCCGACTGAGGGAATGATCTGGCCTCTGGTGTGGGTGCAGTATCTCGTAGACGACTGCCGTGACCAACGCGTGGATTCACTGGTCGATATCGACCAGGAGAACTGTAGACGCCTCTCTCGATTGCTGCTCTTTGGGATGCTCAACTCGCTTCGGCAGGTCTATTTCACGCGGGAGGACACAAAAGAAGCGGGTTTCATCGAGACGGACCACTTTGGCGTCCGCTTTTCATCCTGCCATAGTCATATTGACCTGACTCCGATCAGCCAGCGTTGGCTACGCGACCTGATCTGGGACATGTTCGCGAATCGGCTCCTCACCGATCCACCCAAGAGCCGTTCCCCATTCGACATGAGCCGTCGCGCCTGCGCCGAGCTGTCCGCCTATCTCGAGGCCCAGGCACCGGGCGGCGGCCATGACCCCGCCGTACTGACCGCCTCCCATATGGTGGCGTTCGTCGCCGACCAACGCCACCGTGCCGAGCATGGTCTCCCTATGCTGAGACGCCGCCTTACGAAGAACGGCACGCCGGGCATCGTTACGAAGTGCATTCAGTCCGCCACTTTCAACGGCGCCCGCCGCGTGCTCCGGTTCGGGTTGGACTCCGGTGATGCCGAACGCCTTGGCCTTGACCGTCGGTTCGCGCTTGCGCTTCCGGGCGGCGACATGCGAACGGGGCGTAGACGGCCCTTTCCAGATGTTCTCGCTCGGGCCGTCGCCAATCAGCAGAACCTGGAGAGGTTAGAGGAAGCGGACGAAGACGACCGCGGCATCCGGGATATCTGGGAGACCCAAGTCCTCACCGGGCGGCGAGGGAAGGAGGTTCGCGAGGTACGACTGGATTGCATCAGCCGCTTGAACGGCGTCCCCCTGTTCTGGCATGACCAAACGAAAGTTGGAAATCTCGACGAGGCGATTCGGATTCCCGAGCGGCTATACCTCCGCCTTGAGCAACGCCAGAATAGGACAATCGATCGATACATTCAGAGGGTAGGCCACCCGCCAACACCACAAGAACGAAGCCAGATCGCCCTATTTCCGCGTCGAACCAGCAACCGGCAACTACTCAAGAGCGTCAGCTACAAGTGGTTCCTCAACCTGTTCCGCACATGGCTGGAGACACTCGACGTAGGTCATGGAGTCCCTCATCAGGCAAGGCACACACTAGCCACCAAACTCCTCAAGGCAGGCGCAAACCTCACTCAGATCAAACGGTACTTGGGGCAGATCTCGGCGGTGATGGCCGAGCACTACGTACACATCGCCAACACCGACTCCGAACTCAACGACGCACTGAATGCCGTTTGGGTCGCCGGCCCCGGCGCCGCCCAGCCCGGCCTCGCTCTCACCTCAGGCAAACCCATGACCCGCGCAGAGGCCGAGGCCCTCGCCATCGACCTCTCGCGCAAGTCGACGCCTGCCGAGGGTGGCTTCTGCACCTTTCAAGCAGTTGTCGACGGGCAGGCGTGCCCATGGAATATGGACTGCCATAACTGCGACAAGTTCGTCATGTCCGGCGCTGACCTAGTCTACTGGCACCGAAAGCGCGAACAATGGCACGCTATGGCCGAGGGGGCATCCGACAGTGCGACCGCGGACTACTTGCACGACATCTTCGAACCCACGGCCCGCGCAATTGACGGCTTGGAAAAGGCCCTCGAAGCCGTCGGTCTACTCGATGAGGCCCTCGCACTCGATCTCCGCCGGCCGCAGGAGTACTTCGGCCGTGTCTGGGCTACCGCCTTCCGCGCCCAGGAACTAGCCCAGCACGAGACGGACTGGACCGCAGCATGAGGCCCACCGTCCCCGAGGCCGCCATCGCCGCTCGCAAGCGCCAGAGCGAGGAGAAGCTCGCTTGGGTCGAAACTGCGATCCGCCACCTACGCCGCGAACGCGGACGTCTCACGGTCAAAGCGATCGCTCAGCGCGCAGGCGTCTCCGCCACGTTCCTCTACGAGAACGCCGGCGCCCGCGCCCTCGTCAAGAACGCGGTCGCTGAGAGCCGCAGCCGCCACGACCAGAAGAACCAGCACGAACACGATCGCGTTGAGGCCACCTGGCGCGAGCGCGCACTCAACGCCGAGGCAGAGCTGGCCCGAGCCCAGAAGGAGGTACTCACCCAGCGGCAGCGCATCGGTGAACTCATGGGCCAACTACGCGACTTCGACCAGATGGTCCCCGGCGAGTCGGTGCAGGCCCTCACCACCGAGAACACCACCCTCAAACACCGTGTCAACCAGCTCACACAGGAGCACCGCAAGCTCCAAGAACGACTCGAAGGTGCCCGCTCCAACATCCGCTTCGCCGACAAACGCATCGCGGACCTCGAGGTCCAACTCCTGGAACAGGACCCCTCATGCACCCCGCCCCCGGTTCCGCCACAGTCGCTCTCGACCGTCAGACGATCCACGCCCTTGCATCGACCTTGAGGCAGCTCGAAGCGTTCTTCGACGAATGCGACGAGACCGTTTCTGACGCGCTGGAAGCCCACGTCGGCATCCGCCCAGCTGCAGAGTCCTACAGCGCCATCCTCGAAGGCCACGCTGACGACCTCGAATCAGCCCTCGGCAGCCCGCCACGTCGCGTGCCGATGGACAACACATCACCCCAGGTCAGAGCCGACCCGGTCACGTTCACGGTCGGTAAA
>NZ_JBIARQ010000044.1:0-5576 GCF_042890065.1 Streptomyces sp. NPDC002328 | reverse complement strand
TTCACCCGTCCGGCCTTCCCCTTGCCTGTTGCCCTCGGGTGGAACGAGGGCACTTGGGCTTATGCCCGGAGCTTCACACCCCGCCGTTACCAGCGACGCATGTCCGGGCGGGGACAGGTCATCGGACACTGACCCGGGGCTACTCTGTCGCCGACGCCATCGCCGACCTCCTCTCCAAGAGAGCCCACTCAACACACGCGACTTCGTGTCGCACCTTCACCTGGAAAGTGCCTCCGACGTTGGCGGGAACAAGGACCTCAGCAATCCTCATTCTCGCTGGTCAGAGGCACTTTCTGCTTTCGCGATCACCAGCCGGACAGCCCGCCTCGTGAAAGCGCAAGGCTAACAGCAGGTTGCCCACCCCGGCCTGCCGTCGGACCTCCTTGCGGCGGTCCTTCACGTAGAGGCGGACTATGGGATACGAGATGTCGTCGGCCCCATGGTCCTCGACCAGGCGGTCGTAGATCCGCTGGGCGGTGTGCCTGCTGCTTGGGCGGAGCGTCCAGGTCAGCCAGCAGCATCCCTCTCTCTGGGACTCTCGGAGGCGTCATGCACCTGCGGGACTGGCGCGCCGCGGTGACGTCAAGGAGCGGAGCGCCGAATCACCGACCGGGGCAAGCTCAGACGGACAGCCAGTATTGGGCTTGATTCGAGGTGATCTGCAGGACCTCTGGATCGCTTTGAGGTTCGGCCCAGATCTGGAGGTGGAAGGAGTCGATCGGCACTGCGGAGTACAGGTCGAATGCCTGGTCCATGTTGCGGGCGTGGTAACGCAGCCGGTACCAGCCGGGCCCCGCCGGCATTGTGGGCAAGGTGATGAACCTGCCGCCGCCTCCCCAGGCACTGACATGGACGGGTTCGATATCGATCTGGAGGCTGACTTCGACCACGTCGTCGTATTCGTTCAGGAGCGGCTCCGGCTCACCGGCGTGGACCGACACTGTCAGGTCGACAACGCCCTTGTTGAGGCCGGTGACAAGGAATGCCCCACCGCGTACGGTTCGTAGGATGCCGGCATGAGCCTCCCCTGGCGCTTTCGGCACAGGAAGCACGGTCCGGTTGAGATTCCGGTCGAGCAGGTAGAACTGCGCGTAGTTCACCGGGAATTCGGCCGCGTGGATGTACGTATTTTCGGAGTCTCCTGACACGACGGCTTCGATCTTTCCGGTCACGCGAACACCTCTTTATTCGTCTTACACGCTTGGCCCCGCAGCGGGAACGATGGCTGCGGGGCCAAGCGTGTGTGATTGGCTCTCAGGTGACGTTCGTCAGGAACAAGGAGTCGTTCTGGCTGGTGGTGCTGGAGTCGATTCCGCTGCCGGTGTAGTCGAGCAGTTCGTGGTGGGACCAGTCGCTGATCGGCACACCGCCGCGGGAGAGATGGAACCAGCCCAAAGTGCTCCAGCCGAACCGGTACAGGCGGTTGTGATCGGCATAGTAGTCGGTGTAGCCGCTGCCGTACGAGAGCTGTTTCTTCATCGTGTTGTTGAAGAAGGTGTTGTTGGGGCCTGACGAGCCGGACCACTTGACGGCCTTCTGTCCGGCGGCCCACCAGATCGGGAACCAGGTCGAGTCGTCGGGGGCACTGCCGCCCTCGTCGCCGCAGTTGCTGTAGCAGCTTCCCGATCTGTGCTCATACGGAACTGTGGATGTGTTGAGCTCGAACAGGTTGTTGCGTTCCCACCCGCCGTGCAGGTTCAGGTCCGAGTCGAAGTCGTTGCCGATGGCGACGTTCCCCGACGCTGACCACTGGAAGGTGAAGTGTCGCAGGTTGCGGGTGGTGTTGCCGGCGTAGACCGAGTCCCAAACCCGGGAACCGCGGAAGTAGCCGTTGCCGCCCTTGCCCTTATTCCAGGAGCCATCGAGGTAGTTGTCGGCGATGGTGAGGTTCTTCGCCTCCTCGGTGACGATGGGGTGTGATCCCGTCATGTGCATGCGGACACCCTTGACCCAGTCATTGACGGCCCACTTGAAGACGATGCCGTTCATCTCCGCAGCCGGGGCCATGTTGCCGTAGTTATGGACGGCGGACGTCGGGCTCTGTCCGGGCAGGACCTGGGTGATGTACATGTTCTCGAAGCCGACTCCCTCGACGGGGTCCACGAGCGGTGAGGCTTTGGAGTCGACAGGGGCGGTTGGGCAGGTATCCGTACCGTTGGCCTCCTCGTCGCAGGGTATGGGCTCGGAGCCGTCGGATTCGGAGGTCACCGGCACGTCGTATTCGAGAGGTTTGTCGATGGTGATCCAACGGTCGGAACTCGATGTCCCCACGCCTGTGATCTTGAAGAGCTGCTGTCGCATGTGCAGGGGCTGGAGCGCGAAGTCGGACGGCACTGCAGACATCTGGCGGTAGAAGTTCATCGTGTTCGCCGCGCGGATGTTCACATACTTGCCGACGACGAGATTTGCTCTGATCTTGCTGTTGGTGTCGTTCCTGATGTAGATCTTCGTATCTCCGGTGCGGGCAGCGAATCCGGTGTCATTGGGCTTGTCACGGAGTTTGGCGCCGGCCTTCCAATGGACGTTGACCGTGCCTTCCAGAAGGTCCTTGCGATTGTCGTCCGCGTCTTCCCAGGCATCCTGGTAGTCGGCGTGGACAGTGCGGCTCTGGACGCGGAACAGTCCCCGGCCCGGCCAGATCCACCCGCCGGAGGCAGGACCGCTGGTCATCGCGTCCTTGTCCCAGTTGGAGCCGTCTGCGGTGATGGTGTCGTACCGGGTGTCGTCGTCGGGTTCGAAGCGGATGCGGGTGCCGGTGGCCGGGTCGGAGCCGGATCCGCGGATGACGATGTAGTCGGCGTCGACGTATATCTGACGGGAGATGTTGATCTCGCCGGGCGGAAGTTCGATGAGGCTGAGGTTGCTGAACCCTGCTGTCGCGGAACAGTTGGCCTTGATGTCGTCGATGGCCTGCTGGAAGCCCACGCTGGCGTCACCGTTGTTGGACATGTTCTGATAGTTCGTCTCGAACTCCGCGGCAGTGATGACACAGGCATCCGAGGTGCTGAAGCTGGAGGCTGTCGGAAGACCGGCAGCTCCCGCCTGATAGCCGGCCCTGGACCAGTCGTAGACACCCGAGACGGCACCGCGCCGGTTGGTCGAGGTCAGATCGAGACCGGTTCTGGCCGTTGACAGTGGGGGTGCTTGGGTCACCGGGTAGCTGCAGGTGTAAGGGGCGTTGGGCGACCATGTGCGGCTTCCATTGTAGTTGCCACCCACTATGTCGACGTAGAATTTGTCACCTGGCAGGACATGCTGTTTCCAGTAGAACCATCCGAGCTTTGACCCGCCGCCAGAGTTCTGGCTGGCATTGATCATCCGGCAGCTGTAGCTTCCGGTTCCTGCGCCTTCCTCTGTGGAGTTGAACGGATACTCATCGCAGGAGTCGCCGGTAGGGCGGGGTAATGATTTCGGGCAAGCCGCATCTCGGTTGTCCCCGTCGGCGGCATCGGCGATCCTAGTGAGCGGGGTTCCTGAAGGGCTACCGGGAAGTGCCCCGCCTACGTTCTTTCCTGGAACGCCGTAGCCCTGCTGTGCCTGTTTGATGTGCCAGGCCAGCTCGGGATAATCAGCCCAGTTACCGTCGAGCGCATAGCGCAGAGAAGGCTTGAAATGCTCGTAGACACAGCCGGTATCGACGTTCTCTTCGACGGTGTCGCATCGAAGCAGCGGGGGTTCGTTGGGCCAGTATTCCGCAATGCGGTTGACGGTGTGCGGGAATACGACTTCCACGAAGGACGACGGACGAGACCAGGCAATGTCTCCCGCATTCGTGGCAGCTGTCGATGTTTTCCATTTCCCTACCGCAGTGGATGAGACGTCGAAGGGATGGCTGATGACATCGACGCTTCCGGTCGCCGGGAAGAGGTGCCAGCTCGGATCCGCAGTGTCAACGACGTCGCATGGCGTGTTCCCGAGCTCGTCCGGTCCCTGGCTATCGGTCTCGCACCAGTGGGGTATCACTGTGGCGGTCGCGCCTGCGATATTGCCCCAACTTGTGGGCATCTTGCGCAGCTCGATCCGGTAATTCCAGGTGTCTGAGGGGGTACCGTCGTTCGGCTGGCCGACAGCGCCTCCCACCCCGTCATAGAGGTCTGGGCTTGACGTGTCGGCAAAGGTGTACTGGGCGACGTCGAAGTAGAGTTCGCCTTCGACTACCGGTGCGCCGTTAACTTCCCGTACCGCTCGCGCCACGTATGCTTCCATGCCGCACGTCCATGTGCGCCGTGAGACCCATTCGCCATACATGAACTCGCACGAAATGGGAATGCTGTTGTCGGGCCCTTCACCGGAGAGGGTGCTGACTTTCAGCTTCCCGGATTTCTTCTTGAATCTGGGATCCTTGGCTCTCGCCTTAGCTTTAGTCACGGGGACTTTCTGGAGACAGATCGCCCTCTGCTTGCTCTTCTCCCCCTTCTTGTTCTTGGCGCGCTTGAAAATCCCGCCAATGTCATTGCACGAGCTCGTTAATCGGCCCGTATCTTTCATGGCGATACGCTGGTCGGGTACCGGTTTGATTGAGCCCGTAGGCGTCGGCTTGGATGGTTCGGCCTGGGCGGGAAGGGAAAGCAGAGTAGCCCCTAAGATCAGGGACATGACAACTGAAGCTAGCTTTTTTCGCACCGAGTTCCTCTCGCTTTGCACCCTCGGTTTACCTGAGGGTATGCGTCCTCGACTACCTTTTTGCGTCAGATTCGGCCGCGCTTTGTGGCCGATCGACAGTAGAGGTGGATTTGGTCGCGACACTGCGGCCAGAACGGTGATTTTCCTTGTTTCGTGCCGCGCGTCCGGTCAACTCTTAAGCGGCGACCAAGGAAATGTTTGATGGTCATTCATTGAATCGGGAATCCGGGATCCGTACGGCGAACTTCCCGCCATTCGCGCCTGCGCACTATCTTGCTATGGCTCTGCGATAGCGAGGGTACGTCGATAGAATTTCGCGCCTACCAGCCTTCACGCTGGCTGCTGCGATGGCCTATTCGGGTTGGGCGGTGGGCTCCAGGAGTGCTGGAAGTGAAGGCGTGGACTCCCCGCTCGACTGCTGTCTCCGTCGGCTCGACACGCTGAGCTTCATGAGCACCCTCCAGCCCCCATACCGCTCGCCCCCTGCGCGACCGGCAGATAACGAAGATCGCACGGATGACAGCAAACGCACAAGACCTTCCCACGCCGTGGCGGTTCGGTGTCCATGGGTCGGCATGAGTGACGATGTGTCAGTTTGGTGTATGTGTAATGGTGGTGGCATGCGAGGGGGTAGCCTCGATCCCTTCCACCAGATCCGCCGCCGCGTCCGACCCAGGCACGCGCCCTGCGCATCGACGCCATCGAACTCGTCGACGTCAGCCCCGACGACGCCGAAGAGAAGACGATCACGTGGATGACCATCGCCAGGATCCCGCTCGCTGCGGCCCGATGAACGTGCTTCTCAACCACCGCTACCCGGGGCCTGGTTGTCAGTCTGGTGTGGAACTCTGCCCGTCGTGAAGCGTCCGGAGATCGACCATGCTGCGGCTGACTTCGAACTTCGGGCCTCCGGCCTGGAGACGGTCGAGCTGTATCCCGGGGTGCCCTCCACC
>NZ_JBIARQ010000043.1:0-9963 GCF_042890065.1 Streptomyces sp. NPDC002328 | reverse complement strand
AATATCTTCATCAATTAATTTAGAAATCATACTCACATCTATCATTTCCAATACAATATCTTTGCTACCTTGGAATTCTTATAATAATATAGAAATGCAAAGGTATTGTTCCTCCTTACAGAACTATTTAATAAACGCTGTAAGTAAGGTAATGATTGTTCTTAATAGGTTGATCATACTTATTAAATTTTTATCTCCTCTTTTCATGAGATAAGCACTCAGGCGAGTATCATACTTGTTTGAGTGCTTATTTTTATTGATTTATTCTAATTCTAAGTCATTCTCTGTCTCTTTTTTAATAGGTGCTGATGCCTTTCTTATATGATGGTCTATCCCTGACACATCACCTTGATATGCATGTGTTAAAGCCCCCTGATCCACCGTATCGGGATCAATACCGACTTCTGGCATACGTTGATATTTAATTTCTGCGCTTAATTCAATGTTCATATCTTTCAATGCACATCTAAGTCCCGCAAACAAAATACGTGTATCATTTCTTACCATGTCGTTCATCGCTTGATGACGTGCATTTAACATGTCTAAATGGTGTTCGAGTTGATTATTTTGTGTTGTTAAATGTTGATTGCGCTTGTCCAAATCTCGGTAATTCATTCTAAGGCCACTCAGAGACGCCTCATACGCTTTGATTTCTTTTTGGTACTTTTCCTCATCTTTTTCAAAATCGTCCCTAGAATTTGCTCTCAGTTGCTTATATAGGTCAATATCTTCTTGAGCCTGTTGAGAATCCTCTTGTAAAAAATGATTTTTCCGTTTTAAGTTTTGAATATCCCGAGTTAAATGTTCTTTTTCATCGTGTAAATCGTTGATATCCCTCAACAATTGTTTTTTCGTTTCAATTTGTTGGTCTAATTCACTTAAAACTTTCGCTTTCTTTTTATATTCATGAATATCTTGAATATACGTTTTATTATCATCGGTACTCCCACGTTCAACATCAAAACCTTGCTGGCACAGATGTGTTGTTAATTCATCATGGATGTGATTAATAGCTTGTCGATTCATAGCTGTACGTGCTGATAACCGTCCTTGATGATTAACAGGTATAAAGTGAAGGTGCATATGAGGCGCTGATTCATCCATATGCACTTTCGCTGAAACGATATTGGCTTCGCCAAAACGTTCACTGAAGTAATCTTTACATGTCTTAAAGTAGTGTTTTGTACGTGTTTCTCCCATACGGTCGGCCTCTTCTTTCGATAACGTAATGATATTGGAATACATCACCACACTATTTTTCTGTACACGTGACCCCTGTTCTTTATAATAATCGACTCTATCTTTCACACGATGATACAAATGACGTTCATCTTCAACTAAATCAAAGTTTAAGTTTGTCCGTTTCAAATCAATCTCATCGTTTTTGATTCTCCCTTTACGTTCTTGTTCCATCTCTTTGCCTTTAACATCGCTCATTTTATTTTTTTGCGTATTCCAAGCTAATTTCAAATTGAGCGCCCTCCCCGAAGCTTTTTGATTTGTCTGTGGTTCTCTACTTTCGAGAACCTTCGCAAATATCATTTTACAAGCGCTGTGATTGTCTACCTTCGACAATGCTTCGCTTATGTAAAATGATGGATACTCTCACCGCTACGCCTCAAACATGTGAGGCTGATTCCGCAATGAGAGTATAGCTCGATATACTCTTACATTCAAATGTAAGAGTTATCTTCGCTCTGGCGAGGCCATCACTACATTCAAAAATATATTTTTGAATTCCGTTATATAGCTAACAAATGACATACGCATTATCAAACAAATATGTTTGATAATATGTATGCCAAATGTTAGCTCACAACACCTCGAATCATACATATTTATTAACATACATATGTATGTTATATTAATATAAAAATAAGCACACATATGTATGCTTATCATATATTAATTATGAGGTGATTCAATGCCAAAAAAACAAAGCTCGAAAGAAAAAATCTTAACCGTTCGTGTCAGTCAAGCGCAATACAAAAAGATACAAGATTTAGCCTACATACGTAGTATGAATGTCACAGAATATATACGCCAAACAGCTGTGGGTAATCGGATTAAACCGACGGTGATTGAATATCCAAAAGAGCAAATAACGATGGATGATTCTAATTCTAAGAATAATACGAATAATTTGTATAAAGTTATTGAACATCTAGAAGAAGACAACGAAGCACTCAAATCAGACAGAGACGCACTTCGACAACGTCATGACCAACTTGAAGATGATATAGAACAATACAAAAGGGAGAATGAGATATTTCATCGCTTGTTAGAGCACTTTGATAGTACTGCATTTATGAATTTTAATACGTATCGTGATGATAGACCATTAAAAAAAGAAATTAAACGATTGAAAGAACATTAAAAAGGCTACTCAAAAAATGTTTATCGTAAGAAATGGGGCAAAAAGAAGACATTAATGCTTTCTATTTTTTGTTGTACCAATAATTAATAATACAAAAAATAGAAAACCTAATAAATAAAATATTTTTTCTCCTAAAGGATTTCCAATGATATTTTCATTCAATCCTATAATCAAACAAACTATAAAAATAACAATAATAATGCCTGAATAAATCTTATTTTTTAATAACATAAAATTAACCTTTCTTTTCTATAAAATCTGGGATACTACCAATAATTAACCCCAATAAAAATACAAATCTGAAAAAATATGAATATAGTCTAAAAAAGGAAATCAAATATTAATTTCACAATTAGCAATAATATAAATGCTATCACTGTACTATTTAACAAAATATACATGATTTTTTTGTATATTTCATGACTATTTTTT
This sequence comes from Streptomyces sp. NPDC002328, assembly GCF_042890065.1. Taxonomy (NCBI): domain Bacteria; kingdom Bacillati; phylum Actinomycetota; class Actinomycetes; order Kitasatosporales; family Streptomycetaceae; genus Streptomyces; species Streptomyces sp. NPDC002328. Next base: position 7,154 of record NZ_JBIARQ010000043.1, on the reverse strand, counting down.
CTCTTAAAAAAATCATAAAAACACTCCAGATTCTTAGCCAGATTTCTAACGATTATCATAGCATAGAAGCTTAATGCTATATGGACGTAATTAGCTATATTTTTCTAACTTTGCAACAGAACCAGAATAACTAACACGAAAAATGAGTAGCAATTATGCTACTCATAAATATTTTTATCAAAAACTTCCAACTTGGTTACTTTAGGAATTTCAGGAAACAAACCAAAATTAAGATGTACAAAAAGCGCTCCTTCTTTACCATTAATCGTACTAGTAAAATACCCTATATGACCTCCACCTTGATTATCTGTATCTCCTTTTATTGTCACATGTTTAGCATGTTTCAAAAGTTGATATGTTTTATTATTCGCGGATATTTCTTTTAGTTTCTTTGTATCATGATTTGAAATATAATTATTTATTTCTTTTTCAGCAGAATAACGTGTCCAACTATCAAAAAAAATTAAATTTACATAAAAATAACAAAAGCCTAAAACTATAATAGTACCAAGTATATAAACTATTTTTTTCATTTAAAGACTCCTTATCTCCTCAAAATATTTAAGTTTTTATGGTAAATTAAAGTGGTTCTGTTGCAAAGTCAGAAACATAAGGTTATATACTTATCTTTCTGACTTTGCAACAGAACCCTATTTTAACTATAGTTTTAAATTGCTTTATTGACGTTGAACCTCCGAATCTTTAACAATCCCTAAACTTATCGAATCGTCGGCTTAATAGCTTACGCTATGCCGACATTCGGCTTCAAGTTTAGTTAAGGGTTCTTCTCAACATCAATAAATTTTCTCGGTATAAATGCGTGTGATATGATTAATGTAGTACTCCCTTTCATTTAATACATCAAAAACTATTCTTCAGACTACTCATTTTTTGAGTAGTCTTTTTATTTTGCATTTTAAGCCCTTTCTAGAACATTTTATTAAAAAATGACTAAAAACTTTTTTGTTCAACAGATAGGCTATAAATCATTTTAAAATTTCTTTCTCAACACTTTCAGAAAGGAAAATATATTTTTTATCTCAATTGTTCTTCTTAGAAAAAAGCTAAAACCTGAAAAAGTAGGTATATAATGTAACTTTTGTATTTTAAAGAGCATAAGGAAATCCATTACCGCTTAAGGTAGTATTCAGCATAGCTGAAGGACTATCTTACCATTTGCTTTGCTCATTTATTCTTAGTTGAAAACTATAGGGCTTTTTTGAGAGGAAAAAATTGTTTTTCTTTTATCGTTTGTCGTAATTATAATAGCTCCATAAAGTAAAAAACAAACTATACTATACTTCTTTTATGGGTACAAACTTGACTTTGTACGCATGTAATGCTACTTTATACGCATAAATAAAAGGAGAGTGTTGTGGGTTTGAATGAAAGAGAACAAAGACAAAAGTTAAATATTACTCTTCCTCCTAAATTAATAACTAATTTAGATAAAGTTAAAACAAAATATGGTATTAATAAATCTAAACAAATTGAAAATTTAATATCAAAATATTTAAATGAAGAATATGGTAATCTTGAATAAGCAAAAAAGGATGATTAGAATGAAAAAAGCAATATTTAGTATTATTATTTCTCTTATTTTAGTTCTAACTGTTACTGGATGTAGTAATAGTTCTAAAGAAAAACCAATTAAAAAAAGTGCATTAGAAATTAATCCTACAAGTAAAGCTGTTAATATTACAATAAATAAAAAAGAAAATAACAAACCTGAAAAAATTGGGAAAGTGTATCGATATAAAAATAACAATGCAAAAGAAATTACTAATGACGGTATTAAAAAAGATACTAAAGATACATTGATTTGGAAAGGTGTAGCAAACAAATACGACAATGTAAAAGATTTATTAGGAGAAAGTATTCTTTATGAAGTTAAATATAAAAATGGGGATATAAAAAAATTCGAGAGAAAAATTAAATATACTGAATAAAATTGAAAGTAGTGATGATAATGGAAAATATTTTAAGAATAATAGCTGAAATATTATCTAATATCTATGAATTCATAAATTATGGTCTAAAATTCAACCGTTCAAAAAAGCTTGAAAATAAATGTGAGGGGAAGGATTAATCCTTCCCCTCACATTTATTTAATTATAACTATGTTTAAAATTCTTAGCTATAGTATGGTTCGGACCTGTTGTTGCAGTATACATATCATAAGAAATTGTTACGCCTGTACCTTTTTTAGCTGCTGTGTAAAAATAGCTACCTTTTAATTCATTTTTCAATCCAAAATCAAAGGCTTTATAAATAGCCGAGGATGCTTTAACATAACCATTTTTACTAAGTTTACTAGCAGCAGATACTAATTTGTTTCCTGAATGAACTCCTTTAGAAAATTTAACTACTTTTTTAACTTCTTTTTTAGAAAAATGGTGTTTATAATGACCAACATATACATATTTTTGACCTTTGTAAGTTATAGTTGTTTTATATTTTGTTTTAGCACTCGCAGTATTACCTTGATTAATTGAAGAAAAAGATAATCCGGTTAAAACTAATAAACTTGCAATAAAAACTGAAAGTAACTTTTTCATAAAAAGACCTCCTGTAAAATATTTATATGTTTAAATATGACTTTATCATATAAATTAAGTTATAACTACTTTAATTAAAAAAATTAACACTATATATATTTTTTTAAAATTCAGTTAATAAAGATGGATCTTTATTAACTGAATTTTAGTAGCCTATTTTTATTAAACATTAAGTATAGAAAATGGTATTTACCAGTTCTATTTTTCAATTTCTATCTCTTTTACAATCTTTAATATCGGCATGATTAGTAATGATAAAATAAAGGCTGATTCTAAAATCAGAAAAATATTTATTTCTTTAAAAAATATTAAATCTATCACATATCCAAAAATACAAAATATGATAAAGAGGCAAATAAAATGAACAATTGATTTCAATGCTAATACTCCTTTTTGCTTTCTAAGCTATTTTAAACTTTATACAGGCTTTTCATTTAATGGCATATATAAGCCTCCAAATTACAAGATAGAAAACGAATCATAAAAAAGCATTAAACAAATTGAAAGAACACTAAAAAGCAAGCGACTATCAATTATCGTAGTCGCTTGCTTTTTTATTTCAGATCATATTTTTCTTCAAAATGCATTTTTCTTAAATATTCTTTGTACTTTTTTTTACTATCAAAATCTTTATCATATTCATCTTTCAAAACAGCATTTCCATATACTTTATTGTCTTCATCAATAGAATATGTATACGTATTATAAGGCTCATCTTTAAAAGTGACTTGTAAATCATTATCTCCAGTATTGAACGTAAATATATTTTTTTCTTCTTTAACTTTATCTTCCCAACCTTTTTGTTTGAAAATATGGTGAACTTTTTGTTTTAGTTTAGCTTCTTCATGTTTTTGAACATTAGCATAATGGTGCACTATACTAAAAATTAATGTTAAAACGATAAGAAGAACGATAAAGATGATACCTGTAATTTTATATTTTCTTTTCATATTAGTCTCCTTAAGTAAATTTATTTAATTAATATTTTGTAAAATTAAATACAATAATACATATTTATCATAAAAATTATTAAAAAAGAGGAATTATACAAAAATGAAGAAAATCTTAAAAATATTAATAACTTCTATTATTGTTATCATTATTACCTTAACAGTTTGGACTTTTAGTGTGATTACTTATCAGGAACACAAGAGTGAGAAAATCATCGATCACGTTATAGAACGTAAGGGTTGGGATAAAAAAATAAAAAATGAAAAAATGAGTTTTAATATTATGATGGGATATGCTGAAAAAGATATTGCTTTTAAAGATCAACCATATAGTGAGTATGAGTATAACGTGACACCAGCACCAGCACCATGGACAGATGATAAAGAATATAAGGTATGGGGGGAAACAGATTTACAAAAGAAAGACTCCTATTATAAATATCTTTTAGAATCAGAACCTTACAGAAAATAATATAAATGTATAACATAATAAAAAATAGAGATCATTCATCTATCACTTAAAGACAGCGTAGACTTTTACCTAATTATATTAATAAAATGATATTGAAGGAAAAATAATATTGAAAAGAGAAATTTTAAAATGAAATGGTTAAAAATCATTATATTAATTTTATCTTTAGTTCCAATAGAATTTATCGGATTATTTACTGATTATCAAACAGGTTTATTAATAGGTTACATCCCATTTATAATAGTTGCTATATTAATAAGTAGATCTATTTTTAAATTCGGCTTAAAAAATAATATAAGTATTATAATAAGTAGATGTATTGGAACATTTCTTTCTTGGGAATGTGTTCATTGGTTTATGAATATTTACGATTCATCAGATTATTTTAAACCTCTTACTACAGATATTTTCGCATTATTTTTAGGAGCTATTCATTTCATAGTTATTATGCTTATATATTTAGTTATCTATGGTTTTTCTCATCGCAATAATTAACTATTATGTTACTTATATTAAAGGACACAAAGATTAATTTAACAATGTTTGTGTTTTTGAGTATTTATACAAAGGCACTACCCATAATAGTTAATTATGTCAACTTGTAGTAAAGGCTTAAACGCTGTTAAATCAACGTTTAAGCCTTTGTCTTGTGATTATCGTTTATTCAGGTTTTATACATCATTGTTCTCACGCGTTTTCATACTTTTTCATTAAATGAACTTTTGTATCTTTATTCAAAAACGGAGAATCTATTAAAATCAGATTCTGTTATACTAAAAAAGCACTTCCCGTGCAGAAAGGAGGTGCCACATCTAATGATTGTCGTTCTGTTTGTTGTGAAATATATCGTATGTCCAATTATTGTTGGACGTGTTCTTTATTTAATAAATCAAGAACAACGATAAAAAAGAAACCCCAGCATATGCTTTGGTCGGCATGCTGGGGTTTTCACATCCAATGATGTGTCTGTCTGTTTGTTATTTTTAGTATATCTTGCATGAAGAAATTTGTAAAATTAAATAGATATTCGAATGAACTAATTATGTAATCGTCAACAATATCTCAAGCTAGCTTTATAACTTAGCTTTTTTATCATTCATCGATTAAAATTATACTTCATATCATTAAAAGGCCAAAATCTTAAAATAACTTTTCCTACGATTTGTTTTTTAGATATTAACCCCACCTCAGAATATCTACTATCAATACTGTTTGTCCTATTGTCTCCGAGAACTAAATACTTATCTTTAGGTATTATCATTTTATTTTTAGATCCCTTTATATTTGATACATTAAAATCTTCTGTTAAATTTTCACTGGAGTTATTCATTTTTTTATTATAGTCAAGGTAAGGTTCTTTGATATAATTTTTATTGATATATAACTTGTCATTTTTATATTCAATTTGATCTCCTGGTTTACCAATCAATCGTTTTATAAAGTCATTATTGCTATTTTGATGAAATACAATAACATCTCCAGACTTTAAGTGATTTAATGATTTGGATATTTTGCTGACTACTACTTTATCTTTATTGTTAAACGTTGGATACATTGATAATCCTGATACAGTATAAGGTTTAAATAAAAAATTATTTACTAAAAATAATAGTAATATAGCTACTATTATGGCTATTAACCATTCCTTAAATTCTTTTTTCATTACATAATTTCCTTTTTAGATTTTATAAATTTTATCCTATTTTAGGTTATCACTTATATTTTTAATATCCTACCAAAAGTAGTTCATTATTTATGATGTCTTTTCTTTTTTAGTGATAAGACAAATCCCATTATTAAAGGAAATAAAAGCAAAATATAGATGTAGCTCATTTAAGTTATTATTCTTCCCATTTTTCTTCTAATTGACGTTGAAATGCCTCTCGATCTTGTTTTAATTTTGCATCTTCGTCATGTGACTCTTGAGATTGTTTATATATCTTGTCGTCTAACCATTTAGGTGTCTTTTCACGATTAGTATATTGGCGCGACTTACCTATATTAGTTATTTGTGGCTGTCGTTTGTTGTGAATACGTTTCTCAGCGTCAAAGATAAATTCTAAGTATTCAATTTTTCGACCTTTTTTAGCTTTAACTTTATTAATATTAAGATTATTAAAAATAGGTGTAAGCTCTTTAGATATTGGCTTTAATACACGTTTAGTAATGTCACACATTTGATAAGACTTTGATACGTCTAATCGAGTTCTAAAATCTTCCATTGATAATTTTAAATATCCAGTATGTTTATATTGTTTAAGTAAGCGAAACATGGTTTTAGAGTACGAAGATTTTAAATTAGTCAGTTCTTTTAATTCGAATTTTGTAAAATTACGAGTAATATCATTTAAAACAAACTTTAAGTCAGGATTAGTGGAAATTTCAAGATACTTCTCCGTTTTATGAATTTTAAAGTGATTGAAAAGTACAAAAAACTCTATTACATCCTCATCTTCTCTTCGATAAGTTATCTCGAGCATCTTTTTATAAATATTTTGTAAATCTCCAATAAAACGATTAAGATTTCTAGTTTCATAGTTATAATTACTTAAATATTTAAGTTCTTCAAAACTTAAATATAATTTATTAGTATCTTGTTCTTTTAGCTTATTACACATAGCAAAAAATAAGTCTATTTCAACAGAAGTAAATTTTCTCAAAGGAACCAAATTCATTTCATTATGATAAATAACAGTTTCGTTCGACATATATATCACTCCAAAAAAGGTCATTTTTTTTATAAGTCCTTGTATATCATATACATATTATCACTATAATAGTTTTATTAAAAGTATTTGCCACATAAAAAATGTCGAATTAAAATAATGACCTTTTTTATGTGGCAAAATGACCTTTTTTATGTGGCAAAATGACCTTTTTTATGTGGCAAAATGACCTTTTTTATGTGGCAAAATGACCTTTTTAAGTTGTGAAATCTACTGTCGCTCTAAGGATTAAAGCACACCTAAAAAGGTTTATAAAAAGATTTATAAAAATATATTAAAAAGGTCGGAGTGAAATACTCCAAATTCATTCAAATATACTTCTAAAGAAACGAACACAAAAATAAACTTTAAAAAATATCTTCATCAATTAATTTAGAAATCATACTCACATCTATCATTTCCAATACAATATCTTTGCTACCTTGGAATTCTTATAATAATATAGAAA
>NZ_JBIARQ010000042.1:0-16310 GCF_042890065.1 Streptomyces sp. NPDC002328 | reverse complement strand
CCCACCCCCCCCCCCACCCCCCCCCCCCCCCCGCGCGCCCCGGCGGGGGGGGGGGGCGGGGGGGGGCCCCCGCCCCCCCCCCCCCCCCCCCCCCCCCCCCCCCCCCCCCCCTCTCCATTGTGGTTCATCGCCGTACGACAGTCCCGAAGCGGATGTCGTACGGCGTTCGCGCGTAGAGCGTGCCGAGCATGCGCTCCGCTTCCGCCGTCAGCTCCTCGCGGCCGGCCCTGTCGAGGTCGGTGAACGGCTCGAGGACGAGGGCGTCCGGCTCCAGTCTCCACACGCCGGCCAGGAACCCGTCGACGAGGAACGTGCAGTGGGCCTGGTTGCCCCGCCAGGTGCGGCCCTTTAGCTCGGGCGGGACGACACGGGTGCGGTCGGCGTGCGAGAGCAGCAGGTTGTCGAACTCGGGCAGGAAGCGGGCCGGGGCCGGGGTGTCCGGGTCGGGGCGCGGGGCGTCGGGCAGGTCGAAGAGCTCGACGTCGTGCTCGTCGCGGAAGACGAGGAGTCGCGGGCGGAGGCGTTCGAAGGCCTCGCGCAGCCGGGTGAGGCCGGCCCAGGTCTGCATGTCCTTCACGGAGGCCGGGCCGAAGGCGGCGAGGTAGCGCAGGACGGTGTCGTCGACCGCCGGCGCGGGCTCGGCGGGGCGGCCCAGCCAGTGTTCGGCGGTGGTGAGGGCGACCTGGCCGCCGCGCCCCCACAGTCCGCGCGGGGTGACCTGCACCAGCGGCAGTTTGCAGCGGGCGGCGACCGCGAGGGACTGCGGATCGGCGTCCGGCCAGTGGGCGCCGAGCGCTTCGCGCAGTTGCTTCATGGTGCGCGGCTCGGCCTCGACGAGTTCGCGGGCGAGCGCGGCGAGCCGGTCGAGGTCGACGCCGGCCAGGCCGGTGCGGAAGGCGGCCAGTTCGCGGTCCCGGGCGGGCTGCACCAGTGGGCGCAGGGTGAGGCAGTCGTCGGCGGTGTGGGTGTGGATGGTGGAGCGCAGGGTGACGATGCGGACGACCTGACGGTCCGCCATGAGCGCCGAGAGCCCCTCCGGTGTGAAGCCGTCGAGGCGGGCGGCGAGGGCGTGGTACGGCGGCTTGACGTTCTGCGCCTGGAGTCCGACGAGGTGGGCGACGGCCCGCTCGGGGGTGAGCCGTGAACGGCTCAGCAGGAGCTGCCGGTCGAGGGTCGCGCGGTTCAGCGCGCGCACGCCGAGCACGGGAACGGATCCCGTCGTCTTTGTCATGCCCGGCACGTTAGCGCTCCGGTTTGTCATGCCCGGCACGTCGGCGCTCGGCGGCTGTCGCTCAGGGATCAATGTTGTGCACTTTATTGACTGGGGTCAGATTAGCGCCTACTTTCGCGGTGTCCTTCCCCCGGTCAAGGGAGACCGCGATGCCCTCGTCCCCCGTCGCATCACCGTCCACGACCCCCGAACAGACCCGGCAGCTGCGCCGGGTCGCCCTGTCCGGACTGCTCGGCACGGCCGTGGAGTTCTACGACTTCCTCGTCTACGGCACCGTCGCCGCCCTCGTCTTCGGCGAACTGTTCTTCCCCGGCGCCGATCCCGCCGTCGGCACGGTCGCCGCCTTCGGCACCTTCGCCGCCGGCTATGTCGCCCGCCCGCTCGGCGGCATCCTCTTCGGCCACTACGGCGACCGGCTCGGCCGCAAGTCGATGCTGCTGCTCACCATGGGCCTGATGGGCGGCGCCAGCTTCCTCATCGGGCTGCTCCCCACGTACGACACCATCGGCGTCTGGGCGCCGGTCCTGCTGATCGCGCTGCGCGTGGTCCAGGGCATCGCCATCGGCGGCGAGTGGGGCGGGGCCACCCTGATGGTCGTCGAGCACGCCGGGGAGCGGCGGCGCGGCCTGTGGTCCAGCTTCACGCAGATGGGAGCCCCGCTCGGCTCCCTGCTGTCGACCACCGTCGTCACCCTCGTGGTCACCCTGCCCCGCGAGGAGTTCGCGGCATGGGGCTGGCGCGTGCCGTTCCTGATGAGCGTGGTGCTGCTCGGCGTCGGCCTGTTCGTCCGGCTGAAGGTCGTCGAGAGCCCGCTGTTCGCCGAGGTGAAGAAGGACCGCGCCGAGTCGCGGCTGCCGATCCTCGACGTGCTGCGCCGCCCGCGGCCCCTGCTGCTGGCCTGCTGTGTCGGCATCGGCGCGTTCACCGCGCAGTCGCTCCTGACCAGCTACATGATCGCGTACGCCACCGGCATCGGCTACGCCCGCCCGCAGGTGCTCACCGCGCTCACGGTGTCCGCCTGCGTCGCCCTCGTCGTCCTGCCCTGTGCCTCCGCGCTCTCCGACCGGGTCGGCCGCCGCCCCGTCGTCCTCGCGGGGGCCCTCGCCTCGGCCGCGCTCGCATTCCCCGTGCTGGCGCTGGTCGACTCCAAGTCGCCCGGACTGCTGATCCTCGCCGTCGTCCTCGGTCACGGCGTCGCCCAGTCCACGATGTACGGGCCGCTGGGCGCGCTGCTCACCGAGATGTTCGGCACCCGGGTCCGCTACACCGGCGCCTCCCTCGGCTACCAGGGCGCGACCCTCGTCGGCGCCGGCTTCTCCCCCATGATCGCCGGCAGCCTGGTCGCCGGGAGCGGCGACAGCACGCCCGTCTCCCTGCTGCTCTGCGGCGGCGCCGCGATCACCGCGCTGACCGTGCTGTTCGTCCGCGAGACCCACAAGGACTCCCTCACCGAGTCCGCCGGACGCTCCACCGCCCCCCACACGGAAGAGGTCAGCGCATGACGACGGGCAACACCGACACCGGCACTCGTCAGGGCACGGGCACCGGGGCCCCCGAGGGCGCCCGCAGCCGCCGCAGCGCCGTCCGCCGCTCGGCGCGCCACAGCTCCGTCCGCCGCACCGCCCGGCGCACCGCCTGCGCCGCCGCCCTCCTGCTCGCCGTGACCGCCGCGCCCGCCCCGGGCGCGGCGGCCGCCGCCGGCGCCGAGCACGTCGAGGGCCGGCTGCCCTCGGGGGCCACGTACGTGATGGACATGCCCGCCGCCTGGAACGGCACCGTGCTGCTCTTCAGCCACGGCTACACCCCGGCCGGCGCGCCCAACCCGGCCCAGAACGGTCCCGACGAGGCCACCAAGTCCCTTCTGCTCACGGGTGGTTACGCACTCATCGGCTCCTCGTACGCCACCACCGGCTGGGCGGTGACCGACGCGGTCCCCGACCAGCTCGCCACCCTGACCGCCTTCACCGACCGCTTCGGCGCGGCCCGCCGCACCCTCGCCTGGGGCAGGTCGTACGGCGGTCTGGTCACCACCGCCCTCGCCGAGCGGCACGCGGACCGCATCGACGGCTCGCTGTCCCTGTGCGGCCTCGTCCAGGGCGGGATCGCCAACTGGAACAACACCCTCGACCCGGTGTTCGCGATCAAGACGCTCCTCGCGCCCGGCTCCGGCGTCCCGCTGACCGGGCTGCCCGACCAGGCCGCCGCCACCGCCGCGGCCGACGCCCTGACGGCCGTGGTCGACTCGGCGCAGTCGACGCCCGCCGGGCGGGCCCGGATCGCCCTGGCCGCCGCCCTGCACAACATCCCGGTCTGGAACCAGCCGGCGCAGCCGCGGCCCGCCCCGGCCGACTGGGAGGCGCAGCAGGCCAACCAGTACGAGGCCGTCAAGGGCCTGCTGAAGATCGCCGCCTTCAACCGGCGGCAGGAGGCCGAGGTCCGGGCCGGCGGCAACATGTCCTGGAACACCGGCGTCGACTACGCGCGACTGCTCGGCCTGTCCTCCGTCCGCGAGGAGGTCACCGCGCTGTACGAGAAGGCCGGGCTGTCGTTGAAGTCCGACCTCGCCGCGCTGGACCGCGCCCCGAGGATCCGCGCCGACCGGAACGCCGTCGCCTGGATGAGCCGCACCAGCTCCTTCACCGGGCGGCTGACCAAGCCGCAGCTGTCGGTGCACACCGTCGGCGACGCCCTCGTCCCCGTCCAGACCGAGAGCGCCCTGCGCCGGGCGGTCACCGCCGCCGGAGCGACGCCGCTGCTGCGGCAGGCGTACACCGGCAACGCCGGCCACTGCACCTTCAGCCCCGCCGAGCAACTCGCCGCCCTGCACGCCCTGGAGGACCGCCTCACCACCGGCGTCTGGCGCGGCACCGACCCGGAGGCACTCAACTCCCGTGCCGCGTCGGCCGATCCGACGACCCCGGCCCGCTATGTCACCTACCGCCCCAGCCCGTACCCGCGGCCGTACGACCTTGCCCACCCCGACCGCCGCTGACCGCGCCCGGCCGCCCGCCGCGCCGTCGGCGGGCGGCCGTACCCTTGCCCCCGTGGAGGACGACGACATCCTGGACACGATGGACACGATGGACACGATGGACACGATGGACACGACGGACGCCCTGGACGCGCCCGCGCCGCGCCCCCAGTCGCTCATGCTCGCCTTCTTCGGCAACCATGTGCTGGACGAGGGGGAGCTGTGCGTCTACTCGGGCAGCATCATCGACGTCCTCGGCCGGGTCGGAGTCGGTGAGCAGGCCGTGCGCTCCACGCTGACCCGCATGGTCAACCGGGGGCTGCTGCGCCGCCAGCGCGAGGGCCGCAGGATGTACTTCGGGCTGACCCCGCAGGCGACGCGTGTCCTGGAGGACGGCCGGATCCGCATCTGGAAGCAGGGCGCGGTCAACGACGACTGGGACGGCTCCTGGACCCTGCTCGGCTTCTCCCTCCCCGACTCCTGGAAGCGCCAGCGGCACGACCTGCGCTCGCGGCTCGCCTGGTCGGGGTTCGGCGCGCTGTACAGCGGGCTGTGGATCGCCCCGGGCAACGTCGACGTGTCCGCCGTCGTCTCGGAGCTGGGGCTGACCGACCACGTGAAGATCTTCCACGCCCAGGCGGACGGGGCCACCGACATCGAGCTGATGATCCGCGACACCTGGGACCTGGAGAGCATCGCCGCCCGGTACGTCGCCTTCGACAAGCGCTGGACCGCCCACCTGGGCGCGGGGTCCGGGGACGACCCGATCGGGACCCGGCTGCGGCTGGTCAGCGAATGGCTCTGGACGATCCGCACGGACCCCCGGCTCCCGGCCCGGCACCTCCCCCGCGCCTGGCCGGCCCGCCCGGCCCGGGAGACCTTCCGCCTCGTCGCCGACCAGACCGAGGCCCCGGCCCGACGAATGGCCCACGACCTGCTGGAAACGGCCCCGCTGCGATAGACGCCGTCGGCTGCACGGCTCGGCGGATCTAGGGGTCTGCGGGGCTCCGGGGCCTGCGGGGCTACGGAGCTCCGGGTCTGCGTGGCTACGAGGCCTGCGGGTCTACGGGCCTGCGGGTCTACGGGTTTACGGGTCTACGGGTTTACGGGGCCGCGGCTCTACGGAGCTCCGGGATCTGCGGGGCGCCGGGGCCTGCGGGCCTCCGGGGCTCCGGGGCCTGTGGGGCTCCGGGTCTACGGTCTGCGGGGCTACGGCCCCTCCGGTGGCGTCCGGCTTGCGTACGGTGGGAGGCACGCCCACCAGCGGGCCCGGGACCGCAGGGGTGCGGGCAGGCGGCGGTCGTCGGCGAGGAGTCGTACCCGGGTGCGGTCGCCGCTGATGCCGAGGGCGTAGACGAGGTCGCGCAGGACGCGCGCGCCGAGTTCGTGGCCCGCCCGCGCCGACGCGCTGTGCAGCCGGAACGCGCGGTCCCAGAAGTCGTCGCCGCTGCTGCCTCCCATGTGCGCGAGGGCCCGTGCGGCGGCGTCCGCGACCGGCGCGGGCACCCCGCCGCGCAGGACGACGCGTTCGGCCCGGCGGCGTTCGGCGGGCCCGCCGAGGATGCTCAGGGCCTGGAACAGCCGGGTGACGGCGTCGGTGTCGCGGCACAGGCCCAGCCGGTCGATCTCGCGGCCGACGGCTGTGGCGAGCGGCGCCCGGTACGGGGTGGCGCTGAGCAGCAGCAGCGCGTGCAGCCGGACGTCGGAGACCGGGTCGGCCAGCGCCTCGTCCAGCAGGACCGGCAGGACGCGGTCGTCGAAGCGGCCCGTCGCGGAGGGCAGCAGCGACACCGCGGAGTCGGCGATGCGCACGGCCGACGGCGTGACCCCCGGTCCGGCGTGGGCGGTCACGGCGCGCGAGGCGGCGATCGCGTGCGTGCCGTCCGCGGGACCCCGCAGGGACGGCGGCAGTCCGCCCGCGGCACGGGAACGGGCGAGCGCGAGGACGGACCCGCCGAGGGCGCGCAGATCACGGTGGCGCGCGCCGGGCCCGTGGCCGGGGTCGTGGAACAACTCGGCGGCGTGCGCGGCGACCCGGCCGATCTGGTCCGGGGCGAAGTGGCCGTGCCGGAGCTTGCGGACGCAGGCGAGCAGCGCGCCGTAGTGCGCGTCGTCGTTGGTGGGGGCGGCGAGTTGGGCCAGCACGTGGCGGGCGGCGTCGGGGTGCGGGCTGCCGTCGAGCAGGCACACCGTCTCGATGTACGCCAGTTGGGCGGGGTCGGCGGCCCAGTCGCCGACGGCCCCGACGGCGGCCCGCGCGCCGGAGGGGTGTTCCAGCAGCCGGTTGAACGCCTCGAAGCGCTGCCGCCACTCCGGACCGTCGGAGACCACCGTCTCCACCAGCAGCCGGTGCGCGACGGCGGACCAGTCGGCCGAGCGGAGCCGCATGCCGGGGCGGGCCGCGAGGAAGACGGTCAGATCGTCCCAGTCGGCCCCGGTCACGGCGTCGCCGCTGGTCGCCGCGTCGAGCACGGCGTCGGCCCGCCCGTCGAGGGCGGCCTCGTGGTGCGCCGGGCGGGCCAGTCGGAGGCGGGGAGCCTGCGCGGGGGCGGGTGCGCCGGGGACGCCGGGGACACCAGGGACGCCAGGCAGGAGGTAGCGGTTGAAGGTGTCGACGGCGCTGGTCAGGAAGTGGGGCGGGAGCGCGAGCAGTTCCTCGTAGCGGCGGACCGCGAGGTAGGGGACGCCGACGCGCGCGGTCTCCCAGCGGGAGATCTTGCCCGGGTCGGCCTCGTGGGGCCAGGAGCCGCCGGGGAAGGCCGCGGCGAAGGCGTAGGCCCGGTCGGCCCACTCGCGGTTCGCGCCGTGCAGGCGGTTCACGCGTAACAGCCACGCCGTGCGCCGCCGCGCCGTGAGCCCGCCGCCGGGGCCTCCGGCGGGGTGCGTGACGCAGTGGTACGGCCGTCCCCGGTCAGCGCTCATCAGAGGATGCCCCCATGTGCCGCATTTATTGCACTCCCCTTATTCCTGTGCAATCTACCCACCGGGTGTCCGGCATGCCCCCTAAAGTCGCCATCGATCGACCGATCAGCCATCGACACGGGAGGTTCCCGCCATGATCCGTCCCCGCCTTCACGACCCGCGTGCCACGGCCGGCCGAATCGGCCCCGAGGACGCCGACGACGCGCTGTTACCGCATTCTTGACGTTCCATCAGTTGACGAGCTCCGGGACAGACCGGCGGGCGTCACCAGGGCCGCAGCGTGCGGACGGCCGGGTCGCCGCGCAGCCGGTCCGCGCGGTCCGCCAGATGGGAGGGGCGCAACTCCCCGAAGAGGGACGGCCGTCCGCGGTTGGCCGTCTCGTCCAGCCACTCCAACGTCCGCCACGCGCAACGAAACTGATGATCCACCAGATGTGCGGGGAGCCGTGGGTCCGCCGCGCGCAGGGGTCGCGGCGGATCCGGCAGCGTCAGCAGGAGGTCGCCGCCCGCGGGCAGCCCCCGGCCCCCGCGTCGGGCCGCGAGGACGTCCTCGACGCGCTCCAGGGCGCGGTCGATGCCGGCCCGCCACACGCCCCCCGGCGTCCCTCGGACCGAGGTGAGGTCCCGGCGCGCGGCCCACCAGTCCAGGTGGCGCGGCGAGGGACGGACGTACACCACCCGCGCGCCGGTCTCCCGCAGCAGATCCGCCATGACGTGCCCGTAGTGACCCTCCTCGGCGAACACGTACGGCTTGACCAGGGCGATCGCGGGCCAGCTCTCCTGGAGCCGCACCCGCTCGGCGATATGACGGGCCGTCACCGCCCAGCCGCGCAGCCGGCCCGACCGGCGGTCGAGGGGATCGCCCTGCACGACCCGGCCGCCGTCCACCTCGGTGGCCGAGCTGACCGGCACGTACTCCCAGCCGAGCGCCCCGGCGACCAGCGCCGCGGTGAGCGCCGCCGACCAGACCGCGCCGACCACCACCAGGGGCCGCTGGTCGGCTCCCCGCCACGGGTAGGCGGCCTGCCGGTGCAGGTCGACCAGGCAGTTCTGCACGAGGAGATGGCCCGGCCACTCGGCGGCGGCCGGCGACCACAGCGAGGTGCCGGGCTCGCCCTGCCAGCTGAACTCGCCCGCCGCCCGCAGGGATTCGGAGACGACGATTCCCAACTCGGCGCGCACTCGCGCGTGTTCCCCGTCCCCGTCCTCCGTCGCGGTGCCGTCGGGGAGCCGGGCGGCCGACGGGCCCGCGCGCAGGGCGCGTTCGGCCAGTTCCCGCCAGGGCAGCGCCTCGGCCCCCGCGGCGAGCCGGAACTCGCTCACCAGCGCGGTGGACACCGGGTAGTCCCGCCCGGAGACGAGGTGCGAGAGCCCGACCCGGAAGCGCGTCGCCGCCCGGCGGTCACCGCACAGCGCCGCCGCAGCCCGCAACGGGGCCGGCAGCCTGGCCTGCGCGAAACCGCGGACGTACGCCTCGATGCCGCTGATCGCGGAGAGCGCCGCCACCAGTTCGGGCGGCGGCTCGTACGAGCCGGGGGACGGCGCCTCGCCGCGCGGCAGCCAGCCGATGTCGGCGAACACCCGCGCCGGGCTCACCCCGGCGAGCTCCGCGAGCGCCCGTACGAAGCGGGGCGGCGGCATGCGCTCGCCCAGCATGTACTTCCGTACCGTCTCCGCCTTGTACCCGAGGGCGTTCGCCAGCGCGCTGTCGCCGCCGGCCCGGCCCTGCGCCACCGATGCGGCCCGGCAGCCCTCCAACGCCGTTCTGACGCGCTCCCGTTCTTCCCGGCTGTAGGTCAATCCGCCCCCTCCGGCCCGCGCGGGGCCGCTCACGCCCCGTACGGAAATGGTGACACGAACGTACGGATCGGGTGCCCGGAACGTCCTGTCTCTGCGCGAATCTGACCCCGGGACATCCGTCCCCGCCGGTGCCGGGCCGATCGGGTCCCGCGTCTGGGGACGGAGGAGGGAGTGGAAGATGACGCCGCACGAGCCCTCGGGGGGAGACATGCCGAACAGGTCGACGCTGCCGGGCGATGTCCCGACCGTGACCAACTGGCCCCCGTTCCACCCGGGGGAAACCCTGCGCGGGTACCGCCGACTGGCCCGCTACGTGAGCGTCCCGGCGCTGCGGGGCCTCGACCTCGTGGAGCACGAGGCCCACAAGTGGCGCGGCGACCCGAGGGAGTTGCTCAGCCGTCTCTACCTCCGCCTGCGGAGCAAGCGGATCCCCTACAACCGGGCCTGGGTCTCGGGGGCCCACCAGCGCATCCGTGACCCGCACCTGATCGACCGCAGCTCGGGGACGTGCCTCGACCTGGTCCTCATGTTCGCCGCGATGTGCGAGGCGGCGGGACTGCGGCCGTACGTGACCGTGCTGGACCACCACGCCGTCGTGCTGGTGCACACCGACCCCGAGGCCACGGCGCTCAGGCTGTCCGAGCCCCCGGTGACGCCCCGGCACGAGCACGACGGGGGCGTCTTCCTCGCCTACGGCGAGGGGCTGCGGCTCAGGGGCGGCACGGCGATCGACGTGGTCGGCGCCTGCCGGGGCGAGGACAGGACGTTCGCCGAGGCGTGCGCGAGCGGGGCGCGCCGGCTGGAGTCGGGGCACGACGACGTCCGCATGGTCGACGTGGTGGGCCTGCACGCGGAGGGCGCCGAGGACGTGCGTGAACTCCCCCTGGTGCGCGACGAGTCGAGGCCGGCGATCTACCGACGGCTGCCGGCCAGGCCGCAGTTCGTCGACTTCCCCGGGCGGGACAAGTTCATGGCGGAGCTGCGGGACCTCGCGGCGCGGGGCGGCACGGTGGTGCTGCACGGGCCGCAGGGGGTCGGCAAGAGCATGGCGGCGCACCAGCTCGCGGCCCGCGCGGACGAGGGGTGCGGGTGGTTCCTCGACGCCTTCGACCAGCGGACGCTGACCGCGTCGCTGGGCGATGCGGAGATCGAGGAGCGGGGGCGCCCCGGCGGGGACGCGCGGGACGACTCCGACCGCACCGTGTTCGCGGAGCTGGCCATGAAGCGGCTCGCCGACTCCGAGGTCCCCTGGGTGGTCGTCCTGGACAACGTCGACGTCGACCCCACCGAGCTGCGCCTCCCCCGGCCCAGCCGGCAGGGGCAGCTCGTGGTCGTCACCACGACCAACGCCAAGTGGGCCGACCCGGAGACGAATCCCACGCTGCGGAACACCGACGCCGAGCAACTCGCCGTGCCCGAGCTGGGCGTCGACGACCTCCCGCGCGTCCTGGACGTCGAGGACGCGCCCACGGACCTTCTCGCCGGCCGCCCCCTGCTGCTCGAGGCCAGCGCCCGCCTGCTCCGGTCCACCGGCCAGGCATGGTGGCGGAACAGCGCCGTCCAGCCCACCGCCCCCGAGGAGGTGCCGGCGGCCATCTGGTCCACGGTGGTGCGTGAGGCCGAGGCAGGGGCCCCGGGCGGTCCGCTGCACGACCCCGTCCGCGTCGAACGCCGGCTGGCCACGGCGATGGCTTGGCTGCCGCCCTCCGGCCTCTCCCCCGAACTGCTCGCGCTGGCGGTACGGGACGAGGGGAACGGGGCCGGGGAACAGCCGGAGGCCGGGGCCGGGCAACAGCCGGAGGTGCGCGCCGGTCTGGAGCGGCTGCGCGCGCTGGGAGTGATCGACTTCACCGGCGGCCTGGCGACCATGCACCGGCTCTTCCAGCACGCCGTCCGCGAGCACGGACTGCGCCAGAGCCCGACGGACACCGCCGCGCTGGTCGGCGGCGTCTACCGGAACTTCTTCACCGCGACCGGCGCCAGGCAGCCCGCCGGCACCGGACGGACCGGTCTGGCGACGCCCTTCGACCTGGTCCTCGATCCCCGCGAAGTCGGTTCGATCGCCGACCTGTTGACGCATCAGCCGTCGGACCCGGACGCCTTCCGAAGCCTGCACGCGCTAGGTGTGCTCGTCGAACGCCAGGACCCGGCGGCGGCCACCGAGTGCTTCGAGAAGGCGCTCGAACGCGTCGCGAACCACGGGGCGGGCGCTGACGCGGAGTCGCGGATCATGCGCTCCGACTGTCTGCGCGGCAAGGCACGGGTCGTGCACCGCACCCCGGGCCGGTCGCCGTGGGGCACCGTCGACGACGCCATCGGCTGGGCGGTCGAGGCGCGCGAGCTGTGCGCCGTCCCGAACGCCGGCCGCGACGAGCAACTGGCCGCCTCCCGCGCCGAGGCCATGCACGGACTGCTGATCCGCAGGAAGGCGAACAAGGACGGCCTCACCGCGGGACAGCGGCTGGCCCTGCTGCGCGAGGCCGAGGTCCTCCTGCGCCACAGTGCGGCCGAGCGGGAGCTGCTCACCGGCCACGACTCGCCCGACGCGGACCGCAGTCGCTTCAACCTCGCCGGTCTGGAGGTCTCCCTGGCCCAGGTCGACCCCGACCTCCCGCCCCACCGTCACCTCGACGCGGCGGACGAGCACTATCAGGCGGTGCTGGCCCTGCGGGAGCGCCGCTACGGCACGCGTCACCTGGAAGAGGTGATCACCTGCGTCAACGGCCTGGCCCTGGTGAACTTCTACCGCGCCGTCCTCCAGGACGCCGGACCCGCCCAGCGCGTCACCTTCCTGACCCACGCCCTGCGTCATGCCCACGAGGCGTTGGAGGTCCGCCAGAGCCTCGCGATCCTCATCGAGGCCAACGTGACCAAAAGCCTCGACATCCTCGCCAAGACCGCCCTCGCCCGCCTCGACGCCCGTCAGCCGGTCGCGAACGCGGAGAAACCGGCCGGCGCCGCCTCCGAGATGCTGTACGCGACCTACCGACGCGAGTCCGCCGACGGCCTGTTCACCGTCCGGCCCACGCACGAACCCACCGGCCCCACCGACGCCCCTGACCCCGCCGACGCCCCCGGCCTGCCCGGCATCCCCGCTCAACAGGCCTCCCAGAAACAGGAACAGGAACAGGAAAAGGAACCCTCATGACCTCGCACTTCCCCCGGCCGATCCTCCCCGGCAGCGGCAAGGACCTGATCGCCGACATCGACGCCTGGCTGGCCTCCGACGCCATGCGCGCCCTGGTCACCGCCTTCCACGGCGACCCGGACGCCCTGGCCGGCACGCCGGGAACCCTGCTGGCGCGCATCGACGCGCTCTTCGAGTTCACCGGCAGCGTCAACACCCGGCTGGAGGACGCCGAGCGCAACGCGGCCGACGAGCTGCCGATGACCCCCGACCAGGCCGACACCACCCTCGCCGCCGTCACGGCGCTCGGTCTGCGCGACGAACTCCCGCCCCGGCACCGGGAGTACGACCATGTGCTGATGCTGGGCGGACTCGTCCGTGCCTGCTTCAACCGCCCCGCCTACGCCGCCCGGCTCCTCGACGACGGCACGGTGAGCGCCGGCGCCGTCACCGCCCTCGGCGGACACCGGCCGTTCGGCAAGAAGGCATCCGACCCGAACGAGCTGGAGTCCGCCATCTCCGAGCGGCTCGGCCACCCCGAACTCACCGAGGAGTACCAGGCCCTCGACCTCGGCACCCGGCTGGCGTTCGGGCTCGGCGACCCGGAGCGGGAAGAGGGCGAGGAGTCCCCCGACCCGGCGAAGCTGCCCGGCCTGACCTGGGGCGTGAAGCACTACCGCACGGGCGCCGGGCTGTCCGTGCGGGTGGCCGCCGCGCCGTCCACCGTCCCGGAGCGGCGCGCCCACACCGGCGAGACCTACGCCTTCTTCGCCGAGCGGCTGGCCTCGCTGAAGCCGGGGGCGCGGCTGCTGCTCGTCACCACGCCCATCTACACGCCCATGCAGCACTTCACGGCCATCCGGATGCTCGCGCTGCCGTACGACGTCGAGGTGGAGACCATCGGCGGTGACGTGCCGGACCGGGCGCCCGCGCTTCGTCAGCCGTTCACCCCGACGAAGTACCTCAACGAGGTGCGCACCACCGTACGGGCCCTGCGGGCCCTCACGGAGGACGCGCTCGCACGCGACGAGCTCGGCTAGAGGGAGAGGACGGGGAGGTCATGCCGGAAGCACTGACCGAGGCGATCACGCGGGGCTGGCTGCGGCTGGTGGCGGAGGCGCGGCGGGCGATCCATCCCAACAGCGCGCTGACGCAGCGGGGCGTGGTCAACTCCCGCCTGTTACGCGCCTATTTGACGCCACGGGTGCGGGGCAAGCACCCGGAGCTGGGGCCGGTCCTGCGCGCGAAGTCGCCCGAGCGGCGGGAGTTGGACCAGGTGGCCGAGGCCGTGGCCGGGCTGCTGCCCGAGGTGCTGGCGGACGGCCCGGTCGCGACCGGCCTGCGCGAGGCGTTCGCCCGGGCCGGCATCCCGGTGGCGGAACACGAGGACAAGCTGTACGGGTGGGTCGTCCGGTGGGACGGGGGGCGTCCGCCGTCCGCGGAGGAGTGCGACCAGGTGATTCTGGAGCACTTCGGCCGGGATCCCGACGCCCCGCCGCCCAACTACTCCCTGCTGAAGGCGCTGTTGGCCGACGAGCGGGCCGTCCAGGAGCTCAGTGACATGCTCGACCGTCACTGGAACTCCCGGGCCGCCGAGCCCCGGTGTGCTCCCGACCGGGCGGAGCAGCAGGCACTGGAGGATCTGCTGGACTCCGACGTCACCAGTGACATGGAGAAGCTCTGGGGAGCGTACGTCGACCAGGCGCCCTGGGAGCGGCTGCTCGGCGACGCTGCCGCAGCCGGTCTGTCGGCGTCGTCCGTCCCGCCGAAGCCGACCGTGAACGGACGCCGCACGGGTCAGAAGACCCCCTTTCCGCTCCCCTTGGACAGGTCGCTGCGGCAGCGGCTCAGCTCCGCGGTGTTCGAGAAGCCGGAGAAGGCGAGTGCGGCGTTCCGCGACAGCACCACGCGCGACGTCGCACGCCAGGAAGCGGAACGGATGTGCCGACCGCTGGGGCTGGTCTCCGGCGAGTTGCGGGCGGCGTTCGTGCTGGGCGTTCAACTCGCCTACGCGGTCAACAGGTCCATGTTCGAGGAACGGCGCTCGCCCGGCGGGCGGAAGCCCGTCCAGCGGCTGCACCGCCGTACGGAGAAGCTGATCGCCCAGGTCTTCCGGGACGACTTCTTCGCGTACAGCGAGCGCCGCTCGGGCGGTCTCTCCTCGTTCTCGCGCAGGCGACTGGACGATCCGCAGTTCCATGTGGTCCCCCGTCTGTGGCCCCGGCTGCACACACGCGACGTACGGGGGGAGTCGTCCTCCCCGGAGGGCTGGTTCCCCCTCCTCTACAGCGCGATCCGGTCCTTCATCCGCGAGTCCGGCGAGCAGGCGGCTTCCGCGGACGATCCTCGGGTCGTGCCCCTCGGAGGGCGCGATGTGTCCGCCCCCGAGGCCGATCTGTCGGCACCCGATTCCGCTCCGGTCTCCTTCATGGACATCGGCGTCGTGGTGGCATCCGTCTTCAACCACCACATCGCCCAGAACGAATACGCGGGGCACAGCGACGCCTTCCAACTGACTCGCTGGTTCCTCACCGCCTCCGACCAGGAGGCCGTCCACACGTGGTGGTCGGAGGCCCTGAACGCCTACGCGGCGTCCCTGCCGGACGGCGAGGCGCTTCCCGTCCGCCCCACCGCGGCCGAGGCTCAGGAGATCATTCAGCGCCTTCACGCCGAAGGCGACGACTCAGGAGAAGGCCGATGACTCTGCCCGTACGCATCGACACGGTCGGCACCGTCCGGCTGGGCCCCCGGCCGACCGCGCGGCCGTTCTACTCGCCGCTGGCGCTGGACGGCGGGACGCTGTGCGTCGACCCGTTCGCCCCGGACGCGCCCCCCTTCGCCGAGGTGGACGACCTCGGCGAGGCGGCCGACTGGGTGGAGGGCGTCTACGGCCCCGCCGCCCTGGACGCGGCGCACACGGCGCTCGCCGAGGCGCGTGACGGGTCGGTGTCCCGGCGGGACGCGGTGGACGCCACGGTCCGCGCGGCCGTCGTCGCGTGGGCGCCGGGGCCGCGGCACGAGTCCGTGACCCGGCTGGCGACGGCCCGCTGGCTGGGCAACTGGTCGCCGGAGCGCCTCGATCCGGCGCTCCTGGACCTGGAGGTCGGGGGCCTGCTGTGGGACCTGGACGGCATCGTGCCGGACGCGCTGCCGCAGGCGAGGGCGTGTCTGCGCGGACGCGCCGGCCGTCTCCTGGAGCTGGCCGAGCGGCTGCGGCGCTGGGCGCCCGAGCAGGTGTCGGACGGGCTGGTGGCGGAGGCCGTCATGGACTCGGTGCTGGCCGCCGCGTGTCTGCTCGACGGCGATCCGCGCCACGCCCGGCTGCTGGAGCTCGCCCGGGAGGAGGCGGACCTCAGGGAGTCGGGGCTGCGCCTGGCCTCCTCCGAGCAGCGGGTGCTGGTTCCGTTCCTGACGGAGTCCGCCGGGCGCGGCGGCGAGCGGCTGGGCAGCGTCGACTGGGAGCAGGTGCCCGCGAACGTCCTGGACGCGGCGGAGAACACGGTGCGCTGGTCCACCGCGCCGGGCCGGGACGGCGGTCGGGTGCTCCAGGTGGAGGTGGCGGCCGCGTCGCGCGCCGTCCGCGCGGACGGGCTGGGGTTCCGCGCGTACCACCCGGACCTGCCGCTGCCGGTCGCGCTGGGCCGGCTGACCGGTCCGTCGGGGCCGGGCGGGACGACGCTGCACGGTGAGGCCGTGCTGAGCGAGGCGGCGGGCGCCCTGGATCCGGCGGAGATCGTGGTCGACGTGTTCGACGCGTCGATGGTGTCCCGCCCCCGTCTGGGCCGGGCCGCCGTGCGCGCCGCGCGCGAGCGGCGGGCGGTGCGTCGGCTGACCGCGCTGCGCCGGCACTGGGCCACCCGCGACGGGGGCGCCCTGCGGGAGTGGGCGCAGGCCGCCGCGCGGACCGCGCAGAGCCTCGACGAGGACGCCGCCGTCTCCGGTCCCGACCCGCTGGGGGCCCGGCTGTGGACGCTGGTCCTGGCGGCCGACGACACCGCGGTCTCCCTGGGCGCGCCGGCCGCGCGGCTGCCGGAGCGCGCCGCGGTGGTGCGGGACGCGGCGCGCTCCGGGGACGGCCCGTATGTGCCGAGGCTGCGGGACGCCGCCTGGCGCCCCACGGTGGCCGAATGGCTGACCGTCCGGCCGGACTTCGGTCTGACGAGGGCCTAGTAGGGCTTGGTCAGGTTCGTAGTGGTGTGGGTATGTCGCGATGGCAGGTGGGGCAGGCGCCGGTCCAGACGGCGAGGAGTGTCTGTAGT
>NZ_JBIARQ010000041.1:0-18252 GCF_042890065.1 Streptomyces sp. NPDC002328 | reverse complement strand
CGGGATCTCCCCAGACCCCTTCGGCTGCATCGACATCCGCACCCACCCCATACGACAACGTCGGCCTTCAAGACCACAACCGGGTCTTGAAGGCCGACGTCACGCACAGGCCCGACTAAACCAACAGCATCCCGAACAGGGGCCGGGCTTCTGGTATTTCCCTCCAGAGGCTCGGGCGGGCCATCGAGTCGGAGGACGGCGACCGGGGCGACGAGTACAAGGTGTCGGGCCGGCCCGGCACCGGTGATCGTCTCCGGCCCCAAGGCTGGGAAGTGGGGGTGAAGTGAGCTCTGCTCGGTGTACTGAAGCTGATCGGGTGATGTCGGTTGATTGCCTGACAGGTAGCGGCGGGGTCCGGTAGATGTGTGTACATGGACGACCCCACGCCCGGTGAACCCACTGCCACAGATGGCGAGCCCGAGCCCTCTGACGAGAATTCGAGGAGCTGGTACGCGAAGCACAAGCCGAAGATCCGCGTCATCGGCGGCGTGACTCTGGTCGTAGGTCTGGCCGTGGTCGCTTACCTCGCAAGGCAGGGCTCCGCGAGGCATGAGGTCGAGGACATCGCGGATTACGAACCGGCCTCCGACAATGAAGCTACGGAGCAGCCTCGCCAGTCCTCCCCTGCCCCTGACCGCGACCCCTTCCTCCGAAGGCTCCCTCCCGGTCAGCACGCCGGCGAAGAGGCCAAGGCGAGGTATAGGGAGTTGAAGGGGAACGAGCTTCCTGACGGTTACACAGTGGTTCGCCGCTGGATGTACGGCACCGCAGCCTGACCACCACACCGATGGTGTCCGTCAAAGCGGAACAATCTCAGCACAGCACTGCTGCCCCCGGCCGTCCTGGTCGGGGGCAGAAGTGTGTCGGGGCCGGTCAGCTGGCTGCCGTGGCCTTGGTGAGGGCCTTGTTGAGGTGGCGGTCGACGAGGGCCGGGGAGCCGGAGACGATCAGCAGCAGGCTGCCGTCGCGGATCGCGGTCTGCTTGACCACGGTGCTCCGTCCTCCGGCGGAGAACGTCAGGAGCTGGCTCCACTGCTCGTCACCGAGGCCGTGGGGCGCGGGCAGCTTCTGCGAGGCGATATCGATCGGGGTGCCGCCCGCGACGACCTGATAGGTAGGGCATCCGGTCATGGCGTCGAAGATCCGGCCGATGCCGTCGGACAGCTTGTTCGCGCCGTCGCTGTACAACTCCTCGGAGATCTCGGAGGAGCTGCCGCCGTAGGTGAAGGCCGTCTTCGCTTTGCGGGGGAAGGTCAGCGTGGCGCCGGTGGCCGCGTCGCCGCCCAGTTCGCTCAGGGCCGGGCAGCCGATGACGGTGACGTCGTCGTGCTGGGTGAGGCGCTCCGGCTTGCGCAGGTACCCGCTGCCGAGGTCGCTCTGGTCGAGCAGGCGCGTCTCCAGCGCGGCCGACGTGAGCGGAGCAGCCTGGGTTGTGTCGGCCGGCGACCCGGTACGGGCGGTGGCGTGCTTGGCGCCGGTGGTGTCGGTGGAGCAGGCGGACACGGTGAGGAGGGCGGCGGTGATGCCGAGGACGGTGTTGGCGACGCGAACGCGCATGACGGAACTGACCCCTTGGTGCTAGGCGACGGGTGGTCAGTGCGGGCCCGGTGGGGTCGTAGGAGTGGGGGTCAGTGCCCGAGGTGGCGCAGGCAGTCCTCGAACGTGGCGTGCGTCGCGTCCGCCGGTCCGCGGTTCCGGTTGAACCAGGCGGTGTTGAGGCGGGTTTCCTGCTGCTGGTGGCCGACCCGGCAACGCAGCCAGATCTGGTCGCGGGTGGAGAGGATGAGCCAGTCCCGGTACGCGCCGCACTCGGAGCAGGCGACCATCTCGCCGTCGAGGACGAGCGGCTGCTTCCACGGCATCATAGTGCCGTCGACCTGGTCGTGGCTGGGTACCCGCAGCTCCGGCGGAAGGAAGTCGCCCACCACCGAGGTCGGCTCGATGTGTTCCGGCTCGGCCGTCGGCACCCCGATCCCGGGCGGGACCTGGTTCTGCAGCCGCGCCGACAGCTCGAAGAATCGGCGCTGTTCCTCGCTGGGCTCCTTGGCCCGGCGGCGTATTCGGTGAAACACCCTGGCGTCCTCCTGTGCCTCGTCCTGCTCGCTTCATGATCGTGCCTTACGCCCCTGGCGGTTTCAATTCACAAAGTCCACAGTCGCCTTCGGGCAGGTCATCAGGCGTTTTCCGCCTCATGGGGCGCGGATGACGAGTGGGCACGGCGCGTGTCTCCGAGCGGATGAGTGACGTCCCCTCGGCGTGCCCGAACACGCCACGTCGGCTTCGACCGCCCAACTTCGCGTCGCCTACTGGCTCGAGTCGCCGCACCTGCGCCCTTGCGTTCCTCCTGAGTGTGCGTAGCGCCCGTGACCCACAACGCGGGCCTGAACGCCGCCGGGGTCCGCTGTGGCGTACGGCCATGCTGTGGGTCGCGAGCGGGGCGGTGGCGGTGCGCGCGTTCCTGGTCGTGCGCTGAGGCTGCACCCCGGCTGGCAGGGCTCACCGGGTCTTGCCCGACGTCTCCTCCCCGCTGCGGCGGCGGCCGGGCGCGGAAGTCTGGGGGGCGGTCCTGCGCGTTGCGGGCTGGACCCCAGCGGTGCCGCTCTCGGACAGGGGCGAGGCGTCGGCGGGCAGATCGGCCGTCCGCCGCATCCGCCACACCAGCACGTCGCTCACCGACTCCGCGGTGCCGAGTTCACGACGCCCGACCGCGGCGGACAGAAGAGCGGCCGGATCGTGGCCTGCGGCTTCGGCTTCCGCGATGGTCGCGGCCAGGGCGTACCAGCCGGGCTCGGCGAGGATCTGCTCGGCGAGCCCCGGCAGCGTCTCGCGCAGCAGCACGGTCTGCCGCTGGAGCACCGGCCGGCTCAGACGTCGGCCTCGCTGGTAGAGCACGCCGAGCGGCTGGGCGGCAGCGGCCTGGTAGGCGGTGCGCAGGTGTCCGGCCGCCTGGGCAGCGGCTTCGGCCTGCTGGGCATGTCCCTTTCTCGCATGCCAGAGGGCGGCGGCGGTGATGAGGAAGAACAGCATGTCGATCGCCATCGCGGTGGTGGCACCGTCCTCACCGCGGCCGAGGGC
This sequence comes from Streptomyces sp. NPDC002328, assembly GCF_042890065.1. Lineage (NCBI taxonomy): Bacteria > Bacillati > Actinomycetota > Actinomycetes > Kitasatosporales > Streptomycetaceae > Streptomyces > Streptomyces sp. NPDC002328. The sequence goes on along the minus strand of NZ_JBIARQ010000041.1, from coordinate 15,177 downwards.
GGGCCCTCCGTGGACGAGGTCGCGGGCGGCCTGCCGCAGCGCGCTGTCGTGCCCGCGTACGGCGCGTACGTGGGAGCGGGAGGCCCGCTCGAACGCTGTTGCGGCGTCTCGTAGTTCGCGGCGGGTGTGGGCGGCGGAGGTCTTCGCGAGCGCGTCCAGGACCTCGCCGGCGGCGGCGATGTGGGCGGCGGCGACCGCGTCGTCGCCGTGCTCGATGATGAGCACGGCCTGCCACGCGGCCGATGCCGTCCCGCGGCGGGCGGAGGCTGGGGCGCCGGGCCCCGTACGGACCGTGTCCTCCTGCCGTGGAGTCGGATCGGTCCCGGTGTCGCCGGACCAGCGCTCCCGGATGCGGGGCAGCGACAGGTCAGGGGCCAGGCGCGCGCCGGGGTAGAACACCGGCTCGTCGTCCTTGTTCAGGTCGTCGGGCAGAGCGACCTTGTATCCGAGGAGGTCTCCGGAGGGGGCGGCGCGCTTACGGATCAGGACGCCGGCGGCGGCGAGCCGGTCGAAGAACTCTTCGTCACTTCTCGCACCGGACACCGCGCGCCGTACCGTCTCGCGCAGCTCCTCGCGGGCGGTGCGCTCGCGACCCTGGCGTTCGGCCTTGTGGCGTTCGGCGCTGGTGGGCCGCTGGGCGGCGGTGCCGTCGCCGGGGGCGACCTGGTGGAGGCCGAGTTCCTTCTCGATGAGGCGGCACTCGGCCTGGGCGCGTTTGCCGGAGCGGAAGTCGTCGGGGCGGCTGCCGTCCTCGCACACCACGGTGGCGACGATGTGGATGTGGTCGTCTGCGTGTCGTACGGCGGCCCAGCGGCAGCCGGGCTGCCCGTCACCGGGGTCGATGCCGGTGGCGGCCACGATCCGCCGGGCGATCTCACCCCATTCCTCGTCGGAGAGGATCCGGTCGTCCGCCGTCGCGCGCACGGAGGTGTGCCAGACGTGCTTGGCCGGGCGGGCATGCTTCGGCAGGGCCATCACGGGCTGGTCCAGGAGCTGCTGCAGGTCTTCGAGGGTGGCGTTCGGGTCGCGGCCGGGGTCGGGGGCCATGCCGTCGAAGGAGGCCACGAGGTGGGGGTCGGTGTGGTCCTCGTACTTGCCCGTGTCGTAGAGGTACTTGAGGAGGCCGAAGGTTTGTGATCCGGCGTTGTTGACGCTGGGGATCATGCGCCGTGGCGTTCGATCAGGCGTGTGGCGGCTGCATGCGCGGTGTCGGCGGCCCGCCGTACCGCGGCGACGGCCGCGTCGAGCTGGGGAGCGTCCGCGCCGGAGTTGAGTGCCTTGACCGCCTGGTTGAGGTTGCTGCCGGCCCAGCCGAGCCGACGCCGGCTGTCGAACAGGGCTGTGATCACTTCGCGTTCGTCGGCTATCTCGGCGCTCGTGCGGTCGAGGTCGCGGGCTGCGGCGAGCGCGGCGCGGGCGAGGAAGCCGGCGACGGACAGGTTGCATCGGGCGGCGGCGGACTTGATCAGCGCGAACTCTTCTTCGTTGAAACGGGTGTTGGGCTGGTTCAGGCGCTTCGTGGCGCGCGGCTGACGCGGACGCTGACGAGCGCGCACAGCGCGCTCGCGGTGGCTGCGGCGCTCGGTCGGCTTCTCCTCCGGTCCCGGCTTCGATCCGCCCTCGGTCGAAGCCTCCTGGACCTGCGCCCCCCGGTGCAGGTCCTCCCCGTCCCCCTTGGGGGCGGGGTTGGCGGAAGCTACGCTTCCGCCCCAACTTGCTCGCCCCGAGACCGAGTTGGAGTCGGGATCAGGTTTCGGGGTGGTGCCGTTCATGCTGGCGTGCGTCATCGGGATTCGGGCCTCGTAGAGCGGGTGCGTTGCTGGATGGTTGCGGCCAGCGCGAGAACATCGGCTGGGCTCGCAAGGACGAGGACCGGTCCGTCGGGGCGGTCCTGGACGAGCCACTGCCCGGTAGGCGTGGCGACGACGGCGTAGACGAGTTGCCGGCGGACCAGGACGTCCGCCCAGGCATCGGCCTCGGCGATCATGGGTTCGGAAGAACGAGGTGGACGTGAAGTCACGGCATACCTCCTGAGCGGGACGGTGGCCCGGCGCGGAGCCGGGCCAGCTTCACGGATGTGGGGTTGAGCTGGGGTTTTGCCGGTTCAGCCGCACTCTGGGCAGCGCCCGACGTGGCTGTTGAGCGCGCGAGCCATCCGCTGTTTCGCCGAGGCAGCCTGCTTCGCGCTGGTCTTGGCCGCCGGCCGGCCCGCGTGCCGTTCGGAGTGAGCGAGCATGAATCCGATCTCTCGCTCGTACTCCGCGCGGACGGTGTTGAACTGATGGCAGGTCTTCATCGGGCGGTGCTCCTCGGCGTGGTGATGTCCTCGTTCCGCAGCTCCTGGAGGACGAGGCCGAGTCGGTCGTTCCCGACCCCCGTCAGGCCGTGGCGGCGGATGATCTCGCGCAGCTGCACTCGGGTGATCGCTCCATTGCCGTCCCGTTCGAGCAGAGCGGGAACGTGAGGGCGTACCTCGTGGGCGAGCTGGCGCTCGGACTCGCCCAGCTCGCGTGTCGGGCGCTCCGTCTGCGGAGAGCGGGACCGGGCACGCTTGTCCTTGTTCTTCGTCCGGGACTTCCTCGCCGGCTTCCGGCGGAGTGGGACTTTGTGTTCTTGGTCCTGGGTGGTCTCGGTCCCGGACTCGGTGGCGGTCGGTCCTCGGTCCTGGGTGGTCTCGGTCCCGGACTCGGTGGCGGTCGGTCCTCCGTCCTCGGTGCCCTTGGTCCCCGACTGCGCGAGGTCCGGTCCCCGATGAGAATCAGGTCGCTGAGCTGCTACTTCTGGCGCGTTGCCGTCGGTCCTCGTTGCCCTTGCGTCTCGCGCTGCGGCTTCTGGATCGGTGGGGTCGGTCCCTGGGACTGCGCCGTCTTCAGGCGGCTTGGTCCCCGCGAACGTTCCCATTTCGTCCTCCTCGGTCCCCGAGCCGACCCTGGGTTCCGAGCCCGCCTCCTTGGGGGCCGGTCCCCAAGGAGTCCTCGGTCCCCGGTCCGGGACCGGATCGTCGGAACCGTCGGGACCGGGGACGGGGACCGGCACATTCGATGTCGGCTGTGCGGGGACCGTGGCCGCCGCTGCGCTGCTGTGTGCAGGGGACCAGGGCGAAGGGAGCGGGACCGTGGCGAGCGCGAGCGCGTGTCGCCGGGCGGCTAGCTGGTCGAGCAGCTGTGCCCGTTGGAGGGGGTCGGTGCCGACCGAGGCCCTGCCGACCGCTTTCGACAGGCGTCGGGTCAGCCGTCGGCCGCGACGGTTTCGCTGCTGCTCGGGTGTGCGCTCGGCGAGGCGAGCGGCGAGGGTGACCGCACGGGCGGTGGCCCGGTCCCGGGTGATCTGCGCGGCGTCGCGGTCTCGCGCGGCGATGCCCAGGCGGGACAGCAGCCGCTCGCGTGCCTCCCGGCCAAGGACGGCGATCAGTCCGTTCGAGGCGGCACAGGGGGTGCGCAGGCGCAGTTCGATGCCCATGGCCAGATGCCACAGCATCGCCGCCATGACCGGTCCGACGAAGGCCCGGACTGTGCCGCCGATGGGGCCGCTCTCGGCGTAGGCGGGGATCACCTGCACCGTGGTGATCACCCAGACCAACATGCCCGGCAGGCCGGGGGCGCCTTGGACGGCGAGGTTCTGCCGTGCCATCAGCGCGGTGGCGAACAAGGCGAGTTCGGCTGCGGCGAACATGCCGGCGCGCTCGGCGGTGCCGGCCATGTCGAGGTAGTCGGCGGCGAAGCGCCAGCTTGTGTCGGCGCTGTAGGCGGTGCAGCCCAGGGCGGCGACGGCGGCGACCTTGACCGCGGGGCCGCCGAGACGTTTCTGCGGGCGGGTTCCCCGGCGCCGGACGGTCCAGGCAGTCAGCACGAGCGCGAGGGCGGCGGGCACGACGGCAGCCAGGAGGAGAGGGAGGTCCGAATTGGCACCGAAGGCGAGGACGGGGTGGGTCATGCTGCCTTTCCGAGAGGGGCGTGCGCCGGGCTCGACGCTGCCGGGCGGCCTGTCGGCTGCTGAGTGCCGGGAGCTGCGGGAACGGGCGTGCCCTTGGCCTTGGAGGTCTTCTTCCGCTTCTTCTTGGGGCGGGGCACGCCGTAGGTACGGTCGCGGTCGAAGACCTTGTTGGCGGCCTGCCGGAGCAGGTCACGGGCGTGCTTGTGGCTGATCTGCAGGGCGGCGGCGAGCCGGTCGGGCAGCCAGCCCAGGACGTAGGCGTGGTCGATGACGACCTGCCGCTCGGCCTCGGTCAGGTGCACATCGCGTCCCCGGAAGAAGGCGGTCACGCGCCGGTAGTCCAGGCGCTGATGCAGGTTGTCGTGCAGCGGGCGCCGCTCGGCCTCGGTCAGGCCGCCCCAGATGCCTTCCTTGAGGACGTTCTCCAGAGCGAAGTCCAGGCACTCGCGGCGTACGGGGCACCAGCCGCACAGCTCCTTCGCCTCCGCGATCTCCTCGTGATCCCGAGGCCCGGGGAAGAAGACGGCATCGGCGTCCTCGACGTCCATGCCGTGGCACGCTCCGCGGGTGTGCCAGCTGGTGTCTCCGATGCCGCGCAGGTCCGTGGCCGGGGCGTCGTGGGCGGTGATGTGGCGCAAGGCGGGTCTCCGATGTGCTGCGGCGCCGACCGACGGGCGCGGTGCTCGGCGGGTGCGGCGTCGGGTGCCGGCTGCGGCGCGTGGGCGTGCGCCGCAGCCGGTGCGGGACGGTGGCGTCGGGTGGCGGTGCAGCGGACGGGGGGCACGCGCCGGGTACGCCGGTCAGGTAAGGGCGGGCTGCCGGGCCTGCTCGGGGCGCTGGGCCTGCTGGGCGGCGGCGAGGTCGAGGCGGCCGGGGTGCGGGGTCGTGCGCGGGGCGGTTCCGCGAGCTCCGCCGTCGGGACCGATCCTCCGGCGACGGCACGGCTCGCCGGGCTGGGCCAGGCACCACTCGCACCGCACGCTCAGGGCGTCGGGCTGCCCCTGCGCGACAGCGGCATCTCGGGCTGCGCGGGCGGGACGGTAGGGCGCGAGGGCCGCTCGGGCGGCGGGAGGTATGCAGGAGCCGATCTCCCGCAGCCGCGCCTCCAGCTTCGGGTCGGCTCCGTCGCGACCGCTGGTGATCGCTCGGGCCTGCGCGGGCTGCGCGGTACCGGCGGCGACGGCGCGGCGGGTGCCGGCCAGCTCCGCGATCCAGGCGGCCTGGTCGTCCGGGTCGACGGAAGGTGTCGGGTCGGAGTGCCGCGCCAGGCGGTCGCGCCGGTAGCTCTCCCAGGGCCGGGCCAGGTCCGCGGGCAGGATCTGGTACGGCGAGGTGCGGATGTGCTGGCGGGCTGCGACGCGGACGTCCCAGCCGTGCGGGGTGGCCATCGGCACGTCGCCGAGCAGTTCGTGCCACTGGGCGAGCTGGTCCCGCGCCTCGCCTTGGTCGGTGCGGATGGTGCGGGGGTCGAGTCGGCCGATGTAGGCCAGCAGGGCGGCGATTTCGCGGCGGTCCACGGTCAGCCCTCCGTTCCGGTCGGCTCGTCCAGGGCGGCCAGCAGGGCGGCGGTGTGGGCCTGCGTCCGCGTCATGCCCCCCGGTGCGGCGGTGTTCTTGCCGGGCACGGCGTAGAGGTTCGGTCGGCTGGGGGCGTGCTCCCGGGCGACCCAGGATCGCCAGTCGGCAGCCCAGGCTTCCGCCGCCCTCGGGGTGTGGCCCGCCCGGTGGGCACGCCACTTCGCGTCGGCGGCTCGCAGACCCTGCTCGCCGAGGCGGTCGAGGTGTCCCTGCTGGCGGGCCCAGGTGTGGGTGGGGGGGTCGACCTGCCACTCGGCAGCCGAGAGGACGGCAGCACCACTACTGCTGTACCTCCGGTTCAAATCAGGTTCACTACGGTTCTGTGTGCCGGTAGCCGGTACATCGCTGTGCCGGTAGCCGGTACGTCGCTGTGCCGGATTCCGCCTCGACCTGCCGGTTTCCGGTACTGCCGGTTTCCGGACCCTCGCGGGGGATTCCGGCACCTCACGCGGGCGGATTCCGTACCGCCGCAGAGCCGAGAGCCGGAGCCTCGTTGGGCCGGCGGGCTCGTCTCCCGCCGCCGTGTCGCCTCCCGCCTCCTGCTGCTCGCGCTGGGTCTGGGCGACGGCTTCGGCGGCGAGAGGCATGCGGTAGACCGTGCTGCGCTGTGGGCCGACGAGGTCGTCGAGTTGTTCCAGCTCGTCGGCCAGGAGCAGGCGCTCGACGGCTTCGCGCACCGTGGAGACCGAGGCGCGGGTGCGCTTGGCCAGGCTGGACAGCGAGGCATACGAGATGCACTGTTCGTCGGCCACTCGGTCGGCGATCGACAGCAGGACCAGGCGCGCGGCCCCTCGGCTGGAGCTGTGCTCCCACACCCACTCGCGGGCTTCGCTGCTCATCGGCCGCTCCCGAGGAGCGGGCGGGGCCGGCGGCTCGCCGGGGCCAGGATGGTGCGGTCCGGCTCGGGGCGCTGAGGCGCCGAGGTGGAGGTGGCTGCCGCGCAGGCCAGGCGGAAGGGCCTTTTGCGCAGGGCAGGAGGCATGCGATACTCCCCTTTGCAGTGTTGCCACGCTGGTGCGCCCGTCGGAAGGACTCAGCGTGGTGATGGTGGGCAATCTCCGCCCTTGCCGGGGCGGGAATGCCGCTTAGCGTTCGGCGTCCGTGAGTTACCGCTCCCGGGCGCCGCCGCTGTTTGCGGACCTTCGCGGTCCGCTCCGTGCTCGCGGTCTCCTCACGTTCGTCGCCGCAGGAGGGCTGCCCGGGGACGACGAACATACGCACGGACCCGTGTCAAGATCCAGACTTGGTTCTTAAACTCTGTACTGGTTGCAGAGAGTCACCGAATGATCGTGTGCCGCAGTCGTCCGTACAGGGCCTGGTGGGGTGCTTCCTCGCGTCGAAGCGCACCGTTGCCGCGGTTGCCTCGTACGCCGAGAGCGTGCCATTGTGTCCGAATTGGAGCGGGAGTCTGGCATTCTCCGCAGCGGAAATGCGATGTGGGTGAGGTGTTTCCACGGTCGACTCCGCGCTTTCCGATCGAAGATCAAATACGGCCTGCCAGACGTGACGTATGTCGCTGGACGAATGTGGCTTGCACCACGCCGCCCCACGCACTCCTGCCGACAGAAACGGACAGGTCGACCTGAAACGGGCGGTGCGTGCCACACGGAAACGTGCTGGTGGGGAAGAACTTTCCATACGCGGGATCACGCCGTCAACTCATGTTTATGGCGAGGTAGGGTGGCCGAAGTGACGACGAAGTCCACCCAGGAAAGGATCATGAAAGAGTCGACCGAAGGCCAGGTGAACCCCAAGGGGCTCATGGACCGCCTTAACCGCCTGTTCGACACGGTGCACCCGCCCGACCGCGGCCCCTTCAGCAACGCTGAAGTGGCCGAACTCATGGAGAAGCGCGGGCTGGGCAAGCTGTCGGCGCAGTACCTGTGGCTCTTGCGGACCGGGCAGCGTGATAACCCGACGAAGCGTCATCTCGAAGCGCTCGCAGGGTTTTTCGGTGTGGATCCCGCCTATTGGTTCGATGAGGCCGTCGCCGAAAAGACAGTGCAGGAACTTGAGTTGCTCGCACTGCTTCGCGACGCAAAGATCAAGAACGTTCTTCTTCGCCTATCCGATGTCTCGGCGGATGGAAAGGATGCCGTCCTGGGAATCGTCGAGAGCGTACGACAATCCGAGGGGTTGCCACCCTCAACTGGCGCGTAGAACGACCTTAGTTCAGTAAGTGATCAAGGAAAAGCAATGTGGTCCGCACGTAGGCTGCGCCGGCCTGACCTCTTGGCCGAGCTGCAGCTCCCGCACGTCACCAATATCCGCGATCTCAGCGACGAGGTCTCTCGCCGCACGGGAAGAACGGTGGTCCTAGTGCCCCGGGAGCAGGCACCCTCGGTGTGCGGGGCCTGCGCCGTCACGGAGAGTGCCGTCCACGTGTTCTACGACCCGCGGACCAGTGTCCTGCACCAAGACCACATCATCGCCCACGAGTTCAGCCACCTGCTGCTCGGCCACCACGAGACCCGCCCGGCGTCCGCGCTCTCTTCAACGGTCTTCACCAGCGTCGGCTCAGCCACCGTGCAGATGATGCTGGGCCGCACCAAGTACGACGAAGACGAGGAGCGGGACACCGAACAGCTCGCCTCGCTGCTTCAGCGCCAGATCATCGACCGGTGGCTGCGCAGCGACGAGTCCTCCGGGGACGAAGTGCAGGACCGGGTCACGCACACGCTGCTGCGCCGACGGGAGGCCCGGCCGTGAAGGACCTGCTCCACCCGATCAGCCTCGTCGTCGCGACGCTCGGCTTCCTCTGCCTCCTGCGGGACGTGCCCACCCGGCGCCGTGACCCCGCCTCGGCCGCGCTGGCCGCCGTCTTCCTGCTGTCAGGGCTCTCGTTCCTGTTCTCCATCACGCCGATGTGGAACTACCTCGACCGTGTGCTCGGCACCGTCAACATCTCCGTGCCCCTCGCGCAGGGCTGCGTGGTCGCGCTCCTGGCCTGCCAGCAGGTGGTCCTCACCTACTGGGGATCCCCGCCTGAGGCAGCCCGCCAGCGCAGTCGCCGCTGGCTCTGGGCAGGCTTCGCGGTGATCGCAGGGCTGCTGGTGCTGTTCGCCCTGCTGACGCCCAGCGCGCCGCACCCGATCGACTTCACGCTCTACTACGCGCACGACGACTGGTACGCCGCGTACCTCACCCTGTACGTCACGGCCTACACCATCGGCGAAGTCTTCCTCGCCCGCGCCTGCTGGCGCCTGGCCCGCCGCAGCACTCGCGGGTCTGTCCGCGTCGGCCTGCGCATCGTCGCCCTGGGCGCGACCATCACCCTCGGATACAGCGCCGTCCGCATCGGCAACGTGATCGCCAGCGCCTTCGACACCTCCCTCGCGGAATGGGAGGGCTTCGCCTGGACCTGCGGCGATGTCGGCGCCATGCTCACGCTGATCGGCTGGCTCGTGCCCACCATCAGCGACCAGGCCCAAAGCGTCCGGTACCGGATCAAGCAGTACCGCAGCTACTACGGCCTGCGCCCCCTGTGGCTGGCCTTCTACAGCGAGGCACCTGAGATCGAGCTGCCGATCGACAGGGTCGACCCGGCCCAGAGGCGCCGCTTCCGCCGCATCTCGATCCGGCTCTACCGCCGAGCAGTCGAGATCCGGGACGGCCGGTTCGTGATCCGCCAGTACCTCGACGCCTCCGTCCGCGAGGCCAGCGAAACCCGTCACCGGGCCCGAGGGCTTCACGGAAAGGATCTGTCCGCGGCCGTCACGGCGGACCAGATCCTCGCCGGAATCGCCGCCAGGGCCGCGGGCACCCGCCCGGAGCCCGACCAGCTCACTGAGTTCGCCGACTCCGAACGCCAGACCACCAGGCCCATGGACGACATCGACGCTCTCCTCGACGTCGCGCGCCACCTGCCCCGCCAGCCCGCACGAGCCCCCCACCTTGAGCGAGTCTCCGCATGACGAACGACCTCACCCGTCAGCCCGCCCACGTCCAGCTCCAGGCCCTGGACCGCGGCGAGATCTCCAGCCGCGAACTGCTCGACCTCCACCTCGCCCAGATAGACGCCAGCCAGATCAACGCCGTAGTCACCCGCGACGACAGCGCGTCCCGCGCCGCCGCGCACGCGGCCGACGAACGCCGGGCCCGCAACGAGAGCACCGGCATCCTCGACGGGCTTCCCCTCACGATCAAGGACAGCTTCGAGACGATCGGCCTGCGTACCACCAGCGGCGCCAAAGACCTCGCCGACCACGTCCCCGCACGCGACGCCGACGCGGTCGCCCGGCTCCGCCACCAGGGTGCCGTCATCATGGGCAAGACCAACACCCCGGCGTACTGCCAGGACCTTCACACCGACAACGCCCTGTTCGGCCCCACGCTCAATCCGCACGATCCCAAGCGCACCACCGGCGGCTCCTCCGGCGGCCCCGCCGCAGCAGTCGCCGCATACCTGACCCCCGCTGACCTTGGAAGCGACCTCGCCGGCTCCCTGCGGCTCCCCGCTCACTACTGCGGCGTCTACGGCCTGCGCCCCACCCACGGACTCGTCCCAGCCCGCGGCCACATCCCCCGACCGCCGGGATGGATCACCAGCAGCGACATGGTCACCCCCGGCCCCCTCGCCCGTCACCCCCGCGACCTCGACCTGCTCCTCGCCGCGCTGACGACACCGTCACCCGACGAGAACACCCCCTGGAGCGTCACGCTGTCCACGGCGCAGCGCCCGCTCGGCCAACTCCGTGTGGCGGTGTGGGCCGACGACGCAAGCGGCCCCGTCGACCGCAACACGGCCGACGTTCTCGCCGCCCTCGAAGGGACACTCGCCTCCTCCGGCGTCAGTGTCCACCGCACCGCGGGGCCGCTCGGCTTCGCCGAGTCCCTCCGCCTCTTCGAGCAGCTCCTCCACGCCACCACGACGGCCACCACCGACGATGACGCCGGAGCGGCCGAACTCGCCGCCGCCCGTGACCTGCACACGAACGACGCGAGCCCAAGAGCCGCCATCCTCCGCCACCGCACGCAGACACACCGCGCCTGGATCCGCGCCAACGAGGAGCGCCTCCGGCTCCAGCAGACGTGGCACCGGTTCTTCACCGACGGTCAGTACGACGTCCTCATAACGCCCGCCGCGCCTACCGCCGCGATCCCGGCCGGGAGCCGATCCCTCACGGTCGACGGCACCGAACGGAGCTTCTTCGACCAGACCGGCTGGGCCAACCTCACCAGCCATATCGGCCTGCCCAGCCTGGTCATGCCTATTGCGCATGGCACCGACGGCCTCCCGATCGGTGTGCAGTTCGTCGGACCGTCCTATTCGGACCGGACTTTGCTCGTGATGGCCGAGCGCCTGGCGCCCCTGCTCGGAGGAACTCCAAAGGGGAGGGGTGGGGTCAGGCGGGACCGGTGACGAGGTACTGCGGGCCGCTACCGGCGCGGGCCCGTTCGACGGCCTCCAGGCGGGCGAACGCCTCCTTGCCCATCAGGCGTCGCCACTCGTCGAGGCCGTGGATCGCCCAGAGGTCGTGCTCGGCCGGATCGAGGCGAACTGCCGCAGTCGTTCAGCGGTGAGGGTGCCGCCGTCGAAGATGAAGCCGATCTTGCCCATGGGCCAGCGGGGCCCGGGGTGGAGGTAGTGCGTCAGCAGCAGCCGGAGCTGGTCCTGGCCGAGGTGGAGCCCGGTTTCCTCGGCCGTCTCGCGGCGCGCGGTCTCCAGGGGATCCTCGCCGGCGTCCGTGTTCCCGTCGGGAAACTGCCAGGGGCGACCGCCGTACACCGAACGCAACTGGACGGGCCGATCGTGGTCGTCGCGTACGTAGAAGCAGCCGTACACCGTGTGGTGCGGAACGGTCTGGACGTACGCCTCGGCGGACAGGGACATGGGCTGCCCCGCGAGTGCCGGCCGGTTGTCGAACTCGATCGCGAGCGGCCCCAGCGCCTCCCTCTTCGGCGGGTAGATACGGCGCAGGTTGACGAGCTGCTCCGCGCGAGTGCTGTCAGGGTCGATGCGGGCGACGTCCTCGGCGGCGAGCAGCTCGGCGAACGAGGCGTACGGCGTGATCCGCGTAGCCCTCACGTCGAGTTCGCGCCCCGACTCCTCGCCGTGGAACACAAGCACGTCGCCGACCGCGACGCCTGTTATCCGGGGCGTGCGCACCCGGACTTCGATGGTCTTGCGGCCGGATTCCACCTGGGCGTAGTAACGCTTGTACAGGCCCAGCCGGTGCTGCGGCTCGACCGGGTCGGATACCGGATCACTCATGGGCGCTCACCTTCTCCGGTTGCAGGGCCGGGGTGTCGGCGGCGTCGGAGCGCCACGTCCACACGAGCCGGCTGTGGGTCTTGCCCAGCACGTGGCCTGCGGGCAGCTCGGCGTCCGGGGTTCCGGCAGGGTGCACTTCCAACTCGGGGTATCCGTGCGCTCGTTCTCGGATGTCCCAGCGGCGTACGGCGGCCGCGAGCTGATCGGCAAGAGCGGGCCCGGATGGACCGAAGCCGTGGGCCAGGAACTCCGAGCGGCGCTGATCGGGTGTGGGGCCGTCCTGGACGAGGATGTGGGTCAGGTAGGCGAGGGAGCCGTCGGCTGTGATCGCGGCTGCGTCTGAGCCCTTCGGCAGTGCGGTGATGCCGCTGTCCCTTTCAATGTTGCGGGCGAGGCGGCAGAAGCCGGGCAGCGTGGTGGCGAGCAAGAGCTGCAGAGTTTCGAACGATTCGTTGCCGGCCACGCACACGCCAGTGGCCACTTCGTTGCGCGGGCCCGCGAGGGCATCGTCCAGACCGGTGGTCTCGGCGGGTACGCCGTCGGGAAACCGCAGTTGCAGTTCGCCCTCGGCGAGGTCGACGGCGGGGACGGTGCGGGCAGCGGGCCCGCGGTCGCGGACGAACCCGCAGAATTGGAAGTCCGTGGCACGCAGCACCGGGCCGTGCTTTTGGAAGGCGATGGCGCGGGTGTAGCCGTGGACTTCCAGCGGGAGCACGAGATAGCGGCCGTCGGCGAGCTGGTCGCGCCAAGCGGGGGCGATGTCCCAGCAGTTGTAGGTGATCACCGAGGCGTCGAAGCCGCCGCGGGGCATGTGCTCGGCTGCGCCGTCGCTGGCAGAGCCGAGCACTGCGGTGACGCGACCGCTGCCGGCCTCGGCGGTCAGCCGCCGCGTGCGCCGCACGACATACGGGGCGAGGTCGACGGTGATTACGCGCCCGGCCGGGCCGACAATGTGCGCAATCAGCTCGGCGTTGTAGCCGCCCGAGCCGCCCTCAAAAACCGTCATCCCCTCGGTCAGACGCAGGTGCTCGGCCATGTCGGCCTGGAGCCAGGCTGCGGACACGGAACTGGTCGCCTGGGCGAGGTCGTTGTGCTCGGTGACCACGGCCAAGTCGCTGTGGTAGGCGGTCCGCAGCGGGCTCTCGGGGGTGTAGCGGTGGCGCGGCACCGCACGCAACGCCTGCTGGACCGGCAGGGAGGGGGCCCAGCCACCGGCGATGACCCGGTCAGCCATGCGCTCGCGCTGCTCGACCGCTTCTGGCGGTTCGCCGGGCACGGGCGGGCAGGTGTTGTCGATCGGATACATGTGCGCGGAGGGCACGTACGGCAGGACCCCCGGCCAGATGAGGTCCAGAGCCCGTGCGGAGGTGGCGGACAGGCGGTCCAGACAACGCAGGGTGTGCAGCGGTCGCCAGTCCACGTGCCCGAAATCGTCCGGCTTCAGCGGCTGGACCTGCTCGGTATGAGCCGAGATGCGGACCACGACGCTCATCCGCGCCAGGCCCTCCGGGGCATCGAGGTGCACTCCGAGGACGTGCGCGTCGGCCGGTTCGGCCGTCACGCCGGTCTGCTCGGCCAGTGCGCGCACCGCCGTGTGCTCAAATCCTTCTCCTGGCTGGGGCAACGCGCCGGGCAGTTCCCATCCCTGTTGCGAGCGGCCCAGAAGGACGCGGCCCTGGGCGTCGGTGACCAAGGCGTGCACCTCGGCCACCGAAGTCGGCTGCAGGGACGGTGTGTTCGTGATCTGCACGGCGGGCTTCTTCAGCCCGCGCAGGACCAGGACGGCCATGCCGTTCGCGTCGAAGCGTTGTGCCTGGTCCCACATGCTCATCAGGTGGGCGACCTCGTCCTCGTTGAGGGCGATGCCCCGTCGCTCGGCGGGGGTGGTCGCGACGAGTGGTGTGATGACGACGAGGGCAGCACTCTTGCGCAGCCGCCGGCCCAGAGTGCGGGTCAGGCGCGTGCGGTCGCGCAGGAACGCGTACACCATCCGCAGGACGATCAGGTCGTAGCCGTCCGCCTGCAGTTTCGAAAGGTTGGCACGCTCGATGTCCAGGTGCTGCCAGCGGACGGATCCGTAGGAGGGATCGTCGAGGTGCGCGTCGGTACTGGGGAAGGCGGCGTTGGCCCAGTCCACGGCATCGACGGCGTAGCCCATGGAGGCCAGGTGCAGGGCGAGTTCTCCGGTGCCGCATCCCACGTCGAGTGCTCGGCCGCCGTCGGGAGCAGACACGTGCTGGGCGAGCAACGATCGCTCGTCGTCGTCGAGGGGCCGGTAACGGCGGCCTTCGGCGTAGCCGCGATTCCATTCATCTTGCGTGGTGAACAACGGCGCATCCTTACGGCGAGGCCAGGGTGGTACACGGACAGAGATCAGGCGGGGTGTCGGCTCAGACGGCCACTTCCCACGGGCGCAAGGCGAGGATGCAGCGACGGAGGGCCTCGACGAGCTTGCGGCGGTGGCTCATGCCCATCCTGTCTCCGAGTAGAGGTGACCGGCGCGGATGGCTTCGATGACGCCCTGGGTGTAAGGGACGAGGGCTTCCGGAAGTGCGGTCGGGTCCCAGAATCTCCACTCGGTGCACTTGGCCGGCTCACATGGTTGCAGCTCGCCCCTCCAGGCCCGAGCGCGGAAGAAGAGCCCCAGGCGAGGCTGGTCCCCGACCCGGTCGACGAGGTGGACGACGTGGACGAGTTCGACGTCCTGCGGCTCGATCAGTAGGCCGGCCTCTTCGCGTGCCTCCCTGATCAGGCACGTGATGGCGCTTTCCTGCTCGCAGTGGCCTGCCAGGGTGTGCCAGGTGGAGGGTGCGAACGCGGAGTCGGGGTGGCGCAGCCCGAGCAGCACTGTTCCGTCGGGGCGCTCCAGATAGAGGTGGACGCCGATCACGTTGGGGACGGTGCCGCTGGGAGAGGCCGGTCGACGCTCGGCTACTGATGAGTGGGCGACGTGCGAGGTGAGAGTGGACGCGATGGCTGGGCAGGTGGCGGCGTGGCGTCGCACGAGGTCGCTGGTGGAGGTTGTGATGCGCAGACGGTGGAGGTCATCGGGAGTGAACCAGGCAAGCATCACCCCTTCCGTCAGGCGAAGTTCGCGTGGGTCGCCGTTCCAGTTGCCGGCGTAGATGGCGATGGGCAGGGTCGCGCCGGCGGCGTCGACCGCATCCTCGGTGCCGAACGGGGTCAGGTCGGGGATGTGCAGTCCGGCTTCTTCGTCGAGTTCGCGTCGCACGGTGTGTTCCAGGGTGGTGTCCTGGGGTTCTCGGCCGCCGCCGAGGAGCGACCACATGCCCGGCTCCCAGATCTGGCCGGGAAAGTAGTCGCGCAGGTGGAGCAGGTATTCACCGCGGTCGTCGTCTTTACCGACCGTGAACGTGACCGGGTCGGCTCTGACCTGGGGTGATGTGTTGTCCATCGGCACGCGACGTGGCGGGCTGCCGAGGGCTGATTCGA
>NZ_JBIARQ010000040.1:0-19720 GCF_042890065.1 Streptomyces sp. NPDC002328 | reverse complement strand
CTGGCACATCGCACCGGCCGGTGCATGACCGCAGGGGCTGTCCGGCCTCACGGCCGGACAGCCCCTCACCAAGATCTTCATCGGCCTTCTAGGGCCTGTCCGGCGGATCAGGTCGCAGGGGATCGGCGGTGGCTTGTCAGCGGGGCCGAGCCCCGCGTCTGCGGCATGATCCGCCGGACAGGCCCTGGTCATGACGATCACGCTCCGGGCACATGCTTCACACCCCGGGCGACCCGTGAAGACGCATGTCAACTCCCTGCGCCCCATGGCGTGTTTCATGCGAAGCTGGGAGCCATGAGCGTCGCAGAACCCCGCAGGATCGTCCTCTTCCGGCATGCGAAAGCCGACTGGCCACAGGTGACCGACCACGAGCGACCGCTCGCTGAACGGGGTCGCCAGGACGCCGCCGTCGCCGGACGCAGGCTGACCGACACCGGCATCCCCATCGACCTCGCCCTCTGCTCCACCGCGACCCGGACACGGGAGACGTGGAAGCTCGCCGTCCATGAGTTCCCGCACCGGCCGAAGACCGTGTACGAGGAGCGGATCTACGAGGCCTCCCCGGGCGAGCTGATCGCCCTGCTCAACGAGACCCCGGACGAGGTGCGCACCGTCCTCCTGGTCGGCCACAACCCGGGCATCCAGGGGCTCGCCGACATCCTCTCCGGCACGGCCGAGGGGGACGCCCGGGAGCGGATGAACGGCCGCGGCTTCCCCGCCGCCGCCTTCGCCGTCGTCTCCTTCGACGGCCCCTGGAAGTCGCTGGAGCCGGGCGTGGCCACGCTGCTCGACTACTGGGCGCCCTCGGAGTGAGCGTTCCGTGACGGAACGGAGACGACGAGGGCCCGGCATTCCGCCGGGCCCTCATGCTTCGTACGGTGCGGGGGCTACTCGACGTGCGTGTCCGCCGCCTCGACCTCTTCGCGGGTGACGCCCAGCAGGTAGAGGACGGTGTCCAGGAACGGCACGTTCACCGCCGTGTGCGCCGCCTGCCGTACGACGGGCTTGGCGTTGAAGGCGACGCCGAGACCGGCCGCGTTCAGCATGTCCAGGTCGTTCGCGCCGTCGCCGATCGCCACGGTCTGCGACAGCGGCACGCCCGCCTCCGCGGCGAACCGGCGCAGCAGCCGCGCCTTGCCCGCGCGGTCCACGATCTCGCCGGTGACCCGGCCGGTCAGCTTGCCGTCGACGATCTCCAGGGTGTTGGCCTGGGCGAAGTCCAGCCCGAGGCGGACCTTCAGATCGTCGGTGACCTGGGTGAAGCCACCCGAGACGACGCCCACCTGGTAGCCGAGCCGCTTGAGGGTGCGGATCAGGGTGCGCGCGCCCGGCGTCAGCCGGACCTCCGTGCGGACCTTCTCCACGACCGACTCGTCCAGCCCCTCCAGCAGCGCCACGCGCGCGTGCAGCGACTGCTCGAAGTCGAGCTCGCCGCGCATCGCCGCCGCGGTCACCTCGGCGACCTTGTCCTCGCAGCCGGCGTGCGCGGCGAAGAGCTCGATCACCTCGTCCTGGATCAGGGTGGAGTCGACGTCCATCACGACGAGCCGCTGGGCCCGCCGGTGCAGGCCCGCCGCCACCACGGCCACGTCGACGCCGAGCGCCGCGGCCTCGGTGACCAGGGCCGTGCGCAGCGGCTCGGTCTCCACCCCGGAGACGGCGAACTCGACCGCGGTGACGGGGTACTTGGCGAGCCGGAAGATACGGTCGATGTTGCCGCCGACCTTGGTGATCCTGGCCGCGACGGCGGCCGTGGCCTCCGCGGTCAGCGGATGACCGAGCACGGTGACCAGGGAACGGCCGAGGCCGCGGGGCCGGTTGTCGCCGATGCCGGAGATGATCTCCGCCTGCATCTTGATCGACTCCGCCCAGCTGTGGACGGTCTTCCGCAGTTCGCCCTCCATGCCCTGGGGCGGCTCGGTCACGAGCGCGCACAGCACCATCCGGCCGCGGGTGACGACCTGCTCGATGTCGACGACGTCGACGGAGTAGGCGGCGAGGGTGTCGAAGAGGCCTGCCGTGATGCCCGGCCTGTCCTTGCCGAAGATCTTGACGAGGAGAGTCGGGACGTCGGAGGACGAGATCTGGGAAGCGTTCATGGTGGTATCCACCGTATCCGGCACTGTGCGCCCGTCGCCGCCGAGGTCCGTCTAGCGGACACGGAACACTGGGCGACCTGCGGATGGCGTGCTGCTTACACGAGAGCGGCCCTCCGGCGGGCGCGCGCCTCAGGTCTGGGCGGGGGGAGGCGGCGGTGGCGGCCCGTCGTCCGCCGGCCGCCGCTTCGGCGGACGCGGGGGCGGGGGCGGGGGCCCGACGGGGCGAATCATGGTCGGAGCGTCGTAGATACCCTCCTGGGACGACGACCCGTCCGGGGGTTGGGAGGAACGGGAACCGTCCGGGGCGGGGGGCGACCCGGGGGATGCGGTGGGCGGCCCGCCGGCGTCCGGGAACCCGTCCCCGCGCGGCGGACGCGCGTCCTCCGGCTCCCTCAAGTGCTCCGGCACCCGCAGATACGGATTGGTCGCCGGGTTTGGCGGCCGATACGGCACACCCGGCGCGTACGGTCCGGACGAATCCCCCACGGAGTCCCCGCCCCGTCCCCGACGTCCGCCACCCGGCGGCGGCGCGCCGCCTCCCCCCGGGTACCCGGCCCCGGGGTGCCCACCACCGGCATCCGCCGAGTACCCGCCCCCAGCCCCCGCTCCGCCGGCCGCCGTCCCTGCTCCGCCGGCCGCTGCCCCGGGCCCGCCGGCCGTCGTCCCCGCTCCGCCAGGGGTGGCCCCGGCCCTGCCGGCAGCAGCCCCCGGCCCGCCGACCGCCGTCCCTGCTCCGCCGGCTGGGGCCCCGGCCGCGCCGGCCACTGCCCCTGCTCCGCCGGGCGCTGCCCCGGGCCCGGGCCAGCTGGCCGTCGTCCCCACTCCGCCGACGGTCGCCCCAAAGGCCCTGCCGGTCGCAGCCCCTGGCCCGCCGGCCGTCGACCCCATCCCGCCAGTAGTCGTTCCCGCCCCGCCGGCCGTGGCCCCCGCTCCGCCAGCGGTCGTCCAAACCCCGCCAGAGGTCGTCGTCCCAGCCCCGCCGGCCGTCGCCCCCACCCCGACGGCCCACCGGGCCAGCGCCGTAGCCCGGCCTCCCGCCGCGCCGGTCGCGCGGGCCAGGAGGGCGCCGACGGCTCCCGCGCCCGTGCCCCACGCCGCGCCGAGGAGGAGCGCCATGCCGAGGTGGCCGTGCAGGTCGACGCCGGCCCCGAAGGCGTCGAAGCCGAGCACCGACAGGGACGCGTCCACGGACACGTCCGTCAGCCAGGCGAGCAGCGGCAACGCCACCGCCGTGGCGACGCCCAGCCCGAGCGCACAGCGCCCGACGAAACCGACGACCCCTGAACCCCGTCCACCCGCACCGCTACCCACTGACCCCGGTCCACCCGCGCCCCATCCACCCGCGCCCCATCCGCCCGCCCCCACTCCGCCCGCACCCCCCGGCATCCGCACAGCCGTCAGCACCCCCGCCAGCAACATCAGCACTGCCGTCGCCACCCCCAACAGCCACACCCGTGAGTCCAGTTCGGCCAGGCGGCCGAGTGTCACCGGTCGGTCCGTGCCCGGGGTGAGCAAGTCGTCCAGTGGGGCCGGGAGTGCGTTGGTCAGGGCTCCCGTCGCGTGGCCGTGCCAGGGGACGAGCAGGCCCAGGTCGATGCCGAGCCACACCCCGTTCGGCGCGCCGAGCAGCGCCGCTCCGGCGATCCGCCGGGGGTGGTCGTCGCCGACCGCCGCGTAGGCCGCCGCCGCGAACCCGGCCGCCACCGCCACCAGCAGCACCGTCACGACGGCGGACACGGCGGGCCGCACCACCCGGTGCACGGCCTCCCACCCACGGGGGAGAGGCGTGCGGCGCGAGGCCAGCAGGGCGATCAGCAGCACCCCGGCCGACCAGCCCAGCCCGCCCAGCAGCGTGGGCGCGGTGTCGACGCCGAAGCCCACCGCGGCCCGCGCGTCGACGAGGTCGCCGAGCCGGTCCGGCAACAGCCCCCCGATGTCCCCCAGTTCACCGAGCCCGGGAATCTCGACACCGCCCACGCCGCCGCCACCCGCACCGCCCCCGCCGGGCAGGTCGTCCAGTCCCAGCGAGCCGCCGTCGATCGTGATGACGTCGTGCCCCGCCCAGGCCAGCCCGCCCATGGTCGCCGTGAACAGCGCGACCACCGCGCCCGCCCGCGCGAGGAGTTCGGCCGGCGCGATCACGACTCCCGCCGTGCGCAGGGAACGCAGGAAGAACCACGACAGCAGCAGCGCCCCCACCAGGCTCACCCCGAGTGGCGTGATCTCGATGGCCGTGGTCGCCTCCGCGCCCGTCAGCCCGAACGCGGACACATCGCCCGACGGCGTCACCGAGCCGCCCGCCCCGAGCGCCACGACCGCCGCCGTCATCGGCCCCAACGAGCCCGCCGTGTCCGCGCCCAGCAGATGCAGCCCGAGCGCCGCGGTCCCCGCCATCCCGATCAACGCCCAGCTCACCGCCGCGATCGCGCACACCAGAACGTCCAGCCAGGGCACGCCCCCACCGGTCCCACCGCGCCCACCGCCCGAACCGTCCGGACCGCTCCACCCGCTCATGCAGAACCCCCCGATCCACGGCGAACCGCGGCGCGCGGCGGCGAAGATCGCCGCTTCCGTCCCCCCTCGCGTGCGTTTACCACTCTCCGGCCCGGTTTCGCCCCCGTCAACGGCAGCGGCCCATCAGCGCCCGCGCGGTCTTCACAAGGCCCGACTTTCGGTCAGGGGGCTGGTCCTGAAATAGTTCCCGACGATGTTCGACATCCCTAGACTCCCTGTGATGGGGGTAACTCGGGGGACTACTCAGTGGGGCATGGAGTGCCGGAACTCGTACTGGAATTGAACGGACGCACCTGGACGCTCGATCCGTCCAGGAACTACACCCTGGGACGTGATCCGCAGGGCGACATCGTCCTCGACGACGCCAGGGTCTCCTGGCGGCACGCCACGGTCAGCTTCAACGGCCGCGGTTGGGTCCTGGAGGACCACGGCAGCACCAACGGCACCTACGTGCAGGGCCGTCGGGTCCAGCAGGTGGAGATCGGCCCCGGCTCGGCGGTGCACCTCGGCAACGCGACCGACGGCCCGCGCCTGAACCTCTCCGGCGCGGCGGCCGTCGCCCAGCCCCAACAGCAGCCGTACGCCGCCCAGTCCGCGAACGCCGGCTGGGCTCAGCAGGCCCCGCCCCAGCAGGCGCCCGCCCAGCCGGCCCCGCCCCAGCCGCAGACGCCGCAGGCCGGCTGGCAGCAGCCGCAGCAGCCCGCGCCGCACGTCCCGCAGCAGCCGGGTCCGAGCGAGCCGTACGCGCGGCAGCAGGGGGCCGGCGGCGGCGCGGGGGCGCCGCCGGTCTACGGCGACCGCAGCCCGACCACGTTCCACCAGTTCTCCCTCGGCCGCGTCATGCGCATCGGCCGCGCCCTGGAGAACGACCTCGTCGTCTCCGACCTCCAGGTCTCCCGCAACCACGCCGAGTTCCACTCGACGCCCGACGGCCGGATGGAGATCCGCGACCTCGGCTCCCACAACGGCACGTACGTCAACGGCCAGCCGATCGCCAAGGGCGGTTCGCTGCTGCTCGGCCCGACCGACATCGTGGGCGTCGGCCACTCGACGTTCCGGATCGTCGGCGACCGGCTCGAAGAGTTCGTCGACACCGGTGAGGTCTCCTTCTCCGCCCGCCATCTGACCGTCACGGTCGACGGCGGCAAGCAGATCCTGAAGGACGTGTCCTTCGGCGTCCCGGAGAAGTCGCTGATCGCGGTCATCGGCCCGTCCGGCTCCGGCAAGTCCACGCTGCTCAAGGCGCTGACCGGCTACCGGCCCGCCAACCAGGGCGACGTCCTCTACGACAACCGCAACCTGTACAAGCAGTTCGCGGAGCTGCGCCAGCGCATCGGTCTGGTCCCGCAGGACGACATCCTGCACAAGGAGCTGACCGTCAAGAAGGCCCTCAAGTACGCGGCCAAGCTCCGCTTCCCGGCCGACACCACGGCCGCCGAGCGCGACGCCCGCATAGACGAGGTGCTGCGCGAGCTGAAGCTGGACATCCACAAGGAGAAGAAGGTCACCTCCCTCTCCGGCGGCCAGCGCAAGCGCGTCTCCGTGGCCCTGGAGCTGCTCACCAAGCCGTCGCTGATCTTCCTCGACGAGCCGACCTCCGGCCTCGACCCGGGCATGGACCGCGACGTCATGAAGCTGCTGCGCGACCTCGCCGACGACGGCCGCACGGTCCTCGTCGTCACCCACTCGGTGGCCGAGCTGGCGCTGTGCGACAAGCTCCTGGTGATGGCCCCGGGCGGCGCGGTCGCCTACTTCGGCCCGCCGGAGGAGGCGCTGAACTTCTTCGGCTACGACACCTGGGCCGACGTGTTCTCCGCCTTCGAGAACTACCGCGACTACGACTGGGCGGGCCGCTGGAAGGGCTCGCAGCACTACCAGATGTACGCCGCGGACATCGACGCCGTCGCGCCGCAGTCCGTACAGGTCCCGCCGATGCAGGCGATGAAGCCGCCGAAGCCGCAGGGCTGGATGTCGCAGTTCGTCACACTGGTGCGCCGCTACACCTCGGTGATCGTCTCCGACAAGGGCTTCCTCGCGCTGATGGTGATCCTGCCGGCCGTCCTCGGCGCGGTGAGCCTGCTGATCGACCCGGACCGGGGCCTGCTGCCCAACCCGGCCAACCCGCAGACCGGCCGGATCATCCCCAACGGCACGGCCACCACCGTCCTGCTGATCCTCGCGGTCGGCGCGTGCTTCGCCGGCGCGGCCAACTCCGTCCGTGAGCTGATCAAGGAACGGGTCATCTACGAGCGGGAACGCGCGACCGGCCTGTCGCGGTCCGCGTACCTGATGTCCAAGGTGTTCGTGCTGGGCGTGATCACCGTGCTCCAGGGTCTGCTGGTCGGCGTCATCGGTCTGTCCAGCCGGGAGATCCCGGAGGAGGGACTGGTCCTCGGCAAGCTCACGTTGCTGGAGCTCTCCCTGCCGATCATGGCCCTGGGCTTCACATCGATGATGTTCGGCCTGATCATCTCGGCGCTGGTGAAGACCGCCGAGAAGACCATGCCCCTGCTGGTCATGTTCGCGATCATCCAGGTCGTCTTCACGGGCTGCCTGTTCGCCCTGCACGGCTCCATCGGCGCCAACCAGTTCTCGTACCTGATGCCGTCGCGCTGGGCGGTCGGCGCCGCGGGCGCCACGCTGGACTTCAACAAGATCAGCCCGCCGGAGACGGCCGGCGACAACGATCCGCTGTGGGAGCACACCGTCGCCGCCTGGAGCATGGACATGGCCGCCCTGATCGTCCTCGGCGTGATCTGCGGGTTCTTCGTGTCCCGCTTCCTGCGCCGGCACGAGCCCGAGGTCATGCGCAAGTAGTCGCCCCGGTACGCCCCGAAGGGCGGCACCCCGTCAGGTGGGGTGCCGCCCTTCGGCGTCTGTGATCGCGAGCAGAGGCTTGCGGCGACCTCAGTACGCGCTGTTGACGTTGTCCATGGAGCCGTACCGGTCGGCCGCGTAGTTGCAGGCGGCGGTGATGTTGGCGACCGGGTCGTAGATGTTCCAGGAGGTGCCCGGGACGTGGTACGCCGCGAAGGTCGGCGGGATCACCTGGAGCAGGCCCTTCGACGGGATGCCGTTGATGGCGTTGATGTCCCAGTTGTTGATCGCGTTCGGGTTGCCGGAGGACTCCCGCATGATGTTGCGGTGGATGCCGCTGTAGGAGGCCGGGATATCGTGCTTCTCCAGGATGTCGAGCGACTCGCGGATCCAGCCGTCGAGGTTGTCGGAGTAGCTCTTGGCGGAGACCTGCTTCACGCTCGCCTGCTTGACGGCGACGCGCTCGGCGGACCGGCCGGCGGACCGCTCGGCGGCGCGCTCGGCGGCGGCCTTCTTCGCGGCGGCAGCGGCGGCGGCCTTCTTCTTCGCCGCGGCTGCTGCCGCCGCGGCCTTCTTCTGCGCCGCGGCGTCCGCGGCGGCCTTCTTCTTCGCCTCGATGGCCTGGACCTTCAGGCTGGCGCCTGCCAGCTGGTCGGTCACGTCGCCCTTGACGTCCCGCACCTGCTGGGAGCCGTAGGCGACCTGGGACAGGGAGGAGGCGTCCGTCGTGGTCGTGTGCGCGTCGTCCGGCACCACCGAGAAGGCGAGGGCAGCGGCACCGAGCGTGGCGACACCGGCGATCGCGATCTTGTGAGTGTTCTTGGGCATGCGGAAG
Source organism: Streptomyces sp. NPDC002328 (assembly GCF_042890065.1). Lineage (NCBI taxonomy): Bacteria > Bacillati > Actinomycetota > Actinomycetes > Kitasatosporales > Streptomycetaceae > Streptomyces > Streptomyces sp. NPDC002328. The sequence goes on along the minus strand of NZ_JBIARQ010000040.1, from coordinate 11,455 downwards.
GACCTCTTCGAATAGACGGGAGGTCGCTCTTTCGTCCGACGGCGGACACGGGTGCTTTCCTGCACGAACACCGCGGTGGAAAACCCGCGGCGCTGAGCGACGAGAGCAATTCTTAGCGGCCGCAAAATCGGGTGGCAAAGGTGTGACGTACGATCCCCGGTAGTGGATCAGGGAAGGGCAAAACGGGACAGACCATCACGTCTGTCCCGTTGGGATGGGGGCACTTTGAGTCCTATGGGCTTTCGTACGTGATGTGCGCCCTATGTGCGGGCTCACACGGCCTCTCGATCGTTCTCACCGCCAGTTGCGCGAGCAATGCTCTACGTGAGCGCTTTTCGGCCCGCCGCCGGCAGCAGGAGATGCACGTCCCCGAACTCGTGCCACAGATAGAGCCCCCGCACCGCCTCCTCGTAGCCCCGGTCGAGCGCGGCCCGCCCCGCCACCGCCTCCAGCATCAGCAGATGCGAGGCCTCCGGCTCGTGCAGCCCGGTCAGCAGCCCCTCCACCGCCCGCACCCCGCGCGCGGGCGTGACCACCAGGTCCGTCCACCCCTCACGCGCGCGTACGACCCCGTCGGCCCCCGCCGCCGACTCCACCGCCCGCACGGCCGTCGTCCCCACGGCGATCACCCGCCCGCCCTCCGCCCGCACCGCGTTGATCGACCGGGCCGACGCCGCCGGCACCGCGAACCGCTCCGGATACGGCGGCTCGTGCGCCTCCGCCGAGGCGACCCCGGTGTGCAGCGTGATCGGCGCGAACCGCACCCCCCGGCTCACCAGCTCCGTCACCAGCCGCTCCGTGAACGGCCGCGCCGCACTCGGCATCTCCGCACTGCCCGCCCCGTCGGCCGACGGCAGCGCGAACACCGTCTGGTACGCCGACAGCGGCTGGTCCCGCTCCGTGTAGGAGTAACGGATGGGCCGCCCGTGCTCGCGCAGCAGCCCCGGCACCGCACCGCCCGCCGCCCGCGCCCACCACAACCGCCCGCCGTCCCCGCTCAGCGGCTCCTCCAGCACCAGCGCCGCACCGCCCGGCAGCCGCACCCGAGCACCGGCCGGCCCGCCCGCACGCGCGCGCGTGGTCCCCTCACCGTCCGGATCCCGCAGCTCCACCGCCCACCGGCCGTCGTCCCCGCGTGTGGAGAAGTGCACCACCACACGCGCGTGCCCGAGCCGCCCGTCCACCGCCGCCGCCAGCGTCCGCGAGGTGTTCACCACCAGCAGGTCCCCGGCCCGCAGCACCGCGGGCAGCTCCCGGAACGCGTGATGCGTCACCTCCGTCCCCCGCGACACCAGCAGCCGTACGTCGTCCCGGGCCCGCCCCGGCCCGCGCTGCTCCGACGGCACCCGCGCCGACATCCCCGCCGACAGCCCGCCCGGCGCCCGCACGGCCGACGTCATCACCGCACCTCCAGCAGGGCGGGCGCCGCGTACCGGCCGCTGGCCGGCCGCTCGTCCAGCAGCCGCAGGAAGGCCGGCGCCACGCCGGCCGGCTCCGGCCGCGCGTTCCCGTCCTCCGGCACGGCCGCCGCGTACAGGTCCGTGGCCATGTCCCCGGGATCCACCGCCCACACCCGCAGCCCCGGCTCCTCCTCCCCGAGCACCGCCGCGAGCTGGTCCAGGGCCGCCTTCGACGCCCCGTAGCCGCCCCACGTCGGGTACGCCTCGGCCGCCGCGTCCGAACTGAGCGTGACCACCGCTCCCGCCGGTGCCGCCCGCAGCAGCGGCAGCGCCTCCTGGACCAGGCCCAGCGCGGCCACGACGTTCACCTCCAACGCCCGCCGCAGCCCGTCCAGGGCCAGCTCCTCCAGCGGGACCAGCGGCTCGGCGCCCAGCGCGCTCGCGTTGCTCACCAGCAGATCGCAGCCGCCGAGCCGCCACGCGGCGGCCACCAGGGCCGCCCGGTGCCCCGCGTCGACGACGTCCCCCGCGAGCGCCTCCACCCTGGTCCCGTGCTCCGCGACCGCCGCCGCCGTCTCCTTCAGCACCTCCGCCGTCCTGGCGTCCAGCACCAGATCCCAGCCCCGCGCGGCCAGCACCTCGGCCAGCGCCCGCCCCAGCCCCTTCGAGGCCCCCGTGATGATCGCTACCGGCATGACAACCGTCCCCTCGTCCGAACCGCCCCACTCGGCGGAACCGCCCCGCTCGGCGGCGGTGACCTCACGCTAGGAACGCGCCCGCCCCCGCCACCTCGGCCGTGAGACGGGGAACCCCGGGATCCTTCGACGTACGCCCGCGCGCGGGCCCCGCGGTCTACGACCCGGAGAGGAGGACCCGAGGCCTAGGTCCGCGGTCCTACCCCGCTGCGTCACAGGTCGGATCCGCCGTGTCACACCCCGCCGGTACCGTGAGGACATGAGTCAAGGCCCCCGGTCCGGCCTCGCCGCGGTGAGTTCCGCGCTGCTGGCCATGAGCAGGCACCTGGAGGTGCGCGACGTCCTCAAGACGATCGTCGCCTCCGCCCGCGAGCTGCTCGACGCGCAGTACGCCGCGCTCGGCGTCCCGGACGACCACGGGGGCTTCGCCCAGTTCGTCGTGGACGGCGTCAGCGACGAGCAGTGGAAGGCCATCGGCCCCCTGCCCCGCCAGCACGGCATCCTTGCCGCCATGCTCCACGAGGCCCGCCCCGAGCGCCTCGCCGACGTCCGCGAGGACCCGCGCTTCGAGGGCTGGCCCGCCGCCCACCCCGACATGTCCGACTTCCTGGGCCTGCCCATCCGCGACGGCGACGAGGTCATCGGCGCCCTGTTCCTCGCCAACAAGAACCGCGCCAAGCCGGACGGCGGCTGCGGCTTCACCGAGGACGACGAGGAACTCCTTGCCATCCTCGCCCAGCACGCCGCCATCGCCCTCACCAACGCCCGCCTCTACGAGCGCAGCCGCGAACTCACCATCGCCGAGGAACGCTCCCGGCTGGCCCACGAGTTGCACGACGCGGTGGCCCAGAAGCTGTTCTCCCTGCGGCTGACGGCCCAGGCCGCCGCCGCCCTCGTCGACCGCGACCCCTCCCGCGCCAAGGGCGAGTTGCAGCAGGTCGCCGCCCTCGCCGCCGAAGCCGCCGACGAACTGCGCGCCGCCGTCGTGGAGTTGCGCCCCGCCGCGCTCGACGAGGACGGCCTCGTCGCCACCCTGCGCACCCAGACCCAGGTCCTCGACCGCGCCCACACCGCGCGCGTGACCTTCGCCAGCCGAGGCGTCCGCGCCCTCCCCGCCGCCCAGGAGGAGGCCCTGCTGCGCGTCGCCCAGGAGGCGCTGCACAACGCCCTGCGCCACTCCGGGGCGGACCATGTCGAGGTCACCCTCCACAAGCGCGGCCCCGACACGGTCCTGCGCGTCGCGGACGACGGCGACGGCTTCGACCCCACCACCGTCCGCCGGGCCGGCCGCCATCTCGGCCTGGTCTCGATGCGGGACCGGGCGAGCGGGATCGGCGGCAGCCTGACGGTGGAATCGGCGCCCGGCAAGGGCACCACGATCGAGATGGAGGCCCCCGGTGGCTGACCCAATCAAGGTGCTCCTCGTCGACGACCACCAGGTCGTCCGCCGGGGCCTGCGCACGTTTCTGGAGGTGCAGGACGACATCGAGGTCGTCGGCGAGGCCTCCGACGGCGCCGAAGGGGTGGAGCGCGCCGAGGAGTTGAAACCCGACGTCGTCCTGATGGACGTCAAGATGCCCGGCATGGACGGCGTGGAGGCGCTGCGCAGGCTCCGCGAACTCGACAACCCCGCGCGCGTGTTGATCGTCACCAGCTTCACCGAGCAGCGCACGGTGGTCCCGGCGCTGCGCGCGGGCGCCGCCGGGTACGTCTACAAGGACGTGGACCCCGACGCGCTGGCCGGCGCCATCCGCTCCGTGCACGCCGGGCACATCCTGCTCCAGCCCGAGGTCGCGGGCGCGCTCCTCTCCCAGGAGGAGGCCAACTCCGGTCAGGGCAGGGCGGGTTCGCTCACCGAACGGGAGCGTGAGGTGCTGGGCCTGATAGCGGACGGCCGCTCCAACCGGGAGATCGCCCGCGCCCTGGTGCTGTCGGAGAAGACGGTCAAGACCCATGTCTCGAACATCCTGATGAAGCTCGACCTCGCCGACCGCACCCAGGCCGCGCTGTGGGCCGTACGCCACGGTGTGGCCGGCTGAGCACGCATCCAGGGCTGAGCACGCATCCAGGGCTGAGCACGCATCCAGGGCTGAGCACGCATCCAGGGCTGAGCACGCATCCGGGCCGAGCGCGCATCCGGAGGGGTCTCCTCCAGTCCGAGATTCATACCGTCGTGGGAATGTCCCCCGGATGGCGCAACCCTCGTCGGTCCGCCGCGTTCTCCAGTGCGTGCCGCGGCGACTGCCGCGGCGATCGCTAGGGAGGGCTCAGAAGTGAAGATCCTGAAGAAGGCAGCGGCCGTGACGATGGTGGCCGGCGGTCTGGTGGCCGCGGGTGCGGGCATGGCCTCCGCCACCGACGGCGCCTCGGCCGCCGGCGTGGCCAAGGGCTCGCCGGGCGTCGTCTCGGGCAACGTCATCCAGGCCCCGGTGCACGTGCCGGTCAACGTCGTCGGCAACAGCGTGAACGTCATCGGCGCGCTGAACCCGGCCTTCGGCAACCAGGGCGTCAACCGCTGAGGCCCCGCCTCGACCGCTGACCCCCGCTCGCGGTCCCCACACCGCCGACCGGCCCCTCCCGGCCCCACCCCGGGAGGGGCCGGTCCGCATGTCGCCCTGTCGCTCGTCGCCTTGCCACCCCGACGCCCCGAACGGGCGACCAACCCCGCTCAGCCTCACGCCAGTTCACCTCACCCGAGCTCCCGCTGCTCCACAACGGAGTTGTACGCCGCGACCTGCGCCCGCCGAGCCGTCCGCTCCACCGGACGCAGCGCCTCCCCCCGCGCCGCCATCTCAGAAGCGCTCACCGCGCCCCCCTGCCCGCTTCCGTGAGCCAGGGACACCAGCAGCCCCACCCGCTGCGCCAACTCCAGCACCCGCACCGCCCGCGGCGGATACCCCGGCGCCAGCACCTCCCGCCCCCGCCCCGCCTCCGACCGCGCCCGGTACGCGTCGATCGCCGCCTCCGCCACCGGCCCCGACCCCGCGACGTCCATCCGCGACAGCACCGCCGTGGCCTCCCGCAACGCCTCCGCCAACTCCCGCTCCGCCTCGCCCAGCGACGGCACGTCCGCGGGCGGCGCCTCGCGCACCGCGAGGCAGTGCCACACCACCTCGACGTGCACATCGCCCGCCGGCCCGGCCTCGGACACCTCGGGCACCAGCCCGAACGCCGCCCCGTGACAGACCACGGCCTCCTCCGCCTCCAACGCGCGCGCGTTGAACTCCGGCGGCCCGCTCAACCCCAGCGGATGCCCCGGCGCGGGCAGCGCCACCCGCAGCCCCCGCACCCCCAATGCGCGCAGCCGCCCCAGCGCCAGCGTGAGCCCCACGGGCACCCCCTCGCCGGGCAGCCCCTCCACCCGGTGCACGGCGTCCTCCCCGACGATGGCGAGCACGGCGTCGTCCGGAGAGACAAAACCGGCCAACAGGGCATTTCCCCAAGCGGCAAGGCGGCCAGAGCGCGATTCCGAAAGCATGCGCCCACCCTAGAGCCCGCTCCCACCCGCCTCACCGGCCTCACCGAGACCCGTCGGAAGGGCCCAAGGACCGGACCGAGGGAACGGCTCCCCCGACCGGTGGCGTAGATTTTCCTGGAGGGCCGCGCCCACCCGCGCGCGGCGGTCCGAGCCACAGGCGTACGCGACGACCGAGACCGGCCACACTGCAAGGGGAGACAACGCGCTCATGAGCGATGTTCTGGAGCTTCAGGACGTATCCGTGGTCCGCGAGGGCCGGGCTCTGGTGGACCAGGTCTCCTGGTCGGTCAAGGAGGGCGAGCGCTGGGTCATCCTCGGCCCCAACGGAGCCGGCAAGACGACCCTGCTGAACGTCGCGTCCAGCTACCTCTACCCGAGCCAGGGCACCGCCACCATCCTCGGCGAGACCCTCGGCACCCCCGGCACCGACGTCTTCGAACTGCGCCCCCGCATCGGCATGGCCGGCATCGCCATGGCCGACAAGCTCCCCAAGAGCCAGACCGTCCTCCAGACGGTGCTGACCGCCGCCTACGGCATGACGGCCGGCTGGCAGGAGGAGTACGAGGACGTCGACGAGCAGCGCGCCCGCGCCTTCCTCGACCGCCTCGGCATGAGCGACTACCTGGAGCGCAGGTTCGGCACCCTCTCCGAGGGCGAGCGCAAGCGCACCCTCATCGCCCGCGCCCTGATGACCGACCCCGAGCTGCTGCTCCTCGACGAGCCCGCCGCCGGCCTCGACCTCGGCGGCCGCGAGGACCTCGTACGCCGGCTCGGCCGCCTCGCGCGCGACCCCATCGCCCCCTCGATGATCATGGTCACGCACCACGTCGAGGAGATCGCCCCCGGCTTCACCCACGTCCTCATGATCCGCCAGGGCAAGGTCCTCGCCGCCGGACCGGTCGAGCTGGAGCTCACCTCCCGCAACCTCTCCCACTGCTTCGGCCTCCCCCTGGTCGTGGAGCAGGTCGGCGACCGCTGGACCGCCCAGGGCCTCCCGCTGTCCTGACCCTGCTTCCGGACCGCCCCCCTTCGCGCCCTGTCGGCGGCGGGACATGCGGTCCTACCATGAGCGCGTGAACGACATCGACGCGTGGGTGTGGTGGCTCGTCGGCGCGGCAGCGCTCGGCATTCCGCTCGTGGTGACCGCGATGCCCGAATTCGGCATGTTCGCGGCCGGCGCGGTGGCGGCCGCCGTCGCCGCGGGAGCCGGCTTCGGCGTCGTCACCCAGGTGCTCGTCTTCGTCGCCGTCTCCGTCGCCCTCATCGCCGTGGTCCGGCCGATCGCGAACCGGCACCGCAATCAGCGTCCCCAATTCGTCACCGGCGTGGACGCGTTGAAGGGACGGCAGGCCGTCGTCCTGGAGCGGGTGGACGGCTCGGGCGGACGCATCAAGCTCGCCGGAGAGGTCTGGTCGGCCCGCGCGCTCGACACCGACCGCACCTATGACGTGGGGCAGGAGGTCGACGTCGTGGAGATCGAGGGGGCCACGGCGATCGTCATCTGACCTTGCACAACTCCCGCACGACGTAAGTGAACCGAACCCCTCACGAGCCACACGACGGTCTGTCAGACTCGACCAGCAAGATCTTCGACAAGCATAAGATCTTCCGAAAGCGCCGACGCGGAGAAGGGTACGGGGACCACGATGGAACCGGTCATCATCGTCTTGATCATTCTGGTGGTGTTGGTCTTCATCGCCCTGATCAAGACGATCCAGGTCATCCCGCAGGCGAGCGCCGCCATCGTCGAGCGCTTCGGGCGCTACACGCGGACGCTCAACGCGGGCCTCAACATCGTCGTCCCGTTCATAGACACCATCCGCAACCGCATCGACCTGCGTGAACAGGTCGTGCCGTTCCCGCCGCAGCCGGTGATCACCCAGGACAACCTGGTCGTCAACATCGACACCGTCATCTACTACCAGGTGACCGACGCACGGGCCGCCACCTACGAAGTCGCCAGCTACATCCAGGCGATCGAGCAGCTCACCGTCACCACACTGCGCAACATCATCGGCGGCATGGACCTGGAGCGCACCCTGACCTCCCGCGAGGAGATCAACGCGGCCCTGCGCGGCGTCCTCGACGAGGCCACCGGCAAGTGGGGCATCCGCGTCAACCGCGTCGAGCTGAAGGCGATCGAACCGCCCACCTCCATCCAGGACTCGATGGAGAAGCAGATGCGCGCCGACCGCGACAAGCGCGCCGCGATCCTCACCGCCGAGGGCACCCGCCAGGCCGCCATCCTCACCGCGGAGGGCGAGAAGCAGTCCCAGATCCTGCGCGCGGAGGGCGAGGCCAAGGCCGCCGCCCTGCGCGCGGAGGGCGAAGCCCAGGCCGTCCGCACGGTGTTCGAGGCCATCCACGCCGGCGACCCGGACCAGAAGCTGCTCTCCTACCAGTACCTCCAGATGCTCCCGAAGATCGCCGAGGGCGACGCCAACAAGCTCTGGATCGTCCCCAGCGAGATCGGCGACGCCCTCAAGGGCCTCTCCGGAGCCATGGGCAACTTCGGGAACCTGGGCGGCGGTTCGAACAGCGGCAACGGCAACAACGGCAACAACAGGGGCACGGAACGCCGCGAGAAGCCGTCGATCGACTGAGCCGCCCTACGGCCCGAGCTGCCGGCCTACGGCCTAGGCGGCGTCCAGCGTCAGCCACTCGGGCAGGGCGGCCAACTCCCCCTGCCCCAGGGACAGCAGCATCGCGTCCGCGGGAGTCGGCTCGAACGGCTCCCGCAGCAGCGGCATCCCCGCCTGCTCCGGAGTCCGGTCCGCCTTGCGGTGGTTGTCCTCCGCGCACGAGGCGACCGTGTTCAGCCAGGAGTCCCGCCCGCCCTGCGCCCGCGGCACCACGTGGTCCACGGTCGTCGCCCGCCGCCCGCAGTACGCGCACCTGTGCTGGTCCCTGACCAGCACACCCCGCCTCGACCACGGAGCTTGTCTTCGGAACGGCACCCGTACGTACCTGCACAGCCTGATCACCCGGGGCGCCGGTATGTCGACCGCGACTCCGCGCATCCGCAGTTCGGGGTGGGCCTGCTCGACGACCGCCTTGTCCTGAAGCACCAGAACGACGGCTCGGTTCAACGTCACCGTCGACAGCGGCTCGAAGCTCGCGTTCAGTACCAGCGTGTCCCGCATACCAGCCCACCTCCTGTGTGCACCGGCCCACCCCCTGGCGGGCTGGGATCAACTCTGGCCGGGCACGCCGAGATGGACAACGCAATATCTGCTGCTCCCACGGGGGGTGACCCCCGCGACCCCCGGCAACAAAAATGCCCGCCCCTGATCACTTCCAAGACCAGGGGCGGGCAAACGTTGAATGAACGATGACCTTACCGGTGCCTTTACCGGTGCAGCCGTTCACCTCTCCGCTCAGTTCTGCGCGGGCACCTCGTACTCACCGATCAGCTGGGCCCGCCCGATCGTGTGGAACCGCAGATTGAAGCCCACGACCGCCGGCGAGACGTCGGAATCCGGACCCAGCTTCTCCTGGTCCACCGCGTACACCGTGAAGACGTACCGGTGCGGCCCGTCCCCGGGCGGCGGCGCGGCCCCGCCGAACTCCTTCGCCCCGTAGTCGTTGCGCGCGTGGACGGCGCCCTCCGGCAGCCCGTCGAACTTGCCGCTGCCCGCTCCGACCGGCAACTCGGTCACCGAGGCCGGAATGTCGAAGAGGACCCAGTGCCAGAACCCGCTGCCGGTCGGCGCGTCGGGGTCGTAGCAGGTCACGGCGAAGCTCTTGGTCTCCGGCGGGAATCCCTCCCACCGCAGGTGCGGCGAGGTGTTCCCCTCCGCTTGGACCTGAGCGCTCCTGAGCGTCGCACCCTCCTCGACGTCCGCGCTCGACACCGTGAAAGACGGCACGGGCGGATGGAAGTCGTGGGGGAGCGGCCGCCGCTTGAGCTCGGTCACCTCGGTACCTCCTGATCGGTTCTGGAGTCAGTCGTTCCGAGCCTAGAACCAGTTGCGCTTGCTGCCGACCTCGGACAGCCACTGGTTGAGATACGCCGCCCAGTCGGTCCCGTGGTAGTCGTTCAGCCCCACCTGGAACGACCGGAAGGTGTCACTGCCCTCACTGAACAGCCCCGGCTTCTTGTCCATCTCCAGGACGACGTCCATCGTGTGCGCGTCGGCCACGAAGCTCAGCTCGACCTGGTGCAGCCCCCGGTACTGCGACGGCGGGAAGAACTCGATCTCCTGGTAGAAGGGGAGCTTCTGCCGCGTGCCCCGGATGAGACCGCGCTCCAGGTCCGCGTTCTTGAAGCGGAAGCCCAGCTGGATGAAGGCGTCCAGGATCGCCTTCTGCGCGGGCAGCGGGTGCACGTTGATCGGGTCCAGATCACCGGAGTCCACGGCCCGGGCGATCTCCAGCTCGGTCGTCACCCCGATGTTCATCCCGCGCAGCGCCTGACCGTCGATCGTCGTGATCGGCGTCTCCCACGGGATCTCCAGCCCGAACGGCACCGCGTGCACCGCGCCGGCCTGGAGCTCGAACGCCCCGCCCAGCCGCTGCTTCGTGAACTCGACGTCCTGCTTGTACTCCTGGTCGCCGCTCTCCACCTCGACCTTGGCCTGGAGCCCGACCGACAGCCCCTCGATCTGCTGGTTGACGGACCCGCCCTGGATCCGCACCTCACCCTGGACGACGCCGCCCGGAACGACGTTGACCTCGGTCAGCACCGTCTCGACCGAAGCCCCGCCGGCCCCGAGACTCGCGAGCAGCTTCTTGAACGCCATGACTCTCCCTCTACGACCTACGACCTCTGTGACGGGATCCTTGATCCCTACAAACGCGATCCAGCCGTGGCCGGTTCCGCGTTCCCACCCTGGCAAGCCGAGTGCCCGCTGACCAGCCCGACGCACCCACCCGTCTGCACTACGCTCGGAGGGCATGATCGCGACCTCCGACCGTACGCCCCTGCCCCGGTCCTTCTTCGACCGCCCCGTCCTGGAAGTCGCCCCCGACCTCCTCGGCCGCCTGCTCGTGCGCACCACCCCGGACGGTCCGATCACCCTGCGCCTCACGGAGGTCGAGGCCTATGACGGCGCGAACGACCCCGGCTCCCACGCCTATCGCGGCCGCACGGCCCGCAACGACGTGATGTTCGGTCCTCCCGGACATGTGTACGTCTACTTCACCTACGGCATGTGGCACTGCATGAACCTGGTGTGCGGCCCGGAGGGCCGGGCGAGCGCGGTCCTGCTCCGCGCCGGCGAGATCGTCGAGGGCGCCGAGCTGGCGCGCAAACGTCGACTCTCGGCCCGCAACGACAAGGAACTCGCCAAAGGGCCCGCCCGCTTGGCGACGGCATTGGACGTGGACCGGGCCCTCGACGGCACGGACGCGTGCACCTCCGCGGAGACCCCGCTGCGCGTTCTGACGGGCACGCCCGTACCGGCCGACCAGGTACGCAACGGCCCGCGCACCGGAGTCTCCGGCGACGGCGCAGTCCACCCCTGGCGCTACTGGGTCGCTGACGACCCGACGGTGAGTCCCTACCGGGCCCATGTCCCGAGGCGCCGCCGAAGTTGACTCGCCTTGTGCAGGGGCGTAACGTGGCCCGAGCCGCTTGAACCGGGTACGGCATTCGCCAGCAGCCGGAAGCGGCCAACCCACTACCTACGACGCCCCTCAGCGGGGTCGAATTCGGCGTGTCCGCATGCCTGAATTCGAACCCGATGGAACTCGATTATGAGTTGGCGAGGGGATCGGCTAACGTAGTGAATGTCGAAAGGCCGAACGGCGAAAGTCAAAGGCCCCAGACAATCCCAACCGACAGGGAATCGGATCGCGAAAAGGTCTGATAGAGTCGGAAACGCAAGACCGAAGGGAAGCGCCCGGAGGAAAGCCTGAGAGAGTCTCTCGGGTGAGTACAA
>NZ_JBIARQ010000039.1:0-24533 GCF_042890065.1 Streptomyces sp. NPDC002328 | reverse complement strand
ACCCGCCTCTCCCTCGCCGTCCGCGACTCCGCCACCATGCTGCGCCGCAACCTCCTGCACGCGCGCCGCTACCCCTCCCTCACCCTGAACCTCCTCCTCACCCCGATCATGCTGCTGCTCCTCTTCGTCTACATCTTCGGCGACACCATGAGCGCGGGCATCGGCGGCGGGGACCGCTCCGCCTACATCGCCTACCTCGTGCCGGGCCTGCTGCTGATGACCATCGGCAGCACCACGATCGGCACCGCGGTGTCCGTCGCCATGGACATGAACGAGGGCATCATCGCCCGCTTCCGCACCATGGCGATCCACCGCGGCTCGGTGCTCGTCGGACACGTCATCGGCAGCGTGCTCCAGTCGGTCGTCAGCGTGATCCTCGTGGGCGCCGTCGGCGTCGCCATCGGCTTCCGCCCCACCGACGCCACCGCCCTGGAATGGCTGGCCGCGTTCGGACTGCTCGTGCTCTTCGCCCTGGCCCTCACCTGGATCGCGGTCGGCATGGGCCTGGTCAGCCCGAACGCCGAGGCCGCCAGCAACAACGCGATGCCGCTGATCTTCCTGCCGCTCATCTCCAGCGCCTTCGTGCCGGTCGACGCCATGCCGGGCTGGTTCCAGCCCATCGCCGAGTACCAGCCCTTCACCCCGGCCATCGAGACCCTGCGCGGACTGCTCCTCGGCACCGAGATCGGCCACAACGGGTGGCTCGCGGTGGCCTGGTGCGTGGGTCTCGCGGCGCTCGGCTACTTCTGGTCGGCCTCGAAGTTCAACAGCGACCCGAAGTAACCGCCATGACCACGCGGGAAACCACCCGCACCCCGCACGACCCGCACCTCGTACCGCCGCACCCCGCACGACCCGCACCGCCCGAGGGCGGCGTATCCCGGCACCGCGCCGGCGTACGCCGCCCCGTTTCGCGTTCTCAGACCCTCACTCGGCCGGCTCCCGGCCCGTCACGCGGCCTGCTCCCGGCCCGTCACGCGGCCAGTTCCTGCGCCACCTCGACCGCCTCCGCCAGCGAGTCCACCACCGGCACGCCCACCACCTCCAGGCTGGCCCGGCTGTGCGACCCGCCCGTGTACAGCACGGCCCGCGCCCCCACGTGCAGCGCGGCCACCGCGTCATCGGCGGCGTCCCCGATCACCACCGTGCGCTCCGGCTCGACCGCGGCCAGCGCTTCGAGATGCCGCACCATGTGCTGCGCCTTGCTGCCCCCGGACGGCCCGGTCCGCCCGTCCACCCGTACGAAGTGCGGCTCGATCCCGAAACCCCTCACCAGCGGGACCAGCTCATCGTGCACGTACATGCTCAGCAGCGACTGGCTGCGCCCCGCCGACCGCCACCCGGCGAGCAGCTCCGCCGCCCCCTCGGTGAGCCCGCACCGCACCCGGTGCTCGGCGTAGTAGCGGTGGAAGACCTCGTCCATGACCTCCCACTCGGCGTCCGTGGGCAGCCTGCCCAACAGCCGCTCGTAGAACTTCGGCACCGGCACGCAGTACAGCGCCCGGTACCGCTCCAGCGTGATCGGCTCCAGCCCCAACTCGACGAACGCCGCGTTCGTCGCCCCGATGATCGCGTCATTGTCGTGGAACAGCGTGCCGTTCCAGTCCCAGACGATGTGCGCCGCTCTTTTCCCCATATCGGCAAACGTACCCGCCGCCACCGACTATCAAGACCCGGAGCCGACCAGGTTGGGGATCTCCTGCGTGGCGAACCACAGCAGCTCGTGGTCCTCGGCCCCGTCCACCGCGTGCTGCGCGTCGTCGTCCCCGCCGTCCGCCGCGGCCAGCGCCCGCGCGCCGGCGGCCACGTCCGCCTCCGCGTCCTCGGCGTCGACGTGCACCGAGGCCACCTTGGCCAGCGGCACCACGACCGAGACCCGCACCCGGCCGAGCGCCGTCGGGTCGTCCCCCTGGTCGGCATCGGCCCCGGCGGCCCGGTCGTAGGCGGGGTCGGACGCGGTCGCGCCGTCGGGGACGTCCACGGCGACCACGACACGCCGGCGCGGGGCGGCCGGCTCCGCCGCCAGCAGCCGCAGCGAGGCGAGCGCCGCCCGGCCGAGAGCCGCGTACTCCAGCTCCTCGACGTCGTCGGAGACGTACCACTCGCGCAGCGCGGGCGTGACGGCGTACGCGAGGAGCGGCCCGGACCCCAGCTCCCCCGCCTTGTGCGCCTCGGCGAGAGCGGGGAGGGTCAGGGGGACGTACACGCGCATGGCAGGCCGCTCTTTCCTGGTCGGATACTCCGGTCGGCGCCCCGGGGCGGGACGGGCCGCCGCACCACCCGGAGGGCCTTCAGGATACGTGCGGCAGTCCCCTTTCGAGTCCCCGCCCACGCCTGCCGAAACGTCCACCCCACGCCCCGGAATTCACCCCCGACAACCCGCCTGCCAGGCGTTTTCCCTCCCCGCGTCACCCTGATAAGTGAATCTCCCCGTCCCTCGCCACGCCCCTCGGGTTCCTTGCCGTCCGCCGTCACAGCCAGTAGAAGAACCGCAACAGAAAGTTACCGCCCGGTATGCGGAGTCGAACCCGGGCCCGTCGAACGGGGACACCCATGAACAAGGTCATGACGAGGGCACAGCGCACCCCCGGCGCCCGCCCTCCGGGCCGCCACGACACCCGCCGCCCGGCCGGCGCCCCGCCCCGCACCCCGAGCGGCGGCACACCCCGCACGACGCCCGGCGGCGGACGCCCACCGGGCTCCCCCGACGCCTCCCGCCCCACCCGCACCGGCCCCGCCGACAACCGCCCGGCAACCGCCCCGAGCCCCGGACGACGCACCACGTCGCCCACCGCCCGCACGGCCCCCACCCCCGCACCGGGCAGCACTGCCGCCGCGCCCGGCAGCACCACCGCCGCACCCGGAACTGCCGCCGCGCCCGGCCCGGATGAGGCCACCGTCCCCGCCCAGACCCCGCGCAGGCCCCTCGCCCCGCCCCAGCCCCGCCCCACCGACCTCTTCGCCGACCGGCTCCTCGCCGTCCTCAGCGGCCGGCGCCCCGTGCACTGCATGCTCCGCCACACCGTCGGCCACGCCTACGACGACCTCGCCCACCTCGCCGAGAACGGCCCCCTGCGCTTCCCGCACGGCGTCAGCCCGGTCGTCCGCGACATCGGCTACTACGTCCCCCGCCCCGGCGCCATCGAGGCCTTCGCCCGCATCGGAGCGGGCGACCGGCTCCGCGCGATGGCCTTCCGCCTGGAACTCGGCCCCGACCACCGCTGGCGCTGCACGGCGGTCGAACTCGGCGGCCCCCGCAGGCGCCGCCCCACGGACGACTGACCCACCCCACCGCCGCCGCCCCCCTGCCCCCTCCGACCCCGCCCCGAGGACGGCGAAGGGCCGGGCCACCCTCGGGTGACCCGGCCCTCAAATCCCGCGAACCGTCCGGCGACTACTTCTTACGACGCCGCCCGGCCTTCGCCTGCTTGCGCCGCTCCGCGCGCGTGAGACCGTCGGCCTCCGAACGCACCGGCTCACCGTCACTGTCGAAGTCGCCCTCGATCGTGCCGCCCTCACCGTCCACGGTCGGCGCGGAGAAGTGCAGGTTCCGCCGCTGCGGAGCGTCCAGCCCCTTGGCGCGGATCTCCGGACGCCCGGTCGACTGCGCCGGCACCACGTCCTGCTTCTCCATGTCGACCAGCGCCGCGTCCTCGACCGGAACCTCCTCGACCTGCTGCTCCACCTGGACCTCCAGGTTGAACAGATAGCCGACGGACTCCTCCTTGATGCCGTCCATCATCGCGGTGAACATGTCGAAGCCCTCACGCTGGTACTCCACCAGCGGGTCCTTCTGCGCCATCGCGCGCAGACCGATGCCCTCCTGGAGGTAGTCCATCTCGTACAGGTGCTCACGCCACTTGCGGTCCAGCACCGACAGCACGACCCGGCGCTCCAGCTCACGCATGATCTCGGAGCCGAGCTGCGCCTCACGCGCCTCGTACTGCTCGTGGATGTCGTCCTTGATGGACTCGGAGATGAACTCGGCCGTCAGACCCGCCCGGTCACCGGCCGCCTCCTCCAGCTCGTCGACGGTGACCTTCACGGGGTACAGCTGCTTGAACGCGCCCCACAGCCGGTCCAGGTCCCAGTCCTCCGCGAAGCCCTCGGCGGTCTCCGCGGTGATGTACGCGTCGATCGTGTCGTCCATGAAGTGCTGGATCTGCTCATGCAGGTCCTCGCCCTCCAGCACACGACGCCGCTCGCCGTAGATGACCTCACGCTGCCGGTTGAGGACCTCGTCGTACTTCAGGACGTTCTTACGCGTCTCGAAGTTCTGCTGCTCGACCTGCGACTGGGCCGACGCGATCGCGCGCGTGACCATCTTGTTCTCGATCGGCACGTCGTCCGGCACGTTCGCCATCGACATCACACGCTCGACCATCTGCGCCTTGAACAGCCGCATCAGATCGTCACCGAGAGACAGGTAGAACCGCGACTCGCCCGGGTCGCCCTGACGGCCGGAACGACCGCGCAGCTGGTTGTCGATACGACGCGACTCGTGCCGCTCGGTGCCCAGCACGTACAGCCCGCCGAGCTCCTCGACCTCGTCCTTCTCGGCCTTCACGGCCTGCTGCGCCTTCTCCAGCGCCGCGGGCAGCGCGTGAGCCCACTCCTCGATGTGCTCCTCCGGGTCGAGACCGCGCTGACGCAGCTCCGCCTCGGCCAGGTCCTCCGGGTTGCCGCCCAGCTTGATGTCCGTACCACGACCGGCCATGTTCGTCGCCACCGTCACAGCGCCCTTGCGGCCGGCCTGCGCGACGATCGTCGCCTCACGCTCATGGTGCTTGGCGTTCAGCACCTCATGCTGGACACCCCGCTTGGACAGCTGCTGCGACAGGTACTCCGACTTCTCGACCGACGTCGTGCCGACCAGGATCGGCTGACCCTTCTCGTGCTTCTCGGCGATGTCGTCGACGACCGCCTCGAACTTCGCGACCTCGGTGCGGTAGATCAGATCCGACTGGTCCTTGCGGACCATCGGCCGGTTCGTCGGAATCGGCACCACACCGAGCTTGTAGATCTGGTGGAACTCGGCGGCCTCGGTCATCGCCGTACCGGTCATGCCGGACAGACCGGGCTGTTCCTTGCCCTCGTGGTCATGACGCTTGTAGAGGCGGAAGAAGTTCTGAAGGGTGATCGTGGCGAGCGTCTGGTTCTCGTCCTTGATGTCCACCCCTTCCTTCGCCTCGATCGCCTGGTGCATGCCCTCGTTGTAGCGGCGGCCGGCGAGGATACGACCGGTGTGCTCGTCGACGATCATGACCTCGCCGTCCATGACGACGTAGTCCTTGTCCTTCTTGAAGAGCTCCTTCGCCTTGATGGCGTTGTTCAGGTAGCCCACCAGAGGCGTGTTCACCGACTCGTAGAGGTTGTCGATGCCCAGCCAGTCCTCGACCTTGCTGACACCGGCCTCGTGAATGGCGACCGTGCGCTTCTTCTCGTCGACCTCGTAGTCGCCGGTCTCCTCGATGCCCTTGAGCGTGTTGCCGGCCTCGCCCCGCTTCAGACGCGTCACCAGCTTGGCGAAGTCGCCGTACCACTTGGTGGCCTGGTCCGCCGGACCCGAGATGATCAGCGGCGTACGCGCCTCGTCGACCAGGATCGAGTCGACCTCGTCGACGATGGCGAAGTTGTGACCCCGCTGAACCAGCTCGTCCTGCGACCACGCCATGTTGTCGCGCAGGTAGTCGAACCCGAACTCGTTGTTCGTGCCGTACGTGATGTCGCACGCGTACTGCTCACGCCGCTGGGACGGCGTCATGTTGGCCAGGATGCAGCCGACGTCCAGACCCAGGAACTTGTGGACGCGGCCCATCATCTCCGAGTCACGCTCGGCCAGATAGTCGTTCACCGTGATCAGGTGCACGCCCTTGCCGGACAACGCGTTCAGATAAGCGGGCAGCGTGCCCACCAGGGTCTTGCCCTCACCGGTCTTCATCTCGGCCACATAGCCCATGTGCAGCGCCGCGCCGCCCATCAGCTGCACGTCGTAATGCCGCTGGCCGAGCACACGCTTGGCCGCCTCACGCACCGTGGCGAACGCCTCCGGCAGCAGGTCGTCGAGGCTCTCGCCGTCGGCGTACCGCTGCTTGTACTCATCGGTGAGGGCCCGCAGCTCGGCGTCGGAGAGGTCGACGAAGTCCTCTTCGATGGAGTTGACCTGGTCCGCGATGCGGTGCAGCTTGCGCAGGATCTTGCCTTCGCCTGCACGCATGATCTTCGAGAGGACGGACACGGGGGTTGGTCTCCTTGCCGGTCGGGCCTGGGACGGTCGGTTTCCATAAGACTCACTGAGCAACGGCCATCGTATGCGAGGACCCCACCACGCCGGGAGGCCTGCCGTGACGCGGACCGCACACGGGAGCGCACGCGCCCCACATTCTTCTTCAAAAGGGACAACGGCCGGGCCCCGCCGATGGTGCCGCATCCACCGAACGAATTGCGCGAAACGTGATCGCCCGCTCACCCCCCGCCGCACACCTGGCGCCCCACCCGCACCCCCACGCAGAATCGCCCGATGGAGCCCGTCACCCTCACCACCGACCGCCTCGTCCTGCGCCCGGTCGGCCCCCAGGACACCGACGCGGTCCACGCCGCCGCCCAGGACCCCGACATCCAGCGCTGGACCACCATCCCCTCCCCCTACCTCCCCGAACACGCCCGCGACTTCACCGGACACCTCGCCCCCGAAGGCTGGACCACCCGCTCCATGTTCACCTTCGGCGTCTTCCTCCCCGACGGCGCCCTCACCGGCATGCTCAGCCTCACCATGCGCTCCCCGGGCACCGCCGAGATCGGCTTCTGGGCCGCCAAGGAACACCGAGGCCGCGGCTACACCACCGAGGCCGCCCGCACCGCCGCCCACTGGGCCTTCACCCACGCGGGCGTGGACCGCGTCGAATGGCGCGCCGAAGTGGGCAACACCGCCTCCCTGACCGTCGCCGAACACGCCGGCTTCACCCTGGAAGGCACCCTGCGCTCCGCGATCGACAACAAGGGAGTCCGCAGAGACTGCTGGCTGGCATCCCTGCTCCCGTCCGACCTGGGCCTGCCGTCGACGGCCCCGTACCTGCCGGCGCCGGCAGGCCGGCCGGCACGGGACGGGTAGGGGCGACGGGGGCGCCCCCAGGGCCCCGCCCCGATCCCCGCAGGTCACACCCCACTGTCAGACCCACCCCCTATCGTGCGCACCATGACCACTCCGCCGCCCACCGCCGAACTCACCGCGGACGAAGCCCGCCGCATCGCCCTACGCGCCCAGGGCTTCCTCGGCACGCCCGACCGCCGGGCAGGCGTACGCGGCGTCCTGCGTCACCTCGGAGCCGTCCAGCTCGACACCATCTCCGTCCTCGCCCGCTCCCACGAACTCATCCCCTACGCCCGCCTGGGAGCCGTGGGCCGCACCACCGTCGAGAACGCCTACTGGAAGGACACGCACGCCTTCGAGTACTGGTCCCACGCCGCCTGCATCCTCCCCATCGAGGAATGGCCCCACTTCGCGTTCCGCCGCCGCACCTACCGCAACCGCCCCCACTGGGGCCACCACCTCCCCGAGGGCGTCTACGACCAGGTCATCAAGCAACTCCGCACCGAAGGCCCCCTCACCGCCACCGAGTTGGGCGGCGCGAAGAAGACCAGCGAGTGGTGGGACTGGTCCGGCACCAAGGTCGCCGTGGAACGCGCCCTCATGTACGGCGAAGTCGTCTGCGTGGAACGCCGCGGCTGGAAACGCGTCTACGACCTCGCCGAACGCGCCGTCCCCGCCGACCTCCTGCACGACGAGCTCGACGACACCGAGTGCCTGCGCCGCCTGGTCCGCCTGGCCGGCCAGTCCCTCGGCGTCGGCACGCGCGCGGACATCGCCGACTACCACCGCCTCAAGGGCGACCAGGTCGACGCGGTGATCGCCGACTCCGGCCTGGTCCCCGTCACGGTCGCGGGCTGGTCCAAGCCCGCCTGGGCCGACCCGGCGGCCCTGGAGACCGTCCCGCGCGGCCGTCACCGCACCACGCTGCTGTCGCCGTTCGACTCCCTCGTCTGGGAACGGGCCCGCACCGAGCGGATCTTCGGCTTCGCCCACCGCCTGGAGGCCTACGTCCCCAAGCCGAAGCGGATCCACGGCTACTTCGCGATGCCCGTCCTGGCCGGCGGCCGTCTCGTCGGCCGCGTGGACCCGGCCCGCGAAGGCCGCACCCTGGTCGCCAAGCAGATCACCCTGGACGGCCCGAAGGCGGTCCAGGGCGTCGCGCAGGCCCTCGTCGAAGCCGCGAGCTGGGTCGGCTGCACGGACGTACGCGTGGAACGCGTGGACGCCCCGGAACTGCGCGAACCCCTGACCAGAGAACTCACCCGAGCCCTGTCCTGACCACGGGCCGGTCACCGGTAGCCGGTCACCGGTCACCGGTCAGGACCCACGGGGGGTCACCGGATCTCGAGGATCTTCTCCCGCATCGCGTACACCACGGCCTCCATCCGGGAGTGCAGCTGCAGCTTCTCCAGAATGTTGCGCACGTGGTTCTTCACGGTGTTCTCGGAGATGAACAACTCCTTGGCGATGTCCCGGTTGTTCATCCCCGTGGCGACCAGCTTGAGCACTTCCAACTCACGGTCCGTCAGCCGCGGCGCGGGAACGAGCCGGCGCTCGTCGGTCCGCTGGATCATCGACTTGAACTCGGTGAGCAGTTTCGACGCCATCGAGGGACTGATCTGCGACTGCCCGTCGGCCACCGCGCGAATGGCGGTGGCGACCTCGTCCGTGGAGATCTCCTTCAGGAGATATCCCGTCGCACCCGCCTTGATCGCGTCATAGAGATCGGCCTCCTCATCGCTGATCGTCAACATGATGATCTTCGCGCTGGGGGCCACCTCCTTGATGGACGTGCACGCCTCGATGCCACCGCGCTTGGGCATCCGCACATCCATCAGCACGATGTCCGGCAGCAGATCGGAGGCCTTGTCCACGGCCTCCGCGCCGTCGCCCGCCTCACCCACGACCTGGATGTCCTCCTCGGCCGCGAGCACGATCTCCAGACCGCGGCGGAACAGGGCGTGGTCGTCGACGACCAGGACTCTGATCGGCTCCTTGCGTGGAGTGCCCGCGTCCGGGCCCATGCCGACGACGCCCTCGTCGGCACCCCCGTCACGCATCGGTCCGAAGCTGTCCGCCATCGTTCCTCCCCCAGAAGGCTGTGGCCGTGGTCCTTTGCCATCGCCAACGCAAGGCACCGGCCCAACGGTTGAGCCGTTGTCCGCCATGATTCCATGCCCGGACGACAACGCGGTGACAGAGAGACGTCCCGAGGGGTCGCACACGGGTGCCCCTGGGGGCGCACACGCGCTCCAGGGGCACCCCTCAACCGTCACCGAGCCGGGTCAGCCGCCCAGCGCGCCGCCCGCCTCGGGCGAATGCTCCTGCGTGACCATCGTGTCGGTGCTGAGGTGGATGACGCCGTAGTCGTAGGCGTGCCGCCGGTAGACGACACTGGGCTCCTTCGTCTCGGAGTCGACAAAGAGGTAGAAGTCGTGTCCGACCAGTTCCATCTCGTAGAGGGCCTGGTCGAGCGTCATCGGGGCGGCCACGTGCGTCTTCTCGCGGACCACGAGGGGGCCGTCGCCCTGCACCTCGAGAGATCCGATCTTCTTCGTGGGCACACGGTCCGACTCCTCGGCCGAGACCGGGTGACCGTTGCCGTTCAGGGTCGCGACGCCCGGGACGTGGTCAGGGACCTCCGCTGCCGTGAGTCGGCGTGCGCCGCGTCGCGTGTAGCGCTTGTCGTGCTGCTTGCGCAGCTGGGCGTCCAGCTTCTCCGCCGCCAGATCGAGTGCCGCGTAGGGGTCGCTGGCCGCTGCCTCCGCCCGGATCACCGGACCACGGGAGCGGAGCGTGATCTCCACTCGCTCGCACCGGTCTGCCTGTCGGGGGTTGGGCTCCTTGGACACCTCGACGTCGAGGCTGATCACCTTGCCGTCGAGCTTCTGGATCTTCTCCAGCTTCAGCTTCTCGGCCACGTGCTTGCGGAACCGCTCGGGCACCTCGGTCTTGCGGCCCTTGACGACGATGTCCACGCAGAACTCCGTTCCCGGATCGCTCCGCATCAACGGCGGAGCATCTCCCTTTTGCACCAAGCTCCGGTGAGCACCGGAACCTCGGACTCGGTGACTTCCACCTCCTCCTCCCCCATGGGCGAGATCTCCACCCCAGGTGCTACGGGTCAATACCGAGAACCGCAGCACGGCATTCGGTTTCGAGAGGTGTGGCCTGCGGCTTTCCCTCACAACCGAACATATCTCGCCCGGACGGATGTCGTCACCCTCTACTACCGCGTACCTCCGTTCAGGTGAATTAGCTCTCTCATTACCTGCAACGACGCAAGTTCTCACTCAGTTCCGGTTTATTTCCACGGAGTCAGGCGACGCCGCGACCACCGCGGCGAACAGCAGGTCACCGCCCGCTCCCCACGACCCCCGGGCCACACCTCCCTCCCGCGGGGGTGCCGAAGGTCGTATCCCACTGCGTTCCCGGGAGAGACCCACATACACCGACCTCGTACTGTCCTCACGCCGCGCCGATGCGAGGGCGCCGGAATCTGGCCACGCTGTCCTGCCGAGCGGCTCGGCCGTGGGGTCGTCCCGATCGTGCGTGGCGTCGCCACGCCAGGCCGTCCCGGCGACCGGCCTTGCCGTTGTGTCGCGTCGCCCGGCCGTCCTTGCGTGGCCCCGCCGTGCCGTCCTGTCGGCCCACTCGCCTGTCGAGTCGAACCGCCCGGCCGCTCCGCCGTACCGGCCGGCTGTGCTTTCGGCGCGCCCGGTCGCTCCGTCGTCCCGGGCAACCGCCCTGTGGGCGTGCCCAGCCGCTCCGTCGCCCCTCTCCGCCGGCCCACGACCGCACGCCGCCGACCCGTCGACCCGCTCCGCCGCCACAGCCGCCCGTACGGCGCGCGCCGCCTCCGCGAGGGACGCGCCCGTCGTGATGAGGTCGTCGACCAGCACCACCGGACCTGCGCGCAACACCCGCGCCCCACCGGGCACCACGGCCAGCGCGCCGTCCAGGTTCTCCATCCGCTGACGGGAGTTGAGACCCGCCTGGTCGGCCACCGCCCGCCGCTGACGCAACACCGCCGCCACCCGCACCGGCATCCCCGCCCGCCGCAGCTCGGCCGCGGCGGCGAGGGCGATACGACGGGCGGGATCATGACCACGAGCCCGCACGGCACGCGGCGCGGAGGGGACCGGAACGAGCAGCACTTCCCCTGGGGGAGGGGCCCCCTCCCCCACCCCCTCCTCCCCCAACCCCACCCACACCGCCCCCGCCAACGCCGCCCCCAGCGGTCGCGCCAGTGCCAGCGCGCCGCGTTCCTTGTGGGCGAGCAGCACCGCCCGTACCTCGTCCGCGTACCGGGCCGCCGCGTGCACGGCGGGCAGCCCGGGCGGTGCCGGTTCCGGCCGCACCCGGCGCGGTGCGGTTCCGGTGAGTGCGTCGCGGCACTCGGGGCAGAGCACCGCGCGGGTCCGTCCGCAGCCCGCGCATGCGGCCGGCAGGATCAGCCCGGCGAGTTCTTGCCACCATTGGCGAACGCTGTCCACGGGTTCAGGGTGCCAAGGGTGGGGCAAGTCGGCCACCCCTGTGGATAACTGCCGGAAAGCGGCAGACGGCATATCGAGCGCGCGTTCACATAACGTGGTGGCCGTCAAAGAATCACGTCAGTAGCCTTGGCGGAATACGCTCCTTACTGACGGAGGGCTTTCCGCATGACCACCTCGTTCGTCCGCCCGGAACCGCCGTACTACGCAGTGATCATCACCTCGAGTCCGGCCGCGGATCTGGAGGGCTACGCGGCGATGAGCGAGCGCATGGCCGAACTCGGGGAGATACAGCCCGGCTATCTCGGACGTGAGTCCATGACGGACAAGGACGGCCGGGACCTCGTCGTCATCTACTACGCGGACGAGGCATCGATAGCGGCGTGGAAGGCCCACCCCGAGCATCTCCAGGCACAGCGGCTCGGACGGGAACGCTGGTACTCCTCCTACAGCGTGGAAGTCGCACGCGTGGAGCGGGCCTACGCCTACAGCCGCAGCTGAGGGAGAGCCCCTCAGCCGGCCGACGCCGGGCAAGTGAGCCGTGCGGCCCCTGTGGGCCGCATCGGCCACGCAGGCTCACCCCGGCCCACCCCGTCTCACCCCGGCCCGGCCCACCCCGTCTCAACCCGGCCCGGCCCACCCCGTCTCAACCCGGCCCGGCCCACCCCGTCTCAACCCGGCCCGGCCCACCCCGGATCACCCCGGCTCACCCCGGATAGAGCGCCACCGAAGCGGTCTCCTTCAAGGTGCGCCACCCGCTCCCGCCGGGCAGCCACAGCAGTCCGTCCTTGGAAGTGGCGAAGAGCGGGGCGTCGCTGTCCTCGCTCGCGGCGATGCTCTTCACCTCGGTGAGGCCGGGCAGGGTCCCGGTCTCGGGGATGGAGCCGTCGCACTGCACGTACTGCGCCTGTTCCACGCCTCCGGCCTCACGTCCGACGACGACGAGCCGGCTGTCCCCGGCCCAGGTGACAGCCGTGACCTGCTCCAGGTCGGGTGTGGCGGAGCGCAGCTCCTGGACGGACACGGTGGGCTTCTCGCCGCTCTTGTCGCGTTCGATGCGCCCGATGAGCAGGGACTGCTTGCCGCCCTTCTCCACGACGAGCGCGATCCGCACGCCGTCGGCGGCGACCCGTACGGACTTGATCCGCCCGTCGAGCCCGGGGGCGAGGACCTCCAGGGGCTCGCCGCCGCCCTTCTCCAGCAGGAGCAGGCGGGGGTCGGCGGGGTCGCGGTCGGCGATCCACAGGTCGCCCTGGCCGTCCCAGCTGGGCGTCGTCAGCCGGTCGTTCTCGGTCTTGCCCTTGCTGGTGAGCACGGGCTCGCCGAGGGAGCCGCTGGCGACCGTGGAGGTGACGTAGAGGCTCTTGCCGTCGAGGGCGACCCCGGCGGCGGAGTGCTCGTCGCGGGCGACGGCCATGGTGCGGAACGCCGTGCTGCCGTCGCCGAGCGGTCCGGGCACGGTGTCGGCCTTCGCGCTGTTGCCGCCGGTGCTGCTCATCCTGACGAGGCGGTGCCGGCCGTCGATGAAGTACAGGTAGGCGGCGTGGGTCTCCGCGCCGCGTTCGGCGACGGCGGTGGCGCGTTCGTCGGTGAGCGAGCAGAGCTGCGTGCCGCCGGCGCGCAGTTCGATCTCGTCGACGGTGGGGGCGAGGCTCTGGAGGCTGAACAGCAGTTGTGCGGCCATCTCGTCGCACTTGCCGTGGCCGATGCGGGCGGCCTTGTCGTTCAGCGGCACGGTGAGTCGGTTCTGGTCGTCGGGGGTGAGCGCGGTGACGCCCCGGGCGAGGGCGGTGCCGGTGGGGAAGCTGGATCTGACGACGGGCCGCAGCCAGCTGGTGGGCCCGTCGAGGACGGAGCGCACCATCTGGGTCATGGGGTCGACGCGTTCCCGTACGAAGACGGGGTCGGCGACGGCCATGGGCTGTCCGGAGCCGGCGGACGTGGTGTGGGAGGCGAAGTAGTACTTGTTGACGGACATGTAGTTGCGCTGGAAGTCCGACTTGCCCATGACAACGCCCGAGGGGAGCGCGTCGATGCGCCACTGCCGGGTCTTCTTGTCACGGGTGAGGTGCACGGTCTGGCTGTAGTCGCCGGCGGCCGGCGAGTACGACTGCTGCGCGTCGATGCTGGCGACTTTGGTGCCGGTCAGGGTGAAGGTGAAGTCGTCGCTTTCCTCCCTGCCGCCGGACTGGCCCGCCTGGCTGTCCGGTCCGTCGGCGAGGACGGTGGTGGACTGCTCGGGTTCCCATTTCCGGGCGGCGCCAGGGGTGAGGTACTGGCGGGCCGTCGAGAAGCGCGGGTCGTCGCTGGTGAGCGCTTCGAGGAAGCCCTGGACGATCTCGGCGGGCGGCGCGTCGTCGCGGGGCGGCATCGCGAACACCCGTACCTGGGTCTCCTGGCGCGGTGTGGACTCCACGTCGCTCAGGTCGCCGCGGTCGGGCATGGAGGCGCATCCGGCCAGCAGTACGACACCGCAGGCGGCGTACGCGGTCGTGCGCAGCAGCGGCGGCGTACGCCGGCGGCCCCCGTCGTGGTCAGCGCCCACGGAATGTCTCTCCTCGCTCGTCCGAGCCCTTGGCTGCCGCGCCGGCCGCAGCCCCGTCGGCCCTGTCGTCGGCCTGATCGGTGTCGGTCGTCCGGCCGGCGTCGGAAGTCCGGCCGTTGGCCGCCGCACCCGTCCGGCCGTTCGCCGCCGCACCCGTCCGACCGTTCGCCGCATCCTCCCGGGACGCCGCTCCGTCCGCCCGGCCGCCACCGAGCGTCCCCCCGGTGTCAGCCGAACCCGTGCCGGCCGAACCCATGTCGGCCGAACCCATAGCCGTCGACCCGGCACCCGCCGATCCCGTCGCGCCCGTCGCCCCCGTCGCCCCCGTCGGCGGATCCTCCTGTCGGCGGTTGCCCGCGGCGGGCCGGGGCACCACGCGTGCGCCGTTGCCGGGGAGGGCCGTCGGGTCGGCCGTGGGGGTGGCGGTGGTGAGCCGGGGTGCGAGCGGGGCGTGTGCGGCGGACCGCTGTTCGTCGGCGGGCTGCACGGGGACGGTGGCGCTCTTCTGGCCTCCGCCGCGCGGCAGGCCGGCGTCGTCGAGTCCGCGGTTCCGGCGGGAGTCCTTCGGTTCCAGCGGTATGGGGGAGCCGCGCAGGGGCTCGTCGGCGGTCCTGGGGAGCGTCAGGCGGAACTGTGAGCCGCCGCCCGGTTCGCCCCAGGCCTGGAGCCAGCCGCCGTGCAGCCGGGCGTCCTCGAGGGCGATGGACAGTCCGAGTCCCGTGCCGCCCGTGGTGCGCGCGCGTGCCGGGTCGGCCCGCCAGAAGCGGCTGAAGACGCGTGTGGCCTCGCCGGGCTTGAGTCCGACGCCGTAGTCGCGGACGGCGACGGCGACGGCGCCGCCCGCGGAGGCGAGCTTGACGACGACGTCCTTGCCCTCGCCGTGCTCCACGGCGTTGACGACGAGGTTGCGCAGGACGCGCTCCACGCGGCGTGCGTCGGCTTCGGCGACGACGGGCTGCTGGTCGCCGAGGACGCGTATGTGCGTGCCCTTGCGGTCGGCGAGCGGCGCGGCACCGCTGACGACGCGGCGCACGACGTCCCTGAGGTCGATCGGTTCGGCTTCGAGGGCGGCGGCGCCGGCGTCGAAGCGGCTGATCTCGAGCAGGTCGGCGAGGAGCGACTCGAAGCGGTCGAGCTGGTCGGCGAGGAGTTCCGCGGACCGCGCGGTGATCGGGTCGAAGTCCTCCCGCGCCTCGTGGATGACGTCGGCGGCCATCCGCACGGTGGTGAGCGGGGTGCGCAGTTCGTGCGAGACGTCGGAGACGAAGCGCCGCTGCATGCGTGACAGGTCCTCGAGCTGGTTGATCTTCAGCTGGAGGTTCTGCGCCATCTTGTTGAAGGCTTCGCCGAGGCGGGCGATGTCGTCCTCGCCGGTGACCTTCATGCGTTCCTGGAGGCGTCCGGCGGAGAGCCGTTCGGCGATGCCCGCCGCCATGCGCACGGGTGTGACGACCTGCCGTACGACGAGCCAGGCGATGGCTCCGAGGAGGACGACGACGAAGAGCCCGGCGGTGGCGAGGGTGCCCTTGACGAGGCTGAGGGACTTCTCCTCCTGGGTGAGGGGGAAGAGGTAGTACAGCTCGTAGGGGTCGCCGTTGGGGTCGTTGACCTGTTTGCCGATGACGAGGGCGGGCTGGGAGGTCTTGCCGTTGAGGTAGATGATGCGCGAGTAGCTCTGGACGGCGCCGGTGCTGCTGTTGACGCGGACGCGGAGGTTCTCGGGGACGCTCTTGTTGGGGTCGACGTAGCCGGAGGCGCGCGGTCCGCGGCCGCCGCCGCTGTCGTCGCCGGGGGGCAGGGTGACCACGTCGAAGGCGCCCTGGCCGCCGCTGGACAGCGACAGCACAAGCTCGCTCATCCATTCGATGACGTTCTGGGGGGCGGCCGCGTCGACGGCGGTGCCGTCGTCGGCGGCCGCGCCGGCGGCTTCGTCGGCCTTCTGCTTGGCCACGGCGAAGCCGCCGGTGGCCTGGCTCTGGGAGGCCTTGACCTTGGCGTCGAGGAGGCCGTTGCGGACCTGTCCGATGACGACGAAGCCCAGCAGCAGGACGACGCCGAGCGACATCAGCAGGGTGGTGGCGACGACCTTGAGCTGGATGTTGCGTCGCCACAGCCGCATGACGGGCAGCAGGGGGCGGCGCACCCAGCGCAGCAGCAGCCGCAGGACGGGGCTGCCCTGGACACCGCCCTGGAGCAGTCCGCCGTCGAGGAGGCGTGTGAAACGTGAACCCGTCTTCTTCCGGCCGACAGGCCGCTGTGGACGGGCCCCGGACCGGCCGGGGGCCGAAGCGGCACTGTCCCCGGACATGTCAGCTCGGTCCGGCCTTGTAACCGACGCCACGGACGGTCACCACGATCTCCGGCCGCTCGGGGTCCTTCTCGACCTTGGAGCGCAGCCGCTGGACGTGCACGTTGACCAGGCGGGTGTCGGCGGCGTGCCGGTAGCCCCACACCTGTTCGAGCAGCACTTCGCGGGTGAACACCTGCCACGGCTTGCGGGCGAGCGCGACCAGCAGGTCGAACTCCAGCGGCGTCAGCGCGATGGACTGCCCGTCCCGCTTGACGGAGTGACCGGCCACGTCGATGACGAGGTCGCCGATGGCGAGCTGCTCCGGCGCGGGCTCCTCCGACCTCCGCAGGCGCGCCCGGATGCGGGCCACGAGCTCCTTCGGCTTGAACGGCTTCACGATGTAGTCGTCGGCGCCGGACTCCAGTCCCACGACGACGTCCACGGTGTCGCTCTTGGCCGTGAGCATCACGATCGGCACTCCGGACTCGGCCCTGATCAGCCGGCAGACCTCGATGCCGTCCCGGCCGGGCAGCATCAGGTCCAACAGCACCAGATCGGGCTTCGCCTCACGGAACGCAGCCAGCGCCTTGTCGCCGTCGGCTACGAAAGACGGCTCAAAACCTTCACCGCGCAACACGATGCCGAGCATCTCGGCCAGTGCGCTGTCGTCGTCGACGACAAGGACTCGTCCCTTCATAAACGACATCATCCCATTCTCATAACAGTGAAGGTGGCGCAGGTGAGCAGGGTCACCGGCCAGTGACCATAGCCGCACCGAACCGTCACTGTCTGCCCCACCCGTCGCACGCCCGTCGCTCGGGGGGCGGCAGGCCCACGAGTCGTCGTGTTTCGTGGGCCTCCCGCTCAGCGCGGGGCCGGATTCCGGCGTCCGAGAACGCCGGCATCTCCCTCAGCGCGTGCTCCCGCGCCTCTCGAGCCCGCGCTACCGCCGCCCCCTCAGCCCGTCCGCCCCTGCCGCGCCCGCGCGCACAGTTCCTCCAGGGCTCCCGCCGTCACCGGTGACACCACGCCCTCCTCCGTGACGATCGCCGTCACCAGCTCGGGCGGGGTCACGTCGAACGCCGGGTTGTACGCCTGGGTGCCCAGAGGGGCGATGGCGATCCCGCCGCCCGCCCCCGTGACCTGCACCTGGGGGGCGGTGACCTCGGTGACCTCGTAGCCCGGGCGCTGTTCCACCTCGATCGACGCACCGTCCGGGGTGTCCGGGTCCACCGTCGTCACCGGCGCCACCACGATGAACGGCACGTGGTGGTAGCGCGCGAGCACGGCGAGCGGATAGCTGCCCACCTTGTTCGCCACCGACCCGTCGGCGGTGATGCGATCTGCCCCGATCAGCACCGCGTCGACCTCCCCGGCCGCGAACAGGGAGCCCGCCGCGTTGTCCGTGAGCAGGGTGTACCCCATGCCGTGGCGGGCCGCCTCGTACGCCGTGAGGCGGGCGCCCTGGAGCAGCGGACGCGTCTCGTCCACCCACAGCCGCCGCAGCCGCCCCGCCCGGTGCGCGGCGAGCGCCACGGCGAACGCCGTGCCCTCCCCGCCGGACACCAGCGCACCGGTGTTGCAGTGCGTGAGGACGCGGTGCCCGCCGCCGGGCAGCAGCTCGTCGAGGAGCGCCAGCCCGTGCTCGGCCATCCGGGCGCTGGCCTCGGCGTCCTCCCGGTGCAGCTGCCGGGCGGCGGCCAGCGCCGCCCGGGCGCCCTGCTCGGGGTCGCCGCCGGCGGCGAGTTCCGCCCGGTAGGCGGTGCGGGCCCGGTCCACGCCGACGGACAGGTTCACCGCGGTGGGCCGGGCGCTCGCCAGCGCGTTGGCGGCCTCGTCCACGTCGAAGCCGCGCGTCGCGGCGAGCGCGACACCGTACGCCCCGGCGATCCCGAGCAGCGGCGCCCCGCGCACGGCGAGCGAGCGGATCGCCTCCACCAGCGCGGACGCGTCCGTACAGACCAGCTCGACCTCCTCGGCAGGCAGTCTCGTCTGGTCGAGGAGCACCAGCACGGGGCCTTCGGGTGGTTCCTCCCAGCGGATGGCGGGCGTGTCGGTGAGCCGCTTGTCCTCGCCGGATTGCGCGTACTGATCAGCCATGCCGTCAGTCTGCCCGTTATGGGGCGGACAATTGAAGGCACACAGCCCCGACCGCGGCCGGACACCCGAGAACCACCCCATGGCACGATGGCTGCCAACCTGCCGCCGCGCCCGCGGACGGGCACCGAGAAGGAGCGACGATGAACGACACTCCGGGCTGGGCCTCGCCCGGATCCGCCCCGTCCGACGGACAGGAGCCCGGGGCGTCCACGCCCGCGGAGCCCACCGACCGACCCGGCGGCACGCAGCCGGCGGACGAGACCTCCGCGCAGGCCCCCGGCACGAAGTGGTCGAAGGAGCAGCCGCCGCCTTCCCAGTGGTCCGCGCCCACAGGCCCGCAGAACCCGGCGCAGCCCCCTCCGCCCCCGCCGCCCGGCCCCGGCTGGGGCGCCCAGCCGCCCGGCGGCCCCACCGGCTGGGGCGGCGGCCCCGCGGGCCCCGCAGGGCACGGCGGCCCCGGACACGGGCACCCCGGCCACGGGCACCCCGGCTACGGCGCTCCTCACCCCTACGGCGCTCCCGGCGGCTGGAACGCCGGCTGGGGCGGTCCCCCGCCCGCGGCCAAGCCCGGCGTGATTCCGCTGCGTCCGCTCGGCGTGGGCGAGATCCTCGACGGCGCGGTCACCACCATGCGCACCTACTGGCGCACGGTCCTCGGCATCTCCCTCGCCGTCGCCGTCGTCATCGAGATCGCCGTCGTCCTGCTCCAGGGCCTGGTCCTGGCCGACACCACGGACAGCTCAGCCGTCCTCTCCGACCCGAGCGCCACCATCGACGAGAAGACCGACGCCATGGGCGACGTCATGGTCAACTCCGGCGTCGTCGGCCTGGTCGCGCTGATCGGCACGATCATCGCGACCGCCCTGCTGACGGCGGTCACCAGCCGGGCCGTCCTCGGCAAGCCCGTCACCGCCGGGGAGGCCTGGCGCGACGCCCGCCCCCAGCTGCTGAAACTGTTCGGACTGGTCTTCCTGCTCCTGCTCATGGTGGCCGGCATCACCACCGTGGCCGTCCTGCCGGGCGCCCTGCTCGGCGGCGCCGGAGGCGGCGCCCTCGTCGTCCTGGGCATGCTCGCCTCCTTCGTCGTCGCCCTGTGGCTGTGGTTCCGCTTCTCCCTCGCCTCGCCGGCGCTGATGCTGGAGAAGCAGGGCGTCCTCAAGGCACTGAGCCGCTCCGCGAAGCTCGTCCGCGGCTCCTGGTGGCGGGTCTTCGGCATCCAGCTCCTCTCCCTGATCATCGCGACCGTCATCGCGATGATCGTCGCCGTCCCCTTCGCCATCCTCGGCGCCCTCCTGAGCGACGGCGGCATCACGGCGTTCGCCGAAGGCGGCGGCGGCCGCGGCTGGACGTACCTCGTCGTCGCCGGCATCGGCTCCGTGATCGGCTCGCTGGTCACCTTCCCGCTCACCGCCGGCGTCGTCGTCCTGCTCTACATCGACCAGCGCATCCGCCGCGAAGCCCTCGACCTCGACCTGGCCCGCGCCGCCGGCGTCCAGGGCTACGGCAGCCCCGCCGCCGGCGCGACCCCGGGGAGCTGATGCGGTGAACGGGACGGGGGGAGTCCTCACAGCGGTCCCGGCACCGCCACCGCACGGCGCACCCACGCCGATCACGCACGGCGACCCGACCGCGGCACCCCTGTCCCACGCCGCCGACCGGGCCGCGCACGCCCTGCTGCGCGCCGCGGACCACCCTGCCCTGGCGTGGGCCCGCTCGGGCGACGAGCCGCCGGTGACCGTCCCCCGCGACCCCGCGCGCGAGGAAGCCCGGCGCGAGCTGTCCAAGCAGCTGTACCACGAGAACGACCCCAGCCTGTTCGAGCGCGCCCTCAACGCCCTCTGGGACTGGATCGACGGCCTGTTCGGCGCGGCCTCCACCGCCGCGCCGGGCGGCCCGCTCGGCCTGCTGGTCATCGCCCTGGCCGTCGTCGCCGTCGCGACCGCCCTGTGGTGGCGCCTGGGCACCCCACGCCGCACCACCGCCTCCGCGCCCGCCCTGTTCGACGACCGCCCCCGCAGCGCCGCCGACCACCGCGCCGCCGCCGAAGCACACGCCGCCCGAGGCCACTGGAACCAGGCCGTCCAGGAACGCATGCGGGCCGTCGTCCGCTCCCTGGAGGAACGCGCCCTCCTCGACGTCCGCCCCGGCCGCACCGCCGACGAGGCCGCCGCCGAAGCCGGCCGCGCCCTGCCCGCCCACACCGACCGACTGCGCGCCGCCGCCCACGACTTCGACGACGTCACATACGGCGGCCGCACCGCGACAGCGGACACGTACGACCGCCTCACCTCCCTCGACCGCGACCTGGCCGCGGGCAAGCCCCGACTCGCCCACACCAGCGCCGCGAACACGGCCCACCCCGACCGCCGGGGAGCCGCCGGATGACCACCGAGGCCCCGCCCGCGCCCACCTCGGCCTCCCCCACCGCCCGCCACCTGTGGACCCGCGGCCGAGGCATCGCCCTCGCCTGCGTGCTCCTCCTCGCCGGGGCCGCCGTCCTCGCCGTGCTCCGCTCCGACGCCCGGCACGGCGCCCTCGACCCCCGATCCCCCGACCCCTACGGCAGCCGCGCCGTCGCCGAACTCCTCGCCCACCACGGCGTGTCCACCCGCGTCGTCACCACCCTCGCCGAGGCCCGCACCGCCACCGGCCCGGACACCACCCTCCTCGTCGCCGCCCCCGACCTCCTGACCGAACCTCAACAGGCCCAGCTGCACACGGCGATGGACGACTCCGCCGGCCGCACCGTCCTCATCGCCCCCGGCAGCCACTCCGTGCGCACCCTCGCCCCCGGCGTCACAGCGGCCCTCGCCGCCAGCCGCACCTCCACCCTCTCCCCCCAGTGCGCCCTGCCCGCCGCCCGCAGCGCCGGCACCGCCGACACCGGCGGCATCCGCTACACCACCACCCACCGCGACGCCGACAAGTGCTACCCCAGCAACCGCCTCGCCACCCTGCTGCGCATCCCCGCCCCCTCCGGCGACGGCGACACCGTCGTCCTGGGCGCACCCGACATCCTCCACAACGACCGCCTCGACGAGCACGGCAACGCCTCCCTCGCCCTGCAACTCCTCGGCTCCCGCCCCCACCTGGTCTGGTACCTCCCCTCGCTCTCCGACACCTCCGCCACTGGACCGCAGGACGACAAGAGCCTCTTCGAACTGCTCCCCTCCGGCTGGCTCTGGGGCACCCTGCAACTCTTCGTCGCCGCAGCCCTCGCCGCCTTCTGGCGGGCACGCCGGCTGGGCCCCCTCGTACCCGAACGACTCCCCGTCGCGATCCGCGCCTCCGAAACCGTCGAAGGCCGCGCCCGCCTCTACCGCAAGGCCGACGCACGCGACCGCGCCGCCACCGCTCTTCGCTCCACCACCCGCACCCGCCTCGCCCCTCTCGTCGGCATCCCCACCGCCCAGGCACACACGCCCGAAGCGCTCGTCCCCGCCCTGTCCGCCCACCTCCACGGCGACCGACAGGCCCTGCACACCCTCCTCTTCGGCCCGCCACCCGCCGACGACACAGCCCTCACCGGCCTAGCCGACCGACTCGACGCCCTCGAAAGAGAGGTACGCCGTCCATGATGGACCCGACCACTGACAACGCCGGGAACACCGGGGCCCCGGGCGACGCCCGAGCCTCCCTGGAAGCCCTGCGCGCCGAGATCGCCAAGGCCGTGGTCGGCCAGGACCCCGCCGTCACCGGCCTCGTCGTCGCCCTCCTGTGCCGGGGACACGTCCTGCTCGAAGGAGTCCCCGGAGTCGCCAAGACGCTCCTCGTCCGCGCCCTCGCCTCCGCCCTCGAACTCGACACCAAACGCGTCCAGTTCACCCCCGACCTCATGCCGAGCGACGTCACCGGCTCCCTCGTCTACGACGCCCGCACCGCCGAGTTCTCCTTCCAGCCCGGCCCCGTCTTCACCAACCTCCTCCTCGCCGACGAGATCAACCGCACCCCGCCCAAAACCCAGTCGTCCCTCCTCGAAGCGATGGAGGAACGCCAGGTCACCGTCGACGGCACCCCCCGCCTCCTCCCCGAGCCGTTCCTCGTCGCCGCCACCCAGAACCCCGTCGAGTACGAGGGCACCTACCCCCTGCCCGAAGCGCAACTGGACCGCTTCCTCCTCAAACTCACCGTCCCCCTCCCCACCCGCCAGGACGAGATCGCCGTCCTCACCCGCCACGCCGAAGGCTTCAACCCGCGCGACCTGCACGCCGCCGGCGTACGCCCCGTCGCGGGCCCCGCCGACCTGGACGCCGCCCGCGCCGCCGTCGCCAAGACCACCGTCTCCCCCGAGATCACCGCCTACGTCGTCGACGTCTGCCGCGCCACCCGCGAATCCCCCTCCCTCACCCTCGGCGTCTCCCCCCGCGGCGCGACGGCCCTCCTCTCCACCGCACGCGCCTGGGCCTGGCTCACCGGCCGCGACTACGTCATCCCCGACGACGTCAAAGCCCTCGCCCTGCCCACGCTCCGCCACCGCGTCCAACTCCGCCCGGAGGCCGAAATGGAAGGCGTCACCGCCGACTCGGTCATCACCGCGATCCTCACCCACGTCCCCGTCCCCCGCTGATGGCGCCCACCGGACGCGCCGCCCTCCTCGCGGCCCTCGGCTCCCTGCCCGTCGGCATCCTCGCCCCCGGCTGGACGGGCATCCTCGCCGTCAACGCCTCCCTCGCCCTCGCTTGCGCCTGCGACTACGCCCTCGCCGCACCCGTGCGCCGACTGCTTCTGACCCGCTCCGGCGACACCTCCGTACGCCTCGGCGACACCGCCGACATCACCCTCACCCTCACCAACCCCTCCCGCCGCACCCTGCGCGCCCACCTCCGCGACGCCTGGCCCCCCAGCAGCTGGCAGCCCGGCACGGAGACCACCGCCTCCCGCCACCGCCTCACCGTCCCCGCAGGCGAACGCCGCCGCCTCACCACCCGCCTGCGCCCCACCCGCCGCGGCGACCGCCACGCCGACCGCGTCACCGTCCGCTCCTACGGCCCCCTCGGCCTGTTCACCCGCCAAGGCACCCACAAGGTCCCCTGGACCGTACGGGTCCTCCCCCCGTTCACCAGCCGCAAGCACCTCCCCGCGAAACTCGCCCGCCTGCGCGAACTCGACGGCCGCACCAGCGTCCTGACCCGCGGCGAGGGCACGGAATTCGACAGCCTGCGCGCCTACGTCCCCGGCGACGACACCCGCTCCATCGACTGGCGCGCCACCGCCCGGCAGACGAACGTCGCCGTCCGCACCTGGCGCCCCGAACGCGACCGGCACATCCTGCTGGTCCTCGACACCGGCCGCACCTCAGCGGCCCGCGTCGGCGACGCCCCCCGCCTCGACGCCTCCCTGGACGCGGCCCTCCTCCTGGCCGCCCTCGCCTCCCGCGCCGGCGACCGCGTCGACCTCCTCGCCTACGACCGCCGCGTACGCGCCCTCGTCCAGGGCCGCACCGCCCGCGACCTCCTCCCCTCCCTGGTCGCCGCGATGGCCACCCTCGAACCGGAACTCACGGAGACGGACGCCCGCGGCCTCACCGCCACAGCCCTCCGCACGGCCCCCCGCCGCTCCCTCGTCGTCCTGCTGACGACCCTCGACGCCGCCCCCGTCGAAGAGGGCCTCCTCCCCGTCCTCCCACAACTCACCCAGCGCCACACCGTCCTGGTGGCCTCCGTCGCGGACCCGCACATCGCCGGCATGGCGACAGCCCGCGGGACTGTGGAAACGGTGTACGAGGCCGCAGCCGCCGCCCAGCACCAGGCCGAACGGCACCGCACCTCCGAACAACTCCGCCGCCACGGAGTCACGGTCGTCGACGCGACACCGGAGGAACTGGCACCGGCGCTGGCGGACGCCTACCTCGCTCTGAAAACCGCGGGACGCCTCTGAGCGCCGGCGAGGGGCGGGCGGTACGGGCCCGCTTTTACGGCCGTAAAACGCAGAAAACCCCGCATCCGAAGATGCGGGGTTCTCTCAAAATTTGTTCGGCGGCGTCCTACTCTCCCACAGGGTCCCCCCTGCAGTACC
>NZ_JBIARQ010000038.1:0-29001 GCF_042890065.1 Streptomyces sp. NPDC002328 | reverse complement strand
TGAAGACAACTGGGGAGGTTGGTTAATACGAACGGGACAGTGGAGGAGAGGGTCCGAACGAGTGACGCGGGGACTCGTGGGGCGGTCGGTAAAGTTGTAGATCAGGGCGGAGGCGTTGGCCGTCTCCGGTTCGACGGCGGGCGTGAGCTTGAGCAGCTTGTCGCGCAGGGAGGGGGAGGCCACCTTCTCCAGGGGCCGCCACTCGATGCCGCCGACTTCTTCTTCCTGCAGCACCACGGGCACCTCTGTGGCGGTGCGTAGGCGGAAGAGGAAGCGGAAGTCGAAGTGCTGGTGGCCGGGTTCGCCTTTGCCTGGGTGGGTGTCGATGTCGTGGATGTCGACGTCGAACGGCACGGCCTCGTAGCCGGGCCACGGTGCCACGGCCTGGGGTGGGATTCCGGTCTCCTCGTGCAGCTCCCGCAGGGCCGCCTCTGCCAGGGACTCGTCGTCGGATTCGGCGTGTCCGCCTGGAGCGAGTACCTTCCCGCTCGCCAGGTGCAGCACGTGCAGGACGCGGCCGAGGGGGTCGACGACGATGGCGCCGCAGGTGACGTGTCCGGAGAAGGTGGAGCGGCTGGCGATGTCGGTGGGCCGGTGGAGGGCTTCCAGGAGGCCGCCGAGCTGTGGTCGCTCGTGAGGGTGGCGAGCGAGGTAGGTCTCGACGGTGGTGCGGATGTGGTGGTGCGACAGCGGCATGGGTGTACCTCAGAGGGGCGCGATGCGGAACGAGTCAAGGCGGGGGCGTTCGCTTCAGCTCAGCTGCATCCCCTCTGCCGGGACTTCCTCGATGCCGGTGGGGCCAGCGGTGGGCAGGCCCCAGCGCTCCCGGGCCGTTTCAGCGGCGAGTCGGGCCTGCCGCGCCCCCGGCGGGCCCATCCGAGCAGGGCGGCTGCCTGGGCGGGGGTGGCGAGCAGGCGTGCGAAGGGGCGGCCGGTGGCGGGGTCGACGGCTGCCGGCCCGATGCCGGTGACACGGGCGGCCAGTCGGAGCCTGCAATTGGGCCCCATCCCGCCGTAGACCTCGCCCGTCTCATCGAGCACCCAGCCCAGTCGCACCGGGTCGGTCAGGATGAGCTGGGCTTCCTCGGCGGCTTCGCGGTGGAGGGTTGCCTCGGGCATCGTGTCGGCCTTCTCCACGGTGCCGCCGGGCAGCATGGGCAGGGCGCCCCGGGGGCCGGGGTCGGCCACAAGGACGACCCGGCCGTCGGGAACGAAGCACCACCCCCAGGCTTGCTGCACGGGGAGCCGCTCGGACACAGGGCCACGGTTGAGGGGACTGTCCCACAAGGGCCGGTAGCGGACGTGAACGTCATGGCGATCCAGCCCCGGGACGTCGAGGATGTGCCGGCCGTCGGCGAGGTGAGCCGTGGCGGTGTTCCCGAGCCGGGCACGGTAGGCGGCGAGCATGATCTGCCCGTCCACGGGACGCAGCCGCTGCACCGCGTCCCGGGTTTCGAGGAAGGCGTACTCGGACAGCTCCTCGCGAGGCAGGCGGATCACCTTCGCTTGGTCGAGGGTGAGAGTTCCGCCGTCGAAGACATATCGGATCTCTCCAGGG
Organism: Streptomyces sp. NPDC002328; assembly: GCF_042890065.1. NCBI lineage: Bacteria > Bacillati > Actinomycetota > Actinomycetes > Kitasatosporales > Streptomycetaceae > Streptomyces > Streptomyces sp. NPDC002328. The sequence goes on along the minus strand of NZ_JBIARQ010000038.1, from coordinate 27,444 downwards.
AAGGGCGCGGCGGGCCTGATGTCTGGGTGGTGCTGTGAGAGGGAGTGGACGGCAAGCACGCCCGACAGGGTCAGGTCCGCCAGGCCCAGTTCCTCGGTGATCTCGCGCTGGCAGGCGGCGTGCGGGTGTTCGCCGGGTTCGACGACTCCGCCGGGCAGCAGCCACCGGTCGTCCTCGCGGTAGGTCGGGTGGACCAGCAGGACGCGGCCGACCTGGTCGGTGATGATCGCGGCGGCCCCGAGCCACACCGCGTGCCGGGTTGCGGCGTACTGCGCTGCTGACAGAACGGACTGCGATGCAACGCGTGCTGACGAAGGGAGGGAGGAGGACATGCTCTGCCTTTCGGTGGAGCGGGTCATGCCTTGTCCAAGACGCTGGGCGAAGCAGGCTTCGGGACGTTCGGGGTCGGGGCGTACTGGGCGGCCTGTGTGTCGAACATGGCGGCATATCGGCCACGTGCGGCGATGAGGTCGTCGTGCGTGCCGTGCTCGGCGAGGCGCCCTTGGTTGAGGACGTAGATGTGGTCGGCGTGCCGGACGCCGGACATGCGGTGGGTGACCAGGACAACGGCCCGGTGCGGGGCGGCGAGGCGGCGGATGCGGTCGAAGGCAGCGATCTCGGCTTCGGGGTCGAGCGCGGAGGTCGGCTCGTCGACGATGAGGACGCTGTCCTCCTGCGATGTTGAGCTGCGCCAGTGGGTGCGGGCTAGGCCCACCTTCTGCCATTCGCCGCCGGAGAGTTCGATGGCTCCGCGGAACATGCGGCCGAGCATGCTTTCCAGGCCGTTGGGGAGTTTGGCGGTGACGGATCCGGCTCCCGCGTAGTCGATGGACGTCTGCAGGTCATGCATTGAGGCGTCGTGGCCGGGGCGGCCGATGCGGATGTTCATCGCGGCGGTCACGGGCCAGCGCTGGAAGTCCTGTGTGAGAAGCGAGACGCGGTCGAAGACCTGGGAGCGCTCCAGCCCGGAGACGTCGAACTCGCCCCACCTCACCGATCCGGCGTGAGGGAGGAGCAGACCGGACAGGATCTTCATCAAGGTGCTTTTGCCGGAGCCGTTCTCGCCCACCACGGCGATGACCGACCCCATGGGGAAGGTGAGCGTCACGTCGTCCAGGGCCGGTGCGTCGCGGTCGGGGTACCGGTAGGTGACATGTTCAAGGGAGACCTGCTTGACCTGGTCGGGGACGGGACTGCCGGTCTGGGGAATGGCGCGTTGCGCAGCTTCGACCAGGAACTGCCCGTGGTCCCGGACGTAGAGGGACTCTTCGTGCAGCTGGTTGATGTTCATCACCAGGGCACCCAGGCTCGCTGACCCGGTCCGTACCGCGATCACGGCAGTCCCGGCGACGGCAAGGCTCATGTGCCCGGCCATGATCAGCCAGATCATCGTTCCGTAGGTGGCGGCCATTGCCAGTCCGGACAGTGCGGAGGCGACCCATTCGGTGACGGCCTTGCTAGAGGCCAGACGTTCCTGCTCCGCCTCTGCGCTGGCGGCCATGCGCCGGTACCGGTCGAGGAGGAAGGGACCGACGGCGTGGATGCGCACTTCTTGTGAGGCGGTGCGTTCGGTGAGGAGGTTGCCGATGAGGCGGCTGGCCCGCAGGTGCTCGATCCAGCTCATCATCGACACGTAGCGTTCCTGTGCCACCCGCATGGCGCCCCACCCGCGGGGTGCGGCGATGGCCAGCAGCATGGGCAGCAGCGCTGGATGCAGGACGGTGAGCACACCGGCCGTGGCGATCAGCGAGATACTGCTGTTCAGCGCGGAGACACAGGCGCCGATCATGCGGCGCGCGGAGGCGGGCCCGTACTGGGCGATGTCGATCAGACGACGGAAGTCCGGGTCGTCGATGGCTTCGAGTTCCACGGCGGTGGCCGCGGCCAGGTACTGGGTGGTGGCGATCCGCTCGACCTTTGGCTCCAGGCGGCCGGCCCGAGAGGTCGACCAGCCGGCCAGGGCGGAGTTGACGACGGCGACGCCTGTGGCGGCGAGCAGTCCCGGCAGCAAGGCGTGCAGCCGCTCGACAGCGTCTCCGCCCCCTAACAGCGCGTGCATGACCGCGTTGATGGCAAGCAGGCCGACCGCGGCGGCGATGCCCTGGCCGAGTTCGCTGATCGCCACTGCCACGAGCGCGCGGCGATCCGCGCTCCAGGCCATCCGCAGGGCAGCGCCGACGAGTCTGGGCATCTGGCGCAGCGCTGATCGCATGGTCAAGTCCAGTCCCGGGTGCTCGTGTTGGGACCACCCCATGTCGTAGCGCAACGGCCCGCCGAAGAGCTCGCGTTCTGCCTCGGACACCTGGGGCTCCGCCATGCGGACCTTGCCGAAGAATCGCTTCACTCGCTGCCTCCCTGCGTCGGCCAGTTCAGAGCCCGGTAGGACGGGCCGTGGGTGATCATGTGAAAGATGGCGGTGGTGTACGGGTGGCAGTCCGGAGGGGGCTTCTCCATCGACACCCAGAACAAGCCCTCGTGCTTGTCCGGCTCGGCGTTGTGCGGCTCGCCCGCCCAGGACTGGGCGACGAAGACGGCGGTGACCCGGTCCGGGCCGTCGCCGGATTCGTGGTGGTGAATGAGGCCGCAGAACTCCTGTTGCTCGGCGCTGATGCGGACCCCCGTCTCTTCTTCCGCTTCGCGCCGCGCGGCGTGGTCGAGCGGTTCGCCGGCTTCCAGATGGCCACCGACGACGGTGAGTTGTCCCGGTGCGAGGGCCGCCTCCGGTTTGCGACGTACGCACAGGGCTGCGCCGTTCGAGCGGAGCAGGACTTGGGCCACGTCAGCGATCAGCAGGTGACGCGCGTCACTCACAGACGGCCCTCCTGAAGCAGGCGTTCGACGGTGCGCCGGCCGCGCGCGGTCACGAGCGGATCGCTGTGCCGGGGGCCGTAGGCGAGAGCGCTGGCGGCGTCAGCTGCTGCGAACGCTGTCAGCGCGTATTCCTCTGCCTCGGACAGAGGCGGGCCGTACCCCTCGAACAGGGCGGTCCGCAGCTCGGGACGATCAGGCCACAGCGAGGTGGCGAATTTGACGAAGTCGGCGACACGGGGGCCCGGTTCACTGCGTTCGAAGTCGATCAGAGTGCAGCGCTGACCGTTCCAGAGCAGGTTGCGCTCCCAGAAGTCCCCGTGCCGCCACCCGGCCGGTAGCGGTCCGCAGCCGGGCAGCGCGTCCACGAGGTGCGGCAGTAGCTCGGCTTCCGGAGTGGACAGGTGGTCGCCGGCCTTGGCGAGGTGCTTGTCCAGGCCAGCCACTGTGTTCTCGACGACTGTGTCGGCTTCCGGCTGGACCAGGGGGCCGGTCATGGCGTCGTGGAGGCGGCGCAGGAGCTGCCCGGCTTGCCGGTGGGCCGTGCGGCGGCGCGCGGGTGACTCTTCCTTCTTCAACGGCTCGCCGTCCATGGCGGTCAGGATCAGGGCGAGCAACTCCGCGGAACTGTCGCGCAGCAGCGGGGCATTGCCGTGACCGAGGTGAGGAACGGCCACCCGGTAGGCACGGGTCTCGCGCGTATACAGGATCGGTTTGGGCGCCACTTTCACGTAGTGGTAGCCGGTGGGCCCAGCCACCCTCCATACCTGGGAGTTGTCGCGGTCGTGCGAGGAGTCCCGCACATCGTCCAGGGGGCCCAGCACGCTCTCCACCCAGGCGTGGAGAGGGGAGGGAAGACGAGCGGAGTCCGTCATGCGAGGTACCTCGTATCCGGTCGTGCTCCGTCGGAGAGCAGGGCGGCGCGGTCGGAGGCGAGGTGAAGGCTGGCGCCCGAGGAGGCATTGGTGTTTTCGAACGCAGGATGAACGAGCGCAAGGCGGCGTACGGGATGCATGGGGGCTCCTCGGGGCGAGATGCGGACAGGTGATCGGGTAACGGCGGGTCTGCTGTCGCCGTAACGGGTGGGAGCGGGCGAAATCTAGAACCTGATTTCGAATACCGGGCCCTCTCCTTCTGTGGTCGGGTGGGGCGGACTGTGATGCTGCGTTCGATCACTCATGTGGGTTGCGGTACCTCCTGTGGGGGATTGCCGGAGGCCGCTTGGTCGGTCATGGCGTGGCGAGGTCCGGGCGGAGGGCGATGGCGTCGCGAAGGAAGCTGCGCTTGGAGTAGAAGGTGTGCTCGGCCGCCCAGCCGTGACTGGCGAGGTACTCGCAGAGCCAGCTGTCGATCCGCTTCATCTCGGTGAGGACCTCGTCCTGGTCGTGTTCGAGGATGCTGCGCGAGCGGAGGTACTCCAGCTCGCACTGGGAGAGCACCACGTCGGGGGCCACCAGGAGGGCGCAGCGGTCGAGGAAGATGCCGTAGACGTGTCCGGTGCGCATCGACTCGCACTGGATGTCGTAGCGGACGCGCTGGAAGGGCGGCATGGCTCGGACTTGGAGGCCCAGGTCTTCGACCAGGAACGTTTCGAACCGGTCGGGGGTGATGTCGAGGCCAGGGGTGAGTTCCTCGCGACGGGCGAAGGCGTCCTCGGCGAACCACTTTCGCTTGAGCACGTGCCCGGCGGTGACGGTGGGGATGAAGGAGGCGTAGCCGATCTCGGGCTCGGGGCCGGTGACGTCGAACAGATGGTTCTCGGTGTGGTGGATCTGGAACTCTTCCCGGTACTCCGGACGGCAGCCTTCCAGCTTGCCGTCGCGCAGTGCCTTGAGCAGTTCCATGGACGCGGCCCAGATGTCTGGTGCCGGATTGAGGGTGTACTTGAACTCCAGCTCGGTGCCGGAGAAGTGCTTGCGGAAGTACCGCAGGTGGTTGTTGAGCGCCGTACTCGACTCGGCGTGCGCCGTCAGCATGGGCTCGAGCCAGCGCAGTTCCCCGACCGGGCCGTGGCCGACTGGTTCTCCGGTGGTACGGACGAAGCAGGCGTCCTCGGGGTGGAAGCGGATCTGCGCGTACGCGTGGTAGCCGCCGCCGGGGTCTGCGGCCAGGTAGCACAGCGGCATCAGGCCGGGGGCGGCCGCCGAGCCGACCAGGTCGCGAAGGCCGGGGCCGGCGATAGCGTCGGGGAACAGTTCGCCGCCGTCGATCCTTGCCGCCCCGAGCCGGGTGCCGCCGAGGTGCAGCGCTTCGGCCGGGCAGGGACCCAGCGCGTTCCAGCGGACGATCACGGTGGTGGCCGGCCGACATACCTCCTGCGGTGGCACCCGTACGAGCACGATCGGCTCGTCTAATCGCCGTGGCGCGGTGCGGTTGAGGAGGTGGACACCGCCGAGGACGACCCAGGGTCCCTGGTCCGAGGACTGCTCACCGTGCACGCTGGTCTCCTTCGTGTGAAGCGGGGGCCACGGGTGATCGCCCTGCAGCCCGAAGGGGCCACCAGGTCGGCCGGACATTCCCGGATGGCTGCCTGCTCGTCGCTGCGACATCCGGCCGGTTCGTCGGCCTAGGGTGGGCGGGTGAGTCATGGTGAAATCGGTCAGGTGATCTTGGACGAGGCTGTTGCGGATGCCCGCCTCGCCGCATGGGAGTTCGACGGTGCACGGGCCTGGCTGGAGGAAGCCCGTCGGCATCCGATGGAGCCGCTGGCGGCCGAGGTGTGGGTCACCGACCCTGCTTTCGAGCACGTCCTGCTGGTCAAGCACCGTGTGCGCGGATGGGTGCCGCCCGGTGGCAAGGTGGAGCCGGGCGAGGCGCCGCGTGAGGCGGCGGCACGAGAGCTGCTGGAGGAGACCGGCCTGCGCAGCGAGCTGCTGCCCGAGCCCGCGGCCGTGGCGGTGCGTTCCTACCGGGCCGACTGGTCTCCGACGCTGGGCCTGTCCTACGCCGCGGTCGTCGGACGCGACGTACCGCTCGCCGGGGAGCAGAACCAGCCGGCGGCATGGTTCCGTCTGGACGCCGGCTGGGACAGCGTCTTCCCCGAGGACCGAGAGCGGATCCGTGCGCACGCTCGCCGCCTTGCGGTCGGCCGGGCGGTCGGCTCTCGCTGAGGTAGGACCCTGGTCGCCGTTCATAGGACGGCCTCGATGCGGTCGAGGTCGGCCGCGGGCAGAATGACGAGCTCAAGGTCGTGCAGGAAGCGGCACCACACCGGTCCCAGGCCGGGTTCGCACTCGAACTCCTCACGGTCCAGGCACCCGTTGGCGTACGCGGCGGTCCGCAGCGCGTGCTGCTGCAGCTGGTCGGGGTGGATCCACCGAGGCGCGCGGACCTCCCGGGCAGAGGGGCACAGCGACCCGGAAACCTCGGCCTGGAAGATCCACCAGTGGTGGCCGACCGGACCGCTGGGCGTGCGGCGGCAGTGGTTGGGCCGCCACTGGTCCAGTAGCAGGTGCAGGTGGGTGACGGTGAGACCGACCTCTTCGGTGACCTCGTCGCGGGCGGTCTGTTCGGGGCCGCCATGGTCGTCGATGTGGCCGGCGACCGGGGCGATTCCGGCCGGAGGAGTTGCCCGCTCGAACACCAGGAGGCCGCTCGGGGAGGAGATCAGTACTCCGACGCTTGCGTGGTCACAGAGGCGGGCCCTGCCGCCGGGAGCTGGGACTGCCGGGGTCATGCGGCGGCCTGTGGCCGTTGGGCGACGACGACGAGCCAGCTCGTCACGGCCGGGGCACCGGGGGTGGTCATGGCGTAGGCGGCGTCGAGGATCTGCATCCGCTGGGCGTGGGTGAAGTCGCCCTCGGGCCGCGCGAAGACGGGGATGGACAGCCACGCCTTCTTCTCGGCCATGGTGCTGTGCTGGGCGGTGACCTCGGTGCCGACGACCGTCAGTCCGGCTGCTGACAGCTGCTCGGTGACCGTCTCCAGCGGCAGCGTCGGCGGCCCGTCCGCGTCCTTCGGCGGTGGGGTGTATCCGTGGGCCTCGGCGGCGACTTGGCGGATGAGGGCGGTGAGGGAAGGCCCGGTGCGGGCGGACAGTTCGTCGGGGTGCCGGACGCCGGCGAAGCCGCCGCCGATGTTGAAGACGAAGTGCCCGCCTGGACGCAGGATGTGAGCGACGGCCGCGAACACTGCGGCGGTATCGGTCTTCCAGATAGCGGAGTTGCACACCACAGCATCGGCGGTGTCGGCGTGGAGGTGGTCGGCGAGCCGTTCGGCCGGGGAAGTGATCCAGGTCAGGCGGGCGTCGGTCAGGGTGCGGCGGCCGACACGCTGCATCGCGGCGGCGTTGTCGATGGAGACGACCCTGGCGTGGGCCGGGATCAGGTCGAGGATCGCGCGGGCGGTCGCGCCGGCGCCGCCGCACAGGTCGACCACCAGGCTGGCGTTGGCCAGGTGGCTGCGGCGGGCGAGGTCGCGGCTGGTCGCGTCGTACATGGGGTGGGCGCGGGTGAAGGCGGTGTACGCCTCGGCGTTGGAGTCCTCGTCCCAGCCGAGGATGGCGTCCTGGGGTGCCATGTTGCTGTGGCCTCGCTTCACAGGGCGGCCCGCCAGTGCAGGCCGGGCGTTCAGACAGGGTCAAAAGAGCGCGGACTGTACGGCGGCGGGCGGTGAGGAGAACTGTGCGCCGAGGACGATGCGCCGGCTTTTGAGGGCGCCGAGGTCGAGCAGGTAGGGCAATTGTTCGCCGTCGCCGTCGAGGGTGGCGAGGACCTGGGAGCCGAGGCAGGAGAGCACCGTCAGCCCGTGCTCACCGGAGCGTGGGTCGTGCGGGTACAAGGCGCGCCCGGTCTCCGGCGTTCGCAGCAGGACGCCTTCGCCGGGCGGCGTCCACGGCTCCGGTGTGGCCGGGACGTTCAGGCCGCTCAGGGCCTCGGTGGCGCGGTCGAGGTGCTGCTGGTGGACGGCGCGGGCCGGGGAGAGGTCGCGCAGCTCGGCCAGGGCCGTCAGCTTGGCCGCGGCTCGCACGGTCTGCGTCAGGCCGATGCGGCGGGTGAGGGCATCCTCCAGAAACCGCACGGCGCGGCCGTCAGGACTCCGGGCGAGGTAGGTGGCGATCAGCGCGCCCTGCTCGTCGAGGCGGGAGCGCTTACGGGGTTCTGCCGCGGTGCCGATCTTGGTGGTGCCGTCGGCGAACGTCGCCAGGTACAGCCAGTGAGGCTGGGCCATGTACGCCGCCAGGGCGTCGGGGACGTGCCCGCCGGAGTGGAACCGGTGGGCGAAGCGGAAGTCGTCCCGCCCGGCGCAGGCCGCGCACTGGCCGCCGGCCTCGGCCGGGGCCCGGTCAGGGCAGGCGACCGCCTCGACGCGGACGCGGTCGGCGAACCGGTACCGGCCGGTGCACCACCGGCCGGTACCGCTCACCTGGTAACCAAAACGCCTGCCCGTGACCGGGGCATGGACGAGTGGTCCGCCGGTCACGGGGGCGAGCAGAAGACGGGGGTCTCCGCTTGCCCAGGTGATGCCGTGGCAGACGTATGTCCCGCTGGCGGGCAGGGCCTGGTCCATGGTGCGTTCCTTGTCGATCGGGGAGGGCGGGCCGGGTCAGACGGTCAGGTGCAGACGGTCGGCCAGGGCAGCGGCGGCGGCCTTGAAGACCTGGTCGCGGTCCAACTGAGCGACGTCCAGCGTCAGCCAGGCGCCGCGCTCCGCCTGTTCGCGCATCTGGTCCAGCACGGTGTCCTGGTAGCGGATGAAGTCCTCGTCACCGCCGCCGACGTGGCCGGCCTCCAGGGAAGTGAACGGGCCCTTGCGGACGAGAGCCTCGCGGGCACCGATGTTCAGGAAGAACACCAGGTCCGGCTTCGTCAGATGCGCGAAGACCTGCTCGCACAGGCGGGGCGAGACCTCGGGCTTGACCGCGTACCGGGCGAGGATCTTGTGGTGCGAGTTGTCGAGGATCACGTGGGTGCCCGCGACGAGGGCCGGCTGGATGACGAGCCGGTCCTGCAGGGTGTACCAGGAGGCCAGTGCAAGCAGCCAGTAGTGGTCACCGCATGCCTGGGCGACGCGGGCGTCACGCCGGTAGACCAGCTCGTTGACGCGGTCGAGGTAGGCGGACAGCTCAGGGTCCAGTGGGACGTCGGTGCTGTGCTTGCCGATGAGGACTGCCTTGTGACCGGCGTCGTTGAGGGCCTGGTGCAGGCGGGCGGCGAGGGTGGACTTGCCGGCCCCGTCACCGCCGACGAAGGTGATCAGCTTCCCGGCTGGGGTGGTGGTCGGCGCGTTCGCCGTCATCGGGATTCTCCCAGGGTGTGGGTCGAGCTGGCGGTCAGGCGGCCGGTGATGATGGTGCGGATGCGGTCCACCAGGACGGCGCGCTGGCGCAGGACGTCGCTGTGACGCTCATTGGACAGGTCGGCGGGATAGTGGGTGGCGAGGTTGTTGGAAATGACGTGGAGGTAGCCGAATCTGATCCCCGCATGGCGCGCCGCCGCCCCCATGGGGCCGATCTCCGGGTCGACGAAGGCGTACGAGGCGGTGTGCTGGACCAGCCAGTCGCGGTTCTCCAGCAAGATCGACGGGGAGGAGACATGCAGCCCGCTGCGCACGCCGCTGCGGGCGACGGCGTAATCGCCGAAGAAGTCGTCCCAGCTCACCATCGCCCCGCGTACTAGGCTGGTGTTGCCGGTCGCCAGCCAGGCGTTCGGTTCGACGCCGGGGGTCAGCGAGCCGACCTTGCCGACGTAGACGACATCGCATGCGCCGAGTTCGGCAAGGCGCGCGACGACCCGCCCTGCCACGTCTCCCCAGATGCTGTGGAGGAACCCGAGGTAGACCACGCGACGTCCGGCGACTTCGGTGCGCTGCCACGCGTAGCCGGGTCCGCGGGTCCACACTCCGTTCTCGGGAGCGAGGTACTGAAGGCCCCAGCCGACGATCACCAGGTCGCCGTCCAGTTCCAGGTCGAGCGCGTCGAGCGCCGATCGGCACTCCTCCTGCGCGGGCGGCTGATAGGTGACGGTGCCGGCGGGGCGGTCCGTCATGGCCAGATACGTGGCGATGATCAGGGCGTAGTGCTGGACGTATTCGGCTCCGGGGAACGCCTTGACGACGAGATCACGGCCGTGAATCTCTGCGGTGGGCCGTTCGATGTTGAACAGTTTCCCGGTCTTCTCGTACCGGGAGACTACCGCCGTGCGGTCGTAGCCGCCGATGACGCGGATGCTGTCCCAGTGGTGGTCCTGGATGAGGTGGTGGACCTTGATCTCCAGGTAGCGCAGCAGCCTGGCGTGGGTCATGGTGTGTCCGGCTGGTTCGATCGGGGCGGCGCGCAGGAGTCCAGGGGCGGGGTCGGCGAGTAAGGGGGTCATCGGTGCTCCTCGGCGATCGTCACGGTGCTGCCGGCCGCCGCGCGGACGACGCAGATGTTCTCCCGGATGAGGTCGAACCGGTCTTCGGGGATCGGGCCGAGCTTCTCGATGCGGGGCGTGGAGGGCTTCTCGTACGGCCCTTCGGGCAGCAGGGCGACGCCCATCGCGCCGAGGATGACCGGGGCCGCGCCGTCCACGGAGGAGATCCACTCGTGCTCGCGCTGCTCGATCAGCTCCAGGTGCCCGGTCCGGCCCAGACCGAGCAGCCGGTAGACGAGCAGATCGTCGACCAGGCCGTGGTCCTGCAGGTAGGCCGTCGCCAACCAGCGGGTGCGGCACAGCTGCTCGTCGGGATCCGGTCGACGCGAGGCCGGCAGGGCGATGGCCCCGGCCCAGTCGCTGGTCACGAAGGCGTCGTAGGTGCGCAGCCACTCGTCATCGTCCGCGGCGTGCAGCACCGCGCACAGCCGGAATGCATCGCCGGACAGCTCCCGGATCTCGCGCGCGGCCTTCTCGCTCGCCTTCAAGGTCGCGGCCCCGTCCCGCATGACGTCCGGCAGGATGATCTCCCTCGCGGACACCGCCAGCGCGGCTTCGACGAGGCGCTCCGCCGGCAGGGCGTAGCCGAGGTCGAAGAGCCCGTTGTCGACGATGATCTCGGCGCCTCGCTCGGCCTCGCGAGTGAAGAAGGCCCGGTAGATTTCGTCGGACAGCACGTGCTGGGCGGCCACGTGGTGGACGCGGGGCGGCTCCTGGGCGACAAAGTGCTCCAGGTAGGCAGGCGGAGCGATGACGGAGAAGTCGATTCCCGCAGTGGTGATCACGGCGCCCCCCACAGGCCGGTGGTGAGGGTGAGGAACTGCTGGGAAAGGACGGGGTCGATGCCGAAGCGCCCACCCGAGTGCACCGTGGTGGTGCGGGCCTCCTCCATCCGTACGCCCCGCATGCTCATGCACAGGTGCACGCCGCGCACGGCGACGGCGACGTCCTCGTGTCCGATCACGTCGTTGAGGTATTCGGCGACCTGGCGGGTGAAGCGTTCCTGGACCTGCAGTCGGCCGGCGAAGTGCCGGGCGATCCGCCCGAACTTCGACAGGCCCACCACCTCTCCGTCCGGCACGTATCCGGCCGTGACCTGCAAGTTCATGGGCAACATGTGGTGCTCGCAGAGCGACCACACGCTCATGCCGCCCACGATGACCAGCTGACCACCCAGATTGGACTCGGTGAAGCAGGTAGCCGTTGCGGCGCCGTCCGGGGACAGGAAGGCTTTCCACCAGGCCGCGACGCGGTCCGGGGTGCCGGTCAGCCCCTCGCGGGCGGGGTCCTCGCCCAGCTCGGCCAAGAGCTGGTGGATCAGGCCGGCGACCCGGCCGGTGTCGATGACCGCAGCGGGCCCGGGGACGGCGGCGGTCGGCACCGCCGCAGGGCTGGCGATAGAGGTCGTCATGGGCGTCTCTCGTTTCCGGGGACTGGGGGAACGTATGGGGCGTGGTGGCGCGTGCGGTCAGCGGCCTCGGGCGTCCGCGAAGGCCAACACGTGAAGGCGGGTGGTGAAGTGCCAGTGCCGGGCCGCGACCGCGTCCGCGAGGACCCGGGTGGTCGCAGTGATCACCTCGGGGGTGGTGCCCTCCGGCATCACCCACACCGGCGCGAGCCGGTGGGCCTCGGCCAGCTCGGCGATCCGGTCGAGGTCGGCCACCGTGGAAGCGACGAACTTGAACGCCGCCCGCCCGGAGGCCACGAACGACTCCAGCGAGGCGGGCACGATGCTCTTGGTCTCCTTCACGCCGAAGCTGGCGAGCTTGGGCGAGACGTTGAACCGGACCCCGTCGGCCACCAGCTCGGGAGCGGGCGCGATAGTGCCGTTCGTCTCGAACTCGACCCGCTTGCCGGCTGCTGTCAGCCCCCGCACGAGAGGCACCAGCCGCGCCTGCTGGATCAACGGTTCGCCGCCGGTGACCACGACCAGCCCGACCGGCGAGGACGCGGCCCAGGCCATCAGATCCGCCACCGACCGCTCCGCCGACTCCTTGCGCGGATCGAACCGGGACCAGTCCCAGGTGTACTTCGTGTCGCATTTCGCGCAGGTGAGGTTGCACCGGGACAGGCGGATGAACAGCGCCGGGTGTCCGCAGCTCGGTCCCTCGCCCTGGAAGGTCGGCACCTCGACGCCGAAGCACTCCGCGACGATCAGGCGGGATTCGCCTTCGTCAGCCGTCGGTTCGTCGGTGATCGTCTCGGATGCGGTCACCGTCCCTCCACATCGAAGCGGGCCCAGCTGCTCTGGGTCTCGCGGACCAGGACGGCGACCAGGCGGCCGGAGATGGCGGGCTGGAAGTTCTGGATGAACCACCCGGCCAGGAACTGGGCCAGGCGCTCCGAGGTCGGCTCGAAGGGAAAAACCTCGTGCAGGTTGTGATGGTCGAGTTCGGTGTTCAGGAACTTCTTGAACGGAGCGAGCGCCCCGAAGTCCGTGACGAAGCCGGGCTCCTCCAGCGAGGGCGCGGTGAGGATGACCTCGACCTCGTAGCTGTGCCCGTGCTGGCGTGAGCACTTGTGCTCGTCCGGCAGCCCGGGAAGCCGGTGGCCAGCCTCGAAATTGAACGTCTTTCCGATGGTGAAATCACCGGATGGAAGTGGAATGGCACTGAAGTCCATGGAGTTCCTCCACGAGTTGAGCGCGAGGCTGCCCCTCCGCGGGATGAGGCGGCCTCGTCTTCAGATGGCTGCAGGACGCTCGTGCAAATGGGCTTGAGCGGCCCGGTCCAGAGCGTTCGTGAACCGCTCGGCGCGCCCGTCTCCCTCGGCCTCCTGAGCGCGGAGGTCACCCTCCGGGACGAAGCCGAGGCGGTCGCGCAGACTAAGCGTGCAGATGAGCCGGTTGGCCGACATGAGCTGCGTGTACTCCTCGGCTTCCATGTCCGCCGGCTTCCAGAGCTTGGCGAGATCGGGATTGGCGGACATCCGCGTCAGCCAGTCGATCTGGTTTTCCGTGAGCAGCGCCTCGTCTTGCTCGGCCTGGTGTCGCGCGTTCTGCCGGAGCCGGGCCGCTCCGACCACGGCGGTGGTGAGCGACATGGCAACACCGGCAGTGAGAACGGCGATGGTGAGCTTCATACCTCAACACTCCTTTCGCAGAGTGGAGTTGCGGCTGTGGCACCGACTGTCGAAGACTCGGGGTTCCACGTCTTCACGCGGCCCCCGCGAGAACGACGGTCGGGGCCTCATCGGAAGAGCCGTAGGGGGTGTACCGGCGGTGCACTGCCTTCAGAGCGATGGCGATCGGCGGCAGCCCGACGGTGGCCCTGCGTGCGTCGACGGACTCCGGCGCGCGCAGCGGGCACAGTTCGATGCCGTCGGCGCGCAGCAGGAGCTGGGTGCCGTACTCCTGGTCGCGCCCGTTGGTGATGAGGGCTCGGTCGTGAAGGTGCGCCCAATGCTGGACCAGCGCGTCGTCGGCCTCGACCGCTCGTCCCAGCAGGATGGTGGCGGCGCGCTGGAAGTCGGGTTCGTCGTCGCTGTGCAGGGCGATGCTCCACGCGGCACGGGCCGCGTCGGGGCCGACGAGGCGGTGGCCCGGCCAGTCGTGGTCGGCCAGGACGCGGCGCAGCACCTTGGTGTTGGCGTGGTCGGTGTGCCGGCCCTGTCCGAGTTGGACGGCGTCGAGCTGGTCGCGCACGCGCTTGGCCCGGTGCGCGGCCGATTCCGTGGCGCGGGCGATCAGCTCGCGGGCGAGGTCGGGCCGCTGCGGTTCGTCGGTCGTCACGCACTGCTCCGATCATCCGGGGCCGGCTGAGGCGCGTGGACCTGGCAGCTGATCAGCGCGTGGAGCCCGGGGCGGTGCTCGGCAGGGAGTTCGAGGCGGGCGACTCGATCGCCGTCGCGTCCGGAGCCGGATCCGCACACGTCCCAGCCGGTGTCCGTGAGCCGACGCAGGAGGGCAGCGAGGGGTTCGGCTTCGAGGGCGCGGCGGGCCAGGGTCTCGGCCCGTACGGCGTGGAGGCCGTGCCGAGCGGCGAAGTCGGACGCCCACAGGGTGATCAGGCGGGTGATGTCGTCGGACTGGCCGGGCAGGGTGTGGACGCTGCGGAGAAAGACGCATGGCCCCTGGCCCCATCCGAGGCCGGGGTCGTGCTCGGGGATCACGCAGGCCAGCAGCCTCCCGTCTTCGAACAGCCCGGCGGAGCGGTCCTCGCTGGCGGTGGGAGTGGCGGGTGAGGTCACTGGGGCGCCCCACTCCGCGTCGTGCGCTCGGCTCGCTCGGCGGGCAGCAGCTGCCAGCTGTGCGCGAGCACCACCAATTCGGTGCTGTCTTGTGCGCCCGTGTCGGCGAGGAGCTGGTCGAGTGCGGCGCGCAGGTCGGCCGGGGCGAGGTCTGCGGCGCGGGCGATGTCGCGGGGCAGGGTGTGTTCGGTGGCGGCCTTCAGCAGGCTGATCTGCTCGGGGCTGAGATCCGGCGCGGGCCGCTGAGGTATCGGGACGGTGCTCTGGCCGGAGTTGAGAAGGCGGTGAGCGACGACGGCGAGGGAGCAGCGTTCCGGGCAGGCCAGCTTCCAGCGCACGGTGCGCAGCGTGGAGTGGACGGTGCCCAGCTTGAGCTGGGTGGCGGCTGCGATCCCGCGGGCGTCCAGGCCCTTCACCACGTGCTGGGCGATGCGCCGTTCGGATGGGGTGAGGGGCTGTGTTGGGGCGAGGGCGGTCATGGAAGGGTTCCTTGTTAAGGGCCGGTCAGTCGGACGTCGTGGGGCGCAGCAGGACGGGGACGCTGGTGTGTCCGTTGCTGATGAGGCTCGGCAGGCGTTGCAGATCCTCGCGCCGGGTGGCGAGCTGGGCGTCGGGGAAGCGCTTGAAGAACAGGCGCAGTGCGGCGGCGACTTCGCGGCGGGCCAGCGGGGCACCGAGGCAGAAGTGCACGCCGTGCCCGAAGGCGAGGTGCTCCTTGCTGATCCGGGTGGCGTCGAACTGGTCGGCGTCCTGGTGCAGGTCGGGGTGCCGGTTGGCGGCGGCGTAGGAGGCGAGGACGGCGTCGCCGGACCGGATGGTCTGCCCGTCGGGGAGAGGGATGTCGGTGAGGGCGTAGCGCAGAGGCAGGTGCTTGACCGCGGGCTCGTGCCGCAGGGTTTCCTCGACGATGTCGTGCCAGGTGCACCGTCCGTCCCGGACGTGGGCGAGCTGCTCCGGGTCGGACAGCAGGGTGGTGAGGGCCTGGCCGATGACGTTGGCGGTGGTCTCGTACCCGGCGCTGATCATCAGCAGGAGCGTGTCGCGCAGTTCGGCGTCGCTGAGGGCGGAGCCGTCGCCTTCCTCGTCGCGGGTGGCGATCAGCAGCGAGGTCATGTCGTCGCCGGGCGTGGTTCGCTTGGCGTGGATGAGGGCGTCCAGCAGGCCGTAGAGGGCGGCGGAGTTGGCCGCCTGTTCTCCGGCGGTGAGGTGGGTGGCGAATACGTTGTCGACCACGGTGCGGAACTCGGCGCGCTGGCTGGCGGGGACGCCCATGAGCTGTCCGATGACGGCGATCGGCAGCGGGTAGGCGAGGTGCTCGCGCAGGTCGGCGCATTCTCCGGCCGGGAGGGCGTCGAGGTCGTCGAGCAGACCGGTGACCAAGGTCTCGATGTCCGTCTGGAGGGCGGCGGTGCGGCGGGCGGAGAGGGCGGGGGCGACCATGCGGCGCAGGCGGCTGTGGTTGGCGCCGTAGGCGGTGAACATGTTCTCCACCGCGATCCACAGGGCCAGCGGCCAGGTGGGGACGGTCTCGGCGAAGGCCGGCCAGTGAGCGCGGCCGTCCTTGGAGACGTCCTTGCTGGTGAGCAACTGCTTGAGGAGGGCCGGGTCGGAGACGGACCAGGCGCGCACGCCGAGGATGTCCACGAGGGTGGCCGGCCCGCGTTCGCGCAGGGCCTGGTGTTCGGCGTCCGGGTCGCTGCCGTTGGGGTCGAGGACCAGTATCTGTTGCTCGGGCACGTCGGGGTCGCTTTCAGCCGGTGGGGAAAGTGACCGGCAGGGTCACCAGGGAGCGGTGGAAGGGGCCGGGGCGCCAGGTGAGGTCCTCGCGGCGGGTGGCGAGGTCCATCTCGGGCAAGGCGTCGAGGATGTGGAGGATGGCGGTCTCGGCGATGAGGTAGGCGTGCGAGCTGGCCGGGCAGCTGTGCGGGCCGGCGCCCCAGGCGAGGTGGGCGCGGTTGCCCAGCGGCGCGCGCCCGCCGAGGTCGGGGTCGTTGTTGCAGGCGGCGTAGCTGATCACCACCGGCTCGTCGGCTGGGAGCAGGTAGCCGCCGACGTCGGCGGGCCGGGGCGGGTAGCTGATGGAGAAGTTCGCGAGCGGCGGGTCGCGGTACAGGACGGTGTCCAGGGCTTCGCGGACGGAGGCGTCGCCGGCGTGCAGGTCCCCGGAGAAGTCGGGGTTGGTGAGCATCTCCAGGAGCGTGTTGGTGATCAGGTTGGTCAGCGGTTCGATGCCCGCGCCGTAGAGGGTGATGAGCTGCTGGCCCATCTCTATGTCGTTCAGTTGCGCGACGTGGACGAGGAGCCTGCTGGTCACGTCGTCGGCAGGATGCGCGCGGCGCAGGGCGACGAGGTCGGTGACGGCCTGGGCGAGGATCTGGTTGCCGATGGAGGCGTTGACCCCGTCGAAGATCTTGGACATGCCGTCCGCGATCCGCCGCCCGATCTCGTCGGGGCAGCCGAGCAGGTGGCTGAGCGTTTGGAAGGCGAGCGGCCAGGCGTACTGGGCCAGCAGGTCGGCCTTCCCCTCGGCGGCGAAGGCGGTGATGGTCTGGGCGGCGACCTGCTCGACGTGGTCGCGCAGCGCGTGCTGGTCGACGGCCTGCAAGGCGGCGGTGTTCGCGGCCCGGTAGCGGGCGTGCTCGGCGCCGGCGGAGCGCAGCGCGTTGGGCCGGTACTCCATCATCGGCCGGACGGGGCAGGTGTCCGGAACGGTGGTCTGCCACCGGCGCGGGTCGGCGGGGAAGCGCTGCGGGTCGCCGAGGATACGGCGGGCCGCCTCGTAGCCGACGACCAGCGTGGCGGGCACGCCGGGCGCCAGGTCCACTGGCACCAGGGGCCCGGACTGCTCGCGCATACGCCGGTAGAAGGCGTGCGGGTCTTGGGCGAAGTCCGGCTCGTACAGGGAGATGCGAGGGTGCGCGGTGCTCACGGTCGGTGCTCCAGACGTGCGAGGTATTCGGTGAGCTGGATCAGGGCCTGCATGCACGACGCCCGCTCGCGGGCGTCGCACACGCCCAGCGGGGTGTGCCCCTCCAGGGCGAGCGCCTCGTGGACCTCGCCGAGGGGGTAGCGGGGTGCGCCGTCGAACTGGTTGACCGCGACCGCGTAGGCCACTTCGGCCTCTTCGAGGAGGGCGAGGATCTCGTGGGAAGCGTCCAGGTCGCGGGGGTCGACCAGGACCAGGGCGCCGAGGGCGCCGACGATCAGCTCGTCCCACAAAAACCGGAACCGGGCCTGGCCCGGGGTGCCGAACAGGTACAGCACCAGGTCGTCGCCGAGGTGCTTGCGCCCGAAGTCGACGCCTACGGTGGTGGTGGACTTCCCCGGCGTGCGGTCCAGGTCGTCGACCAGAGCGCTGGCCCGGGTGATGGTCTCTTCCATGTGCACGGGCGGCACTTCGGAGACGCTGCCGACGAAGGTGGTCTTGCCCACGCCGAAGGCTCCGGCGACCACGATCTTCGCGGTCGCCGTCACCGTCGGCGCGACGAACCGGTCAGGCGTGAGCGCGGAGGCCATGAAGGACCCTTTCGATCAGCGAGGCGGGAGGGCGTTCGTCGTCGTGGCTTTGGGCGAGGGTCATCAGTCCGAGTCCGATGAGGTCGGCGATGAGGATGCGGGTGGTCGAGGGCGGCAGGGCGAGTTCGGAGGCGATCTCGGCGACGGCCAGACCGCCGCCGCGGGAGCCGGCGAACAGCGCCAGCAGGCGGCGTCCGTCGGCCTGGAGGCCGGGGTGGGTGCCGGTCGCGGCGAAGACCACGCTCTCCAGGCGCACATCCGTGCCGGGGCGGGTACGTCCGCCCGTGCGGACGTAGGGCCTGACCAGGTCGGGATCCTGCCGCGGTCTGCTCATGCCGGCGGTGCTTCCGTGCTGCTGGTCACCCGGGTCTTGACTCCCAGCTGGTCGCCGACGCTTCCCGCCAGCCGCAGGGCGGCCTCGCTGATCACACCGATGTCGGCGTGGGGGCTGCTGGTGCGGACGGCGAGCATCGTGTTCTCCCCGGCCGGGATGAGCAGAGAGATGTGGCCGACCGACTCCATGACGAACTGGCGCACGCCCCCGCCGCCCGTCTCGCGGTCGTAGGCCCGCGACGCCGCCCACAGAGTGGAGGTGATGGCGGCGATCTTCTCCGCCTGTTCCTGCGGGAGGCGGGGCGTGTAGTCCGGGCTCATGCCGTCGGCTGCGACCAGCACGGCGTACTCCACGCCGTCGGTTTCCTCCAGGCGCTCCAGGAGCCAGCCGATGTTCTTCTCTCTCATGCCTCGTGTCCTTGCTCGTCGTCGTTCAGCGGGCGGGCGGCGTTCTGTTCGGCGCGTGCCGCCTGGGTGCCGCGGGCCCAGGAGGCGATCACGCTCGCGCGTCCCGGCTCT
This sequence comes from Streptomyces sp. NPDC002328, assembly GCF_042890065.1. Classification (NCBI taxonomy): domain Bacteria; kingdom Bacillati; phylum Actinomycetota; class Actinomycetes; order Kitasatosporales; family Streptomycetaceae; genus Streptomyces; species Streptomyces sp. NPDC002328. The sequence continues at coordinate 8,728 of NZ_JBIARQ010000038.1, read as the reverse complement.
GCGTTGACCGGGCGGCGGGCGGGAGCAGGTGCCGGCGTGCGCCGCCGGTGGCGCCGTGTCAGTCCGCTGGCCGTCGTCCCGGCAGCGGCCGGCGCATCGAGGCGCTCCTGTGCTGGCGGGGCCAGTGCCAGGCGGCTCTCCGGGACGGGGGCGAGCGCGCCCTGCGGGACGCTGTGCTCCGCTGGTGTGGGTGCGGCCTCGGCCACGGTGGTGAGGAGGTTGTGGGGAAGGGTGAGGAGCGCGCGGGTGCCCAGCAGCGCGTTGGGGGCCTGGACGTCGACCCGGAAGCCGTAGGCGCGAGCGAGAGCGGCGGCGACCCGGAAGCCGGTCTTGGGCAGGGCGCCGAGCTGTGTGATGTCGTCGGTGCGCTGCCCGGTGAGGACGTCGCGTGCCTCGTCGAGCTGCTCGGGCGTCATCTGCAGGCCGCTGTCGTCCACGATGACGGTGACCCCGTGGTGCCCTTGCTCGAAGGAGACGTGGACGCGGGTCTGCGGCGGGGAGAACCGCAGCGCGTTGTCCAGCAGGAGGGCGAGGGTGTGCACCACGGGCCCGACGACACGGGTCTTCACCGCGACGGGTAGCTCCTGCGGTGCCACGCGCTGGTAGTCCTCGACGTAACCCATCGCGGCCCGCACCACATCGGTCAGGGCCGTGGTGGTCCAGTGCCGGGTCAGCTTGCCGCCGGCCAGGACGGTCCAGCCCTGCGCGACCAGCAGCGTCTGCTGGACGGTGCGGTCGATTCCGGTCAGCGTCTCGAAGGCGGCGTCGTCCTGGTGAGCCCGGACCCCCTCGCTGACCCTCCGGCTGGTCCGGGCGGCCATGCCCACCAGCGCCGACGACACGCTGCGCACCGCGGCCTCGGTCGACCGCACGGCGTTCGCCCGCACGCGTGCGATTTCTTCCTGCGCGTCCGTGTGCGAACGGCGCAACTCCTCCACTCCGCGTGTCTTGACCTGTTCGATCTCCTGGTGCGCGGCGTGCTGGACGTCACGGACGATGGCCTGGGCGAGGCCGGCGGTGGCCTTGACCACGAGCTCCAGCCGCTCGCCGACCGCGGTGTCGGCCAGCTCCGGTGCCAGAACAGGCGCAGTGACCCGGCCGCCCGCCTTGTGGATCTGCGGCAGCACCTCGCGGACCAGCCGGTGCAGCGCCCGCTCGACAGCTTGCTGTTCGCACGCCAGGAGATGCGCCTGCTGCCGTGCCGCCCTCCAGCGGCGGTGGGCGGCCCACGCCGCTCCCGCGGCGACGACCGAGGCGAGGGCGAGCAGGACGAGTGTGGTGATGGCGAGCGTGTTCATTAGGCGCCCGCCGCCACGAGGACGTCCGCCTCGGCCGCAGGCGCACCCGCGCCGAGCTGCTGCAGCAGGAGCGCGGATCCGATGACCCCGATGTGGCTGTACGCCTGCGGGAAGTTGCCCAGCTGCCGTCCGCTGACGGGGTCGTACTCCTCGGCGAGCAGGCCGAGGTCGGAGCGCAGGGCCAGAAGCCGGCCGAACAGGGCGTGGGCTTCGTCAAGGCGGCCGGTCAGGGCGAGCGCGTCAACCATCCAGAACGAGCAGAGCAGAAAGGCTCCTTCGTCACCGGTCAAGCCGTCGATCCCGGTGCGATCACCGGCGGTCCGGTACCGGTGCACAAGGCCCTCGGGGGTGGACAGTTGCCGACGCACCGCCTGCACCGTCCCGAGCACGCGGGGATCGTCCGGCGGCAGGAAGCCCACCCGGGGGATCAGCAGCAGGGCGGCATCGACCTCCTGCGATCCGTAGGACTGGGTGAAGGTGTTGCGGGCCGCATCGAAGCCTCGCGTGCACACGTCGTGGTGGATGGTCTCGCGCAGCTCGATCAGCGCGGACAGGTCGGCTTCCATGGCGCCGGCCTCGACCAGGCGGATGGTGCGGTCGACGGCCACCCAGGCCATGATCTTGGAGTGCACGAAGTGCCGCCGCTCCCCGCGGACTTCCCAGATCCCCTCGTCGGGCATCTGCCACCGCTCGGCCAGATGCTCAACGAGCCGCTGCTGGAGGACCGCGGTGTCCCCGCAGCGCGCGACCCCGCTCTCATGCGCGAGGTGCAGGGTCTCGATCACGTAGCCGTAGACGTCGAGCTGCACCTGGTCGGCCGCCCCGTTGCCGATCCGTACTGGCGCGGAGTTCTCGTATCCGGGCAGCCACCCCAGTTCCCGCTCCGGCAGGTCCCGTTGACCGGTGATGCCGTACATGATCTGCAGGTTCTCCGGGTCGCCGGCCACCGCCCGCAGCAGCCACCGGCGGAAGGCGTCGGCCTCCTGCCGGAAGCCCGACCCGAGCAGCGCGGCCAGGGTGGTGGAGGCGTCGCGCAGCCAGGTATAGCGGTAGTCCCAGTTCCGTTCGCCGCCGAGTTCCTCGGGCAGGGACGTGGTCGGCGCGGCGACGATGCCCCCGCTGGGCTCGTACGTCATCGCCTTCAACGTGATGAGCGAGCGCAGGACAGCGTCGCGGAACGGCCCGTTGTAGGTGCACTGGCTCGCCCAGGTCTCCCAGAACGCCAGGGTCGCCTCCAGCGCGGCTTCGGGCTCCGGGATCTCGGGCGGGCAGCCGTGGGACGGGCTCCAACTCAGCACGAAGGCCACGCTGTCGCCGGCGGCGACCGCGAAGGAGCCCACGATCGCCCCGTCCTTCTCGCGCTGCTCGGTGGCCGTGTCCAGCCACAGCGCGTCCTCGCCGCCCTCGGCCACCATGCGCCCGCCCACCTCGTGGACCCACGGACTGATGCGGCCGTAGCCCGGGCGGGCGCGCAGCGCGGACACCATGGAGACCTGACCGGCCGTGCCTTCCACGACTCGGATCACTCGCGGCGCTCCGTCGCGCGGCGGCATGAAGTCGGTGACCGTCACGCTGCCCGAAGACGTCGTCCACAGCGTCTCCAGCACGAGGGACTCGCCGACATAGCGCCGCTCGGCGCTTGCTGCGGCGCCCTCCTGGCAGGCGGCGGCGGGGGCTATGCGCCATGCCCCGTGCTTCTCCGAACCGAGCAGGGCCGCGAACGGGGCCGGCGAGTCGAAGCGGGGCAGGCACAGCCAGTCGATCGAACCGTCATCGCAGACGTGGGCGCTGGTCTGCATGTCGCCGATCAGGCCGTGCTGCTCGATGCGCGGAAGCCGTTTCATCGTGTGGATCTCCGTGAACCCCGCGGGTCCGGGGTGGTATCGGGGCCGCCGCAGCGGCCGGGAACGGTGGGCAGAAGGCAGGCTGGTGGTCACCGGGGCGCGGGGGAGCCGTGTTGGGCGGCGGCAGGCCCTCGACGGCTCGAATCGGGCCGGCGCCCGCTCGCCGCGAGGCACCAGCCAGGCCATGGGCCCGAGGGCCAGAGCGATGACGACGGCACCTGTCACCGTCATGTCCGCGGCACCGAAGCGGCAAAGACCAGACAGGCCAGAGCGAGGACGAAGACCGCCCCGCGCAGCACGTTGACCGGCGGCTTCCGCCAACGCCGCCCGCTCATGGCGCTGATCGGCCCGGGATCGACGCGTTCCACGTGTGCCATCAGCTCCTGGGTGGCCTCGGCGAGCCTGACCAGGTACACCCGGCTCGGCAGGTAGTCCTCGGGGACGCTGTCGGAGCAGAGCCGCTGCGCGCGCAGCAGGGCGGGAATCCCCGGAGCGGTCCGTGCGCCCAACTGGGCAACGTGCCCGCGCAGAAGACGAACGAGATCCTCCACATCAGCAGCGCTCTCGGGCAGCGGCGAATCCTCGCCCAGCACCAGCGTCACCGTCTCCGACGCGGCCACCACGAGATCGCGCTCCGGCGCCGCCGCCTCAGTGACGGGCGCTCGCCATCGGCACCCGCCCACGGGCTGGCTGCCGCCTCGGCGAGGGTCCAGCGAAAGGCGCATGACGCAACTCCTGTTCGGATCAAGCCAAAGTGAGCCGAAGTCGCCGGGTATCCCCGGCGCCTGGCGTGCGAAGTGAGTGATCTGGCCGCTACGTTGAGCGAACCCTGAAACCCGTCCGAGGGGTATGCCTGCGCGGACGCTAAGGCCGCCAAAGGCGCCAAAGATCATTTCGGAACCGAGGGGCAGCCCATGGCCCGTGAACGCAACGTCGCCCTGACCGCACTCCTGCGCGAAGCAGACTGGTCCCAGCCGCAAGCTGCCGCTGCCGTCGCCAGAGTGGCTGCGGAGAGCGGAGCGCGTGAGCTGGAGGCGATCTCCCGCTCGCACATCTCCATGTGGGTGCTCGGCACGAAGCCGAGCGGAAGAGCGCCGCATATCCTGCGCGAGACGCTGTCCCGCAGACTCGGCCGCCGCCTCTCCCTGGCCGACCTCGGGCTGGAAGAAGAGCCGACAGGCACGACCGACACCGGATCCGACTGGAGCGTCGACCCTCTGACCGCACTGGCCGAGCTGGGAAGCGACGATCTCGATATGCACCGACGCAAGCTGCTGGCCACCGCCGCCTACTCCGCGGCCGGCCTCGCCCTGCCCACCACTTCGTGGTGGGCAGCCGCCCCTGCTGCAGCGGCGACCCGCCGACCCGCCTCCTCGCGCCCGGTGACCCAGGCGGACATCGACGACGTCCGCGACCTCACGGTCTACTACTCCGCGCGCGACCAGCAACGAGGCGGCGCATCCGGCCGCAAAGCCCTCGCCAGCCACCTGCTCGACGGTGCGGTACCGCTGCTCGGCGGCCGATTCCGCACAGATCAGCTCCGCCGCGACACGTACTCCGCTGTCGCGGAGATGACGTACCTCGCCGGCTGGATGGCCTTCGACGCCAGCGAGCACCGAACCGCCCAGCGCTACCTCACCATCGCCGCCCGCATCGCGGCGGAGGCTGGCGACGGACCGCTCGGCGGCCACATCCTGCGCGCCCTCGCCCACCAGGCCGTCGACCTCGGGCACCACCGCAGGGCGCTCGCCCTGGCCGACGCCTCGATGTCCCGCGACCGCTACGGCCAGGCCAGCCACCGCGAGAAGGCGCTGCTGGCGATCGTCCACGCCCGCGCACTCGCGGCCGACGGCGACCTGGCCGGCACGCTGGCGGCCATCAGCCGCGCTGAGCGGGACCTCGCCCGCGCCGACACCAACGAAGCGCCCGCCCGCGTCGGCTTCTTCCAGGAAGCCTCCCTCGCCCACGAGACGGCCTGCGCTCTGCGCGACATGGGCCAGCCTCGGGATGCGGAGATCCACTTCAAGCGCAGCGTGGCCACGCGCCGACGCCAGCAGTTCGCCCGTACCCACAGCGTGACGCTCGGCTACCTCGGTGCCGTCCAAGTCCAGCAGGGACGCCTCGACGAGGCATGCGCAACCTGGAACGAAGCACTCGACGCCATGGCCGGTATTCAGTCCGGGCGAGCCCGCGACGTCATCGTCCGCATGCAGAGCGACCTCTCGCCCGTCCGGCAACGCGGTGGTCGCCACGTCGCCGAACTGGACCATCGCGCGCGAGGCATGTTGCGAGCCATAGGCTGACCACAGAACCGTTTCGCGGCGCCGACCGGAGGCCGCCGCACACGCTACGCCCAGGGAGAGGAACGAGCGCTGATGCCGACCTACGAGGTCAAGTCGATCGCAACGGTCGTCGGCGGCCACACCCGTGTACAGGACGACTATCAAGGCGGGGTCGAATCGATCATCCGGCTCGACGAGGCGTACCCCCTCGAAACCCTGCAAGGAATCGAGGAGTTCTCCCACCTGACCGTGACCTGGCGCTTCCATCTGGCCCGGCCCGAAGACGTCCAGCTTCACGCACGCAGTCCAAGGGGAAACCAGAACTGGCCGGCGACCGGTACGTTCGTCCACCGCAACCACCGGCGCCCCAACCAACTGGCGGTCAGTTACCCACGGTTGCTCAAGGTCGAAGGCAGGGACCTCCTGGTCACTGATCTCGACGCCGTCGACGGGACGCCCGTGATCGACCTGGCACCGTACTTCGAACAGATGGGGCCTCAGGGCCCGATCCGTCAGCCTGCATGGCCTGGCGAGATGCTTGAACCGAACTACTGGGCGAAGGCAAGTGAACGGCCCTCGGAGCGTTCCCTGTAGGGGAAGTGACTGAGCTACCCGACTCGTCAACCGCATGGCCGGGAACCGATTGGAAGTCTGGCTCAACCCGCAGCCCTCGCGTACTGGAACTCACACCACGTCTCCTTGCCGCTGCTCTCCCACGCGTCTGAGATCGCATCGACAAGCCGGATCCCGCGACCGGATTCACCGTCGGGTCCGGCTTCCTTGAGTACAGCTGGGGCCAGATTGTGATCGGTGACCGAGACGCGCACCACGTCGACGGCCACCGTGATCCGGAGCACGACTTCTCCCTCACCGTGAACCACGGCGTTGGTGACCAGCTCCGAGACGGCCAGTACGACGACCCCCGCCACCGGCTCCGAAACACGGCACTGCCGCAGGAACGCCCTCGCTGTCTGCCGCATCTCCCCAACTTTCGCGAGATCAGGGAGAAAGGCCGCCTGACAGCCATGGGATGCCGCCGGTATGCCTGCCCTCGCGGATGGGCTGTGCCGGTCTTCGTGAACCGGCCTCGCGCATGACACGTCTGCCACGTCGGCAAAGCTACGGATGCCCCCGTCGGGCGGGGTCTCCTCTTGGAGCCTGGTCATGGGGGCTATCGCACCGCGTGGCGACGCTGTCGACCAGGGGAATCCAGAGGGGGAAAATTCTGTCAAGGGGGGAGGTTGGAGGGGGAATTGAGGCCATGATTGGATTCCGCCCACCAACAGAGGTCACACTCATGCCAGATCCGTTCGCCGACCTGCTCCTCCGGCTCCGGCAGGAGGCGGGCAGGACGCAGGAGGAGCAGGCAGACGCGATCAACGCTGCCTCCGGCCGGGACACCATGACCCGCCGAGAGATCAGCCGCTATGAGAACTTCGAGAACGTCCCTACCAATCACACAATCGCCCACATCGCGGCGGCCTGCGGTGTGCCCTTCGAGGAGCTACAGCGGGAGGCCAAGGCTGCCCGCGCTCGGAAGAGAAAGGGGCATGCCAATGCAGAGGAGGTCCAGGACGCAGTGAAGCGTCGCACGCTGCTGGGGGGCGCCGCTGCCGGCGTGAGCACGGCTGCCGAGCCCTGGGGGCGCCTCGCCTCCGCCCTCAGCAAGGGGTCCAAGATCGATTCGTCCTCTGCCGTCGCGCTCATCGACCGGGCCGCTGAGCTACACGTCCAGGAACTCAATCTCAGCGCCCGGCGGCTACAAAGCACGGTCGAGTCGCATCTTGACGCGATCACCGCGGCTCTGCCTCGTGCCGGCGAGCACGAGCGAGCTCTCACTATCGCCGCCGGAGAAACCGCCGCCCTGGCCGGTTGGGTGGCCTGGGACCTGGGTGAGCAGGACAAAGCCGACGCCTACTACAAGGTCACGTCGCAGTGCGCGACCACCGCGGGGCACCCTCCGCTCCGAGTCCTGGCCCTGACCTACAGCAGCTACGGCGCCTCGACGCCGAAGGCGAAGTTGGAGTTGCTTTCCCAGGCGGCCAGCGATGTGCGAGGCCACGGCAACGCTACTGCTGCCGCCTGGGTCCTCGGCAGGCACGCGGAGGAGGCTGCGGCGGCCGGCGACGAAATGGGGGCGCTCCGGGCGTTGGAGCGAGCGCGCTTCGCCTACGACTTCGCGGATCACACCAGCGAGCAGGCATGGGTCCGGTTCGTGACCCCGTACCGCATGGACTCGCTGGCCCTCTCTGTATACGGGCAGTTGGGGCGTCCCGAACTCACCGCTACAGCGGACACCGCAGTCGACCGACTCGGAGACGAACTCCCGGACGGAGGCGTCGTGGTCCTCGGTGATCTCGCTTCGGCCCTGTTGCGTGGAGGTGACGTCGATCAAGGGGTCTACGTGTCACGCCAGTTCGCCGCAGCGGCACAGGCCAAGCCGAACACGATGGGAAAGGAGCGCGCATCGACAATCGCGGTGTCGCTCCCAGACAGTGAGCAAGAGCTCGGCCGCTATCTACGGCAGTTCGCTTCCTGAGTCCCCACACGCGGTAGGCGGGTAAGCCCAGGACGCGGATGCCGTCGCACGGCTGGCCCGGCGCTCCGCAGAAACTATGCCGTCTCCTCGACAACCCAAGAGAGGTACGCCTCTGACCCTCCGGTCACGGGCAGGGTGATCCACTGGGGGACGTCGTACGAGTGCTTCTCGTGCAGCCACGCCTCCAGTGCCGGGAGACGGTCCGTCGTAGTCACATACGAGATCCGCCACTCCTGCGCTGTCTCGACCTTCCCCTTCCACCAGTAGAAAGCTGTGATCGGCGCATCAATGTGAACGCCTGCTGCCAGCTTGCTCTGGACCGCGCCACGGGCCAGCGCCTTCGCCTGATCCTCGTTGTCGCTGGTCGTCTGCGCGATCACAATCTCGTTGGCCATGCAATTACCTCTCCAGCTTGGGTACCGCGACCCTACCCAGCCGTCCAGGGCGCGCCGAAGTCGGTAGCTACCGGTGAAGGCGGGCGGGACTCAACCAGCGACCTGGACGAATGAGACGGCAGTAGACCATTCAAGGTGAAGACCCACTTGTCGACGCCCGGCGCGTTCGGTCCGGTTGCGTCCGATCCGGAGGTTCCCGTCTTGCCGACACGCTGGCCGCGGCTGGCCTCCAGGCGCTTGTGGCCGTCCAACATGCTCGTAGCGAAGTCCGTTACCGGTAGTTCGTTAAATCCGGCGGTGGCATGGGTTGACGGCAAATCAGCTTGGTCGTAGGCCGGTGGTAGGAGTCAACTGCCTTGCCGGGGGGCTG
>NZ_JBIARQ010000037.1:0-41634 GCF_042890065.1 Streptomyces sp. NPDC002328 | reverse complement strand
ACATCGCACCGGCCGGTGCATGACCGCAGGGGCTGTCCGGCCTCACGGCCGGACAGCCCCTCACCAAGATCTTCATCGGCCTTCTAGGGCGTGTTTCGAAAGTAGCGCCGTCCGCCCGCAGGGCGGGCCCGGCGGCGTCTGGTGCGTGCGATCGCAAGGCGGAGGGTCGCCCCGATACTGGATGTATCGGGGTGATCCCGACAACGCGGCTGGGGGTCCCCCCTCTGGGGGAGTGCGTGCCAGGCGTCGCCGGGCTGGGGGCACCTCCCACGTCCTTAAGGCAGTGGGGGAGGGACTTTCGAAACACGCCCTTGGGCGTACGCGCTCCCCCGGCCACCTGCCCCGTACGCCTGGGCAGGTGGCCTGCCACGGCGGGCGGGGATACGGGGAGCGGCTGCGCGGCCGCCTCTGGCCGGCTGCATAGGTGTCTCGACCAGGCGGGCCGCGGCTCAACGATTGACGGATCGCATCCCTGCCTCGTCATACCGCTCGCCCGCCGCATCGGGCAGCTCCGCGTCGATGCGGGCCAGGTCGTCCTCGGTCAGCGCGATGTCGGCAGCGGCGGCGTTCTGCTCCAGGTAGGTGCGGCGCTTGGTGCCTGGGATCGGCACCAGGTCCTCGCCCCGGGCCAGCACCCACGCGATGGCCAGCTGGGCCGGGGTCACGTCCTTCTCGGCGGCGATCTCCTTCACCTTCGCCGCCAGCCGCAGGTTCGCCTCCAGGTTGGCGTCCTGAAATCGCGGGTTCTCGCGGCGCCAGTCGTTCGCGTCCAGCTCGCTCGGCGAGGTGAACCGCCCGGCCAGGAAGCCGCGTCCGAGCGGCGAGTACGGTACGAAGCCGATGCCCAGCTCACGGCAGGCGGGCAGCACTTCGGCCTCCACGTCCCGTGACCACAGCGAGTACTCGCTCTGCACCGCGGTGATCGGGTGCACGGCGTGGGCCCGCCGGATGGTCTGCGCACTCGCCTCGCTCAGCCCGATGCCGCGCACCTTGCCCTCGGCGACCAACTCGCCCAGAGCGCCGACCGTCTCCTCGATGGGCACGTCCGGGTCGACCCGGTGCTGGTAATACAGGTCGATACGGTCTGTCCCCAGACGCTTCAGGGACCCGTGGACCGAGCTGCGGACGTGCTCGGCCGAGCCGTCCTGCGCACCGACCGTACTGATGTCGCCGGGTACGGCGTCGTCCATACGGTAGTTGAACTTCGTCGCGATCACGTACTCGTCGCGATGCCCCCGGATCGCCTCGCCGACGAGCGACTCGTTGGTGAGCGGCCCGTACATCTGCGCGGTGTCGAGGAAGTCCACTCCGAGGTCCAGGGCGCGCCGGATGGTCGCGATCCCTTCCTCCCGGTCAGTGGAACCGTAGAAGGCGGACATGCCCATGCACCCGAGGCCGATGGCCGATACCCGGAGGTCCCGCAGACTGCGCTTCTGCATTGTGTGTCCCAGCCTTTCTGCACACTCGTTCGAAGTCCGGGCGGCACGAAGCCCCTACCCCATGAAGCGACGGATCCCGCCGCCCGGCATCCCGGCAGGGCGGATCCGGGCGACACCGGCCGCGCACGCCACGGTGTCCGCGACGCTACGCCCTCGAGCGCACTCCAGCGCAAGCCGGCCCTTCAGACGGACGGATCCGGCGAGCCGGGCCGGGCGGCCTCAGGGCCCTCGGCCCGGCTGGGACGGGAGAAGGAAGGCGTGCCGGCACCATCGTCACCTGATCCAGATCTTCCGGTACGCCTCCCGGTAGCCCGATGGATCCCAGGTCGTGACGCCGTCGCTGTTGGCGGCCGTGGTGATGTGGACGGGGGCGACGTATCCGCTGGCGGGGCGGCCCGCGAAGGCGCGGTTGAACTCGTCGACGATCTGCCAGCCCTGCTGGGACAGCGGCTCGGGCACGGTGGCGGCCTGGTACAGCCTGTTGTCGATGCGCTGGAAGGCGGAGGGGTCGCCGTCGCCGGCGCCGATGTTGAACGGTGGGCCGGAGCCCTTCTCGCCGGCGGCGCGGAACGCGGGGGCCGCGTCGGCGAAGTACAGGTCGTTGATGGCGACGGAGTGGGTCCACCTGTCCTGGAAGCGGGAGAGGAGCGAGGCGATCACCTGCGGGGTGCGGCTGCTCGCGTCCGGGATCGGGATGTTCTCGTACGCCAGCAGCTGCACGCCCGAGCAGGTGGCCAGTTCCTTTCTGATCAGTTCGGACTTGTTCCTGGCGAAGGGGATGGAGGCGTCGGTGATGACCACGACTCCGGCGTGACCGTTGGAGTGCGCGATGACCCACTGCGCGCTGATCCTGGCGACGTCCTCGACCCGAGTGGTGACGTTGGTGAAGAGCTCGGGCCGTCGGCTGGGGCCGGGAGCGGCGACGGCGTGCCAGCCGACGAGCGGGATGCCCGCCTCGTCGGCTCTCGAGACCTGCTGCGAGGTCGAGTTGGGGTCGAAGCCGCCGATGACGATGCCGGAGGGCCGGACGGCCACGGCCTGGCTCATGGCCGCCTGGATGCCGGCGGGGGTTCCCCCGCCGTCGATCACCCGGACGTCCCAGCCGATGACCCGCGCCGCTGCCCGCACCCCGTCCGCGGCGCCGGCGACCCCGGGGTTGGTCATGGTCTGGGCGACGTAGACGATGCTCTTGCCGGGCTGCGCCGCGGGGCCGGTGGTCGGCCCGTTCCAGGAGACGTCCGTCTCCTCCGCCCTGTTCACGGCGGACTGGGCGCGGGCGTGGACCGCGGGGCAGCCGCTGGGGCCCGCGGTGGCCTCGTCCGGCCCGCTCCGCGAGCCGCGTTCGCAGCCGGCGAGGACGGTCGCCGCCGCCAGCAGGGCGCAGGCGGCGAGCCGGGCCCGGCGGACGGCGGTGGCGGCCTTGCGGTTGCGGTTGCCGTTGCGGTGCACGAGGGCTCCTCACGCGGTCATGGGCGAAAGGACGCGACCGGGCGCGGAGGCGCCCTTGGCGGGGGTCATGGGGCGTTGGCCTCGGGGCCGCCGTCCCGCGTCGGGGGGAGCGGTGGCTCCGGCGGCCCGGCGGGCGCATCGCGGGCGGGCACGGCGCCGGTGCGCAGTCGACGGCGGGCGGCGTAGCCGGCCAGTCCGACGGCGAGGAGCAGGGTGGCGCCGTGGAACAGCGGGACCGTCCAGAAGTCGGCTCCCATCTGGCCGATGCCGGTGAGGCCGACGGCCAGGACGGCGACGGCGACGACGGTGCCCAGGGCGTTGGGCCGGCCGGGTTGGATCACGGTGGCGCCCAGCAGCGCGCCGACGAAGGCGGGCAGCAGGTAGTCGAGGCCGACGCTGGGATTGCCGATCTGCTGCTGGGCCGCGAGCAGCACACCCGCGAAGCCGACGATCAGTCCGGACGCGGTGAACGCGTAGACGGTGTACCTGGGGGTCGGGATGCCGATCAGGCCGGCGGCGCGCGGGTTCGACCCGATGACGTACAGGTACCGGCCGAGCGGCAGCCGTTCCAGCACGACCCACAGGACGGCCGCGAGGGTGAGGACGTAGTAGGCGGGGACCGGCAGGCCCAGGAACGTGGAGTCGTAGAGGTCGGTGAAGGCCGCCGGGAGGCCTTGCGCGCCGGGGACGATCCGGCCGCCGTCGGTGACCCAGCCGGTCGCGGCGTACAGCATGCTGCCGGTGCCGAGCGTGGCGATGAAGGAGTCGATCCGGCCGAACACGACGATGACGCCGTTGAGGACGCCCACGGCCGCCCCTCCGGCGATCACGGCGAGGCAGGCGAGCGGCCAGGGCCATCCGAGGTTGACGATGAGCTGCATCACCATGACGTGTGCGAGACCGAGGCCGTAGCCGATCGAGAGGTCGAACGCGCCGGTCACGATGGGGACCATGGCGGCGAGCGCGAGGACAGCCGGGATCGACTGGTTGGACAGGATCGAGTCGACGGTGTCCAGGGTGGGGAACGTCCGCGGCAGGGTGAGGGAGAAGATCAGGAGGAGCAGGGCGGTGAGGGCCAGCAGGCCGTAGGCGCCGATGAGGTGCGCGCCCCGGCCGCGCAGCCGGCCCGGCCGGCCCGGCCTGCCCGGTTGGCGCGACCGGGGCGAGGGGGGCGATGGCGAGGACGAGGGCGTGGGGGTCATGGGTTCGTCGCGGTTCCGGAAGTCGGCATGGCCGAGGCCGACCGGGTGAGCCCGGCGACCGTGAGGGCCGGGCCGCTCAGCTCCGCCGTCACGGACCCGCCGACGAAGACCAGGGCCCGCCGGCACACGTCGGCGACCTCCTCGAAGTCGGTGGAGATGAGCAGGACCGCGAGGCCGGCGGCCAGCGCCTCGTCGAGCAGCCGGTAGACCGCGGCCTTGGCTCCCACGTCCACGCTCGCGGTCGGCTCCTCGAGGATCAGCAGGCGCAGGCCCACCCGGAGCCAGCGGCTGATCATCACCTTCTGCTCGTTCCCGCCGGACAGGGTGGCGATGGGGGCCTCGCTGTCGCGGGGCTGGACGGCGAACCGCTCGATGAGGGCGGCGGCCTCGGCGCGTTCGCGCCGGGGGCTGATCCAGCGCGGTGTCGGCGGACTGCCCGCGCGGGGGTTGGCGAGGAGGTTCTCGCGTACGGTCAGCCCGGCGAGGCAGCCCTCCCGCTGTCGGTCCCCGGGCACCAGGCCGACGCCCAGACCCACGGCGTCCGCGACCGTACGAGGGCGGTACGGCCGGCCGCCGAGGAGCACCGTCCCGTCGAGGACGGGCAGGGCGCCGGCGAGGGCTCGTCCCAGGTCGGTGTGTCCGGCGCCCGAGAGGCCGACCAGGCCCAGGACTTCTCCGGCCCTGAGTTCCGCGCTGACCGGTCCCGCGCCGGCGGTCCGTACGCCGTCGAGGGTCAGGACGGCGGGGCCGTCGGCGGTGGGGCCGTCGTCGGCGGTGACGCGGGCGGGACGGCGGTCCGCCGGTTCCTCGCCGACGATGTCGTGCACCAGGCGGGCGGGGCTGTGACCGGCGAGGGGGCCGTGGCTGACGAGGTGTCCGTCGCGCAGGACCGCGAAGGTGTCGGCCACCTCGTACACCTCGTCCAGGCGGTGGCTGACGTAGAGGATGCCGTGCCCTCGGTCGCGCAGGGCGTGCAGCACGCGGAAGAGCCGGGTGCAGTCCACGGCCGGGAGGCGGGCGGTCGGCTCGTCGAGGACGATGAGCTTCGCCCGTGCCGCCAGGGCCCGGGCGATGGCGACCAGTGAGCGCTCCGTGGGGGCGAGGTGGGCGATCGGTGTGTCGGGGTCGAGATGCGCGGCGACGGTCCGCAGGGCCTCGGTGCAGTGCTCGCGGGTCCGCCGCCAGGAGATCAGTCCGGCGCGGCGCGCGTATCCGGTGCTCAGGGCGATGTTCTCGGCGACCGTCATCCACTCCACGAGACCGAGGTCCTGGTGGATGAAGGACATGCCGGACGACGCGGCATGGCTTCCCAGCGGGTGCCCGTCCACCGTGATGTGCCCCGCGTCGGCCTGGTGGACGCCCGAGAGCACCTTGATGAGCGTGGACTTTCCGGCGCCGTTGGGGCCCAGGAGGGCGAGGACGCTGCCGGCGTGGACGTCGAGGTCGACCCCGGCCAGCGCGACGGTCCCCCCGAACCTCTTGCGGAGTCCGCGGACGCGGACCAGGGGTTCCGGTCCCAGGGGCGGAATCGCCTGGTCAGCGGGGTCGGGAGCGTCGTACACGGACATCTCCCCGGGGTCGGCTGGATCGCTGACGAATAGCTGACGGATCACTGACGGATCGGATCGCTGGATCGAATCACTGGCGGATCAGATGATGACATTTCGGCCATCGCATGTGAGGCATTGCCGTCAAACACCGGCGAGCCCGCACTCGGCCCAGATGACCTTGCCCTGCGGGAGATAGCGCGTGCCCCAGCTCCGCGACAGCTGCGCGACGAGGAACAGGCCACGGCCGCCCTCGTCGGTGCCGGCCGCCCGGCGCAGGTGCGGGGCGGTGTTGCTGGCGTCGGAGACCTCGCAGATCAGGGTGCGGTCGTGGATCAGCCGGACCCGGATGGGACCGGCGCCGTGGCGGATGGCGTTGGTGACCAGCTCACTGAGCATGAGTTCCGCGGCGAACGCGGTTTCGTCGAGGCCCCAGTCGGCCAGCTTCCGGACGGCGTCGGCGCGCACTTCGCTGACCAGGGCCGGGTCGGCGGGCAGGTCCCAGGTGGCGATCCGGTCGGGGTCCAGGGCGTGGGTGCGGGCGACGAGCAGGGCGATGTCGTCGCTGGGATGAGCGGGCGCCACGGTGTCCAGGACGGCCTGACAGGTCTCGTCGGGCGTGCGCTCCGCCTGGGCCAGGACTCCTCGCAGCTGGTCGAGGACCACGTCGACGTCGCGTTGCCGGTCCTCTATGAGTCCGTCCGTGTAGAGCACGAGCCGGCTGTCCTCGGGGAGGTGGATCTCGGCGGCCTCGAACGGCAGGCCGCCGAGACCGAGAGGCGGTCCGGCGGGCAGTTCCGGGAACGACACCGCGCCGCCGGGGTGGACCACCGCGGGCGGAGGGTGGCCCGCGCGGGCCATGGTGCACTGCTGCGACGTCGGGTCGTAGATCGCGTACAGGCAGGTGGCGCCGATGATGCCGCCGCCGTCGGAGACGGGGTCCTCCCGGTCCAGGCGTCCCACGAGATTGTCGAGGTGGGCGAGGACGTCGTCCGGAGGGAAGTCGAGCTCGGCGAAGCTGCGCGCGGCGGTGCGCAGTCGGCCCATGGTGGCGGCGGAGAGCATGCCGTGTCCGACGACGTCGCCGACGAAGAGGCCGACACGCGTCCCCGACAGGGGAACGACGTCGTACCAGTCGCCGCCGACGTCGGATTCGGCGGGCAGGTAGCGGTGCGCGACCTCGACGGCGGCCTGATCGGGCAGACCGTGCGGGAGCAGGCTGCGCTGGAGGGCCAGGACCATGGTGCGTTCGCGCGTGTAGCGCCGGGCGTTGTCGATGGACAGGGCGGCCCGGACGGCCAGTTCCTGGACCAGCCGGCGATCGTCGTCGGTGAAGGGGGCGGCGTTCCGCCCCCGGTAGAAGCCGGCGACGCCCAGCACGACGCCGCGGGCGATCAAGGGCACCGCGATGAGGGAGTGGATGTGGCTGAGCAGTTGCTCGGTGAGCTCGGGGTCCTGCGCGAGCCAGCCCGAGGCGGTCTTCAGGTCCGGTTCCAGCACCGCCTGCCCGTCGGCCAGACACCGTAGCTGGGGCGTCGTCGGGCCGTAGTCGACCCGCTTGCCGACCGGCCGGAAGGGAAGGCCGTCGCGAATGCCGTGGACCACCGTGCGGCGCAGATCGCCGGCGGCATCGGCGGACTCCTCACCGCGCAGCACGGCCTCGGGCAGGTCGACGGTGACGAAGTCGGCCAGTCCCGGGACCGCGGTCTCGGCGAGTTCCTCGGCGGTGCGGCGTACGTCCAGGGTGGTGCCGATGCGGGTGCTGACCTCGGAGAGCAGTTCCAGGCGGCGTCGCGCGGCCAGGGCGACCGTCCCTACGTGCGGCTCCCCCACCAGCACGAGCCCTCGCGCCGGGGGCGGGGAGTCCGGGGGACGAGCTCTCGCTCCGTCGGTGTCCGTGGCCGTGCCGTCCTGTCCGGGTCCGACTCCGGCTTCGGTTCCGACTCCGGCTTCGGCTCCGCCTGCGGCTGCTGCTCCGACTCCGGCTTCGGCTCCGCCTGCGGCTGCTGCTCCGACTCCGGCTTCGGCTCCGCCTGCGGCTGCTGCTCCGGCTGCGGCTCCGGCTCCGGCTCCGGCCGCGGGGAGGTGCATGGAGAGTTCAGCGGGGAGGCTCAGCGGCTCGTCGGCCTGCTGCGGGGCGGTGAGGGGCCGTCCCGGTGAGAGGCCGGGAAGGACGGCTTCGATGGCGATGCCCGCCACCTCGGAGGCGCTCGTCACGGGACGGCTCACGAGCGTGACCAGCCGGCCGTCGGACAGCTGCACGTCGGCGGTGGCTCGATCCCCTCGGGAGATCATCTCGGTGGCCTTCTCCACGAGGGCGGACCGGTCCCGGGGGCGCAGTTCGAGGGCCATTTCGTCCACCCCGACGCCGTGGTGAAGGCCGGACACGGTTCTCGCTCCCGCGTCCAGGTACGCCCGCAGGAGAGCGCGACCCCGCGCGGAGCTCTGCCCGAGCAGCCGCCGCTCGATGGCCGCTGCCGCCTTGCGTATCACGGCGCCCAGCGCCGGGTCCTCGGCGCTGCGCGGGTAGCCGAAGCACAGGACACCCTCGATACGGCCGCTGAGCGGGTCCCGGACGGGGAGCGCGCGGCAGGCGCTTCCCTGGGAACGCTCGGCGAAGTGCTCGGCGCCGTAGACCCGGATGAGCCGGCGCTCCGCCAAGGCGAGACCGATGCCGTTGGTGCCGGCGACCTCCTCGGCGAACACGAATCCCGGGACGCGTTGGATCGCCGGGAGAGCTCTCGCCGGGGACGCTCCTCCGAAACGGCGCAGCAGGACCGTGCCGCTCGCGTCGGCGACGGAGATGTTCATCGCGCTGCCGGCGAACCGGGCCTGCAACCGGTCGAGCACGGGCGCGGCCGCACGCACGATGCGCCCGTCCGGATCGAAGTCGTCCCGGAAGGGAAGGTCGTCCTGGTCCGGCGAGAGGCCCAGGGCTCCGCAGCGCTGCCATGAATTCAAGATCGACGCCCGTACGCCCGGCTCGACCGGGTCTCCCTGGAGAAACCGCTCACGCGAACGAGCGGGCCCTGCGCCGTCCATCGCAGGCCCCGTCGGCATCGACTCCCTGCCGGGCAGAACCACGCTGCGCCTCACTCACGCCCTCAATGGCCCGATCCTAGGAAATTTCCGGCATCGACGAGAACACGAGACACAAGAATACGGGACATAAGAATACGGGACATATAGGGCGAAACCGAACGGGGGGCGTCGTCACAGGACCGCGACCGGGGTGACCGGTGAGCCGGTACCGCCCGGGACGTTCAACGGTGCCACGACCAGCATGAATTCATAACGCCCCGCCTCGGCGGTCGCGACGGAGAGCGCCTCCAGGTCGAGGTTGTCCAGCAGGGGCACACCCATCGCGGACAGGGCCAGGGCGTGGACCGGCGAGTGCACGCCGTCCACCGGCGAGGGCCGCACATCGCTGTCGCCGTCGCCGCCCAGCAGCGCGATGCCACGCTCGGCCAGCAGCGGTACGGCGTTCACGTGGAAGCCCGCGCTCGCCGTGCCGGGGTCCCAGGCCCCGAGTTCCGTGCGGCGGCGGACGTGCCCGGAGCGCAGCAGCAGCGCGTCGCCCTCGCCGATCGTCACGTCGAGCGCCTTCTCCGCGGCGATGACGTCCTTCGCATGGACCGCTCGTCCCGGCTCCAGCCAGCGGACCCCCAGCACGGCGGGGAGGTCGAGGAGCACGCCCCTCGTGACGAGGGGGCCGAGCGTCGACACCGCGCCGAAACGGGCGCCGGCGGCGTCGACGGCCTCCTTCGCGGTCCGGCCGTCGTAGAGCCGGCCCTCGTAGGCGATGTGGCTCAGCGCGTCGAGGTGGGTGACGCCCTTGCCGTGGTAGTCGGCAGCGATGAAGTCCTTGTAGGTGGAGGGTTCGGGGGCTTCCACATCGCCCAGATCGGTCATGTGGTGCAGGGCCGGTCTGCGGTTGTCGGGGCCGGGCCGGGTGTTCCAGGGCAGCGCCATCGGGACGACGGTCCCGGACCGCACCGTGGCCGCGGCCCGCCGCACATGGCCCGTGGTCACCCGGTTCCACGCGCCACGGTCGGCCGGGGCCCACCGCCCCCACGTGCGAACCGCTTCGAAGAGCGCGTCGAACTGCCGACGGGACACGGCAGGACCGTTGTCGGTGGCGGCGGGGACGGGGTCCGGGATCTCCCGGTCGAAACTCGAGCTCATCTGTTCTCACCGTCACTCCGGGAGGGCGGGTGGAGGGTGCGTGCCCTCGCGTGACTTCCGATTCTCGGCGAACATGCGGGGCGTCGCGAACGCCGACACTCGCTCGGCGGGGAAGAGGAACGCCCGGCATGTTTTCGTTCGTACGGAAGCGGATCCGAAGGGGCGAATGCGAAGTAGAGTGCGTTGACGGTGGCTTGAAACCAGTTCACCGAACAAGGTGGGTTTAGAGGGGACTTCGCATTATTTGTCTGATGTGAGCGAAAGGTGCGTATCGTGGGTGCCTACTTGTGTCCTCCGGCCGTGGTGCACGGCGAACACGTCGTGGAGACCGACCAGATCGTGGCGGAGGTGCGCGGCAAGCATCCGCAGGCCCCCTGGCTGCCGCGGATCGACGGCATCGCCGCGAGTACGGGAATCGTCTCCCGCGGATGGATGCTCCCGCTGGACGCGGCCGCCGCGCCCGGCAGCGGGAGCGGTCTGCGAACTCCGGGCGCCGGTGCGGCCCGTGAGGCGCTGGCCCGCGACGGGTTCACCGAGCCGGAGGCGGAGCGTGTGATCGCCGTGCTCGATGCGGTGCCGGCGCCGCAGACCGTCCAGGAGCGCACCGCGCCGGCCTGGGCCGCCGTGCAGACCTACGGGGAGCGCGCCGCCCGTCGAGCCCTGCGCGCCGCCGGGCTCGACGCCGCCGACGTCGACTGTCTGATCACCAGTCACTCCACCACCCCGGCACTCCCTGGGCTGGACCTGTCCCTCCTCAACCGCCTTTCGCTGCGCGGCGATGTGCTGCTGCTGCCGGCCACCCAGTGGGCCTGCATCGCCGGCACACGGTCGCTGGCGCTGGCGGCCGAACTGGTCGCCGCGGACCCCGACCGGGTCGTGCTGGTCGTGATATCGGAGGCGCTCAGCACCACCTACCAGCCCGCCGACGACACCCTTGAATCCCTCATCGTCCGGCTGCTGTTCGCGGACACCGCCGTCGCCGTGGCGGTCACGGGCCGCGCCCGGACGGAGTCGATCCTGCGCCTGGACGCGTTCTGGCACCACACCCTCCCCGGCACCACCGACCTGCACCGGCTGGACACCCGGGACGACGGCACGCACTTCGTCATGGACCGGCGCGGTCCGCGTGCCGTGCAGGAGACGGTCGCCGCGATGTGGAAGTGGTTGCGCGCCCGCCACCGCGGCGACGCCCACGGCTGGCATCCCGATCTGCTGCTCGCGCATCCCGGCGGGACAAGGGTCCTCGAATACATGGAACAGACGATGCCCGACGGCTGGCCGACCGGGCTTCTGGCCCACAGCCGCGACAGCTACACCACGGGCAACCGCGGCGGCGCGGCCGTGCTCGACATTCTGCGGCGCGCGCACGACGCCGGCCAGAAGTCGGGCAGCCGTACGGTGCTGTACGCGGCGGCACCCGGGCTGACGGCCACGGCCGCGGAAGGCGAGTGGCTGTAGCAGGCCAACTCAAGCCATCACCCCGGCAGTTCCGCCCACACAGCCTTTCCGGCGTCCGTCCACCGCACCCCCCACCGGCTGGCCAGCTGGTGGACGACGTGCAGCCCCCGCCCCCCGTCGTCGAGCAGTTCACCGCGGCGCAGGCGTGGTCTGCCCTCGCCGGTGTCGCCGACCTCGCACGACAGATGGCCGCCGGCCCTCACCAGCCGCACCGTGACGGGCCCGGCGCCGAACCGGACGGCGTTGGCGACCAGTTCGCCGATCACCAGCAGCGCGGTGTCCCGGGCCTGCTCGCCGGTGCGCCAGCGCCGCAGGAGCGGGGCGGCGAGCGCGCGGGCGCGGGCGGCGGAGTCGCCGCGGGCAGGCAGTCGCCAGAGCGCGCTGTCCCGGCTGCGGCGGCCGGTCATCCGGGCGAGCAGCAGCGTCACGTCGTCGCGCGGGTGTCCTCGCGGGGCCCGGGCGGCGACCATGCGGCGGGCGGCCTGCTGGAGGTCGTCCCAGGGGCGCACCTCGCGTGCCGCGCCCGCGAGCCGGGCGATGCCGTCGTCGATCGAGGCCTGCGGATCCTCCACCAGGCCGTCGGTGTACAGGACGAGGAGCGAGCCGGGCGGCACGGCGAACTCGTGCACCTCGAACGGCTCCCGCACGGCGAACCCGGCTCCCAGGCCCGGGTGCGGCCGTCCGGCGATCGTGCGGGCGGACCGGTCGGGACGCACGAGGACGGGGGGCAGGTGGCCGGCGTTGGAGACGGAGAGCCGGTGGCCGACGGGATCGTAGACCGCGATGCAGCATGTCGAGCCCAGGGCGCTGTAGCCGGCTGCCAGGCCCGCGTCGGTGTCGTCCAGGAGCGTGACCGTCTCGTCCAGACGTGCGAGCACCTCCCCCGGGCCGAGCCCCGCCGACAGCAGCGCGCGGGCCTCCATGCTCAGCTGGCCCATGGCCGCCGCGGCTCCCAGGCCGTGTCCGACGACGTCGCCGACCACCAGCGCGGTGCGGTCCCCCGGCAGCGGGAAGCTGTTCACCCAGTCTCCGCCCACGCCCGCGCTGTCGGGGGTGGTGGGCTCGTAGACGCTGGCGACCTCGATGGCGTCGCTGCCCGCCCGCGGCAGCAGCCGGCGCTGGAGCGCCAGGACCTGCGCGTGCTCCCGCTGGTGTCGGCGGGCCAGATCGACATGGCGGGCGGTCTTGGTCACCAGTTCCTGGAGGTCGAGCAACTCGCCGTCGCCGAAAGGGCATTCAGGCGGCCGCCAGACCTCCGTCACGCCCAGCACCACGGGTCCCGGTGCACCGTGCGGTCCGTCCACGACGAGCGGGATGCAGGCGACGCTCACCGGCCGGCTGCCCGGCACCAGGGCGCGCACCAGCCGTGGATCGCCGAGCGCGCGCTCGATCGCCTCCCGTCCGGGAATGACGACCGCCTGCGGGACGTCGTCGCGCAGGACCGCACCGGCCAGGAGGCGGCTCGCCGCGCAGGGCAGGTCGTCGCCGGCGGTCAGGTATCCCCCGGGCCAGGCCCGGTCCGGCACCAGGGCCGCCCGCCGCAGCCGGATGCGTTCGTGCGCCTGCCCGGTGACCGCCTCGCCCGTCCACACCGCGTAGTCGAGGTCGACCGCGGCCACCTCACCCCACGCGAGCAGCGACCGGGCGAGGGACCGCGCGGTCTCCCCGATGTCCAACGACGTCCCGATGGCCGCCGCGGAGGCGTACAGGTGCAGCCGCCTCGCCATGGCGATCAGGGACACCGTCAGCCCCTCCTGCGGCGGCGCGGCCGGCAGGATGCTCATCGACACCACCAGCTCCGTGCCGTCGTCCCGCCGCAGCCGCTGGACCCGGGCCACATGCGCCTCGCGCGTCTCCAGCACCCTCCGCAGCCGCTGCGTCACCGTCGGCACGTCCCCGGGCGGCAGCAGATCCGCGAACGCGGCGCCCGGCGCGACGCTCACGCCGGCGAACGGAGCGGCGTCCAGGCTGCATCCGGTGATCTTCAGATCGGGGTCGAGGGTGACCACCCCGAGGATCTGCTCCCCGCTTCCCGATCCCCCGCCGGTGTGCGAGCGCCGGGGCGCGTGGGAGTCGCCCGACGGCACGGCGGCGGCGTCCGCCGAATCCGCTCCGGCCCCCGACTCCGCTTCGGCCCCCGGCCCCCCTCCGGTCCCCTCTTCGGCACCCGACCCCGCTCCAGCCCCCGGGCCCGGGCCCTGGCCCGTGACGCAACCCGCCAGCGCACTGCTCACCTGGTCGAACGGCGAAGCAGAGGAAGCGGCGGAGGAAGCGGAGGAATCCGAGGGGGTGGAGTTCATACGGCCCACACAGTCGCAGACCCGGCGCATACACATGCACACGCCGGAAGACAGCCCCGAGTCCATGCGGCCGAGCCCCTGAGAACCCTCACCGCACATCCCATGAGTAACACAAAAACCCGGCCCACCGTAGACGGGGCGGTAGCGCACGGAGGAAACACACGGACAAGGGCCTCACCGGCGAGGTCGCGCGCGTGTCATGACGCCGGTGAGTCCTGGGGCCTGAGGTGCAGGGCGGCCGTCGTTCCCCTAGCGTGGAGAACAGAGTGTTCTCCGGGGTGTGTTCTCCCCCGGCGGGGGGTCGGCGGTCGTTCCCGTCACCGCAAGAATCACCGCTCTCGTCAGGAGCCATGATGGCCACCCACAAAGGCGGCCCGCGCGCTGCCTCTGTCTACGCGCTCGCCGGCATCCGGCTTTTCAACGGGGCCGCCGGTCTGCTCACGCCCGACCTGCTCATCCGGCGTCTCGACCCCGATCGTGAACCGCCCAGTCCGGCGGCCGTGTACGCCTTCCGGCTCTTCGGGATCCGGACGATCCTGCTCGGCCTCGATCTGCTCACCGACCGCGACGAGCGGTTGCGGGAGGATCTGCGCGACGGCGTCCTCATCCACGGCAGCGACACCGCGACGGCGGCCACACTGGGCCTGGGCGGCGGGCTTCCGCCGCGTACGGCGGCGCTGACCACGCTCATCTCGGCCGTCAACACCGCACTGGCCGCCACCGCGCTCGCGGACTCGGTGAAGGTGAAGGCGAAGGGGCAACGGAGGTGACGTCCGGCGCGGCGGGCACGGCGGCGCCGGGAGGGCCCGGCGCCGTTCCCCCGACCGAGGAGACGGGTTTCGACTACGTCGTCGTCGGAGCCGGGGCCGGGGGCGGGCCGTTGGCTGCCAACCTCGCCGCCGCGGGCATGCGCACCCTGCTGCTCGACGCGGGCGGCGCCACGGAGAACGACAACTACCTGGTGCCCGCCTTCCACACGGACGCCTCCGAGGACCCCGTCCAGTGCTGGAACTACTACGTACGGCACTACGCGGACGAGCGGCAGCAGCAGCGCGACAGCAAGTTCGTCGCCGAGCGGGGCATCCTCTACCCGCGTGCCGGGACGGTCGGCGGCTGCACCGCGCACCACGCGCTGATCACCGTCTATCCGTACAACCGCGACTGGGACGCGATCGCGGAGGTGACCGGTGACAGGACTTGGCGCAGCTCGGCCATGCGCCGGTACTTCGAGCGGCTGGAACGCTGCACCTACCGGCCCAGGCCGAAGGAGCCGCCCGCCAACCCGCTGCTGGCGGCGCTGCTGAAGATCCTGCCCTTCGTCGGCGCCCGGTACCGCAACGACGCACGCCACGGGTTCGACGGCTGGCTGCCGACTGCTCTCGCCGATCCCGAACTGGCCGTGCAGGACAAGCAGTTGCTGAAGGTGATCCTCTCGGCCGCGGAGGACGCGCTGGCCGACTTCCTCGACCGGCCGCTGTCCCCGCTGGAGGGGCTCGGCTCGTTCGTCGACCCCAACGACTGGCGGGCGCAGACGCGTGCCTTGCAGGGGCTGTGGCAGATCCCCCTCTCCACGGCGGACGGGCGGCGCAGCGCCGTGCGCGAGCGGGTCCAGGCCGTGCAACGAAGCCATCCGGGCAGTCTGGTGGTCCGTACGCACGCTCTGGCGGCCCGGATCGTGCTGGACGGGACCGGAGCCGCGGCCGGTGTCGACTATCTGGACGGGGCGCACGCCTACCGGGCCGACCCGGCGAGCCGGCCGGACGCCGCGCCGCCGGTCCTGCGCAGGGTCCTGGCCTCCCGTGAGGTGATCCTGGCCGCGGGCGCCTTCAACTCGCCCCAGCTGCTGATGCTTTCGGGGATCGGACCGCGTGAGGAACTCCAGCGGCACGGCATTCCCGTACGGGTCGATCTCCAGGGCGTGGGCGCGAATCTCCAGGACCGGTACGAGGTCGGCGTGGTCAGCGAGATGGACCGCGAGTTCCCGGTGCTCCGGGACTGCGACTTCCACGCGCCGCGGCCGGGGAGCGAACCGGACCCCTGCTACCGGGAGTGGCGGCGCGGCGAAGGGCTGTACACGACCAACGGCGCCGTCGTCGGTCTGACCCGCAAGTCCCGTCCGGAGCTGGACGCGCCCGACCTGTTCATCTTCGGCGGGCCCTTCGACTTCCGTGGCTACTACCCCGGTTACTCCCTCGACCTGACCCGCAGTCGGGACCGTTTCACGTGGGCGATCCTCAAGAGCCGCACCCACAACACCGGGGGCCGGGTGCGGCTGCGTTCCGCCGACCCCCGTGACACCCCGCTGGTGAACTTCCACTACTTCGAGGAGGGCACGGACGACGACGCCGAGGATCTCGAAGCGATGGCCGGGGCCGTCGAGTTCGTGCGCGGGATGAACCGCAGGGCCGGCTCCGTGATCCTGGAGGAGCTGTGGCCCGGCGAGGAGATCGTCGGCCGCGACGGCGTCCGCCGTTTCGTGCGGGACGAGGCGTGGGGCCATCACGCGTCCTGCACCTGCCGGATGGGACGCGCGGACGACCCCTCGGCCGTCGTCGACAGCGCGTTCCGGGTGCGCGGGGTGGACCGCCTGCGCATCGTCGACGCCTCGGTCTTCCCCCGCATCCCCGGCTTCTTCGTCGCCGCCCCCATCTACATGATCAGCGAGAAGGCGAGCGACGTGATCCTCGCGACCGCCCGAGGAGCGGCCTCCCGAGGAACGACAGCCCGAGCAACCGCTGCCCGAGCACCAACCGCCCGAGGAGCACACGCCCAAGGAGCACCGCGATGAGCAAGCAACGCCGCGCCGGCCGACGTTCCGCAGCCGGATACCGTACGTCACTGCCCTGGCGGATCGTCACCGCCGTCGCCGAAGGCGTGGACCGGCGCGTCGGCTGGGACCGACTGCCCGTCGTTCCGGGCCTGTTGACGCTCCTCGGACTGCGCGTCAAACTCCGGCAGCGGAACCTGCACGACACCGGCCGGCTGCCCTCGGCAGGTCTGCCCGATCCCGCGCCTCCCGCCGAGTCGCACAAGGTCAACCGGACCGCCGACGGCAGCCACAACGACCTCGCCGAACCGCGGATGGGCATGGCGGGCACCCGCTTCGGCCGGAACATCCCGCTGGACCGGATCGCGTCGGCCGCGCCCGAGGACGTCCTGTCCGCGCCCAGCCCGCGCGAGGTCAGCCGCGCCGTGCTCACCCGCGGCGAGCTGACCCCCGCCGAATCGGTCAACTCCCTGGTGGCCGCCTGGCTTCAGTTCATGGTGCGGGACTGGTTCAGCCACGGGACCAGCCCTACCGAACGCCCCTGGGAAGTGCCGCTCATGGACGACGACCCATGGCCGGAACACCCCATGCGGATCATGCGGACGCCGGACGACCCGACCCGCGACCCGCAGGCGCCCGCCGGGACGCCCGACACCCGGGTCAACGTGTCCTCGCACTGGTGGGACGCGTCACAGATCTACGGGACCAACGAGACCGAGCAGCGTCTGATGCGCGCCGGAGAGCTGGGCAAGCTGCATCTGTGGGACGACGAGCAGTCCCCCATCCCCTCGGACCCTTCCCGGGACCCGTCTCACATCCCCGGCTTCTGGCTGGGCCTGGCCATGATGCACGACCTGTTCGCCCGTGAGCACAACGCGATCTGCGACCACCTGCACGGCGCGTACCCGTCGTGGAACGACGAGGAACTCTTCCAGCGCGCCCGGCTCGTCAACGCCGCGCTCCTCGCCAAGATCCACACCGTGGAGTGGACGCCGGCCGTGATCAGCCACCCCACCACCGTCAAGGCGCTGCGCGCCAACTGGTGGGGCATCGCGGGCGAGCGCGTCCACAACCTCTTCGGCCGGATCAGCGACAGCGAGGTCGTCAGCGGCATCCCCGGCGGCGAGACGGACCACTACGGCGTCCCGTACTCCCTCACCGAGGAGTTCGTGGCCGTCTACCGCATGCACCCGCTCATCCGCGACGAGTGGCATCTGCGCGCCGCCGCCGACGACTCGAGCCTGCGCCACTGCAACCTGCGCGACATCTCGGGCCCCGGGGCGCTGAAGGTCCTGGAGACCTCCGAGATGGCCGATCTGCTGTACAGCTTCGGCACGCTCCACCCCGGACTGGTCACCCTGCACAACTTCCCCAAGTTCCTTCAGGAGTTCGAGCGCCCCGACGGGCAGTTGCAGGATCTCGCCGCCACCGACATCCTGCGCTCGCGGGAGCTGGGCGTCCCCCGCTACAACGAGTTCCGGCGGCTGCTGCGGCTGAAGCCCGCGGCCGACTTCCTCGAACTGACCGAGAACCGGGCCTGGGCCGAGCAGATCCGGGGGCTCTACGACGGCGACATCGAGAAGGTCGACCTCATGGTCGGGCTGTACGCGGAGAAGCTGCCGGCCGGATTCGCCTTCAGCGACACGGCGTTCCGCATCTTCATCCTGATGGCGTCCCGCCGACTCAACAGCGACCGCTTCTTCACCGAGTACTACACCCCCGAGGTGTACTCCAAGGCCGGTATGGCCTGGATCGACGACAACTCCATGATCACGGTGCTGCTGCGCCACCACCCGCAGCTGCGTACGGCTCTCACGGGGCTGACCAACGCCTTCGTACCGTGGCACACCTCAGCGGCGGCGGTGACCTGACATGGCAGCCGAGGACAGGGCCCGCGAGGAACGCACACGTCAGGCCGCGGCGGCGGCCACGCGGTACGCGCAGACCGGCGACGAGCGGCGGGCGGTCGAGGAGCGGCAGGACGCGGGCGTCGCCTTCCCGGATTCGCAGGAGGCCCTCGCCGCGCGCGCGGCCCGCCTTCTCGACCGGCAGGCGGTGCCCGCCGCCATGGCGGTGGAGGCGGTCCGGGCGGAGCCGCTGGCCGCGACCGCCGCGTACGAGCGCATCCTCGGCGTGTCCAGGGATCTCCAGGCCTGGAGCTTCCTGCCGCGCGGCGCTCGGGCGGCACGCACCGTCGCCCGGATCTCGGTCCGCGACAACGGCCGTGAGCTGCCGGTCGGCACCGGCTTCCTGGTCTCGCCGGGACTGCTGCTGACCAACCATCACGTCCTCAGCGACGCCGAGGACGCCCGGCGGTGCTTCGTGGAGTTCGACGCCCAGGTCACCGTGGACAACACACCCCAGCCGCCGACCCGGCTGGAACTCGACCCGGACGCCTTCTTCGCGGCGGACGAACGCCTCGACTTCGCCCTGGTGCTGGTCGCCCCCGGCCCTGACCTCCGGCCCGTCGGGGAGACGTTCGGCTGGAACCGGCTCAGCGTCCAGATGGGGAAGCTGGTGATCGGCGAGCCGGTCAACGTCATCGGGCATCCGATGGGGCGGCTCAAGGAGATCGCCGTACGCGACAACACGCTCCAGGTGCGCCTGGACGACTTCCTCCACTACACGACGGACACCGAGCCGGGGAACTCGGGCTCACCCGTGTTCAACGACCAGTGGGAGGTCGTCGCGCTCCACCACAGCGGAGTGCCCAGGACGGACGCACAGGGCCGCGTCCTGCGCCGCGACGGACAGCTCTGGCGGCCCGGAGACGGCGACGACGCGATCGACTGGGTGTCCAACGAGGGCGTCCGCATCAGCTCCATACTGAAGCACCTCGCCGCGCTTCCCCTCACCCCGCGGCAGCGGGAACTGCTAGCGGAGATGGGCCCGGAGACGGGGCTGAGCGTCGCGGAGGGAGCCGTCGGCGCGAGGGCTGCCGGGGCGGGGGTGATGGCGGGTGCGGCCGTGTCGCCGGCCGCGGGTACGGAGGCGGCTTCGGCTCCGAAGACTCCGACTGCGGGTGCCGGTGCGGGTGTTGGCGTTGGACTTGGGCGGAGCGCCGCGCGTGTGGGTCTGCGTGCCCGGGACGGTGCGTTCGGCGGCGACCGGCATCTGGTCTTCCTGCACGGCCGCTCCCAGGAAGGCAAGGACCCCGGGAACCTGCGCCGCGAATGGGCGGGCGGGCTCAACCAGGGGCTCGTCCGCGCCGGGCTCCCCCCGGTCGACCCGGCCGACGTCTGGTTCCCCTACTACGGCGACACCCTCGTGCAGGCCCTCACCGCGCACGAGGCCGTCCCCCGTATCGTCGAGGCGCCGACCGCCACCGCGGCGGAGGTGGTCGCGCCCGCCACCCCCACCGCCCGTGCCGTGTACGAGGAGATCCTCGGCGAGGCGGCCGTGAAGTGGGACATGCCGCGAGAGGGCCGGCCGGCCACCGAGCGAATCGGCCTGGACGACGTCACCGGGGCCCTTCAGAAGCGGCTGAGCTGGCTGGCCGCCAGGAGCGACCTCGACACCTGGGCCATCGCCCTGGTCTTCCGTGACGTGGCCGCGTACCTCGACGACCGCCGCATCCGCGACGAGGTCCTGGACCGCGTGCTCGAGACGATGCCGGACACCGGTGAGGTGGTGCTCGTCAGTCACAGCCTCGGCACGGTCGTCGGCCTGGATCTCGTCACCCGGCTGTCCCCCGCGGTGAACGTCGTCCATCTGACCACGGCGGGCAGTCCGCTCGGCCTGGACGGCGTGTACAGCAGGCTGCTCGTCGGCGGGCCGAAGCGGCCGGACGTCGTCGCGGACTGGCTCAACGTCTGGTCCCCGAAGGACGCGGTGGCCATCGGCTGTCCGCTGGGCGACGACTGGGCGGACGGGCTGACCGACCTCGCCGTGGTCAACGCGCGCGACCGGGCGCACAACATCGCCGAGTACCTCGCCCACACCGAGGCCGCCAGGTCGATCGGCAGTCGCCTCGGCACCCACCTCGACACCCGCATCGGCGTCTGAGGGAAGGATCTCGCCATGCCTGAACCATGGCTGCCCCAAGCTCTCCGGGCGGACCTCGGGGATCACGCTCCCTGTGACGCCGACTTCCCCGCCAGGGCGATCGCCCACATCACGGCGGACCTGGAGGCCACCCCACAGGCGCCTCTGAACCTGGTGCCCTTCACCAACCTGAAAGGCTTCTTCACCGGCGACGGCAAGGGGCAGGCGCCGCACCTCCTGTGGGACCCCTTCACCGGGGCGTTCGCCCAGTTCTTCCCTGCCACCTCCCGCAGCAAAGCCGTGTTCGACGCGGCCGGCGGGGTGCGCACCAACCGGGCCGGCGAAGTCGTCATCCAGATAGAGGCCCTGTTCTTCCCGCACTGCCGTGTCGACGGCCGGGTGTTCGCCAAGCTGGTCGACACTCCCTGCAAGGGCTGGGACACCCTCCACACATGGATCCGCTCGTGGGGCGTTCCGGACGTCTGGCCCATGGGCCGTCCGACGTCCCTGACCCGCAACACCTGTCCCACCGACACATGGAGGTCGCGGGGCGGCTGGTACGCGCATGCCCATGTGCCGGAGAACGACCATGTCGACCCGGGTTCCTGGCCGGCGTTCGTGTTCCGGCCGTCCGAACCGCCGCCCGTGGGGCCTCGGTTCGAGCCGTTCCCCGGATCCTCGTTCTTCCGGCCGGGGCGCACGTCCCCCGTCATCGCGGCCATGCACGGCCGGCTCGTCGCCGAGGACTGCGACCGTTACACGTCCAGCACCCATATCGACGTGTGGGGTCCGGGCGATGTGCGGTCCTACCTCGCCTGGCAGCAGAAGCTGGGACTCGCCGGCAGCGCCGCCGACGGCATCCCCGGCCGGTTCAGCTGGGACAGGCTGGGTGTGCCCCAAGTCTGAGTCGCGCGCCTGCGTATTGCCGAATTTGCGCGCGCCTGCCATCGGGCGCATCGTGGAAACAGGGGTGACTGTGACCGGGGCATCCCGTCGGCGCCACCGGATTCTTCGGTTGACCCGCACCGGGATCCGGCCCCTTTCCGAACTGAGAAGGAAGAGGGAGCATCATGCCTGCGCTGGCGCCGTTCCCGGGAACGGCATTCTTCCGCAACGGACAACGCAGTCCCGTGATCGCCGCGATGGGCAAGCGCCTCGTGGCGGAGGGCTGCGGGAAATACACGACGGGCCCCGGTCCCGAGTGGACCGTCGCCGACCAACAGTCGTACGCCGCCTGGCAGCGCAAGCTCCGGTTCACCGGAGCCGACGCCAACGGCATTCCCGGCAAGGCCTCCTGGGACCGGCTCCGCGTCCCGGCCGCGACGCCCAGGGCGCCGGGCGCCCGCGTCGCCTCTCCCGTGCCGGGGCACGGAGTCACCACCTCGTACCGGAAGAAGGGGCCGCACTGGTCCCTGGGCTATCACACGGGCGCGGACTACGCCGCGCCGCAGGGCAAGCCGTGCGTCGCGGTGCTCAACGGTTCCATCGCCCGCAGCGGACGCGATCCCAGCTTCGGCGACTTCCTCGTCCTGCGCGCCGCCGGATTCGACTACTGGTACTGCCATCTCTCCGACCGGAGCGTGAACGGAGGTTCGGTCAGGGCGGGCCAGAAGATCGGGGAGGTCGGCGACACCGGCAACGCCACCGGCCCGCACCTCCACTTCGAGAAGCGCCCGGCCGGCGGCGGCTTCGGCACCGACGTGACGCCCAACTGGTGATCACAGGCCGCCGGTCGGAGGAGCCGCGGGCGGCAGCCGGCCGGGGTCCCGAGGTCTCGGCGGCGCGGTGGAGGAACGTACGACGAGTTCGACGGGCTGCTTCCGCGCCGTCGACGACTCCGCGTCCGGGTTCTCGATGGCGCGCACGAGCAGCCGGAGCCCGTCGCGGGCCACGGCGTCGAACGGCTGGCGCACCGTCGTCAGCGGCGGAAGGACGTAGGCGGCCAGCGGAA
Source organism: Streptomyces sp. NPDC002328 (assembly GCF_042890065.1). Lineage (NCBI taxonomy): Bacteria > Bacillati > Actinomycetota > Actinomycetes > Kitasatosporales > Streptomycetaceae > Streptomyces > Streptomyces sp. NPDC002328. The sequence goes on along the minus strand of NZ_JBIARQ010000037.1, from coordinate 19,352 downwards.
CGTCGTCGAACCCGACGACGCTGACGTCCTCGGGCACCCGTAGCCCGGCTTCGGTGAGGGCGCGGGTGAGGCCGATGGCCATGTCGTCGTTGGCGGCGAACACCGCCGTGAGGTCGTCCCTGGCGGCCAGTTCACGGCCCGCCGCGTATCCGGACGCGGCCGACCAGTCGCCCTCGACGGGCGCCGGCGGCTCGCAGCCGCGTGCTTCGAGGGCCTGCCGCCATCCCGCCATCCGGTCCCTGGCGGCGAACCACCGCTGCGGTCCGGCGAGATGATGGACCGTCAAATGGCCTAGGTCCAGCAGGTGTTCCGTGGCGGCGCGGGCCAGCGCTTCGGCGTCCACTCCGGCGCACAGGGTCCGCTCCCCCGCGCCGGTGCCGGCCGGCGCGCCCAGCACGAGCACCGGTACGTCGCAGGAGAACGGATCGGCGCCCTCGTCGATGGGCTCCGACACGACGATGCCGTCCACACCCCGCTCCAGCAGCGACCGCACGGCGCCGCCGACTCCCCCGGGGTCGCCTTCGAGCGTGTTGACGATCGTCAAGGCGTACCCGGCGTCCCTCGCGGCCCGCTCCACGCCGAGGAGCAGGGACGCGGGACCGAACAGGGCGGTCCCGAGGGCCACCACGCCGATGGTCCGGGTGCGGCCCGAGGCGAGGGCTCGGGCCGCGCTGTTCAACCGGTAGCCGAGCTGCTCGGCCGCTTCGAGGACGCGGCGGCGCACGTCCTCGGAGACATATCGTTCACCGTTGAGCACCCGGGACACCGTCTTCTGGGAGACGCCCGCCCGTTCGGCGACGTCGACGCTTCGCGGCGCGGTGGGACCTCCGTCCCGTCCTCGTGCCCGCATCTCGACGTCTCCCGGTGTTCGGTGGTCCGGCTCCTCGGCTGCCGCAGCCACCCTACGATGCCGCATGCGACGCCGCCGCCGAGTGCTCGGCGTGTGTTCGGCGTGCTCGGCGCGTGCTCGACGGAGGCGCTACCGCACGAGCTTCCAGTCCTGCGACCCATCGGAGACCGCGTTCTGAAGGGTCAGTTGAGCCCCGGCGGACGCGCCGGTCAGATAGAGGCCGGTGTTCTCGGCGGACTGAAGCCTGTAGTGGCCGTCGGAGGTTGCGACGAGGTTCCAGCTGCCCGAGGAGCGGTCGTCGACCCACTGGCCGATCTTCTGGCCGACCGTGGCGTTTCCCGTCCAGACGGCCGCCGCTCGGCCGCCCGACTTGTTGAGCAGGGTCGTGCCGCCGTTCGGCGCGGTCACCACGTGCCAGTACTGGGTGTCCGGGTCCGCCGCCGCTCCGGCGTCCTCCAGGACCACGTCGGGCACGTCCCCGATGCCGAGGTTGGCGTCGTTGGTCCTGTTGCCGGTGCCGATCACCTGGCCGGTCCTCCGGTTCACGAGCCGGTAGTAGGCGCCGTCCGAGTCGCCGAGGTCGACCTCCGCGTAGGCGATCGTGGAGACGCCCTGGTTGTTGAGGATCGCTACGCGGCCGGTGCCGTCGACGTACTGGAGGTTGCGGCTGTAGCCGGCCGGTGAGGTCGTCTGGTACTCGGTCCACACCCCGTCGCCGCGTCCGCTGTCGTTGACCCAGACGTCGCCGCTGTTCGCGGCGTTGTACACCAGGCGTCCGTCGGGGAGCCGGACGAGGACCGGGCTGCCGCCGCCCGCGAGGGGGCGCGAGCCGGCGACGACCGGCAGCGCGCCGACGGACATGCCCGCCTGGGAGCCGCGGAAGAACTTCAGCGGGTCGTCGGCGATCACGTACCGGGTGTTGGCGCCGCCGCCCCAGTACTCGAAGGTGAGGATCCACCTGCCGTCCGTCGTGGGGACGACGTTGGTCATGCCCGGCCGCCCGCCGCCGATCTCCGTCTTGCCGCCGCCCATGTCCTGGCGGGAGCCGGCGACGTCGACGACCGGGTCGCTCCACCTGGCGCTGCCGCCGTCCCATGTCCGGTGGACGAGGATCTGGCCGTGCGAGTCGGGGGCCGTGCCGTTGGCGGGGTCGGGGGTCGGGACGCCGGTGACCGGGTCGAAGCCGACGTAGTCGTTCTCGTCGGAGTAGTAGCAGACCAGCTTGCCCTTGTGGACCATCAGGTACGGCTCCCAGAGGGGATCCACCTGCCGGTGGTCGTTCGCCGCCGCGACGTTGCGGCCGACCGCGCCCGCGCTGCCGCCCTGCCAGCCGCCGGTGGCGATGACGTTGACGACCTTCCAGGTCCTGCCCTCGTCGACGCTCGAGTAGAGGGCGATGGCGAGATCGGCACGGTCGCCGTCGTTGTCCGGCGTCCAGGCCGGGTCGGCCGCCTTGTGCTCCGTGTAGTAGTGGTCGTCCCCCGACACGACACTGGCGAGCAGCAACGTGCCCTTCTTCAGCGCGCCGACCTTCTGCGGGAGGACGTAGAGGTACGGGTTGGTCCAATTGCTCGTGTACTTGGCGTACTTGGGGTCCTTGGAGAGGTACGCCGGGGCCTTGGCCTCCGACAGCGGCTGCCAGGTCGTGCCGTGGTCGTCGCTCTTGTGGACCGGGAGGGTCTGGCCGTCGGCGCTTCCCGACGCGGGGACGACCGTGGACTTCTCGAACGCCGCGACCAGTCGCCCGCTGGGCAGTTGGGCCGACTTCGGGTAGACCGCGCAGTTGCCGCGCCCCTTCAGGCACGGGTCGCCGCCGAGCCGGTAGAGGATCCCGCCCGTCGGGTTGTACGCCTGCGCGCCGGACGCGGGGACGGCCAGCAGCGCGGACGCGGCGGCGAGGGCGCCCAGTGTCTTGCCCAGGCTTCTTCTCTGCATGGTTCCTCCTGCGCCGAGGGTGTGACTGCGCTGACATGTCTACGCAGTCACAGTGTGACCGTCAAGCGCTCGGGCGGGATTCGCAGTTGGCTTCCGGTTCGCGTGTGTGGCGGGCGTCACGTCCACGGCAAAACCTGCGGCCCGGCCCGCGCGTCTAGCCGGTGTGAGATCAGTCGAGGCAGCGCTGCACGAGGTGGACGAGGAGCGGCTCGTCCGGCTGGTGGCCGACGGGGACCGGGCCGCGTTCGAGGAGCTGTACCGGCGTACCTCGCCGTGGATGGCGGTGCGGCTGCGGCGACGGTGCGGGGACGAGCAGATCGTCGCGGAGGTCATGCAGGAGACGTATCTGGCGGTGTGGCGGGCGGCAGGGGCGTTCGCCGGGGCCGCCGTCGGGGGCACGGCCACCGGGTGGCTGTGGACGATCGCGGCGCGCCGCCTCGTCGACGCGTTCCGGCGGCGGGCCCACCACGCCGAGCCCCCGCCGGCCGCCGCCGTGCCCGAGGCGGTGCCCGCCGCGGAGGAGGAGGCGCTCGCGGCGAGCGTCGGCGGTGACGTAGGGGACGCGCTGCGGCGTCTCGCGCCGGAGTTGAGACAGGTGTTGCAGGCCATGGTGCTCGACGGGCTTTCCGTCCGGGAGACCGCGGTCCTGCTCGGGCTGCCCGAGGGCACGGTCAAGACCCGTGCCCGCCGGGCCCGGATCGCGATGCGGAGGGCGCTGGCATGAGCGTGGAACATGCGTCGACGCGAATCATCGAGGGATACGCGCGCGGCGGCGACGACCTCGCCGCCGACGAGGTGTGGGCCGTCGAGGCCCATCTGGAGGCGTGCCGGGTGTGCCGGGACCGGCTGGCCGACGCCGTCCGGGCGGGGGTGCCCGCCGTGGCGTCGATCGTCGACACCGTGTGGAGCGGGCTCGAACCGCAGGTGGCGGTCATCCCCGCGATGCCGCGCGGGCGGCGTCTGCGGACGGCGCGGCTGTCGCGGTGGCTGACGCCGGCGATGGCGCCGTGGCTGGCCATGGTGGTGGGCGTGACGCTGCTGGCGTTGCTGCTCGATCTGACCCATACCGGCACGGGCTCCGGGGCCGGTTCAGGGGCCGGGTCCGGGGCGGGTTTCGGATCCGGGTCGGGTTTCGGTTCCGGGACCGGTTTCGGCTCCGGTTCGGGTTCCGGTCTCAGTTCCGGATCCGGTTCCGGCGGGGTGTCGTGGGTGCTGCTGTTCGCGCCGGTCCTGCCCGTCCTCGGCGTCGCCGCGTCCTGGTCGCGGGGGCTGGACCCCGCCTACGAGCTGACCGCCGCCGCGCCCAGGGCCGGGCTCCAGCTGGTGCTGCGGCGCACCGCGTCCGTGCTCGGCGTGGTCGTGCCCGCGCTGCTGGCCGCCGGATGGGCGACCGGGGTGACGGCGGCCCAGTGGCTGCTGCCCTGTCTCGCCTTCACCACGACGACGCTGGCCCTCGGCACCGTCGTCGGCGTGACCCGCGCCGCCGTCGCGCTGGCCGCCGTGTGGGCCGCCGTGGTCGTGGGGCCGACCCTGGCCGCCGGCCGTACCGCCCTCGCCCTCCAGCCGGACGGGCTGCCCGCCTGGGGGCTCGTCCTCGCCCTCGGCACCGCCGTCGTGATCGCCCGCAGGGGCGCGTTCCGGGTGCTGGGAGCCCAGCGATGACCATCGGAAAGGACCACCACATGATGTCCGCGGTGAGCGCGGCCGACCTCGCGCCGACGCCCTACGCCTGGGAGATCCGGGCCACCGGGCTCAAGGTCAGGGTCGGCAAGAAACGCATGGCCGTCGACGGCCTCGACCTGTCGCTGGGAGGCGGCGTCCACGGGCTACTCGGTCCCAACGGCGCCGGCAAGACCACCCTCATCCGGACGCTGGCCACCGTCCTGCGCCCCACCGAGGGCACCCTCGAACTGCTCGGCGAACCGGTGGGCGGCAGGGGCGGGCAGCGTGCGCTGCGCCGCCGGATCGGCTATCTCCCGCAGGAGTTCGGCTACTACAAGCGCTTCACCGTGCGCGAGTTCGTCGAGTACATGGCGTGGCTGAAGGAGGTGCCGAAGGCGGACATCCCCGCGGCGGTACAGCGCGCCGTGGAACGGGTCGGGCTGGCGGACCGCGCCGACGAGAGGATGAAGGCCCTTTCCGGCGGCATGGTGCGCAGGGCGGGCATCGCCCAGGCCATCGTCAACGATCCGACGATCCTGCTGCTGGACGAGCCGACGGTCGGCCTCGACCCGGCGCAGCGGCTGCGCTTCCGCGAACTGCTCCAGGAACTGGGCGCGGACACCTGTGTGCTCGTGTCGACCCATCTGGTGGAGGACGTCGCCGCCGCCTGCACCGACGTGGTGCTCTTCGCCGAGGGGCGGCTCCTCTTCCAGGGCACCCCGGACGAACTGGCCGCCGCGGGCGGGCCCGAGCACGTCGGCGACAGTCCCCTGGAGCGCGGCTACTCCGCCCTGCTGCACAACCCCGGCCAGGAAAGGGGCACTTGGTGAACATCCGTGTCCTGCTGATCGAGTTGAGGCGCTCCGTGGCCCCGTGGGCCGGCGTCGTGGTCCTCACGACCGCGCTGGCGTTCCTGTATCTGCTCGACGCCGAGTGGTGGAGGGGCACCACCGCGTGGACGGCGCAGTGGACGACCATGGCCCTGTGGACCCGCTCGCTGCTGTTCTACCTGTGGCCCCTCGCCGTGGGGCTCGGGGCGCTGCAAGGGCTGCGCGACCACCGCTCGAAGATGTCCGAGCTGCTGGCGAGCACGCCGCGGCCCGCCCGGCACCGCGCGGCCGCGCTCGCCGGCACCACGGCGATCACGCTCGCCTCCGCCTACGCGCTCCTCGTCCTCGTCGGCGCGGTCCAGGTGTCCACCAACACCGCGTACACGCACGCCGGTTGGCTGCCCATCTCGCTGGTCGGAGCGCTGTCCCTCGTCGCGGGCGCCCTGCTGGGCATGGGTGCCGCGCGCGCCGTGCCGTCGGCGCTCACTCCGCCCGCGCTGGCCATGACCGCCTTCGTGTTCACCGCCCTCATGCACATGTCGCTGGGCCGGACGGAGACGGACACGGACACGGCGACCGGGATCCCCGACACGGAGCCCAACCTGGTCTCGCTGCTCTCACCGGCGGTGCAGGAGGTGCGCGACGTACTCCTCACGCTCTCCGCGCCCGTGCACGCCGGGCAGACGATCTGGCTGCTGGGCATGGCCGCCACCGGCTTCGCGCTGCTCGTCGCCGCCACCCCGCGCGCCCGGTTGACGGCCCTCGCCCCCGTCCTGGCGGGCGCGGCAATCGCCGTGCTCGTCCTCCCCGCCGATCCTCGCCGGATGTACGTCGTCGACGAGGCCGCCGCGGAGCCGGTGTGCGACGGGCCGGTGTGCGTGACCAGGACGCACGAGGCGCGGCTGGCCGGCCTCACGGATCCGGCCGGGAAGGCGCTGCGCCTGCTGCACGCCGCCCTCGGCGACCGGGCGCCGGTCTCGATCCGCGAGGACACCGCCGTACTGCCGGACGGCTCCACGCCTCAGCGGTCACGCACGAGCGTCCTCATCGACTTCGACGACTCCCTCGTCAGCGCCGCGCGGGGCGAGGAGCTGACACGGGCGCTGATCGCCGAGGGGATGGTGCCCGGGTGCTCCCCCGTCGGCTGGGGCGACACCCTCAACGTCAACGACGCCGCCGCGCGGAGCATCGCGGCCGGCTGGGTCCTCGGTGACCGCGAGCCGCTCGGCGGTGACTCCCCCGCCGCCGACTACCGGAACGCCGTCGCCCGCCCGGTATGGAAGGAGTTCACCGCGCTGCCACGGGCCGAACAGCGTTCGCGGATCCAGGCCATGCACGCCGCCGCGCTCTCCTGCGAGGGCGACCCGCTCGGCGTGCTGTCCGGCGGTGCCTCCCGATGAGATGGCTGACGCTGTACGCGCGTTCACGGCAGGTGCCCGCCTCGCTCGCCGCGGTGGTGATCAGCTCGGTGGGGGTGTGCGCGCTCGCGAGGGACGGGGCCGCCGGGCCGGGTGATCCGCGGCTGCCCGTGCTCGTCCTCGCCATGGGGGCGATGGCGGCCTCGACCGGGTTCAGCGGGCAGGACCTCGCGCTGGACCGGACGGCCGCGTTCCGCTGGAGTCCCCGCCGCGCGGCCCACGTGCTGCTCGCCGGGGCGGTCGTCGGCATGGTGCTGCTGGGGGTGCAGGTGGTGGGCGAATCCACGGCCGCCGTCGCCTTCGTCGTCCGGGACAGCGCGGGTCTGATGGGGCTGGCCGCGCTGGGCGCGGCGATCTCCGGCGGCCGGTACGCGTGGACGCTGCCGTTCGCCTGGCTCTGCTGCTCGTTCCTCGCCCCTGCCCCGACGAGCACGCCTGCGCAGGTGGCGACCTGGATGCTGCTGCCACCCGGCACGGCGGCGGGCACCTGGACGGCCCTGGTCCTCACGGTCGCCGGGACCGCCGTCTACGCCCTCGCGGGGCCGAGACGGTAGCCGACGGCGCGCCCGTGCCGCGTTCGTCATGGGTGCGCCCGTGCCGCGTTCGTCATGGGTGCGGGTGTGCTGCGTTTGTCATGGGTGACCGATGACAGGCGTGACTGTCCCGGAACGCCTGCGCGCCGGAAGCTGGAGTCGACCCAGCGGAAGGCGACACATGGAGAAGAGGTACGAGGTCTTCTGCCTCGCCGACGACCACTTCTACGAGACCCCGGACCGTCTCTCGGGCGCACCGGACCGTCTCTCCGACGCACCGGACCGTCCCTCCGGTGCGGACGACAGCACCCCGCAGCACTACGAGCCCGCGCGTCGGCCCGCACCGAAGCACTGGCGTCGGCACGCGGCCGGCGACTGGCTGCATGTCACGCCGGACGACCGGCCCATGCCCAGGCAGGGTTGGAAGATCCATGTGTCGGCCTGCCTGGACAACGCGGAGAAGACGGCCGGCGTCGTCTGGGACTACTGCGTCTCCCGCACGATCCCGTTCAAGTTCGTGCCCGGCCCCCACCACCTGTTCCTGAGGAACTCGAAGTACGCGGGCCGCGGCACCAGCGGGAAGTTCGCCACCCTCTATCCGCAGGACGAGAACCAACTCCGGCGGGCACTGGAGGAGTTGGGCGACCTCCTGGACGGCGAGCCGGGTCCGTACATCCTCACCGACCTGCGCTGGCGGCGCGGGCCCCTGTACGTGCGGTACGGGGGCTTCGCCCAGCGGTTCTGTCCCGGCCCCGACGGAACGCTCGTACCGGCCATCGAGGACGGCGAGGGCCGATTGGTGCCCGACCGTAGGGACCCCGCGTTCCACGTGCCGGAGTGGGTGACCCTGCCCCCCTTCCTGGAACCGGAGTTGGCCGCCCGCAACGCCACGACCACCCATGACCTGCCCTACCGGATCGAGCAGGCCCTGCACTTCTCCAACGGCGGCGGGGTGTACGTCGGCCGCGATCTGCGCACCGGGGAGAAGGTGGTCCTCAAGGAGGCCCGGCCGCACGCCGGTCTGGCGGCGGACGGCGCCGACGCCGTCACCCGCCTGGAACGCGAGCGGGCGGCGCTGGAACGGCTCTCCGGGTCGGGCGTGGCACCCGAGGTGCGGGACTGGTTCTCGCTCGGTGACCATCGCTTCCTGGTGATGGAGCACTTGGAGGGGAACACCCTCAACACCTATTTCGGCCGCCGCCATCCGCTGCTCGTCGCCGATCCCGATCCCGGTGTGCTCGCCGACTACACCGACTGGGCGCTGCGCATGCACCGGTCGGTCGAGGAGGCCGTCGCCGTCGTGCACGATCGCGGGGTCGTCTTCAACGACCTGCATCTGTTCAACATCCTCGTCGGCCCCGACGAGAACTCGGTGCGGTTGATCGACTTCGAGGCCGCCGCTCACGTCGACGAGGGGCGACGCCAGGTCGTCGCCCACCCCGGCTTCCTCGCGCCGGCCGACCGGCAGGGCTTCGCCATCGACCGCTACGCCCTGGCGTGCCTGCGCCTCGCGCTCTTCCTTCCCCTGACGACGCTGCTCACCGTCGACCGGGCCAAGGCGGCTCATCTCGCCGAGGCGGCGGCCGGGGAGTTTCCTGTGCCGCGCGCGTTCCTGACCGATGCGGTGCGGGAGATCGGCGGCGGGGAGGGGGACAGGGAGAGGGTTGGTGGACGGTACCTCCCGGTCGAGCCGGGCGACTGGCCCCGCAGCCGGACGTCGATGTACCGGGCCATCCTCGCGAGCGCCACGCCCGAGCGCGACGACCGCCTCTATCCCGGCGACGTCGACCAGTTCAGGGAGGGCGGCGGAACCAGCCTGGCCAACGGCGCGGCCGGTGTCCTGTATGCCTTCGCCGAGACCGGCTGCCCGCGCCACCAGGCCGGTGAGGAATGGCTGTTGCGCCGTACCGCCGAGCCCGGAGCCGGCACTCCGCTCGGTCTGTTCGACGGGCTGCTCGGCACCGCCTGGGTCCTGGCGCGCCTCGGCCACACCGGGCCCGCGCTGAAGCTGGCCGAGAGGGTGCTCGACGAGAACTGGCAGCGGCTCGGGCCCGAGTTGTACGGCGGGCTGGCCGGGGTCGCACTCGCTCTGGACGACCTGTCACGGATCACGGGCGAGGCTGCTCTGCACGAACACGCCCTCGACGCGGCGCGGTTGCTCGCGGACAGAGACAGCGGCAACGACACCGCCAGCGGCAACCGCACCGGCACCGGCACCGACGTCAGCCGCAGTGGGCGGCAGCAGCGCCCGGCGGGCAAAGCCGGCCTGCTGCACGGCTCCAGCGGCCCCGCGCTGTGCTTCCTCCGGCTGCACGAGCGCACCGGGGACACCGCCCTGCTCGACCTGGCCGCCCGCCATCTCCGCGCCGACCTCGCGCACTGCGCGACCGACCGCTCGGGCGCGCTCGCCGTGGACGAGGGCCGCCGCTCCATGCCGTATCTCGGCCGGGGCAGCGTGGGCATCGCCATGGTGCTCGACGACTACCTCGCCCGCCGCGACGACCCGGACTTCGCACGGGCCCGCACGGCCATCCTGCCCGCCGCCACCTCACGCTTCTACGCCCAGTCCGGTCTCTTCGGCGGACGCGCGGGCATGGTGCTGCACCTGGCCCGCACCACCGTCCCCGAGGACGTTTCCGGTCGGCTGGCCGACCAGATCGCCCGGCTGGCGTGGCACGCGGTGCCCTACCGAGGGCAGTTGGCCTTCGCCGGGGACCAGGTGATGCGCCTGTCGACGGACCTCGCCACGGGAACGGCCGGCTGCCTGCTGGCGATCGGCGCCGCGCTCGACGAGCGGCCTGCCGCGTTCCCCTTCCTCCCGCCGCTACGGCGGCCCCAGAGCCGGTCCCCGCAGTCGGGGGCCGAAACGGAAAATCCAGTCGCACACGCCGCGTCCGTACCGACGCCACCCGAGGAGGTCACCGGCGGGGATCCCGCTGGGCGACGCCCTGGTGGTCACGGAGGCGGCACTCAGCCGAAAGGATGAACCATGGTACTGCTCGACCTTCAGCAGCTCGAACTCCCCGAGCCGACCGAGACCCAGGAGGACGCCGCTTCGACGGTCAGCAGCGCGAGTCTGCTGCTGTGTTCCGCCAGCACGTCGTCCACCACCCTCTGCCTGTGACATGACCACCCTGCCTCGGCGCGCCTTCGTCCTCGTGACGGCCGAGCGTCGGTGACAGTCCGACGGGCGGGCCCCCGACGTGCAGCATCGTCGGGGGCCCGCCCGGGAAGGCCGAAGCGATGCGCCTGGGCGCAAGTCGACGCGACGAGCCAGATCCCTCAACCTCAACTGACCTCCTTCTGCGTGACGTTGTACGTCACAGCGCCGGACGCTGCACCGCTCTCTGTCTGATCGGGGTCTTCATCGCGGCCGTGGAACTGGCCATGCCCGCTGTCCTCGCCCACGCCCTCGACGCCCTGCTGACGCGGCGGCCGGCGGCCGGATCCGCCTGGCCCTGGATCTCTCTGGCGGCGGCCCTGACCAGCGCCCTGGTCGTTGCCCAGGCGGGCGAGGCCCTGCTCACCGGCACGACGGGGGCGCGTGCGGCTGCCTGGGCTCGCGGGCGGCTGCTGCGTCACGTGCTCGCTGTCGGTCCGTCCGCCCGCGACCGCTTCTCCCCCGGCGACCTGACCTCCCGGCTGGTCGGAAACACGGCCCACGCGGGTGCCGCGCCGGCCGCCGTGGCCGGACTGCCGACCGCCGTGGTCACCCCGCTGGGCGCACTCGTCGCCCTCACCCTGCTCGATCCCTGGCTGGGCGCGGTCTTCGTCCTCGGCATCCCGTTGCTCGTGCTGCTGCTGCGGGCTTTCGTGCGCGACACCTCCGACAGCGTCGCGCACTACCAGCAGGTCCAGGGCCGCATGGCCGGTCACCTGCTGGAGGCGCTGGGCGGGGCGCGGACGGTGGCCGCCGCGGGCACCGTGCGCCGTGAGACGTCCCGCGTCCTGAGCGCGCTGCCCGAACTGGGGCGGCACGGAACGAGGACCTGGCACGTCCTGGGCCGTTCCACGGCGCGCGCCGCGGTGGTCCTTCCGCTGCTCCAGATCCTCGTCCTGGCCGTCGGCGGCCTGCTCATGGCCGCTCACCGCCTGACGGTCGGCGAACTGCTCGCGGCATCCCGTTACGCCGCGCTCGCCGCCGGCATCGGTCTGCTGGTCTCCCGCGTCAACGACGTCGTACGCAGCCGGGCCGCCGCCGGCCGGGTCGCTGAGATCCTCGCCGCGCCCGCCCCCGCGCACGGCACGCGCGCGTTGCCGACCGGCACCGGACGGCTCGAGTTCCGCGGCGTCTCCGTGGTGCGCGGCGGCCACACCGTGCTCCGGTCCATTGACGTGCTGGTTCCGGGAGGTTCGTCATTGGCCGTCGTCGGGGTCTCCGGAGCGGGCAAGTCGGTCTTCGCCGCGCTGGCGGGGCGGCTCACCGATCCCGACGAGGGCACCGTGCTCCTGGACGGGGTGCCGCTGCCGGAGCTGCGCCGAGACGCGCTGCGCCGCGCGGTCGGTCACGCCTTCGAACGTCCGGCGCCGCTCGGCGGCACCATCGGCGGCACCATCGGCTTCGGCCCGACTCCCCTTCCGCGACGTGCCGTCGTCTCGGCGGCCCGCCAGGCGTGCGCCGACGATTTCGTCCGCCTGCTGCCGCACGGCTACGACACCCCCTGCCGGACCGTCGCCCTGTCCGGCGGCGAGGCACAACGCCTCGGCCTGGCACGGGCGTTCGCACACGCCGGCCGGCTTCTCGTGCTGGACGACGCCACCTCCAGCCTCGACACCGTCACCGAGCGCCGCGTCGACGCCGCCCTGTGGCACGGCCTCGGCGACCGCACCCGTGTCGTCGTCGCGCACCGCGCGTCCACCGCGGCCCGCGCCGACCTGGTGGCCTGGCTCGACTGCGGGCGCTTACGGGCGGTCGCACCGCACACCACGCTGTGGGGTCTGTCTGAGTACCGCGCGGTCTTCGAGCCGACGCCGGATGCCGAGGCCCACTCGCCGGGTGCGGCCCATCAACCGGGGCCTGCCGGAGGGGGGTTGGATGTCCGCCGCGCCCCGTGACGACGGCCCTGCGCCGGCCGGGCGCGGTCTGCGCGACGCGGGCTTCGCCTTCCTGCGCGGCCGCAGGCGGGCGATCACCGCGCTGGCCGGATGGTCCGTGCTGGAGGCCGGGCAGACCTTCCTGCTGGGCGTGGCACTGGCACGCGCGCTGGACGACGGTTTCCTCGGCGGACGGCCGGATCTCGGCCTGGCGTGGCTGGGGGTGGCCGGTCTGTCGGTGGTCGCCGCGGCCTTCGGTACGGGGCGTGCGTACCGGGCGCTGGCGGGGCTGGTCGAGCCGCTGCGGGACGCGCTCGTACGCCGGGTCGTCTCCACCGCCCTGGACACGGCCGTCGCGGGGCCCCACCGGACCGACGCGACCGCGGTCTCGCGACTCACCCAGCAGGTGGAACTCGCCCGGGACACCTTCGCCGGGGTGGCGATGGCGGCCCGTTCCTTCGTCTTCACCGCGGTCGGGGCTCTGGCCGGGTTGTTCGCGCTGAGTCCGCTGCTACTGGCGGTGGTGGCACCGCCGTTGATCGCCGGACTGTGCGTCTTCGTCGCCGCCCTCGGACCGTTGGCCCGGCGTCAGGACGCATACCTGTCCGCCGACGAGGAGTTGGCACGGCAGTGCGGACACCTCGCCGCCGGCCTGCGGGACATCACCGCGGCGGGCGCGGAGGAGGCGATGGCGACGGAGACCGACGCCCTGATCGCCGCCGAGTTCCGTGCGGCCCGCGCCCTGGCCCGGTGGGAGGTGTCACGCGTCCTCGCCCTCGCCCTCGCGGTACGGCTGCCGGTCGTGCTGCTGCTGATCACCGCGCCATGGTTGCTACGCCACGGAGTGACAGCGGGCGCCCTGGCGGGCGCACTCGTGTACGTCACACAGTCACTGCTACCGGCGCTGCACAGCCTGACCCAGGGCTTGGGCACGGCGGGCACACGACTGGGAACGATCCTGCGCCGGCTGTGGGATGAGCCGGTTCGCACGGAGCGGGGTGGCAGCAACAGCCGGACCAAGGCTGTCGGTTCGGTGTCGGTCGGGGGGCCTGCCGTCGAGCTCGACGGCGTCACCTTCGCCCACGGCGACCACACCACCCCCGTCGTCCGCGACCTGCGGCTCAGCCTTCCCGAGGGCGGGCACCTGGCCGTCGTCGGGCCGAGCGGTATCGGCAAGTCGACCCTCGCCGGTCTCGTCGCCGGCCTGCTGATCCCCCGTGGCGGCCAGGTACGGGTCGCCGGCGTGCCGGTGAGCGGTCGGCCCGCGGAGGAGCTGGCCGCGCTGCGGGTGCTCGTGCCGCAGGAGGCGTACGTGTTCTCAGGGACTCTCCGCGACAATCTGCTGTACCTGTGCCCCGCTCCCCCGCCGGAGGCGACGGTGCTCGCCGCCGTCACACGTCTGGGGCTCGGTGCTCTGGCCGACAGGCTCGGCGGGCTCGACGCGTCGGTCGATCCCCCGGCGCTCTCCGCGGGCGAGGCCCAACTGATCGCGCTGGCGAGGGCCTACCTCTCACCCGCGCCCCTGGCCCTGCTGGACGAGGCCACCTGCCACCTCGACCCGGCAGCCGAGGCCCGCGCGGAGCTGGCCTTCGCCCGCAGACCCGGAAGCCTGGTCGTCGTCGCGCACCGCATCAGCTCCGCCCGACGCGCCGGACGGATCCTGCTGATGGACGGCGCAGACGACCAATTCGGCACCCACGAGGAGTTGTTGGCGCGATCGGCGCTCTACCGCGACCTGGTCGGCCACTGGGAGGACGCGGCCGTCGCGGGCCGCGAGTGAGCGGTCTCGGCGGGCTCAGACCCAGCCCGCCTCCTGGGAGATGCGGATGGCGTGGACGCGGTTGCGGGCGCCCGTCTTGCGGGTGATGGTCGACAGGTAGTTCCGTACGGTGCCGTGCGTCAGATGCAGGTCCCCCGCTATCTCGGCGACGGAGGCTCCCTGCGAGGCGAGCGACAGCACGCTCAACTCCCGCTCCGTCAAGGGAACTCGGGCCGCCTGAAGAAAATCCCACCCCAGCGAGGTGTCGACGAACTGCTTGCCCTGCGCGACCCGTCTGATGGCCCCCAAAAGAGCCTCGCAGGGTTCGTCGTTGCTGACGTATCCCAACGCCTGCGCCCGTGAGGCGCGATGAAGGAGCCCCGGTCTGCTGGGCGGCGCCAGCAGAAGCAGCCCGCATTTCTCCGCCGTAGCGCGCTCGGCGAAGTGCTCCCACTGGGACGGGGGCGCCGCCGGGCCCGGGGCGTCCACGTCCACCACGCACACCCGGGGCTGCCAGGAGACGAGCCCGGTCACCGCCTCCGGCCATGACGCCGCGCTCACTTCCAGGTCGTGCTCCCGGCATAACAGCGTGGCCAACGCCTGCCGCAGCAGGCAAGTGTCGTGCACAACAAGAACCTTGATCACAGTGGCCCCCAAAGTCGTATGGGCCACTTCCGGTTACCCGCCCTCCCATTCGGCTATCACGGCCGATGAACATCGTTCACCGGCCCGGCGGTGCGCTGGCCGAAAAGGAAACGCGCGGCATTCGGATGCCTGGCACAATGCCGGCATGACTCTCCTCCGAAAGGGCGATGCCACGTAGGCGCCCGAAGGCCGTCCGCGCCGAGCGGTGGCGGCCACGCAAGCACATGCCGGTCTGTCGGATTCCCTCCGTATCGGCTCGAACCCGTGCGGCGATACGGCGCGTCGAGGCCGAACACCTGTGGCCGGACGCGGTCGCCCATGCTCTCAGCCGGTTCGAGTGGGCTTTCCGTGAGCCGGGACGGTATCTGAGCGGACCGTACGAGAGCCCCGGCATCGAGATCGAAGACGGACGCGATGATCTGGAAGTGGCTCTGCGGCATCTGCCCGCAGGAGCCCGAGCGGATCTGGGCCGCCTGGTGGAACGGATCGACGCGGAGTTCGAACGCCGCACTCTCCCGGACCCGGGTCCGGCGTGCGAGTGGACGGCGGGGCGCTGGTGGTGGTGGCGCCTTCGGGAACGATGATCGGGAACGGTGAGACGTGCGGTCCGCGCGAGATCCTCAGGTCGCCATGGTCCGCCGCCGCGCCCGGCTCGTCGAGAGTCCGTCAGCGGCCCGGCGGGCGGCGGAGGCCAGGTAGGGCGAGTTCCAGGCCTGTGCCACGCGTTCGGCCTGGGCGTAGTGCTCGGCGGCGGCGCGCTCCTCGCCGACGAGGCGGTACAGGTCGGCGAGGGCGTGGGCGAGCGGGCGGGTCGCGTAGGCCGCGCCCGCCGCGCCGGCGAGTTGGTCCCGTACGGGCACCAGTTGGGCGATCAACGCGGCAGCGGTGTCGGTGTCCCGGTGCAGGACGGCCAGTTCGCTGCGGTAGTCCAGCTCCAGCCCGTAGAGGTGGTCCGTCACCGGCCGCGCCGGGAAGCGGACCGCCCGCGCCTCGTCCAGCCGTCCCAGGCGGGCCAGGACGAGGGCGTGCGCCACGGCGACGGGGGCGCCGACGGCCTCGTACAACCCCCGCACGACCGGCTCCAGTTCGGCGGTGCGCTGCTGGGTGAGCAGGAGGGTGATCTGTCCGAGGAGGCGCGGTCCCGTGGCGTAGTGCGCTCCGACCCGCCTCAGCAGATCGTCGGCTTCGGCGTATCCGGCCTCCGCCTCGGCGAAGCGGCCCTCGATCTTCGCCAGCATGGCGGAGGTGGTCGCCGCTATGCCCCGCGCCCACACCATCCGGTAGCGGCGGGCGAGTCGCAGTCCGTCGGCGGTGTGCCGGCGCAGGCCGTCCGGGTCGTTGCGGGCTGCCGCCGTCATGCCGTCGAGGTGCTCGCACGTCCAGCGGTAGGCGGGCAGGTCGTGTTCCCGGGCCAGAGTGCGCAGTTCGGCGACGAGCGGGCCCCGGGCGTCGGTCTGCTCCTCGTGCGGCAGCAGCTTGGCGGAGGTCATCAACGCGGACGCGAGCAGGCGCGGTTCGGCGCTGGTTCGCGCCAACTCCAGTTGCGCGTCGGCTGCTCCGCGGGCCCGCCGCGCGTCCTCCGGGGCCACGGCGTCGACGAGTACCTGGAGGACGCGGGCGCGCGTCACGTCGTTCAGGCTGTGGTCGTGGGCGAGCCGTTCCAGTCGGGCGAGGGCCGTCCGGTCGAAGAAGCCGTCCAGTCGGCTGCGCCAGGGTGTGGGCTCGGTCCAGGCCCCGTAGACCGCCGCGACCAGGTCGTCCCGGTCGGCGCGCACCGCCAGTTCGACCGCGCGCTGCCGGGTGTGCCGGGCGGCGTCCGTCGCCCCGGCCCGCAACTGCGCGCTCAGCAGCCGCACGAGGAGCTCCACCGTCCGTTCCGGCCCGGCCCCGGGACAGGACACGGCCGCGGTGTGCGCCTGTAGGGCCTGCTGGATCAGCTCCACGGCGACGTCGTGGGCGTAGCGCCGTTCGGCCAGTTCGGCCGCCCGCAGCGCGTAGTCGACGGCGAGCGGCGCGTTGGCGGTGCGTCCCGACCGGGCGAAGTGGTGGGCCAGGGCGGCGAGATCGTCCGGGCGGTGGCGGCGCAGCTCCCGCGCGATGCGGTCGTGCAGACGGGCCCGTCGTACGCCGGACAGGTCGGTGTAGACGGTGTCGCGAACCAGCGCGTGCACGAAGCGGACACGGCCGGGTCTTGGCTCGGTGAGCAGGTCGGCGGCCACGGCCGCTTCGAGTCCTTCGAGCGTCGTGTCCTCGTCGGCGTCGGCGGCGTCGACGAGGAGGGCGACCTCGGCCTCCAGTCCGGTGACGGCCGCCAGTCGCAGGGCGGAGCGGGCCGCGTCGGGCAGGAGGGCCAGCCGCCTGCGCAGCACGTCCCGGACGCCCTGGGGCACCTCGGAGACGGCGACCAGGGCGCCCTCGTCGGCCAGCAGGCGCGCGCTCTCCAGGACGTAGAACGGGTTGCCGCCGGTGCGTTCGGCGAGCGCGGCCACGGTGGTCTGGTCGACGGACGCGCCGCAGACGGCATGGACGACCGTGGCGACGTCCCGTGGCGGCAGGCCGCCGAGCGCGACCCGGTGCGGGACGCCGGGGGCGAGGTGGGCGAGGGCCTTGACGAGGTGCTCCCCCACCTCGGCCGGGCGGTAGCTGACGACGGTGAGCAGCGGGACGCCGGTGACCTGGGCGGCGGCCTCGACGAGGGCGAGCGTCTCGGCGTCGGCGCGGTGCACGTCCTCCAGGAGGACGGCGAGGGGTCGTCCGGCGGCGGCGGTGCGCAGCCACGAGGTGACGGCGCGGTGCATGTGGAAACGTCCGGCGGTCGCCTCGTCGCGTGACATGACGGTCACGTTCTCGGGCTCGTGCAGCAGCGCGGCCAGTTCCTCGGGGCGTGGCGGCGGCACGGCGCGGGCGAGGGCGCCGAGCGCCTCCACCCAGGCCCAGGCGGGCGGGGCCCCCTCGTCCTGCGGGCAGCGCCCCAGCACGGTCCTCCAGCCCGCCTCCGTCAGCCGGCCGGCGAACCGTTCCAGGAGCGCGGACTTGCCCGCGCCCGCCTCGCCGGTCACGAGCAGCACGCCACCCGCTCGCCGGGCCGCCCGCGCGGCCAGGTCCGCGGCGTCCAACTCGGCGCTGCGGCCGACGAAGAGGCCGTGCGGGGTGCGCGGGACGTCGACGGGCAGCGGCTTCGGGGCGACAGGTGTCGGCGGGGCGGCAGGAATCGGCGGGGCGGCGGGGATCGGGGGCTGCGGGAGGGAGGTCGGGACATCGGGGGCCGTCGACCGCAGGACGAGTGCCTCGGCGGTGCCGGCAGCCGCCGGCCCGGACGCGGCCTCCTCCGCCGCCGCGTCCTGAGCGCGCCCCGGGGCGGTGATCGTGAGCGTGCTCGCCGGAGCGTGTTCCGGCACGGCCGCCCGCAGTACGTCGAGCCGCTGCGCAAGGATCGCCTGTTCGAGTCCGGCCAGGGCGGGTCCCGGGTCGCAGCCGAGTTCCTCACGCAGCACCGCCGAGGCGCGGCGCAGGCAGGACAGCGCGTCGGCCTGTCTGCCGCAGCCCCAGTGGGCGAGGGCGAGCAGACGCCATCCCTCTTCCCTCAACGGGCTCTGCCGGACCAGTGCTTCGGCCGTGAGGACGGCCTCGGCCGCGTGCCCGGTGCCGAGGTCGGCCGCCACGGCCAGTTCACGGGCCTGCGCGCAGAGCTCGGTGAGGCGGGCCGCCTCCGGCGCGGTCCACGGCTCGTCCGCGTGTTCCAGGAAGGGAGGACCCTGCCACCAGCCGAGCGCCTCGGCGAGCAGTCGGCGTGCCCGGTCGGCGGGCGCGTGACGGGCTCGTCCGACCCATGTCTCGAACCGCCAGGCGTCCACCGCCTCGTCCGGCAGCCGCAGGGCGTACCCCGGAGGGGAGGTGACCAGGACGGCGGCAGGCGTGCGCGGGGGCCGCTCCGGTTCCAGCAGACGCCGCAGGTTCGACACATAGGCTTGCAGGGAGGCGGAGACCTTGGCCGGGGGCGCCCCACGCCACACGTCCTCCGCGATCCGGTCCACGGGGACGACGCCCTGGCGGGCAGCGATCAGCAGGGCGAGGACGGCCCGCTGCCGCGGAGCCCCCAGTTCGACCGGCTTCCCCCCGACATCGGCGCCCAGCGGTCCCAGGACTCGAATACGCAGCACGCCGCGGGAATCTACCCGAGCGGCGCGCCGAGTCCCTCAACAGAAGCTAAACGGCCTGGCCGCGAGGGACGCGGGACATGCGCCGAGGGCCGCGGTGAGCGCATCACCACGTCGCACGCCGACGTCGTGTGCCGACATCGTGGCGGACGACGCCGAGGCACCCCAGGACGTCGTGGCGGACGACGCCAAGTCATCGCCAAGCACGCGCCAAGCGGTGGGAGGCACGGTGCTCTCCTGTTGTCCTGAACCGAGTTGCTGGAGCAAGTGAGCGTGTCCCTCCGCCGTACGGCTGTCATGCCTTCCGCCGAACAACGCCCCCATACCGACGAGATGGTGGTGGTCCACCGGGTCTTCCGGCGCGAGTCCGCGCTGCTGCCCCGCCTGGTCCGCGCCGTCGAGGACGGTGACACCGGCCGTGCGGCGCTGATCGCCGACTTTACCGACCGCCCCACGAGTCCCCGCGTCACTCGTTCGGACCCTCTCCTCCACTGTCCCGTTCGTATTAACCAACCTCCCCAGTTGTCTT
>NZ_JBIARQ010000036.1:0-46137 GCF_042890065.1 Streptomyces sp. NPDC002328 | reverse complement strand
GCACCCACCCCATACGACAACGTCGGCCTTCAAGACCACAACCGGGTCTTGAAGGCCAACGTCACGCACAGGCCCGAATAAACCAACAGCATCCCGAACGGCTGCCGGGCCCCTCGCCGTTGCCGGCCCGTCGTCGACCCCTTGTCGACACACGCCTCGGTTCTCCACGGATGGCGCACAACTGACCCACAGGGGAGGATTGCCTTTCGCAGGTCACGGGTATGACGGGCTACGACCTCGAAGCACAGCCCGCCGTCTGGAGGGGACCCGCATGATCTTGGAAGCAATCGGCTCCGCTGTGCTCGGTCTCGTGCTCGCGTGGGCGGCGTTCCATCGCCTGTCCCACCGTCTGCCCGCGCCCACCCTGGTGTTCGCGACGGGCATCGCAGGAGCGCTGTTCGGCGACTTCGTCACCCACAGCGCACTGGGCCCCGGCTCCGCACTGCTGAGCCTCCTGGGCGCGGCGATCGTCTCCGCCGCCTCCCTCTCCCTGCTCCTGCGCCCCACGACCCGCCGCCTGCGCCGATCAGCCCCCGCGTAGACGCGGACACCGCCAAGCCCCCACCGGAATCTTCACGGCGACACCGCCAAGCCTCACCGGGAACGTGACGGCAACACCCCAAAGGGGCGCGGGGAACTGCGCGACCAGCCCTCCACGGACCGTCGGCCGAAACACTCCCCCGCCCCCACGGCGCCCAACGGCAACCCCCGGCGGAGCCCTACGCCGCCAAGCCCAGCGCAGCCATCCGCTTCGTGTGCGCCTCGGTGATCCGGGAGAACATCCGCCCCACCTCGGCGAGGTCGAACCCGTCCGCGACGCCGCCGACGAGCATCGTCGACAGCGCGTCGCGGTCCGCGACCACCCGCTGCGACTGCGACAGCGCCTCGCCCATCAGCCGCCGCGCCCACAGCGCGAGCCGTCCGCCCACGCGCGGGTCCGCGTCGATCGCCGAGCGCACCCGGTCCACGGCGAATCCCGCGTGGCCGGTGTCGTCGAGGACGGCGAGCACCAGGGCGCGCGTGTCGGCGTC
Organism: Streptomyces sp. NPDC002328; assembly: GCF_042890065.1. Classification (NCBI taxonomy): domain Bacteria; kingdom Bacillati; phylum Actinomycetota; class Actinomycetes; order Kitasatosporales; family Streptomycetaceae; genus Streptomyces; species Streptomyces sp. NPDC002328. The sequence goes on along the minus strand of NZ_JBIARQ010000036.1, from coordinate 45,106 downwards.
CAGGCGCACCGCGACCTCGCGGTAGAAGTCGCTGGCGATCGAGTCGCCGACGTACGCCTTGACGAGGCCTTCCAGCCAGTCGGAGGGGGCCGTCTGCCGGTGGAAGCCGTCGAGCGCGGCCACGAACGGCTCCATCGCGCGCGTGGGCTCCTCGCCGATCTCCGTGAGCCGGTCACGCAGCCGCTCGAAGTGGTGGAACTCGGCCGACGCCATCTTCGCCAGCTCCGCCTTGTCCTCGAGGGTGGGCGCCAGCTTGGCGTCCTCAGCGAGCCGTTCGAACGCCGCCAGCTCGCCGTACGCGAGCGCGCCGAGCAGGTCGACGACCGCGGCCCGGTACTGGGGATCGGCGGAGGCCTTCGCCCAGTCCTGGGCGGCGATGCCGGTGGCGGCGTTCTCGTTGTCAGGCTTGTCAGAGGTCGTCATGCAGCGCACAATAGCTCGCTCGCCGCGCGAGGGAAGTCCCTGGTCAGTCAGTGCGACCACGACGGCGCGTGGGACCGCGCCCATCGGTGTGACAACCACAACGTGACCGAATCGGCCATCGCATGTGCGCGAATCCAAGGTATGGTGGTAATGCGCCTGCCGAATATTCGACGGGCCGCACGTATGAGGATGCCCGGTCGGTGGCCCGATCGGCTCCGACCTGACAGCCCTCCCTGACCGTACGGCACAGTGCGTACGACGATCGGAGGGACACCCTCAGCGGTACGAACGCTAGAGCGTCGGATGAGGTCCCGTGTCCTGACGGCTTGCCCGTGAGAGGCGGCCTACGTCCCCGGCACGGTCCGACACGACCCCCGCGCTCGCCTCGCACCGCGCACACAGAAGAGGCAGCACCCTGACTACCACGTTCCGAGAGCTCGGGATCCTTCCCGAGACCGCCGAGGCCCTCGAGGCCGTCGGCATCATCACCCCCTTCCCCATCCAGGAGATGACGCTCCCCGTGGCCCTGTCGGGCACGGACGTCATCGGCCAGGCCAAGACCGGCACCGGCAAGACGCTCGGCTTCGGTCTCCCGCTCCTCGAGCGCGTCACCGTCCCCGTCGACGTCGAGGCCGGCCGCGCCCGCCCCGAGGACCTCACCGACGCGCCGCAGGCGCTCATCGTCGTCCCCACGCGCGAGCTGTGCACGCAGGTCACCAACGACCTCCAGACCGCGGGCAAGGTGCGCAACGTGCGCGTCACCGCGATCTACGGCGGCCGCGCCTACGAGCCCCAGGTCGAGGCCCTGAAAAAGGGCGTCGACGTCGTCGTCGGCACCCCGGGCCGCCTGCTGGACCTCGCGGGCCAGAAGAAGCTGAACCTGAAGCACATCAAGTCCCTCGTCCTCGACGAGGCCGACGAGATGCTCGACCTGGGCTTCCTGCCCGACGTCGAGAAGATCATCGCCATGCTGCCGGCGAAGCGGCAGACCATGCTGTTCTCGGCGACCATGCCGGGCGCGGTCATCGGTCTCGCGCGCCGCTACATGACGCAGCCCACGCACATCAACGCCACCTCGCCCGACGACGCGGGCAGGACGGTCGCGAACACCAAGCAGCACGTGTACCGCGCGCACAACATGGACAAGCCCGAGATCGTCGCGCGCATCCTGCAGGCCGAGGGCCGCGGCCTGGTCATGGTGTTCTGCCGTACCAAGCGCACGGCGGCCGACCTCGCCGACCAGCTCAAGCAGCGCGGCTTCGCCTCCGGCGCGGTCCACGGCGACCTCGGCCAGGGCGCCCGCGAGCAGGCCCTGCGCGCCTTCCGCAACGGCAAGGTCGACGTGCTCGTCTGCACCGACGTCGCCGCGCGCGGCATCGACGTCGAGGGCGTCACCCACGTCATCAACTACCAGTCCCCCGAGGACGAGAAGACGTACCTGCACCGCATCGGCCGTACCGGCCGCGCGGGCGCCAAGGGCATCGCGGTCACGCTCGTCGACTGGGACGACATCCCGCGCTGGCAGCTCATCAACAAGGCGCTGGAGCTCGACTTCAGCGACCCGCCGGAGACGTACTCCACCTCCCCGCACTTCTACGAGGAACTCGGCATCCCCGCGGGCACCAAGGGCGTCCTGCCGCGCTCGGAGCGCACGCGCGCCGGGCTCGACGCGGAGGAGCTGGAGGACCTGGGCGAGCCGGGCGGCCGTGGTGCACGCGGGCGTGGCGACCGCAGGGGCGGGCGGGACGACTCCCGCACCGCCGAGCGCGAGCACTCCACCACCCGTACGCCGCGCCGCCGCCGTCGTACGCGTGGCGGCAGTGCCGTCGACGGGACGCCGGCGCCCGAGCAGGTCGGACAGAACGAGCAGACCGGTCGGACCGGGCAGGCCACGGCTCCGGCCGCCGAGGAGGCGACGTCTCCTCGTACGCCGCGCCGTCGTCGCCGGACGCGGGGCGGGTCCCAGCAGGAGACCGTCGGCGCCGTGTCGGCGACCGCGGCCGTCGAGCCCGCCGCGCCCGAGGCCGCGGAGGCGGCCGTGACGACGGCGGAGGGGGCGTCGGCGGAGCAGTCCCTCGACGCCGCGAAGCCGCGCCGCCGCCGCACCCGCCGGAACGCGGTCGCGTCGGACGCGCCGGTGGCCGTGACGGAGCCGGCCGTCGAGCCGGCCCCGACGACGCCGGCCGTGCCGGAACCGGTCGCGCCCGCCGCGTCGGTCACTTCGGTCGCGTCGACCGCCCCGGCCGCCGAGGCGACGCCCGCGGCGGAAGCCGCCGTCGCCACGGCGGAGCCCGCGGAGACGAAGCCGCGCCGCCGCACCCGCAAGACGACGGCCCCGGCGCAGACAGCGGTCGACACGGCGGAGGCCGGCACGGCGGAGGTCGCGGTCGACACGGCCGAGGCCGTGGCGGTCAAGCCGCGCCGCACCCGCAAGACCGCCGCCGCCGCCCCGGCGGAGACGGTCGCCACGGCGGTCATCCCGGCCCAGGCCGCGCAGGAGCCGGAGGCCAAGCCGCGCCGCACGCGCAAGGCGACGGTCTCGGCAGAGGCCGCCGTCGACACGGCGGAGGCCGTGGAGACCAAGCCGCGCCGGACCAGGAAGGCCGCTGCCGCCCCGGCGGAGGCCGCGGTCGACACCGCTGAGGCCACCGAGGCCAAGCCGCGCCGCACGCGCAAGACGGCGGTACCGGCGCAGGTCGCCGCCGACACGGCCGAGGTCACGGAGACCAAGCCGCGCCGCACCCGCAAGACCGCCGCCGCCCCGGCAGAGGTCACGGCGGTCGACACGGCGGAAGCCACCGAGGCCAAGCCGCGCCGCACCCGCAAGACCGCCGCCGCCGCCGCGACCACCGCGACCACCGCCGTCGACACGGCCGAGGTCGCGGAGACCAAGCCGCGTCGCACCCGCAAGACGGCCGCCGCCCCGGCAGAGGTCACGGCAGTGGACACGGCGGAAGCCACCGAGGCCAAGCCCCGCCGCACGCGCAAGACGGCCGCCGCCGCGACCACCGCCGTCGACACGGCGGAAGCCACGGAAGCCAAGCCGCGCCGCACCCGTAAGACGGCCGCTGCCCCGGCAGAGGTCACGGCGGTCGACACGGCGGAAGCCACCGAGGCCAAGCCGCGCCGCACCCGCAAGACCGCCGCCGCCATTCCGGCGCAGGTCTCGCAGGAGCCCGAGGTCAAGCCCCGCCGCACCCGCAAGACCGCGGCGTCGGCAGCGGTCGCGGCCGAGGCGGCGGGCGACGTCGCCGAGGCGGCGCCGCCGAAGGCTCGGCGTACGCGCAAGACGGCGGCAGCCGCGGAGTCCGCGGAGAACTGACCGTCCGTCCGACACGACGGCACACGCCGACGGCCCGGTTCCCCCTGGGGAGGACCGGGCCGTCGGCGTTGCGGAAGCTTCCCGGCACCGAAGCCGCGCCCGAAGCCTCGCCCTGAACCGAAGCCGCGCCCTGAACACGCGCCCTGAAGTCGCGCCCCGAAGACCCGACCTCCCCGCGCCCCTCCCCCGCCCTCCCGGTAGCCTCGGCCCGTGACCACGCCGATCAGCTTCACCCCGCCTCCCGGCGCACGCGCGTACCCGTTGCGGACCGAGCGCGGCGAGTTCGCCGTCGTCGACGCGCCGGCGGCGCCCGGTGTCGAACCGCTGGGCGTCGCGCTGTTGCTGCCGGGGTTCACCGGGAGCAAGGAGGACTTCCACCTCCTGCACGAGCCCCTCGCCGCCCGCGGCTACCGCACCGTCGCCGTGGACGGACGCGGGCAGAACGAGTCGCACGGCCCCGCACGCGATGAAGCACCTTACGCGCAGGCGGAGTTGGCGCGGGACGTGCTCGCGCAGGCGGCTGCTCTCGACACCCCCGTGCACCTCGTCGGGCACTCCCTGGGCGGCCAGATCGCCCGCGCCGCCGTGCTCCTGGACCACTCCCCCTTCGTCTCGTTCACCCTGCTCGCCTCGGGCCCCGCGCACATCTCCGAGTCGCAGCGGCAGCGGGTGAAGCTGCTGCACGACGCCCTCGCGGTGATGGAGATGGCCGAGGTGTGGGAGGCGATCCTCGCCATGGGCCCGCCGGAGGAAGTCGGCGGCCCCGCCCGCGGGTTCGGCGAGCTGGCGCTGCGGCGCCTGCGCTGGGTGAACCACAAGCCGGCGCAACTCCTCGCCACCGGACGCCAGTTGCTCGTCGAGCCCAACCGGGTCGCCGAACTCGCCACCGTTCCGCTGCCGCTCCACGTGCTGTCGGGTGCGCGCGACGACACCTGGCCGGTGACCGTCCTGGACGACATGGCCGTGGAGCTGGGCGCGTCCCGGACCGTCGTCCCCGGCGCCGAGCACTCCCCGAACCTGGAACAGCCCCTGCCCACCGCCCACGGCCTGGCGGACTTCTGGGACGAGGTCGTACAGAGCTGAGGGGAGAGCCGATACGGGCCGACGCGGTCCGACCCGAGCCGATACGGGCCGACGCGGTCCGACCCGAGCCGATACGGGCTAGTACTGCGTCTGCAAGTGCTCCCAGAACCCGTCCCGCAGCGCGCGCCGCAGGTCCGCCTGGCCGCGCAGCGAGTACTGGAGGATGCCCTCCGCCTCCACCAGGAGATCCTGGTCGACGGAGCCGGGCAGGTAGGGGTGGCCGGGGAGCAGTTCCACCAGCGACTCCCGGCCTCGTGCCGCCAGCCACTTGGCGGCGATCTGCGCGCCGACGAAGCGGACGTCCTCGCGGGTGGGCCGGTTCGCGCCGGCCGGCTCGTACGCCGCGGCGGTGCGCCGTGAGACGTACGGCTTGAAGAAGTCGAGGTCCAGGGTGCGCTGGCTGTCGACCTCCCAGAGGAGGGGCTCGGCCTGGTTGCGGCCCTCCGGGGCCTCGATGCCCCACAGGTGGACGCGGGCGCCGTACCCCTGGGCCGCCTCCACCGCCGAGACCAGGTCCTCGTCGCCGCCGAGCAGTGCCGCGTCGCTGATGGCGCGGTGCCGGGCGAGGGACTCCAGGTCGGTGCGGATCAGGGAGTCGACGCCCTTCTGCTGGTTGTTGGCGTTCAGATTGCCCAACCGGACCTTGACGTCCGGGAGTTCGGCGATGGACTGCTGCTCGGCGGTGTGGATGCGGCGTCGCGCGCCGTCGTACCAGTAGACCCGCAGCAGCCGGCTGTCCGCGAAGATCGTGCGCGCCCGGTCGATGAGCGCCTCGATCAGCCCCTCGGCGTCGAGGTCGAACGCCCTGCGGTCCTCGGTCCCGGCGACCAGCCGGCCCGCCGCGGCGTAGAGGTAGCCGGCGTCGACGAAGATGGCGTGGGTCGACGGCGTCTTCGCCACCTCGGCGAGCATGCGGGTCAGCAGCTCGTTCGTGCGGTCGATGCGGGCGGCGAGGGCCGCGAGGTCGTCGTTCATCGCCTCCATTGTCCCGGCGGTCACGCTGCGAACACAACCGGTCCCGTTCGGTCCCGGTGAGCACGCTTACCCGTCAGTAGTTAGACGTTCGAAAAATTTCTTTAGCGTAGGGAATGTTTGTAACAACCACCGCGTTGAATACGAACGGAACAGGGGGCACCGTCGTCCCGTGGGCCACACATCAGTAGTTCTCCTCAGGAGGATGACCAGACGAAGGGAGAAGCCATGCGCTTCGAGATCATGCGGCTCGACGACGTCGACGGCACGCCCGTGGACAGCACCGTCGTTGACGCGGCCTCCGTCAACCGGATCGTTCAGCAGGCCGCCGCCATCGGGCAGCGACTGTGGATCCGTCCGGCCGACACCTCGGCTTCGTAACACCTCGACCACCCACCCACGGGCCCCTTACACACGCGCGGAGCCCCGTACGGCATCACCATGACGCCGTACGGGGCTCCGCGCGTGCCTGGTCCGTCCTCGCGATCCGACCCCACCGGTCACTCATACGGGTGAAAGCGGGCAGGCGAAAGATGGCCGGAAGCAGGCAGGACGCCGGAGCGGCGGCCAGTCGGCCGGGCTGATTCCGTCCGAGGCGGGTACGTGGTCAGCACCGGGTGTCTCACACCGCCTCGACCGCCACTCCACGGGAAGGTCATCTCCCTGTGCTCGCACACCACGCGGAACCCGCTCTGGCCGCGGCGGCCGCCACCGGCGTCATCCTGGCCGCACGGTGGGCGGCGACCCGCCCCCAGGCCCGACGCCAGGGGGCGGGCACGGACCGTCCGCCGCTCCGACGGCGCAACGCCGCGGCACCCCCGGAGGTCCCCGCCCGCCGCGACGGCGAGCCGGTCACCCCGACCGCTCCCACACCGCCCGCCGCCGCACGACCGGCACCCGCGCACCCCGCTCCCCCAGAGGCGACGCCCGACGAGTCGGCCGCCGTGCTGGAGGCCGAGCGGCATGTGCGTCGCTGCTGGCAGCTCCTGCGCGCCCACTCCGATCAGCGCGACCACTGACACGACGGCGGGCCTCAGCTCCCCTGAACGACCTGCGTGACGCCGTTGATGATCTGCTGCACGGCGATCGCGGACAGCATCATGCCCGCGAGCCGTGTCACCAGGACCACGCCGCCGTCCTTGATGACCCGGATGATCAGCAGCGAGTAGCGCATCACCAGCCACAGCACGACGTGGATGGCGAGGATCGCCGCCCACACCGACACCTGCATGGCGGCGCTGTCGGCCTTCTGCACGGCGAGGATGACGGACACGATCGCGCCGGGTCCGGCGAGCAGCGGCATGCCCAGCGGGACCAGGGCGACGTTGACGTCCTTGGTCTGCTTGGGCTCGTCGGTCTTGCCGGTGAGCAGGTCGAGCGCGATCAGCAGGAGCAGCAGTCCGCCCGCGATCATCAGCGCGGGCACGGACACATGCAGGTAGTTCAGGATCTGGTGGCCGAGCAGCCCGAAGACGGCGATGACCCCGCCGGCGACGCAGACGGCCTGGAAGGCCATCCGCTTCTGCACCTTGGCGGGACGTCCGGCGGTCAGGGCGAGGAAGATCGGGGTGATCCCCGGGGGATCCATGATGACGAACAGGGTCAGGAACAGGGAGCCGAAGACGGCGAGATCGAACATCGTTACGGAGGCCTTGCGCGAAAGGGGGCGAACAGGGTGGAGGTGGACGTGCGGAGGTCGAGTCCCAGGCTCCGCCGGTCCCGCGGAGGTCGAGTCCCAGGCTCCGCCGGTCCCGCGGAGGTCGGGTCTCAGACTCCGCCGGTCCCGGGGACGGGGAACGCTCCGGTCGCCCGCCGGGTGATCTCCCCGTACACCTCGGGGTCGGTCGTGTACTCGCCGAGCACGCAGGTCTTGCGGCTGCCGTGGTAGTCGCTGGACCCGGTGACCAGCAGCCCCAGTTCCTTCGCGAGCCCCCGCAGCCGGGCGCGGGTGTCCGTGTCGTGGTCCATGTGGTCGACCTCGACGCCGTCGAGGCCGGCGGCGGCCAGCTCGGCGATCACGGACTCCGGGACCGTGCGGCCCCGCTTGCTCGCGGCCGGGTGGGCGAAGACGGTGACGCCGCCCGCGGCCTTGACCAGCCGGATCGCCTCGAAGGGGTCGGTCTCGTGCTTCTCGACGTAGGCGCGCCCGCCGTCGGCGAGCCAGTCGCGGGTGAACGCGTCGCCGACGGTGGGGACGACGCCCAGCTCCACCAGCGCGGTCGCGACGTGCGGCCGTCCGACGGACCCGTCGCCGGCGATCCGCGCGACCTGCTCCCAGGTGACGGGGACGCCCAGCTCGCCGAGCTTCGCGACCATGGCGCGGGCCCGCGGCACCCGGTCGTCGCGCACGAGTTCCCGCTCGGCGAGCAGCGCGGGCTCCTCGGGGTCGAACAGGTAGGCCAGCATGTGCATGCTGATGCCGTCGACCCGGCAGGACAGTTCGGCGCCGGTGACGAGGGTGAGCCCCGCGGGCAGCGCGGCGATCGCCTCGGCGTGTCCACGGGTGGTGTCGTGATCGGTGAGCGCGACGACGTCGAGCCCGGCCGCGGCGGCCCCCCGGACCAGTTCGGCCGGGGTGTCCGTGCCGTCGGAGGCCGTGGAGTGACAGTGCAGGTCGATGCGCACGACGCGGACTCCAGGCGGTGACGAGCGGAACGGGACGCTCCAGCATAACGGCAACGCGCACGCCCTCTGTCACACCCGAACCCACCGAGCGCCCCCTACACAGACGGCGCTCACCCGTCCACAACCTCCCGAGACAGAACACCTAGGGCTTCAGCAGGCGCGGCGACAGCGCCCCGCACGGCACCAGCTCGATCTCCGCCCCCGCGTCCCGCAGATCCGTCAGCACCAGCTCGTCGTACATGAGCAGGCCGGTCTGCTCGGGCCACACCACGGCCCACAGCCACAGCCCGAGCGCCTCGCCCGCGAAGACGGCGCGGTCGTCGGGGGCTCCGGTGACGTGCCACAGCGGGGTGGGGCGGCCGGCGGCCAGGACCTTGGCCTGGGGCGGCTTCTCGACGTTCATGTAGGGGCCGGGGTCGGGCCCCTCCATGCCGGCGTAGCGCGCGCCGAGGCCGACGCCGAGCTCCTCGGCGACGAGGATCAGCTCGCCCATGCCGCCGAGCGGACCGGGACCCGAGCAGGCCACGGCGCTCGCCCGGCCGCCGCTGCGGTCGTCACCGGCGTACGCCACGCCCGTGAACAGCCAGCCGACCGGCAGCGGCCACGGCATCCACACCGGCACCTGCGTGCGGTGCACGACGACACTGAGGGCCTCGACGCTGGGCGGGATCACGGGCTGCAGCGGATGCACCGTGCCGTGCACATCGCACTGCCAGGAATCGGCGAAGAGTCCGGGAGCCCTGACCCGGCCACCACACTTCGGGCAACTGGGTTCGCCCCTCATAGGGCTCCACGGTCCTACCCCATCCCGCCCACGTCAAGGACGATCACCCGTCCGGCCGGAACCCCGCTCACCGACCAGATAGATGTAGCTTGCATTAATTAGCTGCGCTAACTTACCATGTGTAAACACCAACCATCTACCGTCGGGATCGGAGCACGGCATGGAGCACGACACGGAGTCCCCCCTTCGAGCGCCCGAGGGAGCCGGCGGCATCCTGCGGCAGCCCAAGGCGGTGTGGGCGACCGCCGGCGCGTCCGTCGTCGCCTTCATGGGCATCGGGCTCGTCGACCCGATCCTGCCGTCCATCGCCTCCGGCCTGAACGCCACGGCCGGCCAGGTCTCCCTCCTCTTCACCTCCTACTTCCTGATCACCGCCTTCGCGATGCTGCTGACCGGCTTCGTCTCCAGCCGGATCGGCGGGCGCAGGACGCTGCTGCTGGGTCTCGCCCTGGTGATCGCCTTCGCGGGACTGTCCGGCACGTCGGACACGGTCGGCCAGCTCGTCGGCTACCGGGCCGGCTGGGGCCTGGGCAACGCGCTCTTCGTCTCCACGGCCCTCGCGGTCATCGTCGGCGCGGCGGCGGGCGGCAGCGCCGCGGCGATCCTGCTGTACGAGTCCGCCCTCGGCCTCGGCATGGCGTGCGGACCGCTGCTGGGCGCACTGCTCGGCGACGCGAGCTGGCGCTATCCCTTCTTCGGCACCGCGGCCCTGATGGCGGTGGGCTTCCTGTGCATCACGGCGTTCCTGAAGGAGCAGCCGAGGCCCGCCCGCAAGACCTCGCTGCTGGACCCGATCCGGGCGCTCGGCCACGGCGGTCTCGCCTCGGCGGCGGTCTCGGCGTTCTTCTACAACTACACGTTCTTCACCGTGCTGGCCTTCACGCCGTTCGTGCTGAACATGACGCCCTACAAGTCGGGCGCGGTGTTCTTCGCCTGGGGTGTGCTGCTCGCCGTCTTCTCGGTGGTCGTCGCGCCGCGCCTCCAGGGGCGGTTCGGCTCGCTGAAGGTGCTCGGCGGCTCCCTGGCGCTGCTCGCCGTCGACGTGCTCGTCCTCGGCTACGGCGACCACGCCACGGCCGTCGTCTGCACGATCCTGTCCGGCGCGTTCATCGGCGTGAACAACACCGTGTACACCGAGCTGGCCCTCGGCGTCTCGGACGCCCCGCGTCCGGTGGCGAGCGCGGGCTACAACTTCGTGCGCTGGTTCGCGGCGGCCGCCGCGCCCTTCTTCGCGCCGAAGATCGAGGAGTGGACCGACGTCCACATCCCGTTCGTGGTGGCGGCGGTCACCGCGGCCGTGGGCGCGCTGGTCGTCGTCGTACGCCGCGAGGCCCTCACGCACGAGGCCGAACAGCTGGAGCCGAAGCACGCCGCCGAGGACGGGATCAGCGTCTTCGCGAACTGAACCCGTCGACGCCACGTCAACTGACCTGTTCCGGCCGCCGGTTGGTGACCTTGGTCACGTGACGTCGGGCCGGCGTCGGGTCCGCGTCAGTCCAGCGGGACGGACCTCCGGGACGGATCCCGGAGGTCCGTCCCGTTCGTCAACCACCGCTCCTGGAGCGCCTGTGCGCCGTGCACCCGCTTCCAGGCCGCCTCGTTCGGGGTCATCGGCAGCAGCGGCAGGAAACGGACCGGATCGAGCGGCTCGTCGAGCTCCAGATCCTCGACCAGACCGCCCGGCTCGGCGACCAGCACCGAGGTGAAGGGCGCGCCGGGCCACAGGGCCTCGCCGACGTCGAGGGAGGCGCCCGGCGCCACGATCACCCCCTCGACCTGCGGGGACGCGGCGAGCACGGCGAGCGGACGGAGCACCTTGTCGGTGTCGGCGACAGCGCCGCGCACGGAGAGGACCAGCTCGGCGCGCGGCCCCCGCACCGGGTCGGCGAGCATCGCCGTGGGGTCGCCCATCGGCTGCGCGGACATGCCGAGCGTGGCGTAGCGGACGATGTCGCCCTCCTGGAAGCGCAGGACCTCGATGCGGTCCGTGCCGAGGAAGGTGACCGCGGCGCGGGCGTCCGGTTCGCCCAGGGCGGTGCGCAACCGGGCCTCGACCAGAGGAAGAACATCTGCCATGTCGCGAGCATAGAACTCGTCAGTACCGGGCAGAGCAGCGCCTTGACACTGTGGTCGGCTGATACTCTGGCCCGGTGGTTCGGGGCAGCACGCAGAAGCGTCGCGATCAAGCCCCGACGCCGAAGGGCATCCCCCACGGGGGACCGGCTGGAGGAGGTGGGGCTGTCATGGATCGAAGTCGACCGTGCAGTACCACTCGCTCTTCCCGCCGCTGACGTAGCTGACCCGGCTCCGGCTGACCGCCACCTCTCGCACTCTCACCACGCGGAAGAGCGCTGCATTTCGTTTTGCCTGATCCGTCCGATCAGAAGCAGTAGCTGTATCAGCAACGAAACCGCCACCGCGACGGTGCGGTGCTCCCCGCTTTGTGGACGTGCCAAACATCCGCACTCAGGACGTCCCCATTCCGGGTAGTTCCACCCGTCGTAGGCCTTTCCTTTCGTTGCCCGTCGCGAAGGAGCCTGCCATGTCGATGATCCGCGACCTGCGTGCCGTGGTCCGCCCGTCCCGCCCGTCCCTGCGCAAGGACGGGGGCGCGTACGACACCACCCGCGACCCGGGCACCCCCTCGGCCGTCGTCGACTGCGCCGTCTACCGCGACGGGTCCCGGGTGGAGTCCGCGACGCCGCTGACCCCGCACGAGGCGATGCGTCAGGTGCGGCGCGACGGGGGCTTCGTGTGGATCGGCCTGCACGAGCCGACGGAGAGTGAGTTCGCGGGCATCGCACGGGAGTTCGGGCTGCATCCGCTCGCCGTGGAGGACGCCGTGCAGGCCCACCAGCGCCCCAAGCTGGAGCGCTACGACGACTCCCTGTTCACCGTCTTCAAGACCATCCACTACGTCGAGCACGACCGGCTCACCGCCAACAGCGAGGTCGTCGAGTCCGGCGAGGTCATGTGCTTCACCGGCAAGGACTTCTTCATCACCGTCCGGCACGGCGGCCAGGGCTCGCTGCGCGCGCTGCGCCACCGCCTCCAGGACGACCCCGAGCTGCTCGCCAAGGGCCCCTCGGCCGTGCTGCACGCCATCGCCGACCATGTCGTCGACGGCTACATCGCGGTCGCGGACGCCGTCCAGGACGACATCGACGAGGTGGAGACCGAGGTCTTCTCCCCCGGCCGCAAGGGCAGCCCGCGCGGCACCGACGCCGGCCGGATCTACCAACTCAAGCGCGAGGTGCTGGAGTTCAAGCGCGCGGTGTCGCCGCTGCTGCGTCCCATGCAGCTGCTGAGCGAGCGGCCGATGCGGCTGGTGGACCCCGACATCCAGAAGTACTTCCGGGACGTCGCCGACCACCTCGCCCGCGTCCAGGAGCAGGTCGTCGGCTTCGACGAGCTGCTCAACTCCATCCTCCAGGCCAACCTCGCGCAGGCGTCCGTCGCGCAGAACGAGGACATGCGCAAGATCACCTCCTGGGCGGCCATCATCGCCGTCCCGACGATGGTCTGCGGTGTGTACGGCATGAACTTCGACTACATGCCCGAGCTGCGGTGGCGGTTCGGGTACCCGATGGTGCTCGGGGTCACCGTGGTGATCTGTCTGGGCATCCACCGCTCGCTGAAGCGCAACGGCTGGCTCTGAGCACCCCTGGATAGGGTGAGCCCATGACACGCGAGCCGCACGAGCAGGCCCTCGTCGACCAGGCCCTCGTCGAGGAGGCCACGAAGAAGTCCGGCCTCATCTGGGTCAAGGGGGCCTCGGCCCCGGCCGCGCGGGCGCTGTGGCACGTGTGGCACGAGGGTGCGGCCTGTCTGGTCGGCGACGGACCCGGCGAGCAGCCGCTGCCGGGCCTGGCCGACGGCGGGTCGGCCGAGGTGACCGTCCGCAGCAAGGACAAGGGGGGCCGGCTGGTCTCCTGGACGGCGCGGGTCGTGCAGCTCGCCCCCGGCACCGAGGCGTGGGACGCGGCCGTCGCCGACCTCAAGGGCAAGCGGCTCAACGCGCCCGACGGCGAGGCGATGACCGGGCGCTGGGCGGCCGAGTGCAGGGTGCTCCGCCTGGAGCCGACGGGAGGCACGTCACCGCTGCCCGACGGCTCGCTGGCCGAGGCCCCGCTGCCGTCGCCGGCCACGACCCGTGAGGCGATCCCCGCGGGGCTGCCGCGCCTGCTGCTCCGAAAGCGCAGACGGAAGTAGCGCAACCGGAAGCGGCGGACCTGGAAGCAGCGGAACGGAAGCAGCGGAACGGAAGCAGGCCCGGGTACTGCGGGCCCGGCCCGTTCAGGACGTCGGCAGTTCCTTGCCGTAGTCCACCGTGTCGCCCTTCTTCGGCTCGGTCAGGGCGAACTCCTCGCCCCAGGCCGAGAAGCTCAGCGTCCCGGCGTCCCCCGCGCGCACCAGGCGCACCGGATACGGCTCGCCCTCCAGCGAGACGTCCAGCGTGCCGCCGGCGCCCTCGTCGCCCTCGATCCGGATGACGCGCTCACCGGACGCGGAGTCCTCGTGGTGCCCGTCCTTGCCCAGCGAACCGTGCAACGTCAACAGCCCGTCGAGGAGGAGGTCCTTGTCCGTGAAGCCGCTGAACTTCTTGTACGAGGGGTCGCCCGTCGGCACCTTCACGTACTTGCCGTCGAGCTTGTCCGCGGCCGCCGTGTCCGAGCCGGCGCCGGCCTTGCCATCCTCGTTCTTCCAGAACGCCGCGTCCGCCTTCAGGTACAGCTGCTCGCCGACCCGCAGCAGCTGGAAGCTCGCCCCCTGCGCGGAGACGGTCCCGGTCCCACCGTTCGCCTTCAGACGCATGTCGAGCCGGTACGACTTGCCGCCGGCGACCACCGAACCCGACAGCCGGACCGCGTCGGCCGCGCCGGCCGCCGCCTTCGTCTTCGTCTGGATGTCGGCGGCGGACAGCTTGCCCACCCCGTTGGTGCCGGCGTCCGGATCCTCGCTGCACCCCGTCAGCCCCAGGCTCGTCACGACCAGCGCGCACACCGTGCTCACCAGCGCGGCCCGGCGATGGATACGGCCCTGGGAAATCGCAGTCACAGAGGGGGGCGCCTTTCTGCGGGGGTGTCCTGAACGGCGTACCGCAGCGTACCGGGGCCGCCGCAGGCCGGCGGAGCCAGTCCGTCCGGACCGCTCACCAGGGCGTGCCCGATCGGGACGGGCTAGCCTGAAGCCCGCCCGAACGGGCAATCGGGAGAAGAACCCCACTGCACACACCACCCGGACCACAGCGGTCACAACCCCGTACGCGCGCGTACGAGAAGGAGGTGCGGCCATGGCCGCGGGCGTCCCCCGGATCTTCGTCTCGCACCTCTCCGGCGTCGCCGTGTTCGACCCCAACGGCGACCAGGTGGGACGCGTGCGCGACCTGGTCGCCGTGCTGCGCGTCGGACGCAAGCCGCCGAGGCTGCTCGGGCTGGTCGTCGAACTGGCCACCCGCCGCCGCATCTTCCTGCCCATGACCCGGGTCACCAGCATCGAGTCCGGACAAGTCATCACCACCGGCGTGCTCAACGTCCGCCGCTTCGAGCAGCGGCCCACCGAACGCCTCGTCGTCGGCGAACTCCTGGACCGGCGCGTCACCCTCGCCGAAACCGGCGAGGAGGTCACCGTCCTCGACGTGTCGGTGCAGCAGCTGCCCGCCCGCCGGGACTGGGAGATCGACCGGGTCTTCGTGCGCAAGGGCCGCAAGGCGAGCGCGTTCCGGCGCGGCAAGGGCGAGACGCTGATGGTGGAGTGGTCCGCCGTCACCGGCTTCTCCCTGGAGGAGAACGGACAGGGCGCCGAGAGCCTGCTCGCCACCTTCGAGCAGCTGCGCCCCGCCGACCTCGCCAACGTGCTGCACCACCTCTCCGCCAAGCGCCGCGCCGAGGTCGCCGCCGCCCTCGACGACGACCGCCTCGCCGACGTGCTGGAGGAGCTGCCGGAGGACGACCAGATCGAGATCCTCGGCAAGCTGAAGGAGGAGCGCGCGGCGGACGTCCTGGAGGCCATGGACCCCGACGACGCGGCCGACCTGCTCGGCGAGCTGCCCGAGGCCGACAAGGAGCGGCTGCTGAGCCTGATGGAGCCCGACGACGCGGCCGACATGCGGCGCCTGATGGCGTACGAGGAGCACACGGCGGGCGGTCTGATGACGACCGAGCCGATCGTCCTGCGGCCCGACGCCACCGTCGCCGACGCCCTCGCCCGGATCCGCAACCCCGACCTGTCCCCGGCCCTCGCCGCCCAGATCTACGTCTGCCGCCCGCCCGACGACACCCCCACCGGCAAGTACCTCGGCATGGTCCACTTCCAGCGCCTGCTGCGCGACCCCCCGTACACCCTGGTCGGCTCGATCCTCGACGCCGATCTGCAACCCCTGGAGCCGGACGCGGCCCTGCCCGTCGTCGCCGGGTTCTTCGCCACGTACGACATGGTCGCGGCGCCCGTCGTCGACGAGGCGGGGTCGCTGCTGGGCGCGGTGACCGTGGACGACCTCCTGGACCACATGCTGCCCGACGACTGGCGGGAGACGGAGTTCCACCTGGACGAGACCGTGGCGGGAGGTGGCCCGCATGACGCCCGAGCGTGAACACGGACGCCCCGAGCGCACCCCGGCCGGCGCCACCGCCGCCCGGACCCGCGTCCGCCTGGACCAGCCGCGCCCGCCCCGGCGCCGGCTCCTGCCCGAGTGGGACCCGGAGGCCTTCGGACGGCTCTCCGAGCGCATCGCGCGCTTCCTCGGCACCGGGCGGTTCATCGTCTGGATGACCTTCGTCATCATCCTGTGGGTGGTGTGGAACATCTTCGCGCCGAGCGGGCTGCGCTTCGACGAGTACCCGTTCATCTTCCTGACGCTGATGCTGTCCCTCCAGGCCTCCTACGCCGCCCCGCTGATCCTGCTCGCGCAGAACCGGCAGGACGACCGCGACCGGGTCAACCTGGAGCAGGACCGCAAGCAGAACGAGCGGTCCATCGCGGACACCGAGTACCTCACCCGCGAAATCGCCGCCCTGCGCATCGGACTGGGCGAGGTCGCCACCCGCGACTGGATCCGCTCCGAACTCCAGGACATGGTCAAGGAGCTGGAGGGGCGGCACGACGGACACCACGAGCATGTCGTATTCCCGGCGGAACGGTCGCACGGACGTGACGTAGACGACCGGTGACGGGCATCCCGGGGCCACCGCGTAGCGCCGTACCATCGTCCTTATGGTTACGGAAGACGCGGTGCGCGAAGCGCTGGCGACGGTGAACGACCCCGAGATCAACCGCCCCATCACCGAACTCGGGATGGTCAAATCGGTGGAGATCGGTGCGGACGGAGCGGTCGCGGTCACCGTGTACCTGACGGTCTCCGGCTGCCCGATGCGCGACACCATCACGCAGCGCGTGACCGACGCGGTGTCCGGGGTGGACGGTGTCACCCGCGTCGACGTCACGCTCGACGTGATGAGCGACGAGCAGCGCAAGGAGCTGGCGTCCGCGCTGCGCGGCGGCCAGACCGAGCGCGAGGTGCCCTTCGCCAAGCCCGGCTCGCTCACGCGCGTGTACGCGGTCGCGTCCGGCAAGGGCGGCGTCGGCAAGTCCTCGGTGACGGTGAACCTGGCGGCGGCGATGGCGGCCGACGGTCTGAAGGTCGGGGTCGTCGACGCCGACATCTACGGCCACAGCGTGCCGCGCATGCTGGGCGCCGACGGGCGTCCCACCCAGGTCGAGAACATGATCATGCCGCCGTCGGCGAACGGCGTGAAGGTCATCTCGATCGGCATGTTCACCCCGGGCAACGCCCCGGTGGTGTGGCGCGGCCCGATGCTGCACCGGGCGCTCCAGCAGTTCCTGGCGGACGTGTACTGGGGCGACCTGGACGTGCTGCTGCTCGACCTGCCGCCGGGCACCGGCGACATCGCGATCTCCGTCGCCCAGCTGGTCCCGAACGCGGAGATCCTGGTGGTGACGACGCCTCAGCAGGCCGCCGCCGAGGTCGCCGAGCGGGCCGGCTCGATCGCCGTGCAGACCCACCAGAAGATCGTCGGCGTGGTCGAGAACATGTCCGGCCTGCCCTGCCCGCACTGCGACGAGATGGTCGACGTGTTCGGCACGGGCGGCGGGCAGACGGTCGCCGACGGACTGACCCGCACCACGGGCGCTACCGTCCCGGTCCTCGGCAGCATCCCCATCGACGTCCGTCTGCGCGAGGGCGGCGACGACGGCAAGCCCGTCGTCCTGACCGACCCGGACTCCCCGGCGGGCTCCGCCCTGCGCGCGATCGCGGGCAAGCTGGGCGGCCGGCAGCGGGGCCTTTCGGGGCTGTCGCTGGGGATCACGCCGCGGAACAAGTTCTGAACGTCAGGGTCGGACGTCAGGGTCAGGCCAGGGCAACGCCCTGAGGGGGCGCCGTGAACTCACCGGCGCCCCTCGGCACGCGCAGGCGGTCTGTCACATGTAGGCCGCCTGTCACGCGTAGGCCGCCTGTCACGCGTAGGCGGCGATGTCCTTGATCACGGCGAAGCCGAGCCCGTACGCGCTCATCCCCCTGCCGTACGCCCCCACATGCACCCCTTCCTGCGTCGAGCCGGCGAGGACCCAGCCGAACTCGGACTCGCGGTAGTGGAAGGGCGCGGGCACGCCGTCGACGGGCAGGGACAGCGTCGACCAGTCGGAGCCGTCGAGGTCGTCCGCGAGGACCCACGCCGTCTCGGTCTGCTGGTCGAGCCAGTCGTCACGCAGGCTGTGGTCCATATGGCCGGGCCAGGTGTGGGACAGCAGCCCCAGCCCCGCCAGCCAGGCCGCCGAGGACACCGACGTGGCCTCCAGCAGGCCCGTGCCGTCCGGGCTGCGCCGCACCGGGTTGGCGGCGACGGTCACGACGACCGCGAACTTGCCGCGGTCCTCGCCCGACGTCTCGTGCCGTACCGAGGGCTCGTCGCCGTGCCCGATCGAACCGTGCTCGACGGCCCCGTCGGCCGCCGTGCCCACCTGCATCAGCCAGCGCGGTCCCGTGAAGGCCTCGTCGAGGCCGTACCACGGGAAGGGCGCCTCCAGGTAGCCGTCGATCGTGCGCCGGGCGGAGGGGGCGTGTTGTCCACCCTCCGCGGCCGGCGCCTGTGCGACTGCCCGACTCGTCGTCTCCATGCCCGGACGCCTCCTCGCTCTCGCCGGACCGCCCCGGCCCGCCCCCCTTCGGGCGGCGTCGCCTCTCTGATACGGCCCGCGCAACAACCAGGCAGCATAGCCACCCCGCCGCTTCCTGCGGGGAACTCACCCGGCGCGCGGAACGTGCGCCCCCTCACATCGAGGGGGCGGGAGGGGTTTAGGTGGCGTCCGCGTCGAAGGGCGGACGGTCGTCCTTGGCCGGTTCCTCGGGCTTCTTGGTCATGTCCAGGCGACCGCCGGACGACGACGTCGAGGAGGACGACGTCGAGGACGAAGAGGAGGACGAGTCGGTGTCGCGGCCGTGGACCGCGTCCGTGACCTCCGCCATCTCCTTCTTCAGGTCGAAGCCGTTGCGGATCTCCTTCAGCCCCAGGTCCTCGTTGTCCAGCTGCTTGCGGATGAACGTCTTGGGGTTGAGGTCCTCGAACTCGAAGTCCTTGAACTCCGGGCCGAGTTCGGCGCGAATGTCCTGCTTGGCGCTGTCGGAGAACTCACGGATCTTCCGGATCGTGCGCGTCACGTCCTGGATGACCTTGGGGAGCTTGTCCGGACCGAAGACGAGCACGGCGAGGACGACGAGCGTCACCACCTCGAGCGCACCTATGTCATTGAACACCTGAAGCTCCTTGCGATGTCCGCGGTCCTCGGCCCTCGGTGGTCAGTTCCGGTCTTCCGTGGTCCGGGCCGGGTCCACGGTACCTGTCGCACCTGTCCGACCGGTACCGCCCCACGGCGGCCGAGTCCCTCTCGACGACGGGTTTTTCGCGTTGTTTGCCTTGTGGCGCCGGGTGCCGGCGTCCGGTCTGTGAAGTTTCTGTCAATCGAGGTCAGCCGCTCCCGGAGGAGCCGAGCACCAGGGTGAGCGTGCGTTCCTTCCCGTCCCGCTCGACGGTCAGCTCCAGGCGGTCTCCGGGGCGGTGCGCGCGGGTCTTGACGATCAGTTCCTCACCGGAGTGGACGCGCCGGCCGTCGAGCGCGGTGATGACGTCCCCGGGGCGGATGCCGGCCCGGTCGCCGGGGCCGCCCGGGGTGACCGGGAAGCCGCCGCCGCTGCCCTCGGCGCCGACCCTGGCTCCGTCGCCGGAGTAGTCCATGTCGAGGGTGACGCCGATGACCGGGTGGGTCGCCTCACCGGTGTTGATCAGCTCCTCCGCGACCCGCTTGCCCTGGTTGACCGGGATGGCGAAGCCCAGGCCGATCGAGCCGGCCTGACCGCCGTCGGGATCGGAGCCGTCGACGGCGGAGCGGATGGCGGAGTTGATGCCGATGACCTGGCCGCGCGCGTCGAGGAGGGGGCCGCCGGAGTTGCCCGGGTTGATGGGCGCGTCGGTCTGCAACGCGTCCACGTACGACACGTCGCTGCCGTCGCCGCTCTCGCCGCCGGCGGTGATGGGCCGCTCCTTGGCGCTGATGATGCCGGAGGTGACGGTGCCCTCCAGGTCGAAGGGGGCGCCGATGGCGACGACCGGGTCGCCGACCTGGACGTTGTCGGAGTTGCCGAGGGGCAGCGGGGTCAGTCCGCGCACGCCGCTGACCTTGACCACGGCGAGGTCGTAGCCGCTGTCCTTGCCGACGATCTCGGCCTCGGCGGTCTGGCCGCCGTTGAAGACCACGGTTATCCCACCGCCGGACCCGGCGGGCTCGACGACGTGTTCGTTGGTGAGGATGTGGCCCCGCGTGTCCAGCACGAAGCCCGTGCCGGTGCCGGACTCCCCGCTCCCGCTGACGTGCAGGGTGACGACGCTGGGCAGGGCGCGGGCGGCGATCCCTGCGACGCTGTCGGCGTCCCGCCCGGCGGGCTCGGCGGAGGCCTGCGGCAGCTGTACGCCGTCGATCCCGCCGGTGCGCTCCAGATAGGCCCCGACGATCCCGCCGAGCACCCCGGACGCGAGCGCCAGCCCGAGCGCTCCCCCGACGAGCGCCTTCCGCGCCCGCTTGCGCCGCTGCTCCCTGCTGAGCACGACGGCCCCGGTCTGCTGGAGGGGCCCGACGGACGCCGAGCCGACGGAGTTCTTCGACCAGGGGTCGTACCGGTACCAGGGGTCGGGGGAGGGCGCGGGATCGAGGTCGGGGGCGGTATCAGGGGCAGCGGCAGGAGCGGGGGCGGGCGCTGCGGCAGCTGGGGTGGCGGGCGTCGGCGCGGCGGGGGCCGGCGTGGGCGGTGCCGCGCCGGGGGCGGGGGGCACCGCCGGGTGCTGTACGGGCGGGGCGGGGGCCGGCGTGGGTGGTGCCGCGCCGGGGGCGGGGGGCACCGCCGGGTGCTGTACGGGCGGGGCGGGGGCCCAGGGGCCGGGTTCGCCGTAGGGCGGGGTGCTGTAGGGGTCGGGATCGTGCAGCGGCTTGGGGCGCGCCTCACCAGGAGCCGGGGCAAGCGCGGCGACCGGCTCGACACCCTCCTCGGCGGAGACCGCCCGCCCCTCGGAGGAGACGGGCAGAGCCGGGGCATCCGTCTCCGAAGCGTCCGCCGAACGCGCCGCCGGCACCCCCGCGAGGCCCGCCTCCGCCGAGGCGGCAGCGGGCGCCGTCGGCACCGGTCCGCTCAGCTCGTAGTCGCCGTCGCCGTCGGCGTCGGCGTCGGCGTCGGCCGGTGGGGCCGGTGGTGCCGGGCGGGCCAGTTCGAAGTCGCCGTCGGTGTCCTCCCGGCCGCCGCCCGGGGCGCTGTCGTCCGGGTGGCCTTGGGGGCGCGGGCGGTTCCACCACTTCGCCTTCGTGGGCTTCCCCTCGTCCATGCTCTCCCCGCTCCACCCCCGTCGCGCCCGGTTCCTGGCACGGGCGCGATCCTCCCCAGGATTCAACCAGGTCACGCGCGGATCGGTCAGCGGGCCGTCTGCGGAGAGAGGGAGGAGGACGAGGTGGGAGCGGACGTGGCGTCGGGGGCGGGGGCGGCGAGCAGACCGGGCGTGGTGCCCGCCGGGGCGGCGTCCCAGGCGGTCAGCGCGATCGGCGGCGGCGTGGCCAGCGGACGTATCAGCGGGGACATGGCCGCCGCGCCGGCGACCACGGGCGTGGTGAGCCGGTGCAGCACCTGCTGTTCGACATGACCGCCGACCGGGGCCGGAACCCCGGGCAGCAGCGGCGCCGACACCTGGGTCGGAGCCACCGGGGCCTCGCCGAACGTCGCTCCGCCGCCTTGGGAGAGCAGGGGACCGGCGGCACGCCGCCGCTGGTTGTCCGGAACCGCGACCGAGCCGGAGCCCGGGGTGCGGGCCGGCGTCACCTTGCTGCCGTTGCCGGAGCCGCCGCGGGCCTCCGCGTCGGCCGGGACGCCGGTGTTCATGCCGCCTAGCGCGATCGCGGCCAGCGACACCGCGCCGGCGGCGACGAACGCGAACCGCAGCCCGCGGGAGCGCTCGCTGTCGCCGCGGCCGACGGGGTGGACCCGGAAGCCCCGGTCCGAGGAGGACGGGAGGACCGAGCCGTGCTCACGGGCGGGGACGTAGCCGAATTCGAACGGCTCGTCGCGTCTTACCCCGAAGACTCCGGAGGAGGCGGGGCGGGCCGAGCCGAACCGGTCGCCGAACCCTCCCCCGAGCGGCGGCATGCCGCCGCTGTCCGGGTCACCTCCCCCGGGGAGCCCCTGAAGACGGGCCAGGAAACTCTCGGAGGGGGTGGGCGGGGCCACTTCCGCGAAGACGTTCTTCAGCCGGCGCTGCGCGTCGACCTCCGCCTTGCACTTGGGACAGGTCGCCACATGCGCGAGCACCCGCTCGCGCGTGTCATGACCGAGCTCGCCGTCCACGAGGGCGGAGAGTCGGTCGCCGAGGTGCTGTTCTGCCGGGGTAGGACGGGATCCACTCACGCGGTCGCGCCCCCTCCCCCCAGAGCGGGGACACGGGCCATGAAGGAACGCCGCTCCGCGCGCGCCTCCGGCGAGCGGTGGGCGAGCGCCTTGCGCAGCTGCGAGCGCCCGCGGTGGATCCGCGAGCGGACCGTGCCGAGCTTGACGCCCAGGGTCGCGGCGATCTCCTCGTACGACAGTCCTTCGATGTCGCAGAGGACGACCGCGGCGCGGAACTCGGGCGCGAGGGTGTCGAGGGCCTGCTGGACGTCCGCGTCGAAGTGGGCGTCGTTGAAGATCTGCTGCGGCGTGGGCTCCTTGCTGGCCAGCCGCTCCGCGGCGTCGTCGCCGAGCGCGTCGAAACGGATGCGCTGCTTGCGGCGGACCATGTCCAGGAAGAGGTTGGTGGTGATGCGGTGCAGCCAGCCCTCGAACGTCCCCGGCGTGTACGTCGACAGGGAACGGAAGACGCGGACGAAGACCTCTTGTGTGAGGTCCTCTGCGTCGTGCTGGTTGCCGGTGAGGCGGTAGGCGAGCCGGTAGACCCGGCCGCTGTGCATGCTGACGATCTCCTCCCACGTGGGCGGAGTCCACGCCTGCCCGTCCGCGTCGGTGGAGAAGGTCGCGGTCGGAGCATGGCCGGCGGTGAGTCCGGCGGCCTGGCTGTGGTCGGCAGCGGTGTCGTTCACGGATTTCGGCCTGCCCGCCGATCCGAGGAAGCGCCGCAGCACTCCTCCCCGATCCACAGGTGCAGCCGCACCTCCCCTGTCGGCTCTGGTGGTGTCCAGTGGAGCCCCTACCATAGCCACCTCGCCCGTTAGCTCCGGATAAGCGGTTTTACAAGAATTTGATCTGTGCTGACACGGCTGATGCGGCTGATGCGGCTGCGTCAGCACTTGCTCGACGTCCCGTCCCTCGTCGTGATCCAACTGTGTCCCCCGTCGTCCGTCCCACACCCCTTCAAACGCCCGGTCCCATCTGCGGGTTCCCGGCGCCAACGGATACAGTCACGCCCAGGCAACCACGGGGACAGGAGAGGGTCATTACCGGCAACCGGCAGACGAGCTGGGCGTTCGCCGACGCCTATGTCGCCGAGGACGAAGCGCTGCGCTGGGCCCGTGACCGGGCCCGCGAGGCAGGGCTGCGCTCGGTGTCGCCCAGCACGGGCGCCGCGTTGCGCTTGCTCGCCGCCACCGTGGACGCGAAGGCGGTCGCGGAGATCGGCACCGGCACCGGCGTCTCCGGGATCCACCTCCTGCACGGTATGCGTCCGGACGGCGTGCTGACGACCGTCGACCCGGAGCCTGAGCACCAGCAGTTCGCCCGGCAGGCCTTCCGCGCCTGCGGCTTCGCCAGCAACCGGGCCCGTTTCATCCCCGGCCGCGCGCTCGACGTCCTGCCCCGTCTCGCGGACTCCGGCTACGACCTCGTCTTCTGCGACGGCGACCGGCTCGAGGTCATGGACTACCTCGCTGAATCGTTGCGCCTGCTGCGGCCGGGTGGCCTGGTGGTCTTCGAGGGCGTCTTCGCGAACGGCCGCACGATCGACTCCGGTCCGCAGCCGACGGAGGTCATAAGAGTGCGCGAGCTGCTGCGGGCGGTGCGCGAGAGCCAGGAGTGGGTGCCGTCGCTGCTGCCGGTCGGGGACGGGCTGCTGTGCGGCGTCAAGCGGTGACGGGCACGAGGTGACGGGCGCGGCGGGAGACCCGGCAGGAAAACAGTCGCCCCGGCACCCATGAGGGTGCCGGGGCGACTGAAAGACATGGTCGCTCAGCGCCGGTCCCGTCAGCCGACGACCTTCTTGAGGGCGTCGCCGAGCGCGCCGGCCTCGTCAGGGGTCAGCTCGACGACGAGCCGACCGCCGCCTTCGAGCGGAACGCGCATGACGATGCCCCGCCCCTCCTTGGTCACCTCGAGCGGGCCGTCACCCGTCCGCGGCTTCATGGCCGCCATGCTCGTTCCCCTTCCTGAAACCAGCTCATCGTCAAGGCCGACGGCCCATGAAGGGCACGCGCAGTCCGTCAGGGGACACGCGACACCGGCATCGAACACATTGCTTCCAGGCCATTATCCCGCATCTCCGGACCCGATGACCAACATCAGTCGGCATCGCTTGAGCAACGCGCGCGAGCAAAACCACTCAAAGCGGCGAAGTGGCTGCGATACTTCGCGTCCGCACGCGCTTCCGCCCACCGGAAATCGTCCCGAATTGTTTGACGCAGGTCACACGACCTCCGCCGCCCCGTCCTTCATGCTGTCCTTCGAGACGGCGTACCGACCGGTACGCCGTCACCGCGATCGACGAACCGTGACCGACGACGGAGGGGACACCCCATGGCCGACACCGTGCTCTACGAGGTGAGCGACGGGCTCGCGACGATCACTCTGAACCGCCCGGAGGCGATGAACGCGCTGAACATCGCGACCAAGGTCGCCCTGCGGGACGCGGTGCGCTCGGCGGCGGAGGACGGCGCGGTGCGGGCGGTGCTGCTGACCGCCGCCGGCGACCGGGCGTTCTGCGTCGGCCAGGACCTCAAGGAGCACATCGGGCTGCTGGCCGCCGACCGGGAGACCGGGTCGGGGCAGACGATGGTCACGGTCCGGGAGCACTACAACCCGATCGTGCGCGCGCTGACCGAGGCGCCGAAGCCGGTGGTCGCCGCGGTGAACGGGGTCGCGGCCGGGGCGGGCTTCGGCTTCGCCCTCGCGGCGGACTACCGGATCGTGGCGGACACGGCCGCCTTCAACACGTCGTTCGCGGGGGTGGCGCTGACCGCCGACTCCGGCGTCTCGTGGACCCTGCCGCGTGTGGTGGGCCCCGGCCGGGCCGCCGACCTGCTGCTCTTCCCGCGCAGCATCAAGGCGCAGGAGGCCTACGAGCTGGGCATCGCCAACCGGCTGGTCCCGGCGGAGGCGCTGCGCGGGGAGGCGGAGAAGGTCGCGCGGGCGCTGGCCGAGGGGCCGACCGTGGCGTACGCGGCGCTGAAGGAGGCCATGGCGTACGGGTTCTCCCACTCGCTGGCGGAGACGCTGGAGAAGGAGGACGAGTTGCAGACGCGCGCGGGGCGGTCGGAGGACCACGGGATCGCGGTGCAGGCCTTCGTGAACAAGGAGAAGCCGAAGTACCTGGGCCGGTAGGTCCGTTACGGCCCCGTACCCCTCAGGTAGGTCTGCCCCGTACCCCTCAGGTACGTCTGCTCACGCAGGTGCTCAGGTGATCGTCCACCAGGCCGCACGCCTGCATCAGCGCGTACGCCGTCGTCGGGCCGACGAAGCGCAGCCCCCGTTTCTTCAGCGCCTTGGACAGGGCCGTCGACTCGGGGGTGACCGCCGGGACGTCCGCGAGGGTCTCCGGGGCCGGGCGGCCGGCCGGGTCGGGGGCGTGGGACCAGATCAGCTCGTCCAGGTCGCCCGCCGGCCAGTCGGCGAGCACGCGCGCGTTGGCGAGGGTGGCGTCGATCTTGGCGCGGTTGCGGATGATGCCGGCGTCGGCGAGGAGGCGTTCGCGGTCCTCGTCGGTGAAGGCGGCGACCGAGGCGATCGTGAAGTCCGCGAAGGCCTTACGGAAGCCGGGCCGGCGGCGCAGGATCGTGATCCAGGACAGGCCGGACTGGAAGGCCTCCAGGCTGAGGCGTTCGAACAGGGCGTCGTCGCCGTGGACCGGGCGGCCCCACTCCTCGTCGTGGTACGTCACGTAGTCGGGGGCGGACAGGGCCCAGGGGCAGCGCAGCGCGCCGTCCGGGCCGGCGAGGGCCGTGCCGTCGCTCACCGCTGGTCCTCGGACTCGGACTTCTCCATGGAGACCCGGTCCTCGGGCGTCCGGGCGACGGTCAGGGCGGACTCCAGTTCGGCGATCCGGGCGTCCCGTTCGGCGAGTTCCGCGCCGAGGCGGTTGAGGACGTCGTCGACGTCGGCCATGCGGTAGCCGCGGGCGGCGAGGGGGAAGCGGAGGTCGTCGACGTCGGCCCGGGCGACGGGGCGGTCCGGGGGCAGGGGGTCGCGCAGTCGCTGGGGGGCGACCTCCGGCAGCGGACCGTCGCCCTCGCCGCCGCCCACCACGGCGAGTGTCACCGCGGCGACCACGACGGCGAGCGCGACGACCAGGAAGAAGAACATAACCATCGGTGGGTCCCCACGCTCGCTGTGCTCGTTGTCGAATGTGTCAGGGTCCGATCGTGCCATGCGGGCGCGGCGGTTAGGGTCGCAGGCGGTGGATGTTCAGGACGTACCAGGAGAGGTCACAGCGGATGCTCAGGCTCGGCAGGCGTGAATTCGGCATCCACGAGCCGGTGATCATGGCGATCGTGAACCGTACGCCCGACTCCTTCTACGACCAGGGCGCGACCTTCCTCGACGAGCCGGCCCTCGCGCGCGTGGAGCGGGCGGTGGCGGAGGGCGCCGCGATCATCGACGTCGGCGGGGTCAAGGCCGGGCCGGGCGAGGAGGTGTCCGCCGAGGAGGAGGCGCGGCGCACGGTCGGTTTCGTCGCCGAGGTGCGGCGGCGCTTCCCGGACGTCGTGATCAGCGTGGACACCTGGCGGGCGGACGTCGGCGAGGCCGTGTGCGAGGCGGGGGCGGATCTGCTCAACGACGCCTGGGGCGGCGTCGATCCGCGGCTCGCGGAGGTCGCGGCGCGGTACGGGGTGGGGCTCGTGTGCACGCACGCGGGCGGCTCGGAGCCGCGGACCCGGCCGCACCGGGTGACGTACGACGACGTCATGGCGGACATCCTGCGGGTGACCGTGGGGCTGGCGGAGCGGGCCGCGGGGCTGGGGGTGCCGCGGGAGTCGATCCTGATCGATCCGGGGCACGATTTCGGGAAGAACACCCGGCACAGTCTGGAGGCGACGCGGCGGCTGCCGGAGATGGTGGAGACGGGGTGGCCGGTGCTGGTGTCGCTGTCCAACAAGGACTTCGTGGGCGAGACGTTGGACCGGCCGGTGAAGGAACGGGTGGTGGGGACCCTGGCGACGACCGCGGTGTCGGCGTGGCTGGGGGCGCAGGTGTACCGGGTGCATGAGGTCGCCGAGACGC
The DNA here is from genome assembly GCF_042890065.1 of Streptomyces sp. NPDC002328. Classification (NCBI taxonomy): domain Bacteria; kingdom Bacillati; phylum Actinomycetota; class Actinomycetes; order Kitasatosporales; family Streptomycetaceae; genus Streptomyces; species Streptomyces sp. NPDC002328. The sequence goes on along the minus strand of NZ_JBIARQ010000036.1, from coordinate 17,929 downwards.
GGCAGGTACTGGACATGGTCGCGTCCATCGCGGGACACCGGCCACCGGCGGTGGCGCGGCGGGGGCTCGCGTAAGCCGCCGGCGGTGGCGGGTGGGCGAGGTCGTCCGGCGTGCCATGCCAGGGGGCTCCGCCCCCTGGACCCCCGACCTATGCCCACCCACCACCCGACTCGGTCAGTAGACAGGCACTGTCAGCGCCCCGCCTCCTTCGAGACCAGGGCGACCGCCTCCTCCACGTCGTCCGTGACGTGGAAGAGGAGGAGGTCCTTCTCTGCTGCCTTGCCCTGGGCGATCAGGGTGTTGCGCAGCCAGTCGATCAGGCCGCCCCAGTACTCCGTGCCGAACAGCACGATCGGGAAGCGGGTGACCTTCTGGGTCTGGACGAGGGTGAGGGCCTCGAAGAGTTCGTCGAGGGTGCCGAGGCCGCCGGGCAGCACCACGAAGCCCTGCGCGTACTTGACGAACATCATCTTGCGGACGAAGAAGTACCGGAAGTTGAGGCCGATGTCGACGTAGGGGTTCAGCCCCTGCTCGAAGGGCAGTTCGATGCCCAGCCCCACCGAGACGCCGCCCGCCTCGGAGGCGCCCTTGTTGGCCGCCTCCATCGCGCCGGGGCCGCCGCCCGTGATGACCGCCCAGCCGGCCTCGACCAGGCCCCGACCCAGCCGCACGCCCGCCTCGTACTCAGGGGAGTCCGCGGGCGTCCGGGCGGAGCCGAACACGCTGATCGCGGGCGGGAGTTCGGCGAGGGTGCCGAAGCCCTCGATGAACTCCGACTGGATGCGCAGGACCCGCCAGGGGTCGGTGTGGACCCAGTCGGACGGGGCTCGTTCGTCCAGCAGCCGCTGGTCCGTGGTGCTCGCCTGCACCTGGTCCCGCCTTCGGAGGACCGGTCCCAGGCGCTGTTCCTCCGGTGGCTGCTTCTTGCCCTCGGGGTTGCCTGTAGCCATATGAGCTCCCTCCGCTTGCGGGTCGTTCCACCTCAGCGTAGATCTACGCGGGTTACGGACGGGGGACGTCGGCGTATCCGGCACGAAGCGTCCCGGCCTCGGCCCCGCGTTCAGCCGGTGAGCCAGGCCCTCAGCCGCTCCTCCCCCGCCAAGATCTTCGCCGTGTCGACGCGTTCGTCCCGCTTGTGCGCCAAGTGCGGGTTGCCGGGGCCGTAGTTGACGGCGGGGACGCCGAGCGCCGAGAAGCGGGAGACGTCCGTCCAGCCGTACTTGGGCATCGGGACGCCGCCCACCGCCTCGATGAACGCGGCGGCGGCCGGGTGCGAGAGGCCGGGCAGGGCCCCGCCGCTGTGGTCGTCCACGACGAACTCCTCGACCCCGCAATCGGCGAACACCTCGCGGACGTGGGCGATCGCCTCCTCCGGTGAACGGTCCGGCGCGTAGCGGAAGTTGACGGTGACGACACACTCGTCGGGGATGACGTTGCCGGCGACGCCGCCGCTCACGCCGACCGCGTTCAGGCCCTCGCGGTACTCCAGGCCGTCGATGACGGGGTAGCGCGGCTCGTACGCGGCGAGGCGGGCCAGGATCGGGGCGGCCGCGTGGATCGCGTTGGAGCCCATCCAGCTCCGCGCGGAGTGGGCCCGCTCGCCCCGGGTCTTCAGCAGCACCCGCAGGGTGCCCTGGCAGCCGCCCTCGACCTGGCCGTCGGACGGCTCCAGCAGGATCGCGAAGTCGCCCTCCAGCCACTCCGGGCGGGCCTCGGCGACGTGCTTGAGGCCGTTGAGGTCGGCGGCGACCTCCTCGTTGTCGTAGAAGACGAACGTCAGATCCCGGTTCGGGGAGGGGACGGTCGCCGCGATGCGCAGTTGCACCGCCACCCCGGCCTTCATGTCGCAGGTGCCGCAGCCCCACAGCACGCCGTCCTCGTCCAGCCGGGACGGGACGTTGTCCGCGATCGGGACGGTGTCGATGTGGCCGGCGAGGATCACCCGCTCCGGGCGGCCCAGTCGCGTGCGGGCGATCACGTTGTTGCCGTGACGGTCGACCGTGAGGTGCGGCAGGGCGCGCAGCGCGGTCTCGATCGCGTCCGCGAGCGGCTTCTCCGTGCCGCTCTCCGACGGGAAGTCGACGAGCCGGGCGGTGAGCGAAGCGGCGTCCAGCGTGAGGTCAAGCGGAGTCTCGGCCATGCCGTCGACCCTAACGCGCCGATGGAGCGTCCCGCCGACACCTCCCTTCGCATCTGTCTCCCCGGCTTCCGTACTCTCCAGTACCTTGTACGCGTGCCAGAGCCGTCCCCCTCCCGCAAGCGCCGCGGCCGCCTCCTCCGTTTCGGGGCGGCCTGCGTGGTCCTGTCCGCCGTCGCGGGCTACGTCGTGGTCCAGTACGTCAGCGGCGGCGCCGATGCTCCCGGGTGCAGAGTCGTTTCCGCCGAGGGCGGCGGGACGACGTACGAGTTCACGCCCGAGCAGGCGGTGAACGCGGCCACGATCGCCGTCGTCGGCACCAACCGGGGCATGCCGGAGCGGGCCGTGACGATCGCGCTCGCGACCGCGCTCCAGGAGTCGGCGCTGCGCAACCTCGCCCACGGCGACCGGGATTCGCTCGGGTTGTTCCAGCAGCGGCCCTCGCAGGGCTGGGGCTCCGAGCAGGAGGTCACGAACCCCACCTACGCGGCGAACATCTTCTACGAGCACCTCGCCAAGGTCCGCGGCTACACCGAACTGCCGCTCACCGTCGCCGCGCAGCGCGTGCAGCGCAGCGGCTATCCGGAGGCGTACGCCAAGCACGAGCCGGACGCCACGCTGCTCGCCGCCGCCCTCACGGGGACCTCGGCGGCCACGCTGACCTGCGAGGGGGTGCCGGAGAGCGCGACGGCCACCGGGCCGGACGCCGTACGCGCGGCGCTGACGCGGGACTTCGCGCTCGACACGGCGGACGCGAAGGGGGAAAAGGAGTCCGACGACTCGAAGGGCTCGGGCGGCTCGGACGGTTCCGGTTCCGGTTCCGGGGACACGGAGGCGTCCGCCACCAGCGGTGCGGACGTGCCGGCCGCGGAGACCGACGGGCGGGTCGTGACGCTCCCCCTGTCCGAGGACGGGAGCGCGGGCGGACGTGCCGTCGGCGAGCGCGGCTGGCAGCTCGCGCACTGGGCGGTCGCCAACGCCTCGGCCCTGCACATCGAACGGGTCTCGTACGCAGGGCGGGAGTGGACCGCCGGGAACACCGACAGCAAGTGGCGGTCGGCGGAGGCGGGCGGAACGGAGGCCGCGGGGGCGGCCGGCGGAACCGCCGGTTCCGGCGCGAACGCGGTACGGATCGTCACGACGCGGTAGGACGCGGCGGTGCGGGGACTTCACCCCATTGCCAACTCTTTACGGCGGTCGTCCGCAACCTTCGTGGGGTTCGAGCGGTAGTCACTGCGGCATCCGCCGTTCCCCTCCGTCGAAGGAGCAACATGACCCTCCCCCTGACCCGCAGGATCGCCCGTGCCGCACTGCTCGTCGCCGCGGGCGCGGCCGCCGGGATCGGCGCGGCCGGCTCCGCCGGTGCCGCGCCCGCGCTGCCCGCCGCTCCCGGCCTCGGCGGGCTGACCGCGCTGGACGGGGCGAACGCCGACAAGGCGCTCGACGGGGCGGCGGGGCAGGCGGTGAAGCAGGCGGTGCCGGTGGCGCAGAAGGCGGCGTCCTCCGTGACGAAGGGTGGGTTGCCCGGGACGGGGACGTTGCCGCTGAAGGGGTTGCCGCTCGGCTAGTGCGGGTGACTTTCGGCGGGGCCCAGTGTTCTGACTGGGCCCCGTTTGTCGTGTGCGGGGGGGGTGTGCCGGTGGTCGGCAGGGGCCGGGGCGGTGCGAAGTCACCCGGCACTGTCGGCTGTGCCCACCCTCCCCCATCGCCCTGCGGAACGACTGCCCACAGCGGTAGCTGCTCCGGAACGACTGCCCACAGCGGTAGCTGCTGCGGAACGGCTGCCCACAGCGGTAGCTGCGGAGCGGCTGCCCACAGCGGCGGCTGCGGGACGGCTGGCCACAGCGGCGGCTGCGGAACGGCTGGCCACAGCGGCGGCTGCGGAACGGCTGGCCGCAGTGATGGGCGGTGCCGCCGCCGCAGCAGGGGCCGACGTCGGCTAGCTGCGGCTGAGGCGGGACGTTGCGGCTGATACTCGCTCGTCTGTTGCTGTGAGGGCTACTCGTACGTACTGGGCGCCCGCCGGGCCGTAGAAGTCGCCGGGGGCCACCAGGATGCCCAGGTCGGCCAGGTGGGCGACCGTGGTCCAGCAGGACTCGTCCCGGGTGGCCCAGAGGTAGAGGCTGGCCTCGCTGTGCTCGATGCGGAAGCCGTGGTCGAGGAGGGCCGCGCGCAGGGCGGTGCGGCGGGCGGCGTAGCGTTCGCGCTGTTCGTGGACGTGGGCGTCGTCGGAGAGGGCGGCCACGACCGCCGCCTGGGTGGGCGCCGACGTCATCATGCCGCCGTGCTTGCGGATCTCCAGGAGCGGCGCCAGGACCGCCGGGTCGCCGGCGAGGAAGGCCGCCCGGTAGCCGGCGAGGTTCGACCGCTTCGACAGGGAGTGGACGGCGACCAGGCCGTCGTGGGAGCCGCCGTTGACGTCCTGGTGCAGCACCGAGACCGGGTCGGCCTCCCAGCCCAGTTCGAGGTAGCACTCGTCGGAGAAGACGAGGACGCCGTGCTCGCGGGCCCAGGCCACGATCCGGGTCAGCTCGGCCTTCGACAGGACCTTGCCGGTGGGGTTGGAGGGCGAGTTCAGCCAGAGGAGCTTCAGCCCCCGCGGGTCCAGCTCGGTCGGGTCGTCGTAGACCTCGTACTCGGCCCGGGCGAGCCGCGCGCCGACCTCGTAAGTCGGGTAGGCCAGACGCGGGTACGCGACCCGGTCGCCGGGGCCGAGGCCCAGCTGGGTGGGGAGCCAGGCGACGAGTTCCTTGGAGCCGACGATGGGCAGCACATGCCGGTGGGTGATCCCGCGGGCGCCCAGGCGGCGCTCGACCCAGCCGGTGATCGCGTCCCGCAGCGCCGGGGTGCCCCACACGGTGGGGTAGCCCGGGGAGTCCGCCGCGTCGACCAGGGCTTTCTGGATCAGGTCGGGGACCGGGTCGACCGGGGTGCCGACGGACAGGTCGACGATGCCGTCCGGGTGCGCTGCGGCCGTCTTCTTGTACGGCTCCAGCTTGTCCCAGGGGAAGGTGGGCAGGCGGTCGGAGACTGCGGACACGGTTACTGGCTCACTTTCGTCGGTACGACGACCCGCACGGCAAACACCTCGGCCCCGCACGGCCGTCTTCGGGCCGTACGGGGCCGAGGCGGCACGGATTTCGGGCCGCTTGCGTGCTTACTCGGCCTGCGGCGGCAGCGCGGCGACGAACGGGTGGTCCCGCTCGATCAGCCCCAGCTTGCTCGCGCCGCCGGGCGAGCCGAGCTCGTCGAAGAACTCGACGTTCGCCTTGTAGTAGTCCTTCCACTCCTCGGGAGTGTCGTCCTCGTAGAAGATCGCCTCGACCGGGCAGACCGGCTCACAGGCACCACAGTCGACGCATTCGTCCGGGTGGATGTACAAGGACCGGGAGCCCTCGTAGATGCAGTCGACCGGGCACTCCTCGATGCACGCCTTGTCCTTCACGTCGACACAAGGCTGCGCGATGACGTAGGTCACGCTGTCGTTCCTCCTCGATAGGGCGCTGGCGGGCCTCCTCGGACCCTGCCGCCTGGCGCGCGGGAGCGCGGCGTCGTCGATGCCCGCCCCTAGTATCTCCGTTCTTGGCAATGATCCGAACAGGAGGGGGGAGTCGGCCTGTGGAATTCTCGGCCGCTGGACGCCTCGAGGTCCGTATCACCGCTGCTGACGTGGGCAAACGCGTCTCCGTGCGGCGCCTGAGCGAGGCTGGAGTAACGCTGGGGAAATTCACCGACACGGTGGGTGTTCTCACATCATGGAACGACGATGTGCTGGTGATCACACGGAAGAGCGGTGAGAGCGTCCACATCGACGCGTCCTCGCTGGTCGCCGGGAAGGTCGTGCCGGCCGCTCCGGCGCGCCGCCGGGGACCGGCCGCCTCCTACGAGGAACTGGCCCGGGTTTCCTCCCGGGCGTGGCGTCCGCTGGAGAGCGAGCGGCTGGGCGGGTGGGAGCTGCGGGCCGCCGCCGGGTTCACCCGCCGCGCCAACTCCGTGCTGCCGGTGGGCGACCCCGGCCTGCCCCTCGACGAGGCGCTGAACTTCGTACGGCGCTGGTACGCCGATCGGGGGTTGCCCGCCTATGTGCAGACCGCGACCGGGGCCGAGGGCACGCAGGAGCGGCTGTGCGCGGAGCTGGAGCGGCGCGGGTGGGTGCGGGAGGTGACCGCCGAGCTGTGGATCGGCGCGCTGGCGCCGGTCGCGGACCGGGCGGAGGCTGAGGGTGTGGTGCTCGCCCGGGAGGCCGACGAGGCCTGGCTGGCGCGGTACCAGCGCAAGGGGGTGAGCGAGGTGGCGTTGCGGGTGCTCGGCAGCGGACCCTCGGTGTGGTTCGCGTCCGTGCCCGGCGAGGCGGACGTTCCCGCGGCCGTCGGCCGGTGTGTCGTGGACGGGCGGTGGGCCGGGTTCGCGGCGGTGGAGGTCGATCCGGCGCAGCGGCGGCGGGGGCTGGGGACGCTCGTGATGGCGGCGTTGGCGCGGCGCGCGCTGGCGGAGGGCGCCTCGGCGGCCTGGTTGCAGGTCGAGCGGGACAACGCGGGCGCGCGGACGCTGTACGACGGGCTGGGCTTCGGGGCGCACCACGTCTACCACCACTACCGGGAGCCGGAGCCGGAGCCGGAGCCGGAGGCGGGTGCGCCGTGACGGGGTCCGGGCTGACGGAGGTGCGGCGGCGGTTCGCGGAGGAGGCGCGGTCCGAGCGGCCCGATCTGTCCGTGCTCTGTCTGCTCGTGGGCGCGGAGGCGGACGGCTCGCTGGGCGAGGACGGGATGGACGCCGCGCAGGTCGAGCTGGACCGGCTGGCGGGGCAGGTGCCGTTCCGGCCGGGCGGGCCGCGCTCGTGGGCGGTGGCGCTGCGGGAGCTGCTGGGCGAGCGGTACGGCTTCTGCGGCTCGGCGGCGGACTACCGGCGGCTGGAGTCGTCCCTGCTGCATCAGGTGCTGGTGCGGCGCAGGGGGCTGCCGATCCTGCTGTCGGTGGTGTGGATCGAGGTGGCCCGGCGGGCCGGCGCGCCGGTGTACGGGGTCGCCCTGCCGGGGCACTTCGTGGTGGGCTTCGGGCCGCGCGACGACCTCGAACGGCAGGTCCTCGTCGATCCCTTCGACGGCGGGCGGCTGCTGACCGGGCGCGATGCGGAGCTGCTGGTGACGGGGGCGACGGGCGCTCCGCTGGACGCGGGGATGCTGCGGCCGGCGGACCCGGTGGAGGTGGTGTCGCGGATCCTGAACAACGTGCGGGCGTGGGCCGCCGCCCGGCCGGAGCGCTCGGACGTGGCGCTGTGGGCGGTGGAGCTGGCGCTGCTGCTGCCCTCGCACCCGGCCCGGCTGCGGTACGAGCGGGCGCAGCTGCTGGTGCAGCGGGGCGAGTTCGTCGCCGGGGCGGCGGAGATGGAGGAGTACGCGTCGCTGGTGGAGGTGGTGGACGAGGGGTCCGCGGAGCGGGTACGGCGGGAAGCTCATGCGGCGCGGTCGATGCTGAACTGAGCCGGGCGTCCCGTCGGGCGGGACGCGCGAAGGGCGCCCGGCGGGGTGCCGGGCGCCCTTCGGGGAGGTGCGGGTCAGCTCGGGTCGGTGTCGATGATCCCGACCCGGTCCGTCTCGCTCTTCAGCGCCACACGCAGCGCGTTGATGACGTCCTCGACGGAGACGGGCGTCTTCTGCCCGGTGCCGCGGGTGATCAGGACGCCGTCGAACGCGCCGCCGTACAGCTCCTTCAGGGCGGCCTTGTCGTAGTACTCGACGAGCTTGCCGTTGACGGCCTTGACGCCGAGGAACTTCCACAGGGAGTTCTTCGGGCTCAGCGGGACGGAGTGCGCCGCGTCGGTCTGGACGGTGACCTTGCCGGACATCGCCGGTTCGGCGAACTCCTTCATCATCCGGTCGACCTCGGCGTCGGACACCGTCGGCTGACGGGTCGTCGTGGGGACCTTCACCGCGGTGGCGGCGCCGCTCTCGACCTGGGCGCGGTAGGCCGCCACGACGGCCGACTCGGCCTTCGCCGCGTCGATGCCCTTGCCCGCCTTGCCGTAGACGGCGACGGCCTTGCCGGACTCGAACTTGATCGTGCCGTCGGTGGCCGAGCCGGAGCCGCCCGCCGCGGTCTTCAGGGCCGCCTGGAGCTTCTCCTCGTCGACCGGCATGACGGGTTCGACGACGCGGTGCTCGCCGAACAGCGAGCCGATCACGGAGACCGGGTTGTAGTCGCTCCCGGCGGCCGCGTCGACCGTGGACTGCATGTCGAACTGAAGGCCCGCCTGGTCCGGCTTGAGGGTGACGGTGGAGCCGTCCACGGACAGCTTCAGCGCCTGGTTCACCCGGCCGTCGAAGGCCTCGCCGAGCTTCTTGACGGCGTCGTCGCGGGTGCCGCCGCCGATCTCGACGCCGAGCACGGTGGTGCCCTTGGGGACGTCGGAGTGGTTCATCAACAGGCCCGCGCCGTAGGCGCCGGCCGCGCCGACGACGACCAGGGCGCCGACCAGGACCAGCTTGCTGCGGCCCTTCTTCTTGGCCTTCTGGTTCTTCTTCGAGTCGGCCGCTTGCGCGTTCTGGGCGACCGGCTCGGGCCGCTTCGGCGGGTTGTGCGGCTGCGCTCCGTCGGCCGGGCCGGTCGGCGCGAAGGGCTCACCGGGGCCGGGCAGCCGGCCGGCGGCGGGCACGACGGGGATGCCGCTGGTGACGGTCTGTCCGGAGACGTTGTCGTGACGGCCGTAGCCGCCGCCCGCGCCCGGCTCGGGGGCCGGCTTCTGCGGGGTGAGGATCGCGGTGTCGTCACTGAGCCCGCCACCGGGACCGGGGTGCCGGACGGCGGCGGGGCCGCCCTGGGCGTTCCGCGGGCCGGGGCCGCCGGGGCCGCTTGGTCCTCCCGGGCCGCCGTGGGTGCCGGGGCCGCCGAGACCGGTGGGACCACCGTGGCTGCCGGGACCGCCGGGGCCACTGGGACCGCCAGCACCACCGGGGCCACCGGGGCCACCAGGACCGCCGTAGCCGCCCGGACCGCCGGGACCGCCCTGGGTGCCCGGACCGCCGGGGCCGCCAGGACCTCCGTGGATGCCGGGGCCGCCGGGTGCGTGGGGCGCCTGGGGCGTGCCCGCCGCGCCGGCGTGGACGCCGGGCGCTCCGCCGTTCACCGGCGGGACGACCGGGCCGTCCCCGGTGACCGGGCCGCCGGTCGGACCGGCCGGGTGCTGCGGGCCGCCCGCGCCGCCGCGGCCGCGCGGACCGTCGGGCCCGTTGAAGTCGCTGGGACCGCCGGGAGCGCCGGGTCCGCCCGGGCCGTCGAGGAGGCCCTGGCCGCTGCGTGGCGCGCCGCCGTTGTCCGTGAAGTACGGAAGGTCGTCGCGGCGCGTCTCGCCGCCGCCCTGCGCGGGGCGCGCGCCGTTGCCCATCGGGCCCGCGGCGAGCGCCTCGGTGACGTCGAAGGAGCCCGTGCCGCCGCCGTGCCCCGGAGCGACGGGACCGCCGGTGGCGCCGGGGAGACCCGCGCCGTTGGTGCCGCCGCCCGAGCGGGCGCTGCCGGGCACGCTCATGGAGCCGACCACACCGCCGGGGCGTCCCGCGCCCGTACCGGGGCGAGCGCCGCCGGGCGCGCCGGCGCCGGCGCCGGGTCCGGCCTGACGCGCACCGCCGTCGGCCCCCGGGACCGCACCCGCGCCCGCGGGGCCGGGGCCGACGCCGACGGCCGAACCGCCCTGCATCCCGGCCCCGTTGGTGGAGCCGGTGCCCGGACCGCCCTTGCCGCCGCCGGACTTGCGCGGCGCGAACCAGTCGCTCGTCTTCTCGTCGGCGGCCGGCGTCTGCTCGGCGGGCGTCTCGACCGCGCCGGCGGAGGCGGAGGCGGTGGCGGTGGCCCCGGTGGAACTCCCGCCGCCGGCGGGTCCGGACGTCGTCGCCTCGGCGCTCGGGCCGCCGCCCTTGGCGGAGCGAGCGGTCTGCGCGTCGGCGCCGCCCGTGCCGCCCTTGCCCCCCGCGTCGGCGACGGGCTTGCGCACGACGACCGGCGGAATGGGCCGCGATCCGGGGATGTTGATGCGGATCCGGGTCGTCAGCGTGGTCTCGGTCTTGCGTTCCTCCGGCTGCGCAGCCGAACGGCCCGCGTCCGCACCGCCGTCGGACACCACGGGGGTGCCGTAGGGCGGGGTGCCCGAGGGGTATGCGGCTCCGCCGCGCCCGTTGGGCCCGGAGGACGGACTGTCAGTTTCACGACTCAAGGCAGGTTCTCCAGGTTGGCTCCGCCGCCCGCCACGACCTCACGGGCGGCTCGGCGGCGCGCACCACCATACTGGCCACTTCTGGCCCGTATCCCACGACCGCCGGGGAAACCCGCACGGGACTGTCACCGCCGCGCCGTGGAGAAGTGGTACGTCACTTGCCAAGTCGGGCGTCGTCGCCGACCGGTTGCCGCCCCGGAACAAGGGTGGCGCAGATCACAGCGAGGGCCATGCCGCCGAGCAGGAAGAGATAGGAGCCGCTTCCCGCGGCGAACAGGAAGTCGCCCTCGGGACGGCCCGAGGTGAGCAGCACGACGGTGATCATCCAGCCGGCGGCGGGCGCGACGGCTCCGGACCGGCCGCCGAGGAGGCGTGCCCCGCCGAGGAAGAGCCCTACCGCGCCGGCCAGCGCGAGGAGCAGTCCGCCGGGGAACCAGCCGGCCTGGACGAGGGCGCCGGCCAGGCCGGTGAGCGCGCCGAGCACGAAGAGGCCGAGGAGGGCGGCGATCCGTCCGGCGGACGGGCGCTTGAGGGGCTGGGCGAGCGGGTGGCCGTGGTACGTCATCGGGCCGTCTCCTCGACGCCGGCGAACAGGTCGGTCTCCCGGGCGTCGCCCTGCGCGCGTTCCCCTCGGACGAGTTGGTAGTACTCGGTGGTGAAGAGGGGTTGTGCGAGTTCGTTGGAGAGCACGAAGGCGCTGCCGTCGGGGGCGACTTCGATCTGGGTGACGTGGGCGCGCATCGCGGCGGCCTTGGCGGCGGCGTGGGCCGCGCCGTCGATCTCGGTGGTGACGAGGGCGTCGTCGACCACGCCCGGCACGTCGGTGACGGCGGCGGTCTTGGTGAAGGGCAGGCCGGGCAGCTCGTCCTGGAGGCGCTCGAAGGCGGCCTCGGCGACGGAGCGCGGGACGCGGTTCCAGTAGACCTTGGGGACGCTCCAGCCGGCGGCCCCTGCGTTCTCGGCCAGCTCGACGGCCCGCATGGCGACGCGGTGGGCCTGGATGTGGTCGGGGTGGCCGTAGCCGCCGTCGTCGTCGTAGCAGACGAGGACCTGGGGGCGCAGTTCGAGGACGATCTCGGCGAGGGCCGCGGCGGCGGCGTCGACGTCGGCCTGCCAGAAGCAGGCGGGGTCCTCGTTGTCGGGCAGGCCCATCATCCCGGAGTCGGCGTAGCGGCCGGTGCCGCCGAGCAGCCGCACGTCGGCGACGCCGAGGGCGGCCGTCGCGTCGGCGAGCTCGCGCCGGCGGCGCGCGCCCAGGGCCGCGCCGGTCAGGTGGCGCAGCTCGGACGGGATGACCTCGCCGCGCTCGCCGAGGGTGCAGGTGACCAGGGCCACGTGCGCGCCCTCGGCGGCGTACCGGGCCATGGTGGCGCCGTTGTTGATCGACTCGTCGTCCGGATGCGCGTGGACCAGCAGCAGACGCCGTGAGGGCAGTTCCGTCATGGAACCAACCCTACGAGGCGACACCCGTCACCGAGTCACCTCCCCGCGCTGCCGTCCGAGCCCGGGCGGGTTCGGACGGCAGCCGTCCGAGCCCGGGCGGGTTCGGGCTCGCCGGCTCCCGCAGGACGCAGGGCTCAGTCTTCCGGCTCCGTGAAGATGTCTTCAGCGGACGGCGCGGTGACGGCGTGAGTGAGCCAGTGGCGCAGGAGGTCGGTGTCGTCGCAGCCGGTGACCCGATCGCGGACCTCGTCAGGGACGCCGAGGCCGCGCGTCTCCAGGACGAGCAGGATGTCTTCGGCACGCCCCTGGGCGCGACCCTCGTCACGGAACTCTTCGAAGATGTACGACTTGTAGGCGGAGAGGTCCACAGCCACCAGGTTCCTCCAGAGTTGCGCGGCCCGACGGTTGCCGCCGAGGCCTTGAGCGGTCAATTCGATGATCGTGACGACAGCCGCCTCGGGCGCGTCGGATGCGGTGCATCGCCTCGTGGGACGAGTTGACCATGAGGTTCCTTTGTGCGGTGGGGACTTCAGAAGGCCGCCGCCGACCGCGCTCGGCAGCCGAGGCAGAGGCCTGGTTCGGGTGCGCAAAAGGCGTGGTCGCAGCCGTCGCAGTTCCGGAGCGGGTGCCGGACGGTCGGCGGCGGAGCGGCGGGCGCGGTGCGGTACGGAAGCAAGGGCGGCAGCTGGGCCGTGAGGCGGTGGGCCAGAAGTGCAGCCGGGCGACGTGGTCCCTCGGGCGGGAGGTCGGCGGTGAGGGCCCGTCGTACGGCGGTGGGGCTGACGTCCCGCTCCAGCCAGGCGGCGACGCCCGGGGCGAGGTGGGCCGTGTCGCAGGCGGAAAAAAGGAGGCGGGGGTCGTGGCGGCGGAGGCCGGCGAGCAGGTCGGTGGCCGCCTGGAGCAGCTTGGGGTAGGGGCGAGAGGGGTGTGGCACGGCGGGAAGCGGCTTGGGCTTGCCGGGTGTGCGCTGCTTCGGCTCGGCCGGTGGCTCGGGTGTGGGCTCGGCGGCGACGGCCGCCGTACGGCGGGGGTGGCCGGGCTGGTTGCAGGAGACCGTACGGGTGATGATGCGGCCGCCGGGGATGCGTTCACGCTCGCGGCGGAGGTAGCCGTGGGTCTCCAGCTCGCGCAGGGCGGCGGCGATACGGGTCGCCCCCTCGGGAAAACGGGCGGCGAGAGTCTTGATGTCGACGCGGACGCCCTTGGGCAGCGACTGGATGTGAACGCCCAAGCCGATCGCCAGGAGCGACAGCTCCTCGTGCTGGGCGAGGTGGTTGCCGATCACCGTGAAGCGGGTGGTGTGGCGGGCGTTGTCGTGGACGAGACCGCCGAAATGCCGCCGCTTCGGGTGTTTGTCGGTGGCAGGACGGGACTGGGCGTGCGGGGGCACGCTAGCCTCGCGCTTTCATCATGTGGGGTGTCCGAGGCTTGATCAAATAAGCGGAGAGTGCTCCTGACCTGCAACGATGGGACTTGTCTAGGGTCCTGTTGGCTGCACGGAAAGAAGCACTCTCCAGGTGAAGAAGCGTATCGGGTCGTACCCGCGTGTCCGCATCGAGGGCGGCGGCCGGGCGGTGGTCTCGCAGGCCGGGGGCGTGCTGCTGGTCGAGACCGTCCGCAAGACCGGCTTGGACACCGCGATATCAGCGGCGCTGACGCCGTGGCGGAAGGCTCGGGCGGTGCACGATCCGGGCAAGATCCTGCTGGACGTGGCCCTGGCGGTCGCGCTGGGCGGGGACTGCCTCGCGGATGTCGCCATGCTGCGGGCCGAGCCGGCCGTGTTCGGGCCGGTGGCCTCCGACCCGACGGTCTCCCGCCTCATCGACACCCTCGCAGCCTCCGGGGAAAAGGCCCTGCGGACCATCCGTGCCGCGCGAGCTGAAGTCCGCCGACATGTCTGGCGGTTGGCCGACCGAGAAGCGCCTGACGCGGGCGGGACGGTGACCGTGGACCTCGACGGGGTGCTGGTGATCGCACACTCGGACAAGGAGGACGCCGCACCCACGTGGAAGCGAACCTACGGACACCACCCGCTGATGGGGTTCGTCGACCACGGACCGCGCGGCACGGGTGAACCGGTCGCGGCCCTGCTCAGACCAGGCAACGCGGGATCGAACACGGCCACCGACCACATCACCGCCGCCCAACTGGCCCTGGCCCAGCTGCCGAAGAAGTACCGGCGCGGACGCCGGACCCTGATACGCACCGACTCCGCGGGCGGCACCCACGACTTCGTCACCTGGCTCGCCCAGCGAGGACGGTGGCTGTCCTACTCGGTCGGCATGGTGATCACCGAGGCGATACACCAGCACGTGCTGAAGGTTCCGGAGTCCGCCTGGACGCCCGCCGTCGAGGCCGACGGCGAGATCCGCGACGGCGCCTGGGTCGCCGAACTCACCGGCGATGTCCTGGACGGCTGGCCCAAGGGCATGCGGCTGATCGTCAGGAAGGAACGTCCGCACCCCGGGGCCCAGTTGAGGCTCACGGATGCGGACGGCATGCGGCTGACCTGTTTCGCCACCAACACCGTGGGCCGGCCGATCGCCGAGCTCGAGCTCCGTCACCGGCTGCGGGCCCGGGCCGAGGACCGCATCCGGGCCGCCCGGGCCACCGGCCAGCGGAATCTTCCTCTGCACCGCACAGCCCAGAACCGGATCTGGCTGGAGATCGTGCAGATCGCTCTCGACCTGCTGGCCTGGATGCCGATGCTCGCCCTGACCGGCAAAGCCAGGCTCTGGGAACCCCGCCGACTGCGGTTCCGCCTGTTCACCGCGGCCGGACAGCTCGTGACCACCGGCCGCCGACGGATCCTCCGCCTGGCCCGGCACTGGCCCTGGACCGGCCACATCACCACAGCCCTCGACCGGCTCACCCAACTACCCGCCCCTGGCTGACCAGCGGATTCCCCGTCCCTTCGACAGCACCTCAACACCCGGAGCAGTGGAATCCGGCGCCATCCCGAGGCGGCACTCGGGTCTTCGGCCTGCGCAGGCTCAGTCCACGGCACGAAAACGGTCCACCGACTCCGTCGGCGGACCGTCAAGAAAGATCGAGGCTAGGGTTCTGCGTATCCATCGGGAAGGTTCAGCTTCCTAGGTGGTCAGGCCCTCGCACTGGGATGGCAGTCCCGGCGGGGGCCGTCGTATTTCTGCGGGTGTGGTGTCGCGTTGCTGCGCTGAGAGTAGGGCAGGCAACGTCTCCCGAGACAAGCCAAGTTGGTGATGTTCACTCGCGGGAGTGAGGAGTCCGCTGCGGGCGGGAGGGGTGGGGCTTGGTGGGGTTCTTTTTCTCCATGGATGTGTCTTGAAAAAGATCGCCCGCGCCACCGGAACCCGCGGAATCAGGTTCCGGTGGCGGACCGACTGAGGGAATCCGACACCCTTCACCTGCACTGTCGGCCACGGAAATCGTGCCGTTGCGACTGGAGTCGTCAGGTGTTCGGAGACAGGTCGCTCCTCGCACCGAAGGACGAGTTTTCGGCTTCCCGTACAAGTTGCAGTTCCGCCCAGACCGTTTTTCGCGGGCGCGGTTCGGACGTCACGCCCCAACGGTCGGACAGGGTCTCGACGAGGAGGAGGCCGCGACCGGACTCGGCGTCCGAAGCGGGGTGCTGAAGGCTGGGCAGCCGATCGCCATGGGTGTCGGTCACTTCCATCCGCAGGGTGTTCGCGAGGACGTACATGCCGAGACGGAAGTCCCGGCCGGGGACACGACCGTGGACGACCGCGTTCGCCGCGAGTTCGGCGACGATCTGACGTGCCGGGTCCAAGAGAATTCCCCAGGAGCGCAGTTGCTCGGCGGCGAGGAGACGGCCGAGGCGTGCACCGCGGGGCGTGGGCGACAGACGAATCGACGATCAAGGTCTCGACGTGCCCACGCCAACCATGCACGAGCTCGTAAGGGTTGTCCCATAGATGATTTTGGACTTACCTGCTGGCCGGCTCGTTCCTTGGTCACCCGGCGAGGGCGAGGTTGTGCAGGCGGGCGATGCCGAGCATCGCGTGGTGGACGCCGTCGCCTTTCAGGCGGCAGTCACGCAGGATCTTCCAGCTCTTCATGCGGGCGAAGACGTGCTCGACGCGGGCTCGGAATTTGCGGTGGGAGGCGTTATGTTCCTCTTTCCAGTCCGGGAGTTCGGTCTGACCGGGCTCGCGGCGGTGCGGGATGACCAGGCCGGTGCCTCGGTAGCCGCCGTCCGCGATCACTACGGCCTTGCCGACGGCGGCCTTGGCGCCGGACACCTCCCATGCCTTGCAGTCGTTGAGGTTGCCAGGCAACGGTCGGCCGACAGGCGACGACGAGCCGAGTGTCTGCGTCGATGACGACCTGGTGATTCGTGGAGTACCGATAGTTCTTCGACTGCTCGGCGACTGTGTGGTCACGGGTGGGAACCAGGGTGCCGTCCACGATAAGCACAGTGTCCCTGCGGAACCGCTTGCGCGGTTGGAGTGCGAGCGACGGGGCAAGGTGGTCGAGGATGCGGCCGGCTGCCGATTTCGTGACCCCGAAGAGCGGCGCCAACTGCCTCAAAGTCAGGTTCTTCCGCCAGTACGCCGCGACCAGCAGAACGCGGTCCTCCAGTGGCAGGCTCCACGGTCGCCCCCTGCGGACCGCGTCCGCGCCTTCGCGTCGCAGTGCGGTCAGCAGCTTGCCGAACTGCCGCGGGCTCATCCCGGCGAACGGGGCTATCCAGGACGGATCTGAAGCAGTGATCACACCAGCCACATCAAGATCATCCCACCGGATGGCCGCGCGCCATGCCGCCGGGCCGAGGCCACATCCACCGATAACAGCAGCACAATGGATGTTGACGGAGCCCACACGAGTCGGATGAGGGGGGAAGCGGCGCATGGGTAGTCTCTTGAAGAGGCTCTCGGGGATCCACTGGAACGAACTCCGTAACGCACAACAGGCGCCGGCTGGAACGAGGTGCCGCCGTTTCCAAAGCTCTGAGCGGTCATTGCGGGACAGCCTTTAGGGCCGAATCGGCGAAATCAACCACTTCCAATACTGCCGGGGCGGTCGCCCGTGACACGTACACAGGGGAGTGGGCGTATGGCGAGAGCGGCACGGTGCCTGCACAGATCCATCCTCAACTTCGCGGGCGTCTTGATGATTTGATGGAGCAGAATGCCCTTGGAATCGTGACCGGCTGGCGAATGTACAGAGTTCAACGCCTGCAATAATCTGCTCTTCAAGCTGCCTGCGAGTATGCGACCATCATCAGAAAAACGGGATTGAATTTCCCATCTTGCGACAACTGTCGATTCTTGTTGGGTGGCGGTGGCGCACAAGAGGTGGCGAATTAATGAGTTTGCTCGGATTGCCTGTCAAGGATGCCAACCTGATTGACTTCATGGAAGGAATTGGATGGTTCCCCGGGCGGCACATCGATCTACAGGATGATCTCGATGCATGGTCGACTGATGGGTACACTGTCGATCGCTCCGTTCGAGAATTCATGGAGGAATGTGGTGGTCTTCAGTTCGACTACCCACGACACCCAGCAGTCGGTGGAACGTATGTGTGCCTGGTCTCTGGGGTCTCCTCAGTGCAACAGGTCGCACGGTCGCTCGTGACGGAGTACGAGGAGAGACTTGGGTGCGACCTGTGCCCCATCGGCTATTCGGCGAGCGGGAATCTGTTCCTGTATATGGCGCCGGATGGGGCGACATACGGTGGGCATGATCGGTTTCTTGCCAAAGTAGCCGGTGATGGATACCACGCGCTTCAAGCCATCGAGCGGAGAATGAAATTGTCTCCGATCTGATCCGTGGGGCCTCTGCGGTGTGCTGCTACAAAGCTTCTCCTGAACTCGGTAGTAGAGCGCCGATCACGCTGTGACAGGAGCAAATAGAAACCCCGCCAGGTGACTCCTGGCGGGGTTTCTTCGTGGGGTGACGGCAGTAGTTGACGGCGACGTCAACCGATGAGATCAGCGCAGGGGTGGCGGTTCATCACCGTCGATCCTGGCTGGCTCGGGACCTGTAGGGCCGTCGAGGGCGGTGCTGAGGGTGCCCATGGCGTAGCACTGGAACCGGAGTTGGAGGGGTGTCGGGTCCCAGGTGATGCCTGACGTTCTGGTCCCAGGTGATGCTTGACGGTGGGCCTAGAGAACATAGGGAGCCCCGTGGGGCTTGTTCGCT
>NZ_JBIARQ010000035.1:0-48529 GCF_042890065.1 Streptomyces sp. NPDC002328 | reverse complement strand
GAACTACAGACACTCCTCGCCGTCTGGACCGGCGCCTGCCCCACCTGCCATCGCGACATACCCACACCACTACGAACCTGACCAAGCCCTACTAGTGCTGGAGTCCTCTCTCCTTGGATATAAGTCCTCGTGGCGGGATGGTTCGGGCACTACCACAGTTTCTCCGTCGGCGTGGACGGGTCGAACGAGAAATCGGATTCGGGGCGCCTCCAACGGGCCTGTGGAAATCTACCTTCCGACGGCGGGACGGCTTAAGGGCGCACGGACGGGGCTGTGCCGTGCCAGTATGACGGCGACTGCGGGCGCCAGATGGCCGTCCAACAGGCCATGGCACTGAGCGCCAGGCCCACCAAACGCCTATCGCCTTTCGGGCCGAACCGGGCTCCTACGGATGAGGCCCCGCGATGTTGGCCGGCCGCGGAGCGGACCGGATGGGCCCGCCCCGGTGTGCCTTCAGGAAACCCGGAGCAGCAGGATCCGGTCGTCGCTGTCCTCCGGTGAACCCTTGCCGTCCGTGTTGCTGGTGACCAGCCACAGCCTGTCACCGCCCGCCGCCACGACCGTGCGCAGCCTGCCGTACGAGCCCTCCAGCGCGGCCGACGGCTCGCCCGCGACCTTGGAGCCGTCCAACGGGATGCGCCACAGGCGCTCGCCCCGCAGGCTCGCCATCCAGATGGCGCCCTCGGCGTAGGCAATGCCGCTGGGTGAGGCCTCGGCGGGAGTCCACTGCGCCACTGGATTGGTGAAGCCCGCCCGGTCGCTCGTGCCCTCGACCTCCGGCCAGCCGTAGTTGCGGCCGGGCCGGATCAGGTTCAGCTCGTCCCAGGTGTCCTGGCCGAACTCCGACGCCCACAGCTGCCCGTCGTCGTCGAAGGCCAGGCCCTGCGGGTTGCGGTGGCCGGAGGAGTACACCCGGCGAGTCGGGCTCGGGGTTTCCGCGGGCGGGCCGGCCCTCGGGGGTCATGCGCAGGATCTTGCCCCCGAGCGAGTCCCGGTCCTGGGCGATCGGCTTGTCCCACGTCTCGCCGGTGCCGGCGTAGAGCATGCCGTCCGGGCCGAAGGTGATCCGACCGCCGTTGTGGTACGTCCCGGTGGGGATTCCCTCCAGCACCGTTTCCGGGCTGCCCAGTTGCTCGCCTTGTGGGCGCGAGGGGTCGTACCGCATGCGGACGATGCGGTTGTCCGAGGTGGTCGTGAGGTAGGCGTACACCAGGCGGTCTGAGGCGAAGTCCGGGGAGACGACGAGCCCGAGCAGACCGCCCTCGCCGGGCAGGTCCTGCGCTCCCTGCACGGTGCCGGCCTCGGTCTTCCGGCCGTTGTCCGCGTCGACACGGGTGATCGTGCCGTCGTCCCGGGAGGAGACCAGCAGGTCGCCGTCCGGCAAAGGGGCCATGCCCCACGGGGTGTTCAGTTCCTGCGTCACGGTCCGCAGGACTCGCACGCGCGAGGAGCCCGAGCCCGCGTTGTCCGTTGCGGCGGACGACGCGGGCTCCTGCTCGCCGCCCGAACTCCCCGATGTGCAGCCCGCGAGCATCAGTACGGCGGCGGCGCAGGCCGCGGCCCAGGGCGTTTTCGGAGTGGGACGGGGCACGGCGGGTTCCTCTCGATGACGCTGATGGTGGTGCGGTTCAGGGTGTGATGGAACGGGACGAGGCGGGCGCGACGTGCGCCGGCCCAGCAGGTGCCACCGTTGGTTGCTGATCCGGGCGGGCCCGCGTTGCCGCGCGCCCCCGGAGATGGTGCGTCAGCTCTGCGCTCGGCCCACGGGCCACGCCTGCGCGGCCCGCAGCGCCGCGATCACACCGCCGTCGGCCAGGAGGTCGGACCCGGTGATGAAGCCGGCCTGCTGCCCGAGCAGGAAGGCCGCCGCCTCGGCGACGTCGTCGGGGGTGCCGATGCGTCCGGCGGCCGACGTCTCGATCATCTGGCGGTATCCCTCGGCGCCGGGGCCAGACATCTCGTCCTGGGCCAGGGGGGTGGAGATGATGCCTGGGCTGATGCAGTTGATGCGGGCGCCGTGCTTGCCCCACTCGACGGCGGCGGCCTGTACGCGCAACGCGTTGCCCCGCTTGGACAGGGCATAGGCGGCACCGGAGTTGCCCACCTTCTCGGGGGCCAGGAACGGCAGGGCGAGCAGCTCGGAGACGGGGGTGCTCGCCAGCGCGTGCTCGGTGTCGTACGGGTAGGCACCCGCCATGTGGCCGGCCATGCTGGAGATGACGACACCGGCGCCGCCGGGCGCGATGACGCGGGCGAACTCGTCGAGGACCAGCGCGGTGCCGAGCAGGTCGACGTGCAGGACCTGCTCCGTGGTGCCCTGTACGGGCGAGACCCCGGCGCTGTGCACGACCTGCGTGACGGGGCCCAGCTCCGCGGCCGCGTCGGCGAGCCCGGCCACCGCGTCGGGTTCGGACACGTCGACGATGTGCGTGGTCACGTCGTGGCCCGCGCCGCGAAGCTGCTCGGCGGCAACGCCCAGTGCCTTCTCGTTGTAGTCGGCCAGCAGCACGATGCGGCCGATGCCCACTCGACGGGCGATCGCCAGGCCGATGCCGCCCGCCCCGATGATGACCGCTACGTCCTTGTCCATCGTCTGTCTCCTGTGATTGAAAAAAGGGGGGCTTTGCCCAGGAATAGATCTCCTATGAGCATTCAGCCTGCTCGGCGGCGCCGCGATGTGGCAGACCGGGCTGTGCCCTGTAGCGGTGTTCAGTGACCTGCCAGGGCACCCCTCGCGGCAATGGACTCGTGAATGGCCCCGGTGCCGTGGGAGAGAGGAAGCCCGGTGCCGTGGTGGGCATGGGCGATGATTTCCGCGGTGATGGAGACGGCCGTCTCCTCGGGGGTGCGGGCACCGAGGTCCAGACCGATCGGTGAGTGGAGACGGGCCAGGTGGCTCTCGAGTACGCCCGCCTCCCGCAGCAGGCCCAGGCGATGGTCGTGGGTGCGCCGGGAGCCCATCGCGCCCACGTAACCCACGGGCAGGCTCAAGGCCAGGCGCAGGAGTGGGACGTCGAACTTGGCGTCGTGGGTGAGCACGCATACGGCGGTACGGGCGTCCACCTCTGTGCCTGCCAGGTAGCGGTGGGGCCAGTCCACTACGACCTCGTCGGCGTACGGGAAGCGGGCCGCCGTGGTGAAGACTGGACGGGCGTCGCAGACGGTGACCCGGTAGCCGAGGAAGCGTCCAGCCTGGCTGAGCGCACCCGCGAAGTCGACGGCGCCGAAGATCAGCATGCGGGGCCGGGGCGCGTTGGTGTGGACGAGCAGGCGTAGCCGGTCAGGACAGGTGCCGGCGTCCCCGCCGACCTCGACCAGTCCGGTGCGTCCCGCCCGGAGCAGGGCGCGGGCCTGCTCCGCGACCGCTCTGTCCTCTCGCGCGCCGCCCAGGGTTCCGTCGTACGCGCTGCCGTCGCCGAGAACGCACAGGCTGCGGCCGAGGAGCCGCTCCGGCCCGTCCACCACCTGCGCCAAGGCCGCGGGCCGGCCTCGCCGTACCTCGTCGAGGGCAATGGCGAGGTGGGACTGGTCGTCCGGGTCCACCCGCTGCACCAGCACGTCGATCTCGCCGCCGCAGGTCAGGCCGACGGCGAAGGCATCGTCGTCGGAGTAGCCGAAACGGGCCCGTGCGGGGGCGCCGGAGTCGGCCAGGACCTGACGGCACAGTTCGTAGGCTGCTCCTTCCACACAGCCTCCGGAGACGCTGCCGACCGCATTGCCGTCCGCGTCCACGGCGAGCGCGGTGCCGGGCGGCAGGGGTGCGCTGCCGCTGACCTGGACGATGGTGGCGAGGGCGAAGGGACGCGCCTCGCGGCACCAGTCATACAGCGTGTCCGCGATGTTCAACATGGGGGTCTCCGTGAGGGACGACGGATCGGGAGGCCGCCGCCACGCGCCGTGGGGGACGATTGTCACAGCGGCGGCCCTGGTGTCCGGCGGCTGTGCGTGGCAGCCACCGGGCGGATCAGAAAGCACGACGGGGACCCGGCTCACCACTTGGCGAGTCCGGCCGCCCGGGGCTCGTGTCTGAGAGTTTCGGCTCAGAGCAACGCCTCCGCCGTAATGGGCAGTTCACGCATCCGGCGCCCGGTGGCGTGGAAAACGGCGTTGGCCACGGCGGGTGCCACGCCGACCTGCACGATCTCACCGAGGCCCTTGACGCCGATGGGGTCGGCTTCGGGGTCCTCGCCGTCGAGGTAGATCGCGCGCAGGTCGGGGATGTCGGCGTTGACGGGGACGAGGTAGTCGGCCAGGTTGGCATTCACGATCCGGCCATCGCGGTGGTCGGTCACCGTCTGCTCAAGCAGGGCAGCGCCAATGCCGCCGACCATCGCGCCGAGGGCCTGGCTGTCGGCAAGCTTGGGGCTGATGATCCGGCCCGCGTCGTACACGCCGAGCATCCGCCGCACGCGAACCAGCCCCAGCCGGTCGTCGACAGCGACCTCGGCGAACATCGCGCCGTAGGCGTACATGGAGAACCGTGCCGGTCCCGACGGCGGAGTGAAGGTCCCGAGTGTCTCCAGGTGGTCGCGGTCGTTGCGGGTCAGGAGTTGCCGGTAAGTCTCCCCCTGCGCCGGGTTGCCCTTGACGTGCAGCCGGCCGCCTCGTACGACGACAGCGGCGGCGTCGACGCCGTACAGCGGAGAGTCCTGGTCCTCGACGGCGAGTCGGATCGCCTGCTGCCGCAGTCTGTCGCAGCCGTCCTGGACGGCGGAGCCGACGCTGGCCATGGTTCGCGAGCCGCCCTGTGCCGGGGCAGGCGGCATGACGGAGTCGCCGAGCCGGAAGGTCACGTTGCGCATTGTCAGGCCGAGGGCGTCCGCAGCGACCTGGGTCATTGAGGTGTACGTGCCGGGGCCCATGTCGCTGGCCGAGCTCTCAACCAGTGCGGTGCCGTTCGCGTCGAGCCGGACCGAAGCCTGGGCGGCGCTGCGTACGACGTCGTAGACGCCGGTGGCCACACCGGTGCCGATCAGCCAGTCGCCGTCGCGGGTGGAGCGCGGCCGGGGGTTGCGGCGGTTCCAGCCGAACTCGCGGACGCCGACGCGGTAGCAGTCGCGCAGGCGTCGGGTGGAGAACGGCAGCCCGCTGGACGGGTCCTCCTCCGGTTCATTGCGCAGGCGCAGCTCGATCGGGTCGACGCCCAGTTCGTAAGCGAGTTCGTCCAGCGCCGACTCCATGGGAAAGGCGGCGGTGGCGTAGCCGGGACCGCGCATCCAGGTTGCCGCGTTCACGTCCAGCGGGACCGAGCGGTGCTCCTGACGGACGTTGGGCGTCGTGTAGAGCATCTGCCCGATGCCCAGGACGGGCTCCCTGTGCGTTTCGTAGCGGGAGGTCTCCGACCGCAGTTCGTGGATCACGGCGGTCAGGTGTCCGCGGCGATCACTGCCCAGACGTACCGAGTACTCGTACGCGGGCCGGTACCCCGTGCCGAAGTACTGCTGCCTGCGGGTCAGGACGAGTTTGACCCGGCGGCCCGTCATACGGGCGGCGAGAGCCGCGATGGTGACGTGCGGCCAGGTCCGCAACGCACTGCCGAACGCGCCGCCGACGAACGGCGAGATGACCCGCACCGACTCCCGCGGGATGCCGAAGGCGCCTGCGAGTTGGTTCTGGGTGCCGACCACGAACTGGGTCTTGTCCCACACCGTGAGCTTGTCGCCGTCCCAGCGGGCGACGGTGGCATGGGGCTCCATGGCGTTGTGGTGATTGCGGGCCAGCCGGTAGGTCGTCTCCAGCCGTACGACGGCGGAACGCAACGCCTCGTCCGCGTTGCCGCGCGCATAGGTCTCGGGGTCGTCGGCCGGAGGAGCCTCGGTCAGGTCGGTGTAGGGCTGCTCGGCGTTGTAGGTGACCTCGACCAGGCTCGCGGCGTGCTGCGCCGACTCCAGGGTGGTGGCCACCACGACGGCGACCGGCTGACCGTGGAAGAGGGTCCGGTCGTCCTGGAAGGCGAGCAGCCGTTCGAACGGGGTGTCGAGGTTCGGCAGCTTGGGCGCGTTGAGGTGGCTGATCACCGTCAGTACGCCCGGCTGCGCGAGGGCGGCACGGGTGTCGATTCCGGTGATCCGTCCCAGGGCGACGGTGCTGTCGACGACGACCGCGTGCACGGTCCCGTCGGGTTCGTGATCGGCGGCGTACTTCGCCTGACCGGTCACCTTCAGCCGTCCGTCCACGCGGGAGAGCGGAGCGCCGACGGCTGCCTGCGGCTGCGGGCTCACTTAGTACCTCCTACGATGCGCAGCCGGCGTTCGGCGGTCCGCCGGAGGAACTCGACCTCGAAACCGTTGTGTTGGCTCAGCGCGAACTCGAACGACTGCGGGTACGCACCTTCAGGTAGCCGGACCCGAGAGGGCGCGGAAGGGCCGGAATCTCCACCGAGGTGATCAACTGGCCCCATCACAGGGCTTGTTCGACCGACGGCGGCTGTCGTCGCAATCGTGGTGGGCCGGGAGGGCACCGGCGCGAGTCCTTTGAACGGATCACAGGGTAAGACCGGGAGTTCGGTGGCCATACGCACTCTCTCGCTTCGGGGGATTCGGCGGAAGACCGGCGGTCACGCACGGGATGCCCCTTATGCGCCGGGTCTCCGTAAGGGACGACAGATTGGGCGGGTCGCCGCCGCGCGCCGTCGGGGGAACGGTTGGTCGCGGCAGCGGCCCTGGTGTCCGGCTGCAGTGCGTGGCTGCCCACCGA
Source organism: Streptomyces sp. NPDC002328 (assembly GCF_042890065.1). Lineage (NCBI taxonomy): Bacteria > Bacillati > Actinomycetota > Actinomycetes > Kitasatosporales > Streptomycetaceae > Streptomyces > Streptomyces sp. NPDC002328. Next base: position 41,833 of record NZ_JBIARQ010000035.1, on the reverse strand, counting down.
ACGTCCGGTGAGCCCCCGAGCGGCGGCGCCCCACCATGAAACCGGCCGCCCGGGGCCTCGGCTCAGAGCATCGCCTCGGCGGTGATGGGCAGTTCGCGGATCCGGCGCCCGGTGGCGTGGAACACGGCGTTGCCCACGGCGGGCGCGACGCCGACCTGCACGACCTCCCCGAGACCTTTGACGCCCAGGGGATCGGCTTCGGCGTCCTCCCCTTCGAGGTAGATCGCACGCAGGTCAGGGACGTCGGCGTTGACGGGGACGAGGTAGTCGGCAAGGTTGGCGTTCACGATCCGACCGTCGCGGTGGTCAGTGACCGTGTGCTCCAGCAGGGCCGTGCCGATACCGCCGGTCATCGCGCCGATGGCCTGGCTGTCGGCGAGCTTGGGGCTGATGATCCGCCCCACGTCGTACACGCCGAGCATCCGCCGTACCCGCACCAGCCCCAGCCGCCGGTCGACGGCGACCTCGGCGAACGTCGCGCAATAGGCATGGGTGGAGAACCGTTCCACTTCCTCGCCAGGCGCGTAGGTCCCGCTCGCTTCGAGGCGGGGCCGGTTGTTGCGTGCCAGGAGCTGCCGGTAGGTCTCCCCGCGCGCCGGGTTGTCCCTCACGTGCAGCCGACCGCCCCGTACGACGACATCGGCCGGGTCGACGCCGTACAGCGGAGAGTCCTCGTCCTCGACGGCCAGCTTGATCGCCTGCTGCCGCAGCTTGTCGCAGCCGTCCTGAACGGCGGATCCGACACTGGCCATGGTCTTCGAGCCGCCCTGCAGCGGGGCCGGCGGCATGAGGGAGTCACCGAGCTGGAAGGTCACGTTGCGCATGGTCAGGCCGAGGGCGTCGGCGGCGACCTGGGTCATGGAGGTGTACGTACCCGGTCCCATGTCACTGGCCGCGGACTGCACCAGTGCGGTGCCGTCGGCGTCCAGCCGGACCGAGACCTCGGCCGGGTCTCGCCGCGTGTGGTAGGCACCGGCGGCCATGCCCATGCCGATCAGCCAGTCGCCGTCGCGGGTGGAGCGCGGCCGGGGGGTACGGCGGTTCCAGCCGAACTCGCGCGCGCCGGTGGCGAGGCACTCGCGCAGCCGCCGGGTGGAGAACGGCAGCCCGTCGGACGGGTCCTCCTCCGGTTCGTTGCGCAGGCGCAGCTCGATCGGGTCGACGCCCAGCTTGTGGGCGAGTTCGTCCATCGCCGACTCGAGGGCGTAGGCGGCGGTGGAGTAGCCGGGGCCACGCATCCAGGTCGGGGTGTTCACGTCCAGGGGCACCGACTGCTGCGTCATGCGAACGTTGGGCGTGTTGTAGAGCATCTGCCCGAGACTCAGGATCGGCTCTCCGTGCGTCTCATAGCGGGAGGTCTCCGACCTCAGGTCGTGGATCATGCCGGTCACGCGTCCGCGCCGGTCACTTCCCACGCGTACCCGGTACTCGTACGTGGGCCGGTAGCCCACGTGGAAGTAGAGCTGCTCACGGGTCAGCGCGAGCTTCACCGGACGGCCCGTCTCACGCGCGGCCACGGCCGCGATGGTGGTCTGCGGCCAGACCCGCGAGGCGTTGCCGAACGCTCCGCCGACGAACGGTGAAATGACGCGCACCGAGTCCTGCGGGATGCCGAACACGGCCGCGAGTTCGTTCCGAGTGCCCTGCACCCACTGGGTCTTGTCCCAGACGGTGAGCCGGTCACCGTCCCAGCGGGCGACGGTGGCGTGCGGCTCCATCGCGTTGTGGTGGTTGCGGGCGAGCCGGTAGGTCGCCTCCATGCGTACGGCCGCGGAGTCCAGCGCCGCCTCCGCGTCGCCCCGGGCGTAGTTCTGGGGCGTGCCGCCGGCCGGGCTGCCGCTCATGTCGGTCGTGGGCCGCCGCGAGTCGTACTCGATCTCCACGAGGTCCGCGGCGTGCTGCGCGACCTCCAGGGTGGTGGCGACCACGACGGCCACCGGCTGCCCGTGAAAGAGCACCTGGTCATCCTGGAAGGCGCGCAGCCGCCTGCCCGGCGGGTTGTAGCCGCCCGGGTTGTCGCGGTACGCCAGCTCGGGGGCGTTGAGGTGGCTGATCACCGTCAGTACGCCCGGCTGCGCGAGGGCGGCACGGGTGTCGACGCCGGTGATCCGTCCCAGGGCGACGGTGCTGTCGACGACGACCGCGTGCACGGTCCCGTCGGGTTCGTGATCGGCGGCGTACTTCGCCTGACCGGTCACCTTCAGCCGTCCGTCCACGCGGGAGAGCGGTGCGCCGACGGCTGCCTGCGGCTGCGGGCTCACTTAGTACCTCCTACGATGCGCAGCTGGCGTTCGACGGTCCGCTTGAGCAACTCGACCTTGAAACCGTTGTGCTGAAGGGGACGGGCCCCGTCCGCCGACTCCTTGGACGCCTCGGCCCACAGGGTGTGCGAAGGACGCTCGCCGATGAGACGGCGCTCGACGGCGGGCAGCTTCCACGGCACGGTGCCCACGCCACCGGCGGCTACCTTCGCCCCGCGGATCACGCCACCTCGGACGTGCAGAGCAACGGCGGCCGAGGTCAGCGCGAACTCGTACGACTGCCGGTCCCGCACCTTCAGGTAGCCGGACCTGAGCGGACGCGGGAGGGCCGGTATCTCGACGGAGGTGATCAACTCGCCCCTTCGCAGGGCTTGTTCGCGGTCCGGGGTGCTGCCCGGCCGAAGAAGGAAGTCGGCGAAGGCGACGGTGCGCTCGGTCCCTTCCGGGCCCAGGAGGTGCACGCTCGCCTCCAGCGCCGAGAAGGCGACGGCGACGTCGGAGGGATGCGTGGCCACGCAGTCGCCAGACGTGCCGAGGATCGCGTGAGTACGGTTGAAACCGTCCCGAGCCGCGCAACCCGAGCCCGGCTCTCGCTTGTTGCAGGCGGCGCTCACGTCACGGAAGTACGTGCAGCGGGTGCGCTGCATGATGTTGCCGCCGATGGTGGCCATGTTCCGCAGTTGGGCGGAGGCGCTCAGCTCCAGCGCCTGCGAGATCACCGGGTAGAGGGCGCGGACCTTGGGGTGGGCGGCGGCCTCCGTCATCCGCACGAGAGCGCCGATCCGCAGGCCTCCGCGCTCGGTGACGGTCACCTCCCGCAGCGGCAGGTCGCTGATGTCGACCAGCGTGTCGGGGCGTTCGACGGTCTCGCGCATCAGGTCGACCAGGGTGGTGCCGCCGGCGATGTAACGCCCGCCGCGCTGCCCGGCGTTGAGTGCCTCACGGGTGTCGGAGACCTTGGTGAAGGAGAAGGGGTACATGGGGGCCGGGCCTCATTTCCCGTGGGCGGCCTGGTCGACCGCCTTGACGATCTTGACGTAACAGCCGCATCGGCAGATGTTGCCGCTCATCCACTCCCGGATCTCTTCGGCGGAGTCCGTGTGGCCCTCCTCGATGCAGCCGACGCCGGACATGATCTGGCCGGGAGTGCAGAAGCCGCACTGGAACGCGTCCTGCTCAACGAACGCCGCCTGCAGCGGGTGCAGTCGGTCGCCATCGGCGAGTCCCTCGATCGTGGTGACCTCGGCGCCCTCCAGGCGTACCGCCAGCGTCAGACAGGAGTTGACCCGCTGCCCGTCGATCAGGACCGTGCAAGCCCCGCAGGCGCCCGCATTGCAGCCCTTCTTGGTACCGGTCAGCCCGAAGTGCTCCCGCAGCAGGTCAAGAAGCGAGGTCCGGTTGTCGATCGTGACCGTGCGCCTCTCGCCGTTGACGGTCAGCGAGAGCCGGCCGCTGGGCGGAGCCTCGGCGGCCGACGCGTCCTGGCCGGCCAGGACCGATCCCGCGGCCAGGCCACCCGCCGCGATCACACCACCGACGGCGGCTGTCGTCGCGATGAAGGTGCGCCGTGTGGGCACCGCCACGGGGCCTTCGGCGGAAGGTTCGAGGGGGGAGTCCGGAAGTTCGGTGGTCATACGCGCTCTCTCGCTTAGGGGGATTCAGCGGAAGATCGGCCGTCACGGACTGGTACGCCACGGCCGTCCGGCGACGCTTTGCGGTATGCACTGAGGCACCCGTGGGTCGGCACCTGGCGGACGTGGGTCATCGCCCGAGGCTCTCCATGAAGGCCCGTTGTGGGGTGGGCCCGCTGCGTTCCGGTTGTGAACCGTGCTGTGGGACACGGCCGCTGTTACGGCTGTGATCTCGACGCAAGGTCCAGCCTGTGCCGACTGACGGTGAGCCGCCAGGGTGTAATTTACGTACGACTCCCGTGCCTACGTCTGGCAGTAGCAGCCAGTTCAAGCCAGCGCCTGGCGCGTTGGTGTGCCTGATGCTTGCCGCAACTGTCGGTGCCGAGACCGAGCTCATGCCGCCTGAGAGGTGGACGGCCGCCGGTGCGCTACTGCTTAGGCGAGGTCGACGATTTCGAGGCCCGGTCCTGCGCGGACTTGTCGAGGAGGACCATCGCGTCGTACTCAGGGGTATCGGGCTCGGCGTAGAAGACGACCAGGTGCTGGCTGTTGGTGCCGTTCAGCGTCATTCCCTGGTAGCCCAGGGCGAGTTCACCAACGACGGGGTGGTGGTACGTGTGGCGACCGCTGGTGTTTCCCTGGACGTCGTAGCGGTCCCACATGCGTGCGAACTCAGGGCTTTTGCGCAGGAGTTCGTCGACGATGAGCGCGAGGTCGGGGGCGTCCGGCTCGATGCCGGCCAGCCCACGCAGCCATGCGACGACGCTGCGGACCGCGTCATCCCAGTCGTCGAACAGGTTGCGGGCGGCGGGGTGGAGGAAGACGTAGCGCGCGAGGTTGCGCTGCTCCCCCTGCCAATCCTCGATCCCCGTGAACAGGTGCAGTCCGCCGGGATTGGCGGCGAGCAGTTCGAAGGTGCGGCCGACGACGTACGCGGGATTGGGCCGCAGGCTCTCCAGAATCAATTCGGTGCCCGGAGGTACGGACCGGCTGGGCATCGTCGTCGGCGCGGCCGCGTTCCCGTCGGCGCTCGCGGCGAGCTCTCGCAGGTGCTTGTGCTCGACCTCCCCCAGGCGCAGCGCGCGTGCGAGGGAGTCGATCACGGACGGGCTGGGACGGGTCTCGGTCCCGCGTTCCAGGCGTGCGTAGTAGTCGATGCTGATGCCGGCGAGGGTGGCCAGTTCCTCGCGGCGCAGCCCCGGGGTGCGGCGCAAGCCGGAGGCGGCCGACAAGCCGACGTCGCCGGGCTTCACCCGGGTGCGACGGGCTCGCAGGAAGCGTCCCAGCTCGGTGCCGCCGCTACCGCCACTGTGCTGCTCACGTGCCATGTCTTCCAGTGTGGCAGCCCCGTGACCCGTGTGGCGATGCACACGACGTCGAAGGGTGCCCTGTCACAGCACTGAACACGGCTGCCTGGCACAACCCGGCCTGCCATCCGGCGCGTGCGGGCGGCACGCTGAGGGCACGCGGATGTTCCCAGGTCCGCGGCGTGCGGGCGTGGCCGGCGGCGAACGGAGTGACGATCCCCGAGGAGCTGCGCGCCCGCTTGCCGATCGTGACGGCGCTGCTCATCGTGACCTCGGCAGCCGCCCACCTGCGGCGAGGACCACATCCGCACGTACGAAGGAGACCCCGATGACGACGGCATGGACGAACGACGAACTCGACAGGGTCGGGTCGGCGGAGGAACTGGTGATCGCGTCCGTGCGCCAGGACGGTGTGCTGAGCAAGCCGCGGACCATCTGGGTCGTCCGCGTGGGTGACGGGATCTACGTCCGTTCGGTGTACGGCCCCACCTCCGACTGGTTCCGCGCCACGCGTTCGCGTCAGGAGGGTCACATCCGGGCAGGCGGCGTGGACAAGGACGTCTCTTTCCTCGACGCCGACCACGACATCAATGGTCAGGTGGACGCCGCCTACCGCAGCAAGTACGGGCACTACGCCGCGGAGATCATCGAGGCCATCACGAGCGCCAAGGCGTCCACCACGACGATGCGGCTCGTGCCGCGCTGAGCCCGGTTTCCGAATCAAGCCCCGACTTGAGAACCGTCCCGCGCCCGCCGCCGGGCCCCCCGCGGCGTCCCGCCGCGCACCACCAATTGTCCAGGAGATGAAACGTGCTCGGTCTCGAACTCGTCGTGATCCTGTGCGCGACCATGCTCGTGTGCCAGGTCGCGGGAGACCGGCTCCGTATCGCCCCGCCCATCCTGCTGCTGGCCGCGGGGGCGCTGCTGGGATTCGTCCCGGCACTGCGCGAAGTGCATCTGCCACCGGAGGCGATGCTGCTGCTGTTCCTCCCGGCCCTCCTGTACTGGGAGAGCCTGACCACCTCCCTGCGCGGGATCCGGCAGGACCTGCGCGGCATCATGCTGATGAGCACCGCGCTGGTCATCCTCACCGCCTGGGCCGTAGCAGCGGTCGCGCACGCCCTGGGGCTTCCCTGGGGGCCGGCCTGGGTACTCGGTGCGGCCGTCGCACCCACCGACGCGACGACGGTCGGCGTCCTCGCCCGCATGCTGCCCCGCCGCAGCATCACCCTGCTGCGCGCCGAAAGCCTGATCAACGACGGCACGGCCCTCGTCGTCTACGGACTCGCCGTCGGCATCACCGTCGGCGAGGAACACTTCAGCGTGCCGCACGTCGGATGGCTCTTCCTCCTCGCCTACGTCGGCGGAGCCGCAGCCGGAGCCGTCACCGCCTGGGTCGGCATCCAGCTGCGCCGCCGCCTGGACGACCCTCTGCTGGGGAACGTGGTCACGATCGGTACGCCCTTCACCGCGTTCCTGCTCGCCGAGGAGATCGAGGCCTCCGGTGTCCTGGCCGTCGTGGTGGCCGGGCTGATCATGAGCCAGGTCGGCCCACGCCTGATCGGGGCGGCGACGCGGCGGCAGGGGCAGGCGTTCTGGTCGCTGTCCACGTTCCTGCTCAACGCCTCCCTGTTCGTCCTCGTCGGCCTGGAGGCACAGTCCGCCGCCCGCGAACTGACCAGCGACGACCTCACCCACGCCCTGATCACCGTCGTGGTCGTGTCGGTGGTGCTCGTGGCCGTGCGCTTCGCCTTCCAGTTCGGCGCCGTGTACCTGATCCGCCTGCTGGACCGCCGCCCGCAGCAGCGGCTGCGCCGGATGAGCCACCGGGCCCGGGTGGTCGGCGGGGTCACCGGATTCCGGGGGGCGGTATCACTGGCCGTGGCGCTGTCGGTACCGGAGACGTTGAACTCGGGCGCGCCCTTCCCCGACCGCGACGTGATCGTCTTCGTGACCTCCGGGGTCATCATGCTGACCCTCGTGGTGCAGGGCCTGCTTCTGCCTCGCGTCGTCCGCTGGGCCCGGCTGCCCCACGACACCTCTGCCGAGGAGGAACGCTCCCTCGCCGAGACCACCGCCGCCGAGGAAGCCCTCAAGGCACTGCCCGACGTCGCCGCCGACCTCGGCACCGCCCCGGAGGTCACCGAATGGACCCGCCACGAATACGAGACCCACCTCCGCGTCGTACGCGCAGGCGACGACTCCGAGGACGTGGTCCTGAGCCACAAGGAGGACTACACCGCACTGCGCCTCGCCCTCCTGGCCCGCAAACGCGCCACCGTCGTCAGACTCCGCGATGAGAACCACATCGACGACACCGTGCTGCGCCAAGTGCAGGCCTACCTCGACATCGAGGAAGTACGCCTGTCGGGAGCCGAGTTGAGCGACTGACCGGCCCCCCAACCTCCTATCCCTCCATGCTCCGCCCCACGTGCAACCACAACTGCACCCCTCCAAGAAAAGTGCGATGAACCACATGGAATTCTCCACAGCAGTCCCCACAACGATCCCTCCGAGGAAGCGGTTCAGAGTCGCGGCGGCGATCGCCGCGACGGCGACCGTCCTCGTCTCGGCACCGTACGCGTCCGCGACGTCCGCGAAGCCGGTCGTCACCGATGTGAAGACCCTCGCGTCCTTCGACTTCACCGCCGGCGACTCCCCGGAGAACCTCACCGTCAACCCGGACAACTCACTGACCGTCTCCATGCTGGGCAGCGTGGCGGGCAAGCGTCCGGCGCTGGTGCGCATCGACCCGTCCGGGCGCAGCAGAGTGATCGTCACCGGGCAGCCGGGCGACACCTTCACCGGCAACACGCGCGACCGCGACGGCAACATCTACTACAACGTGGCCTCCTCCGACTCCGCCCGGGCCGGCATATGGAAGCTGCCCCCCGGCGGCAGCCCTCGCCGCATCGCCGCCCTGCCCACCGACGGACTCCCCAACGGCCTGGCCATCGACCCGACCGGACGCACCCTGTACGCGGCCGACAGCAACAAGGCCACCGTATGGACCGTCCCGGCCTCCGGCGGAACGGCGACCGCCTGGCTGACCGACCCCGCCCTCGCGGCAACCCCGTCCGCACCCTTCGGCGCGAACGGGCTCCGCTTCCACAAGGGCGCCGTCTGGGTCTCCAACCTCGCGAAGAGCACCCTGCTGCGGATCCCGGTCACCGCCGCCGGCGCCCCCGGCCGGATCCACACCGTCACCAGCAGCCTCACCGGCGTTGACGACTTCAACTTCCTCAATGACCGCTCCGACGTGGTGTTCGCCGCGCAGAACGGCCTCAACCAGGTCACGCTCGTCCACCCCGACGGGACCACCGAGACCGTCCTGACGTCCAAGGACGGCCTCGCTTCCCCCACCTCCACCGCGATACGCGGAAACCGGCTCTACATCACCAACGCCGGCCTCGCCGAGCCCCACGACGCGAAGGTGCAGCGGGGAACGATCGACCCCGCCGCGCTGAACTGCGGCCGGACCTCCTGAACTGGCGAAGCCGGCATCCGCAGCATTACCTGCTGCGGATGCCGGCACCCAGATGCGAGCGGCGCCGCAGGTCGCCCGGCGCCGATTCAGACGAGGCTTGCGCCTCCGTCGACACTCAGGAATGCGCCATGAACGAAGGCGGCATCCTCGGAGGCGAGGTATGCGACGGCTTCGGCGATCTCGCGCGGCAGGCCGAAACGGCGGGCGGGAAGGTGGGCCACGGCAGCGGCGGTCCGGGGATCACCGGCGGCCGCGGCCTGGATCTCTTCGGACAGGACAGGGCCGGGGGCGACCGAGTTCACGCGCACGCCCGACGGGCCGTACTGCTTGGCCCACGCCTTGGTGAGGTTGTCCAGAGCGGCCTTGCTGGAGGAGTAGGCGATACGGTCCGGGGCCGCCTTGTCCGCGACGAACGAGCTGACGTTCACGATCGCTCCGCCACCGCGCTCGACCATGCCCGGAACGAGTTCGGCGACCAGGAAGAGCGGCGCCTTGACGTTGGTGTTGTACACCGCGTCGAAGACCTCTTCCGTCGTTTCGGTGGTGGCGCCCTCGGGGAACACACCCGCGTTGTTGACGAGGATGTCGATCCGGCCGGTAACTGATCGCGCATGCTGGGCCAGGGCCCGCGTGCTGTCCGCGGACGAAAGATCGGCCTGTACGAAGTCGGCCTTGCCGCCCGCCTCCCGGATCTCGGCGACGGCTTGGGCGCCGCGCTCGGCGCTGCGCCCGGAGACGATGACATGGACGCCACGGTCGGCCAGTACGTCGGCGATGGCGCGGCCGATGCCGCTGGTGGATCCGGTGACAAGTGCGGTCTTGCCGTTCAGGGGGGTGGTCATCACAACTCCAGCTTGCGTTGGGGGGGACCAGCTCACGCTCCAAATTTGGAACTGAGTATCATGCTAGCAACTCGAGTGCACCCGTGTAAGTGAGAGTCCAGTAAGGGCCTGGACGCCAGTTATCCGACGCGGTGGCAGGCTTCTGGAGTCCCCCAGGCCGAACCGGCGGCTGGTTGGGCGGTAGCAGCCCACAGCGCCCACGAGAATTCGCACCCGTTGAACCACACCTTGAGGGCGGGCGCCACGGGAGAGGTCGGTCGTGGAAACCGCTGTGCGGAAGGGGTCGGGCCGCTGCCGTGCGACCGCTCTCCCCAAGGGGCCGGTCGGCGCGGACGTCAGCGCGTCAGCTGGGGCCGAGCGCGTCGAACGCCTGGTCCAGAAGGTCGACGAGGTCGAGACGGCCGTCGGAGGCGGTCCAGTGGTCGAGAGCGATGCTGAGACAGTCCAGCGCGGCAGCGGCCTTCACTGAGATGGCCGGCGTCAGGGGCTGTGGGGAATCGGCGCGCTCGACAAGGGCACTGGCCAGGGCAGGCCACCAGCCGCGCTGCTTCTCCAACTGCCGGGCACAGAGGGCCGGCGTGCCGAGGACGAGTCGGGTCATCGTCAGGGCCCGGGCCGGGTCCTGACGGTAGTGCTCGATGGCGACGTCCAACCCGTGACGCAGCGCCGTCCAGTCGTCCTCGTCGGCCGGGCGGGCACGTACCGCGTCGGCTACCTGCCTGCCGTGCGCGTCGAAGACGCTGAGAACCGCTTCTTCCTTGCTGCCGAAGTACCGCAGAAAGGTGCTGCGGGACACCCCTGCCGCCGCAGCCAGGTCATCCAGCGTGACCTTGTCGAACCCCTCGCGCAGGAACAGGTCCAACGCCACCTCGGCCAGTTCGGCCCGTACGGCGGCCCGGGCGATGTCACGGGTTTTCGCGCGCCCGGCTACCACGTCCACCCGCGCCCCCATCCCGTACTCCGACCTCGATCCCAACACTGTCCGCAAGCTGCCAGTATGACACCCGGTTTCACGAAGTGAACGTGACTACCCCGGCGCGAATGCGGCGAAGGCCTCGTCGAGCAGAGCGTCGAGGTCGAGGCGGCCATCAGAGGCGGTCCAGCCGTCGACGGCGACATTCAGGCAGTCCACCGCGGCGGCGGCACGTACCGACGGAACCAGGAGCGTGGGCCACGGGGGATCCGCGCGCTCGGCGAGCGCCTGGGCGATGGCCGGGCGCCAGCCGTTCTGCTTCTCCAGTGTGCGGGCGCCCAGCGCGGGCGTGCGCATGATCAGCTGGGACATCGCGAGTGCGCCGTCGGGGTCCCGGCGATGGAGTTCGGTGACGGCATCCAGCGCGCGCCGCAGGGCCGTCCAGTCGCCCTCGTCGGCAGGCCGGGCGCGTAGCGCTTCGGCGACCTGCTCGCCCTGGATGTCGACGGCGCCGAGGACGGCGTCCTCCTTGGTGCCGAAGTAGCGCAGGAAGGTGCTGCGGGACACTCCCGCAGCCGCGGCCAGGTCGTTGACGGTGACGTTGTCGAAGCCCTCGCGGCGGAACAGGTCGAAGGCCACCTGGGCCAGCTCGGACCGGATGGCGGCCCGCGCGATGTCTCTCGTGTTCGTTCGTACGGCTCCATTCACTTCTCGATCCTACCTCCCACTTGACCTCGACTCGCAGCGGTGAGCTACTGTTTCTTTTCTGACACCGAGTTTCACACAACGCCGAATGGCACAAGAGTGGCACTTCAGCTCAGCAGGGGAGACAGGCATGAGGGGTCTGCATGGCAAGAGGATCGTCATCGCCGGGGGTGCGACCGGCATCGGCGCGGCCACGGCCGAGCGGCTCGCCGAGGAGGGAGCCTTGGTCGTCGTCGGTGACATCAACGCGGCTGGAGCCGAAAGCACCGCCAAGGGCATCACCGAGGCGGGTGGCACCGCGATCGCCGTCGAGTTCGACCTCGCCGAGGAGGCCTCGATCCAGGCGCTGGTCGACCGGACCGTCGCCGAGTTCGGCGGGGTCGACGGTCTCTTCAACGTCGGCGCCGACCTTTCGCCGGCCACGCTGGGCGGTGACGTCGACCTGCTGGAGATGGACCCGGCCGTGTGGCGCCGCACCCACGACGTGAACCTGCTCGGCTACGCCCTGACCTGCCGGGCGGTCCTGCCGCACCTGCTGGGCCAGGGCGGCGGCGTCATCGTCAACACCTCCTCCGGCGCGGCCTGGGGCGGCGAGCCCACGCGGCCCGCGTACGCCGCCTCCAAGGCCGGGATCAACGCGCTGACCCGCCACATCGCCTCCCGCTGGGGAAAGGAGGGCATCCGCTGCAATGTCGTCGCACCCGGTCTGGTCATGGGCGAGACCCAACAGGGGCAGAACGATCAGCAGTTGCAGGCCATGGCGTTGCAGTACGCCCGCAGCCCGCGGCTGGGCGAGCCCTCCGACCTGGCCGGCGCCGTCGCCTTCCTCTTCTCCGACGACGCGACCTGGATCAGCGGCCAGGCCTGGTCGATCGACGGCGGTATGAGCCTGCGCGGCTGACAGCAGGTGCTCCGGCTCCGCCACGCCCGGTCCCCTCCGGGACCCCAGGCACCCTTCCCATTCTCATTCACCTATGACCACCGACCGGAGACCTGACCCCATGACCAAGACCCTCGGACTCATCGGCGCCGGCAACATCGGCAGTGCGCTGGCTCGCTTGGCCGTAGCAGCCGGCCTGAATGTCGTCCTGAGCAACTCCCGCAGCCCCGAGACCCTCGCCGACCTCGTCACCGAACTGGGCGAGCAAGCCCGCGCGGCCACCCCCGCCGAGGCCGCGCAGGCCGGCGACCTGGTGGTGGCGACCATCCCGCTGAGCAGCTACGACAAGCTTCCGGCTGCCGCCCTGGCCGGGAAGACCGTCATCGACACCATGAACTACTACCCCGACCTCGTCGGCCACATCGCCGAGCTGGACGCCGGCGGACTGACCTCCAGCACCCTGGTGCAGCGGCACCTGGCCGACTCCCGGGTGGTCAAGGCGTTCAACAACATCGACTACGTACGCCTGTTCACCGCCGCCCGGCCCACCGACGCCGGCGACCGCAGTGCCCTGCCCATCGCCGGTGACGACACGGCCGCCAAGGCGCACGTCGCCGAGCTACTGGACGCGCTCGGCTACGACGCCGTGGACACCGGCACCCTCGCCGACAGCTGGCGCAGCGAGCCGGGCACTCCCGTCTACGTCCAGCCGTACCTGCCGGCGCAGCCGGAGGATCTGAGCGACGAGGAGAAGTGGCACTGGTTCCTCGAAACCCCGGTCGTCCCTGTGCCGGCCGCCAAGGTGAGGGAACTGACCGCCACCACCGTCCGGCGAACCGCGGGCGACACCCGCGGGACCCTCAGCCAGGACTGACGCGCGAGCCACGGACCTGGACCTGCGGCGAGGCGGCCGACATGCGACTGGGCATCAACATGTGGGATTCGACGATCCCGCCGGTGACCTGAAGAGGCAGGGTGGGCCGGGGCCGGAACTGGCCGCCGTCGGGGCCGCCGCCGAGGCGGCGGGGCTGGGCCGGCTGTCGGTGATGGACCACTACTTCCAGATGGAGGTGATGGGCGGAGCCGAGAGCGCCATGCTCGAGTGCTACACCACACTCGGCGACCTCGCCGCACACACCTCCACCGTGCGACTCGGTGCGCTGGTGACCGGGGTGACCTACCGTCACCCCGGTCTGCTGGTCAAGATCGTCACCACGCTCGACCAGCTTTCCGGTGGCCGCGCCACCCTCGGCATCGGCGCTGCCTGGTAGGAACGGGAACACCTCGGCCTTGGCGTGCCGTTCCCGCCGACGGCCGAGCGTTTCGAACGGCTGGAGGAGACCCTGCGGATCTGTCTGCCAGATGTGGGACCCGCAGGACAACGGCCGTTCGAGGGCGGGCACTACCAGCTGGCCGAGACGGTGTGCGTGCCACCGCCGGTGAGCGCCCCGCACCCGGAGATCATGATCGGCGGTAGCGGCGAGAAGAAGACCCTGAGGCTGGTGGCCCAGTACGCCGACGCCTGCAACCTCACAGCTCCCACCCGCGACGAGGTCGTGCACAAGCTTGATGTGCTGCGCCGCCACTGCGACGACCTGGGGCGGGACTACGGGCGGATCCGCAAGACGGCCATGTACTCCGGTGACGCCCTCCGCGATGGCGACTTCGACCGCTTCGCCGAGGCGATGAGCGGCTACGCCCGGCTCGGCGTCGAGACCGTCATCGCCTCCGTACCGCTCGCCGGAGCCGCCCGCTGGATCGAGGAGCGCGCCGCGCCGGCGGCGCGACGGCTGGCCGAACTCGGCTGACGAGGGCCGTATCCACCTCGTCGAGGCCCGCCCACGGGCGTGGCGGACACAGCCGCCCGTGGCCCGGCCTCGCCCCGTCGGACAGCACGTCGGAAAGCCTCCGGGCTCATGCCCGCCACCGCACGACTCACCAACAAGAGGGAGAGAAGTGTCTGATCAGCAGTCCCCCGAGGAAGCACGGTCCGCGAACCCTGGCGGCCGCTCCGACCGATCAGCGGAACCCAGCAGTCGTTACCGAGTCGCGCAATGGGCAACCGGCAACATCGGGACGCGAGCTCTTCGATGCGTCATCGAGCACCCGCAGTACGACCTGGTCGGCGTGCATGTGCACTCCGACGCGAAGGTCGGACGCGATGCCGGTGACCTGTGCGGCACCGGACCGACCGGCGTCCGCGCCACCGGGGACATCGAGAGCATCCTCGCCGCCGAACCGGACTGTGTGCTCTACATGCCGGCGCCTGAAGGCATCAGGATCGACGAGTTGTGCCGGCTCCTGGCGTCGGGTGCCAACATCGTCACGGTCCTGACCGCGTCCGACCTGACGCCTGGCGTACGGCGGCGGATCGAGGCGGCGTGCGAGCTCGGCCGGACATCGTTCTACGCCACAGGGTCGAGCCCGGGATGGATCACCGAAGTCCTCCCTCTCGCAGTGACCGCCCTCCAACGTCGGCTCGATCGCCTGACGATCGAGGAGTTCGCCGACATGTCTACGCGCGACTCGCCGGAACTGTTCTCCCAGATGTTCGGCGGCGATCCTGCGGCGATGGACCTCACGCACCTGACCGCCCGTCTGCAGGAGGGCTTCGGCTCCTCACTGCGCCAGCTCGCCGACGGACTCGAGACGCCCCTCGACGCCATCACCGCGACGGCGTCGGTGGCCGTCGCGGCGAAGCCGGCGAAGATCGGCCCGGGCGCGATCGAGGCGGGCACGGTCGCCGCGTGGCGGTTCGAGGTCACCGGGCTGCGGGACGGCAGGCCGTTCATGGTGATCCGGCCCACCTGGTACGTGACCAGGGACCTCGAACCTGCCTGGGAGGTGCGCGACACCGGCTGGCACGTCGTCGTCGAGGGTGACGCCCCGCTCGACATCGACATCCGCGTCGCCACCGAGAACTACGCCGCCTTCTCACCCGGCTACACGGCCCACATCGCCGTCAACACCGTGCCCGTGGTGTGCGCGGCTCCGCCCGGTATCCGGACCACCTTCGACCTGCCGAGGATGGTCGCGAACCTGGCCTGAACGCCCGCGTGCCCTGGGCCACCATGTCGTGCCGCCCCGGGGTGGACAGGGTCCGGCTCACTGTCGACGAACGGGCGGCCGTATCGCGGTTCGACGCAGTCGTGGGATCCAGGGAGCCACCGGCTTGCCGCAATACGCACTCCGGTGACGCCTCGGCCCACACAACTACGCCTGCGTCGAGGCGAGTTCGACGACGGTGATGTCGGACGGCGCGCCCACGCGCACCGGTGGGCCCCAGGCGCCGGCGCCGCGGCTCACGTACAGCTGGGTGTCGCCGTAGCGTTCGAGTCCGGCGACGGTGGGGTTGGCCAACTCCGCGAGGAGGCTGCCGGGCCAGAGCTGACCACCGTGGGTGTGGCCGGAGAGCTGGAGGTCGACGCCGTGGCGGACGGCGTCGTCGATGACGACGGGCTGGTGGGCGAGGAGGACGGCGGCGCGGGAACGGTCGCGGTCGCCGAGCGCCTTGCCGAAGTCGGGGCCCTGGCCCTCCTCCTCGCCCCGGACGTCGTTGACGCCCGCCAGGTCGAAGCCTGGCAGTTCCGTACGGGCGTTCTCCAGCGGGCGCAGCCCCAGCTCCCGTACCTTCTCGATCCACGGCTCGGCGCCGGAGATGTACTCGTGGTTGCCCGTGACGAAGTACGTGCCATGCCGTGCCCGGAGCTGGGCGAGTGGTTCGACGGCCGGGGTGAGGTTCTCGACGCTGCCGTCCACCAGGTCGCCGACGACCGCGATCAGGTCGGGCTGGGTCGCGTTGATGGTGTCGACGACCCGCTGGGAGAAGCCGCGGCCCAGGATGGGACCGACGTGGATGTCGCTGACGACGGCGATGCGGAAACCGTGCGCGCTGCGGGGCAGTTTGGCCAGCGGAACGGTCAGGCGCCTCACTTCCGGCCCACGCAGCACACCGTACGTGCCGTGTCCCACGGTTCCGACGGCGATCGCCGCTGCGGCTCCGCCCACGACGCGGGACACGAAGAGGCGACGTGACGGGCCGCCTGTGGGGTCGGTGCCGGTCGACGGCGTGGGCTCGGGTGCGTTCGAAGGGTCCAGCACCGTGACGACGGGTCCGATGGCGCCTCGTGCGGCATCGAGATCGCCGCGAGGCGTTGTCGCGGGCAGCGGCTCGCCGGCCGCAACGAGTTCCTCGGCGCCGGAGTCAGCGGCTTGCACTTCATTGGACCGCGCCGTCGGCCCGACGCGCTGCCGCGCCTCCGCACCAGTGTTCCGGCGCGCGATCCAGCGCCGCATCACAGGCCGGGCGGCCTCACCCACCAGCAGCGCGAGCAGCAGGTACAGGAACAGCGCCAGCCACAGGTACCCGGGCCAGGCGAGGATCCGCTGCAGGAGGAAGGGGACACCTTCTTCGCCCTCCGCCGTCATGGCCACCATCGACAGCACTGGCCCGGCCACGAAGACGACGCTGCCGGCTCGCCGGAGGACCGAGCCCTTGTGGGTGGTATCCCGTACGAGGCGGCGCCAGGCGTACCAGTGAAGCGCGCCGAACGCCGCCAGGACGGCGCCGCTGACGAGGACGAAGACGATGACCACGACTCTGCGCAGTCCTTTCCTTGTGGTGTCCCGGGGACGGACGCGTCCCCGGCTGTCTGTGCCGGGACCTGCCGCACGGCCTGCGGCCGGCGGTCAGCCGGAAGCTTCGGCCTTGATCCGTGCCAGGGCTTCGTTGAAGCCCTTCGGGGTACCGCTGTTCCCGGCTACGCGGTCCAGGCGCACGCTGTCGATGTCCTTGCCCACGACGAGTCGTGGGACCGCGGCGGCGAAGCGTTTCTGTAGGGCGAGCGAGGTCTCGTCCGTCGCATGCGGCGTGACCTTGACGGCGGTGATCCTGTCGTCTGCGAGGGTGACGGTCACCCCGATGCTGGAGGGAAGGTTCCCGTACCAGCCCTCGGCCTCGAACTCGCCGTCCGCGTAGGTCGAGGCACCGCGCTCCGCCCCGCTGTTCGACGCGGACGACGACGCGGACGGTGAATTCGCGCTGTCCGCCTCCGTCGAGGCGCATCCCGTGACGGCCGCCGTCAGGGAGATCCCGACGGCGGCCGTGATCTTCTTACTCAGGGCCGTCATGTTGCTCCTCGGAGTGGTCTTCTTGTCTTGGGTCTTCGGTACGAATTCCAGTGGCGCTGCTCAACTGAACAGCTCGCCGTCGAAGTTCTGCGAGATCTCCGCGTGGCCGCTGGCGTACATGCGCACGTAGCCGAAGTCGAAGGTCTGCGCGAGCAGATGCGCGTCGGTGAAGAACAGCGCTGTCGCCAGCCCGTCGGCGAGAGCGGCTTCGTCGGCGACGACCCATGTGGCGACGACCTTGCGCGTCGGGCGACCGGTGCGGCCGTCGAGCAGGTGGTGCAGCCCGTCGCCCCAGGCGCGGGCACTGACGCCGGACGCGCACAGCGCGCGGCCCCGGAGGTTCGCCACGCCGATCACGAGTTGGGGATCGAACGGATGCTCAAGGCCGACCTGAATGGTGCTTTCCCCGGCATGTCGCAGATCACCGCTCGCGTCGATGACGAACCGGGCGATGCCGTCCTCCCAGAGGAGCGCGGAGACGATGTCCACCAGGTAGCCCTTGCCGACCGCTCCCACGTCGATCACGACCGGCCGTCGGGTGAGGAGCTCCCTGCCGTCCCGCATGATGTCCGCCGCCCAGGTCGCCCGGCCCCGGGCGCGCTCCTCAGCCAGGACCGTTTTCGGGGCGGGTGTGAGGGTGTACGAGGCGTCGTATCCGAGGAGTTCGAGATCACGGCCGACGAGCGGGTCGACGGCACCGCCGGTCACGGCGACCAGGCGGTCGTAGAGGTCGAACAGGACGAGTGAGTCCGCCGGGAATTCGAACCGGCCTCCGGCCGGAGCGGCCGCGATCGCGGCCACCAACGAGTCGGGACGGAAGCGCGAGTACGTGTCGTCGAACCGCCGGATGCGGTCCAGGATCCGGCGCCGCGCACTCCCGCTCAACGGCTCGTCGGTGTCGATCTGCCAGCCGGTGCCGATCGCTTCGAAGGTGAACCGGCTGCCTTTTCCTTCGGGTTCGCCGGGGGCTGTCGGCCTGGAGACGCTGTCCAGGTGCCGCGTGACGTGGTGGTGCACGGTTGCCGCTCCGTACGGTTCGGTGGGCGACTGCTGCCAGTGAGCGGGGCCTCGGCGGGCTGTCCGGGCGAGGTGAGCGCCCGGACAGCCCGCCGAGGCAGCAAGCTGCTGTGGGGGGCCGCTTCGGCCTGCCCCCGGGTTGGCGTCAGCCCAGCTGGGCACCGCCGTTGACGGTCCGAGCGCTCTGGGCGAGGCCGAACGGACCGTAAGGGTAGGGCGTCGGGCTCGGGTCGCTCGCCTTGTCGAGGAGGGCCGTGGCGTCCGTGTCCAGATGCAGGTCGGCCGCGCCGAGGTTGTCGGTGAGCTGCTTCATGTCACGGGCGCCGAGGATGACCGAGGTGACACCGGCACGGTCGGCGACCCAGCTGAGCGCCACCTGGGCGGGCGAGGCACCGGTCTCCTTGGCGACCTGGACGACCGCGTCGGCCGCGGCCCAGGTCCGGTCCGCGTTGGCGTAGTTCGCCGAGGTGTACTGGTAGAGGGGGTTGGCCGATCCGGCCCGGGTGTCGGGCTCGGGCTGGGCGCCGCGGGCGTACTTCCCTGTAAGGAAGCCGCTGGCCAGGGGTGACCAGGGCAGCACGCCGAGTCCGTTGTGCGCAGCGGCCGGCAGGACCTCCCACTCGACCTCGCGGACAGCGAGGTTGTACTGCTCCTGCAGGGTCACCGGGACCGGCCAGCCGTTCGCGCGAGCGGTGGAGACCGCGAGCTGGAGCTGCCAGCCGGTGAAGTTCGACAGACCCGCATAGCGGATCTTGCCCGCCCGGACGGCGGAGTCGAAGAAGGACAGGGTTTCCTCGATCGGGGTCAGCGGGTCCCAGGCGTGCACCTGGTACAGGTCGACGCTGTCCACGCCCAGGCGGCGGAGCGAGGCGTCCAGCGCCCGGGAGAGATGGCGCCGGGACAGGCCGATGTCGTTGACGTCGTCGGTGAACGGGAATCGGCCTTTGGTGGCGAGCACCACCCGGTCGGTGACTTCGCTCGGACGGCTGGCCAGCCACCGGCCGATGATCTCCTCGGTCACGCCGCGGTTGTAAAGATCGGCGGTGTCCACGAGGTTTCCGCCCGCTTCCAGGAATGCGTCCAGCTGGGCGAACGCCTCGTCCTCCGGGGTCTCGTCCCCGAAGGTCATCGTGCCGAGCGCGAGGTTCGACACGACCGTGCCCGTGTGGCCAAGTCGTCGGTACTCCATCGTGCGTTCTCCCTTGGGGGTCGGAGTGCAATCGTGCGGAAAAGAAGGTGGCTGGGTGGGAGGCCGTCCCGGGTCCGTGGCGGGACGGCCCTGCCTCCTTCGGCCGTCAGTGCGCGACGACCGGAACCTCGGCCTGCTGCGCGGCCTCACCGGAGGAGTCGGCCCTGCTGCGGCCCCCGCCGTTGACGAGGACGAAGGCGATCAGCGCGGCCAGCGCCATGATCGCAGTGGCCCAGCCGAAGGCCACGGCATAGCCGTGGACGGCGGCCTGCTGTGCGGCGGCCTCGGGGACGGAACCGGAGAACTCGCGTGCGGCGATCCAGCTGGTGGTGGCGCTGGCGGCGATGGTGTTCAGCAGTGCGGTGCCGATGGAGCCGCCGACCTGCTGCGAGACGTTGACCATGGCGGAGGCGACACCCGCGTCCTGCGGCCGGACGCGGGAGGTGGCCAGGCTCATACCGGGCATCGAGGCCGTACCCATGCCCAGACCGATCAGGATCTCGGAGGGCAGGACGTGGGTGGCGAAGGAACTGTCCACCTCCAGCTGGGTCAGCAGCAGCATGCCGATGGCGGCCAGCAGGAAGCCGGGACCCATCAGGAAACGGGCCGGGACGCGGTTGACCAGGCGGGTGCCGATCTGAGTGGACCCGATGACCAGGCAGACGACCAGCGGCAGGAACGCTACGCCGCACAGGACCGGCGAGTAGCCCTTGTTCAGCTGCAGGAAGTAGGTCAGGAACAGGAACTGACCGAACATGCCGATCATGGCCAGACCGATGGAGAGGTAGGCGCCACCACGGTTGCGGTCCGTGATCACGCGAAGCGGCAGGAGGGGTGCCTTGACCCGGGTCTCGACCAGGGCGAACGCGGCGAGCAGCACGACCGCGGCTACGAACATGCCGATGGTGAGGCCGGAGCCCCAGCCGTCCTGCTCCGCCCGGGCGAAGCCGTAGACCAGGGCGACGAGTCCGACGGTGGCCAGCAGGGTGCCCACGACGTCGAGCCGGTCGCGGTTGCGCTGGTCCCCCCGGTCGCTGATGTAGACGACGGCACCGGCCGCGGCCACGACGGCGAAGACGATGTTGACGTACATGCACCAGCGCCAGTTGATGTACTCAGTGAGCACACCGCCCAGGAGCAGGCCGACCGCACCGCCTGCCGCCGCGATGGCGCCGAAGATTCCGAACGCTTTGGCGCGCTCCTTGGCCTCGGTGAACGCCACGGTGAGCAGGGACAGAGCGGCGGGGGCGAGCAGGGCGCCGAACACGCCCTGCAGGGCGCGGGAGGCGAGCAGCATGCCGAGGTTGACGGCGGCGCCGCCGAGCGCGGAGGCCAGGGCGAAGCCGACCAGGCCCACCACGAAGGCGCGCTTGCGGCCCCACAGGTCGCCGATCCGTCCGCCCAACAGCAGCAGACCGCCGAAGGCGAGGCTGTAGGCGGTGATCACCCACTGCCTGTTGCCGTCGGAGATGTTCAGGTCCGCCTGGGCGTGCGGCAGCGCGATGTTCACGACCGTCGCGTCCAGCACGACCATCAGCTGGGCTATCGCGATGACCGTCAGCGCCTTCCAGCGCTGCGGATCGGGCGCCGGCGCACCGGCGGGAATGTGACTTGCTGACATGGGAATGGCTCGGTTTCTGTGACGGATGGAACGAAGGGAAGCGCCGGACACCTCAGAGCGGGGACCACACTGTCGGCCGCGCGGGCAAGGCCCTCTTCCACGCTCATCAAGAGTGCGGGCCGACGGCGAGATGTGGCAGGCCGGGCTAAGCCCTGGAGCCGCGTTCGGTGCTGTGGCAGGGCACCCCACACGCCTTCCGCCCAGATCGCGGCATCCCCACACTTTGAACACATGGATCGTGAGCAGCACAGCGGCGACACCCGAGGTACGGAGATGGGGCGCTTCCTGCGCGCCTGCCGTACCCGCCTGACGCCCGAAGAGGTCGGCCTGCCGGCCGGCGGTGGGCGGCGCCGCACCCCCGGACTGCGCCGGGAGGAGCTGGCCACGCTCGCCGGCATCAGCATCGACTACTACGCCCGGCTGGAGCGCGGCACGGAGACCCGGCCCAGCCCGTCCGTGATCGACTCTCTCGCCCGCGCGCTGAAGATGGAAGAGGACGAACGCGATCACCTGCGCGCTCTCGCAACCCTCGCCGCCCGCTCGACACCCGAACCGCCATCCGCGCCCAACCGCACCGTGCGGCCCGGTGTCAAGCTGCTGCTGGAAAGCCTGCGCCCCTACCCCGCGCACGTGTTCAGCCGCACCGGCGACGTGCTGGCCCACACCCCGGGCGGACTTCGACTGCTTCCCGGCCTGGACGACTGGCCGGCCAAGCAGCGCAACATCGCCCGCTACGTCTTCCTGCACCCCGCCGCCCGAGGCCTGTTCGACGACTGGTCGGGCCAGGTCCGCACCTGTGTCAACGGACTGCGCGCCCTGGCCGGCATGGAGCCGGACGCACCCGACCTGACGCAACTGGTCGGCGAACTCCTGCTCAAGAGCCCCGAGTTCGCGCGCATGTGGGAGCGCTACGACGTCAAGGGCCACTCCTATGGGCGCAAGACCTTCCACCATCCCGAGGTCGGCGACCTGACCTTGGGCTACCAGACCATGCAACTGCAGGGCACCCCGGGCCAGTGCATGGTCGTGTACTACGCCGAGGCCGGCACACCCGAACACGACGCGCTGACCCTGCTCGACCTGGCCGCCATCGAGTCCGAGCACGCCCCGAGACTCTCGCCCGACAGCCAGACCATCGAGAGCGCGTGACGGAGGGAGCCCCCACATGGACTGCACCCGCCTGGGCACTTCAGGTCTCGAGGTCAGCCGTATCGCCCTCGAGTGCATGAGCTTCGGCGCTCCCCGGCCACAGACCCCGTGGACGCTCGACGAGGATGCCGCCCACCCATTGTTCCAGCAGGCAGTCGGACTCGGCATCACGTTCTGGGACACCGCGAACGCTTACGGCAACGGCACATCCGAGGAGATCGTCGGCCGAGCCATCGCCAAGTACACGCGGCGCGACGACATCGTTCTGGCGACCAAGGTTTTCTCACGCATGCACGGCGGGCCGGGCGGTTCCGGCCTGTCCCGCAAAGGGATCATGGAGCAGATCGACGCCTCGCTGCGGCGCCTGGGCACCGACTACGTCGACCTGTACCAGATCCATCGCTTCGATCCCGCGACTCCGGTCGAGGAGACGATGGAAGCGCTGCACGACGTCGTCAAGGCGGGCAAAACCCGCTACATCGGATGCCTCGTCGATGTGGGCGTGGCAGTCCGCCAAGATGCAGCACGCCGCGGACGTTGGCGGCTGGATCCGGTTCGTGTCCATGCAGGACCAGTACAACCTGGTCCACCGTGAGGAGGAGCGGGAGATGTTCGGCTCGCTCGCCGACCAGGGCGTGGGCAGCATCCCGTGGAGCCCCCTCGCCAAGGGCATGGTCACCAGGCCCTGGCAGCAGCGCGACACGGCGCGCGCCCGAGCCAACCCGGACACCGACCCCTGGGGCCGGCCGCTGTTCTTCGACAGCGACGAAGCCATCGTCGACGCGGTCGAGGCCATCGCGACAAGCCGCGGCGTGCCCATGGCACAGGTCGCCCTCGCCTGGGTGCTGAAGAATCCGATCGTCACCGCACCCGTTGTCGGTGCGACCCGAGTCGGCCATCTCACCGACGCTGCCATGGCCGTCGGCATCGTCCTCACCGACGACGAGATCCGCTCCCTGGGAAAGCCGTACGTCACGCGCATGCCCACGAATTTCTGACAGCCCGGAACCCGGCCCCCACAGGGACCCTCATGCCTTCTCACATCACGCCCAGAAGCGCGCAGCCGCCGTCACGTCCACCGGCAGGAAGCAGTTCGGAGTCCGGACTGGACCGGCGCGCCGAACTGCGGGAATTCCTCCGATCCCGGCGTGCCCGGCTCAGACCCGAGGACGTGGGGTTGCCGTCGTCCACACGACGCCGGGTGCCGGGGCTGCGCCGCGAGGAGCTCGCGCAGCTGGCAGGGGTGTCCTTCGCGTACTACACCCGCCTGGAACAGGGCCACGGGACCACCATGTCGGCCGAGGTGCTGGACGCCGTCGCCCGCGCCCTGCGCCTGAGTGGAGACGAGCACGCCCATCTGTTCCGCCTTGCCCGGCCGGAACTGCACGCGAATCGCCACGCCATGCCCCACACGCAGAGGCTGCGGCCAGGCATCCAGCTACTGCTGGACGCGTTCGACGGGGTCCCCGCGTACGTCTTCGGCCGACGCCTGGACGTCCTGGGCTGGAACAGGCTCGCCATCACCGTGTTCGGTGACTGGTCCCGGCTCCCGCCCAGGGAGCGCAACCTGGCCCGGCTGTTCTTCCTCTCCCCTGCGGCACGTGACCGTTTCGCCGACCTGGAAGCCAAGATGCTGGACGTCGTCAGCGTGCTGCGTGTGGACGCGTGTACGCATCCCGAGGACACGGAACTCGTTGCCCTGATCGGCGAGTTGGCGGAGAAGAGCAACGACTTCCGACGACTGTGGGCCCGGCACGACGTGCGTCGCAGGGGCCACGGCGTCCAGCGGCTGCGGCACCCGGTGGTGGGTGAACTCACCCTTTCCTTCGAAGCCATGGGATTGCAGGGCGACGCAGACCAGACCCTCGTCGTCCATCACGCCGAGCCCGGCTCGACGTCCCGGAAAGCCTTATGGCTGCTGACGGGCCTGTCGGCCCTACGCACTGAGTCTGCCTGCTGACGACAGGAGACACGAAGCAACAAGATCCGGCCGACGTCCCGACGGATCCCGACCGACCTGCCGAACAACGGGAGTCACCGTGCAACCGCCCCCCGCCCAGAGCGCCCACGACGAAGTCAGCACGGCCTTTCGCGCCTACCTGCAGGCAATGCTCGACGGCGACACCGACGCCCTCGACAGCCTGCTCGCCGACGGCTGCACCCTCACTCACGTCACCGGTTACGTGCAGCCCAAGGACGAGTGGCTCTCGCAGATGCGTGCCCGCCAGTTCCTCTACCACCGGATCGAGGAGAAGAGCATGACTGTCGAGGTCGAGGGCAGCACAGCCCACGTCTCCGGCCGCTTCATCACCGATGCGACGGTGTACGGCACCCGCGCGAACTGGCCGCTGCAGATGACCATGGACTACGCCCGCGATGGCGACACGTGGTCCGTGGTCCGCTCAGCTGCCACGACCTGGTGAGCCATGCCGTCGCCGGAAACCGGCGGCACCAGGCCCTTGGTCCACCGATCCGTCGACCCGCTCGACGTCCTGTCGAGCGGGTCAAGTCGGTGGCTCCCCCGGAACTCGTCGGGCAGTCGCGTGAGTTCCTCCCGGTAGCGGTGTACGTTCTGCACCTTGATCTGCTCGTAGGCCCTGACCATGTCGGGGAGCGAGGCGAGTTTGGCCGCGAACGCCAGGGTGAGAGGGCTGTGCCGGTGCAGCACTTCCTCGACCTCTCGCCGGTACTGCACGACGAGTTGAACCAGGCGGCACCCCTGCGCGCCGTCCCCGAACCGCTCAACCCCGGACACATCACCCGCCTGGACATACGCCGCAGAGACCGCCTCGGCGGAGTCATCGACGAGTACCGACATGCCGCCTCAAATGCACGGATGAGGTAGTCGGCAGGGGCAGAGCCAGGTGTGCACCGTGCGGGCTGTGACGGTCAACCCGTGCGGGCTGGGGCTTGGGCGTGGTCGGTGCGGGTGAGGCAGCGCAGCCGCACGAGCAGGCCGCTCCAGGCGGCCCCACTGCGGTGTGCGCGCCCCTTCCTGAGGGGCCATAGTCCGGCGGGTCCGTGCCGAACGCAGTCGGCACGGACCCGCACCGTTTCCCACCGCACCGTGCAATACGCCCCCACGATCGCGGCACGGTTCTTCCGCGAGGTAGCCAGCAGAGCCACGAAATCCCGGGCCAGGCCAAACAGATCCCTTGCCGCGGCCAGGCGGTAACACTGCACGCGGCCGCAGCATCCGCGATGTTGCCACTGCGGTCAGAGACATTTGATGTTCAATCACCCACCACGTGAGGCGGAGTGCGTTCATCCTGGGGCCATGACGCAGTCCGCCACGCCGGCATCACACAGCAATAGCACGCAGAGAATCACGACTCTCACGCGACGCGACATCGTCGACTACCTGACCGGTGAGGGTGGCCCCTGGTGGGGACGGCTCGAGGAGATCGACTTCATCGAATCCCTGTACGACCTCGACAGGCTGGCATCGACGGACTCTCGGTACACAACAGCACGAGAAGACATCATCAAGCACCGGGTAACCAACGACGACTGGGAAGACAACTGGATCTTCGAAAACCCCCACTTCCAACTCCACGACGGCCCTGACGAGGTTCTTCTCGCCTTCTTGGCGCGGTTCGTGCATCCCGAGGTGCAGCCTGACGCTGACCACGCATTCCAACGGGCCGCGAAGCTGAACCGTCTCCTCGGGCCGGACGGCTGGACGCTCCGCCCATTCAAGTTCATATCGGAACGGCCGGTCTACGCTCCAGCCCCCGCACCGTCTACCGGCCCGCTGGTCTCCGTGCCGCTCGATGACGACGACCCCGGCAAACTCGACCTCGTCCTCGGACAGACCTACAGCCTCCTCGATCGCGACGGCGAGAAAATCGCCCGCGACCTGCTCCGCCCGACTGTCCTGACGCTACGCCGTGACGGCGGCATCTACCACCCCATGCCCGGTGACGGATGGACGGACGCCACATACGAGGCAGTCCTCACCGTGCCTTCCGTCCTCCTGCCGGCATTCACGGAGACCGTCATCAACGCAGTCTGGCAACGGCTGGAAGCCGTACTCACCCGTCTCCAACGCGCAGACGTCCAGTCCCTCGTCGTCGAAGGCGACCTGGGCCCGCTGCCGGCCGTCTCACCGGACTGGAGGAGCCAGACCTCCGAGCCTGATCTCCCCGTCCTGCGGGGCTTCCGCATCGGCCTTCCGACCACAGAGTTCGATGTCACGGCGCAGGACTTCTCAGATCTTGAGATTCGCGACCACGACCAAGGGCTCCCCTACTTCTACGACACTCGCGGAAGCCGCCTGATCACCGATTTCCTTCTGGACGACCGGCAGCGGGTGGCCACGTTGTGCAACGTGACCCTCATCAACAAGGACGGTGTCCTTTCACCCAGGATCAAGCTCTGGAAGAAGGACAAGAGCAAGGCTGCAAAGACGGCAGCCACGGAAGCGATACCCGGCACCGAGGCCCCTCAGATCGTCAAGGCACTCGTCGATGCGAGTGATGTCCACGAGAGCTTCTGGAAGGTCATCCGCTTCCTCGAAAGCTGCGTCGGGCTGGACATCCCTGACAGCAGCCTGCGGCTGGTCGTCGGCGACGAAGCAGAGTTGGCTCGCCTCCTGGCCGACCAGAACCGCACAACACTCCTCGAAGCCGTCAGAGCCGCCGTCGGCGGCGCCCTCACGGAAGAGGACATCCGACTGATCAGCAACCGCAAAGCCCAACTCCAAAGGTTCGACCGGTTGTTGAACGACCCGGAGTTCTTCCAGCAGGAGCGCGCTCAGGTGGCCGGGCCGGAAGCGGTCTGGCAGGGCTTCTTCGAAAAGAATTCCTGGATCTTCGGATACGGCCTCACCTTCGTCGCCTGTGGCCCCTACGACGACGGCAAGCTGGAGCGCATCACGACCGGCGCGAACATCTTCGCGGGGGCAGGAAAGCGCAGTGACGCCGTCATGCGTTCCAAGGGCTTCATCAGCAGCCTGCTGTTCTGCGAGATCAAGACCCATCTGACATCCCTGCTGGCCAGCGCACCGTACCGGGCGCCGGACGTCTATCAGGTCTCCAAGGAAGTCGTCGGCGCCGTGGCGCAGGTACAGAAGACCGCCTACAAGGCCCAACAACTGGTCAGCGGTCAACTGCATAGGCAGTTCCGGGACGACGGTGCCCCGACCGGCATCGAGGTCTCCACCGTCCGCCCGCGACAGGTGCTCGTGATCGGAAGCCTCAACGAGTTCACCGACGGCGGCGCGGCGAACCCCGAGAAGATGACTTCCTTCGAGCAGTACAGGCGATCCATCCAGGACGTCGAAGTCATCACGTTCGACGAGCTCTACGAACGGGCCTGCTTCATCGTGCAGGACAGATGAAGCACGACCGAACCGAGCGGGAAACTCCCGAGCTGAGAGCAGCCAGTCCGAACATCCCGGCTGGCTGCTCCCCCTCGCCAGCCGTCAGCGAGCGTCTCGGGCGACCCGCCGGCCAGCCGTTGACCTCGATCACGCGGGGACCGCTCGCCGTCAGCCGCAGCTCGACATGAAGCACCCCCAGCTCAGGCCCAGAGCCCGGACCTCGGCGGCCACGCCCCCTTCAACAGGCCGCTCAACCTACTCGGCATCGCCTGACCTGCACGATCACCCGCAAACAGGACTTTGAAACGACCCTGCCTCATGCCTCCCGCCTCGGACACGAGAAAACAGAGGGCGAAGCAGTACTGCGTGTACTGCACTGCCTGACCCTATTGAGCCCGGGAGGGCCGATGCTCAGCACTCCGAACGCGGACAAGGCCTGGAAAGGGGCAATGCTCAGGACTTGTGGATCAGCCCCGGGATGGGACGCGGAGGGCGTACCTTCCCGAATGATCCTGATGGTCACCGAGTAGGCCCGCGTTCGCAGCGCGGGTCGGGAAGGCACGCCCGTGCTCAGCGTAATGAATGCCGACGGATCGACCGAGTCCGGCTCCCTGATCGACGAGATCGTCCGCGAGGGTGCCCGGCGGATGCTCGCCGCCGCGCTGGAGGCCGAAGTCAACCAGTACATAGCCGAGTTGGCGGCCGAGACGGACCCGGCCGGGCGACGCCTGGTGGTCCGCAACGGCCACCATCGGCCCCGCACCGTGACCACCGCCGCAGGACCCGTCGAGGTCACGGCCCCGCGCGTGAACGACAAGCGGGTCGACGCGGCCACCGGCGAGCGGATGCGGTTCTCCTCGAAGATCATGCCGCCGTGGTGCCGCAAGTCGCCCAAGGTCAGCGAAGTGCTGCCACTGCTCTACCTGCACGGCCTGTCCTCGGGGGACTTCGTGCCCGCGCTGGAGCAGTTCCTCGGCAGCTCGGCCGGGCTGTCGCCGGCCACCGTGACCCGGCTGACGAAGCAGTGGAGCGACGACCACGCCGCCTTCCAGCAGCGCGACCTCACCGAGGCCGACTACGTGTACGTGTGGGCCGACGGGGTGCACCCCAAGGTCCGGCTCGGGCAGGCGCACTCGTGCGTCCTGGTGCTGATGGGTGTGCGCCTGGACGGCACCAAGGAGCTGATCGCGCTGGCCGAGGGGCTGCGGGAGTCCACCGAGTCGTGGGCCGACCTGCTGCGCGACTGCCGCCGCCGGGGCATGCGCGATCCCGAGCTGGTCGTCGGCGACGGCGCGATGGGCCTGTGGAAGGCACTGGCGGAGGTGTTCCCGGCCTCCCGTCATCAGCGGTGCTGGGTCCACAAGGCTCGGAATGTGACGAACGCCCTGCCGAAGTCCGCACAGCCGGGCGCGACGAAGGCGATGCAGGAGATCTACAACGCCGAGGACCGCGCGCACGCCGAGAAGGCGATCGAGGCGTTCGCGAAGACCTACGGTGCCAAGTTCCCCAAGGCCGTCGCGAAGATCACCGAGGATTGCGACGAGCTGCTGGCGTTCTACGACTTCCCGGCCGAGCACTGGATCCACCTGCGGACCACGAACCCGATCGAGTCGACGTTCTCCACCGTCAAGCTCCGCACCAAGGTCACCCGCGGTGCCGGCAGCCCGGCCGCAGCCCTCGCTATGGTGTTCAAGCTTGTCGAGTCCGCCCAGGCCCGCTGGCGCGCGGTCACCGGAGCCCACCTCGTCGCCCTGGTCCGCGCGGGCGCCACGTTCGAGAACGGCATCCTGGTCGAACGACAGGAGCAGGCCGCGTGAACACGACGAAGGACTACGGAGACTGCCAGATCTTTGTGCGAGGCGGCCATCGCGAGTCCGTGACCGCGCTCGTCGGGACAACCCTCGGAGCCCCTGCCGACGATCACTACACGGTCCGATCAGGCCGTATGGTCTTCGAGATCCGAGACAATCCGGACGACGGGCTGGCCGAAGACTTCATCGGGTGGCCGTTCACGATCGAAGCGGAAGCCGACGACCCCGCCCCGGCCCTCGTCGAAGCAGTGTCACGTGTCCTCAAAGCACTCTGGAACCGCGGCCTCGACGCCGTTGCCGCCTGCGACTTCGAGGACGAGCTCCCAGACCTCGGCGGACTGCCGCGCTACCGCTGAACCATACCGAATCCACAGGTCTTGACTATTGGGGGCGATGCGCAGGGCCTGGGGCTTGGGCATGCGGGCGTAGCGTTTGACGGTATTCAGGGCCACTCCGAGGCGGCGGGAGCAGTCGAGCAGGCCGACGCCCTGGCCGAGGAGGTCGTGGATCTTGTTCCAGCGTTCGCGGGTGGTCTGCTCGCGTACTCCACCAGGGCGGGTCGGATTGATGGTGGCCCAGCATCCGGTGTGCGCGCGGACCTCGAGCCGGACTTTGTCGCAGAGGTTGCGCCAGAGGTGCCATCGGTCGCTGACCTGCACCGCGTCGGGCAGGGCGCGGCGGATGGCCTCGGCGTAGGTGGCCGAGCCGTCGCGGCACACGATCTCGGCACCAGGATGTTCGCGCAGCCAGGACTCCAGAGTGGCTCTTTCGCGGTCGGGCAGGACCGCGACGCGTCGGGCGGTTTCGGCATCTGTGATGATCGTGGCGTAACGGTGGCGGCGGCGCAGGGCGAAATCATCCACGCCGATCACCCGTGGGACCGCCTGCTGTGGCAGCGGCAGGCGTCGCAGATGGCGCAGTGCGGTGCTGCGGGAGACGGGCACGGCCAGTAGGCCGGCGAGGCGTGCGGCCGCCCGACCGCATAACTCCCGCGCCACCTGGGATATCTGCCAGGCAAGGCGCACCGTGCGGCGCTGATGGCGTTCCAGCAGTCCGGGAATCTGCTCGCGGAAGGTCTGCCTCCGGCAGCCCACGACCGGACAGACCAGTCGCCGTGCCCGCAGGCGGACGACGACCGGGCGGCCGTCGACCGGCACGTCCGTCACCGTCCGGCGGTGATACCCGTGCACCTTCGCCGTCGGCGTCCGGCACACCGGACACGGCACCGCCACATCCCGCGTGCGGGCCGTGACCACCACTGCGTCACCACAGCCCTCCACGTCCTCGACGACGAGCACCGACAGCCCGGAAAACACCGTGCTGATAAGGGAGTTGACATCCATCACAAGATCATGACCGTGAATGGCTACCCGGCGTCACCACCGACTACGGGTCAGAGCCGTTGATTAGACACTCCCTCCCGAGCTGTATCAGGAGTTCCGGAGAGCACGGCAGCAGGACTTGATCCGCTGTGGTGCCGCGTGCGGGTGCCAGCGACACGAGGTCGAGACGCTCGCCTTCCCATCGAACCCACATGCCGAGCGTGGGCCAGGCGATAGCAGGGTCGAGCGCGGGGTGCGGTGCCCTCGCGTCCATGCTGCCTCTGGGGTGGCATAGCGGTGTACCTCGGGCGTGGTTCAGCCGGTCTGCAGTGGAAGATGGCGGTGAGTGAAGACGATGTCCCGCACACGTTCCACAGCTGCCGGCTCGATGCGAGCCAGGACGTCCAAGGTGCAGTGCCAGCCGTCGCCCGCGAGGGCACTGGCCGTGAACTGTCGGGCCTCGCGCGCCGTTTCTGTCGCGTCGGGCGGAATGTGCGTCAGAGCAAACGTCCGAAACGTCTCGGTGAAGGCGGTGCTGGTGGAGGCCGAGACGGTGCGAAGGCCCGCTGGCGTCCTGGCGAGGTAGGCGGCCACGGCCACGAATGCCTCGGCACGGTCGTACGGGACGTTGTGGCTGCGTGCGCGCAGGCGTGCAGCGTCAAGGTTGCCGAGTGCCGCGTGGGCGATGGCGATGGCCCCGGTCGGCAGCCCCCACAGGGCGCTGCCGGACGACTTCTGCTCCCACGACGTCAGCGTGCTGCGGGCGTCGTCGCGTTCTTCTCGGGCGTGCAGGAGGAGCACCGTGAGGAGGTCCTCCGGATCCAGCCAGGTATCCGACTCCTTGAGCTGTTGCGCCACATGTTCGACGGCCTGGTGAAGGCGGTCAGCGCATTCCGCGTCGGCGTCGGCGATGGCGGCGAGGAGCTCACTGAGGTCGGCGATACGTCCGCTCCAACCGCGGTGAGGGTCCGCGGTGAGGAGACGTTCTCGTTGGCGGTCGATGAGGTCCACGGCGGTGGCCGGGTCATAGGACCGCAGGCCGGCCGCGATGGCCACGAGCGCGCGATGTCGTCTGTCGTGATCCGCCGGGCCCGTCTCCTCGGCCAGCGCCAGGGCACGCTCACGGTCGCCGACGTGGGCGAGGGCCTGAGCGGCGGCGCCCTTCGCGTCGGCCACCTCGCGGCCCGGAGCGCCGTCGAAGAAGGAGAAGTTGCCGGCGCCTTCCAGCGTCCGGGTTCGGTCGGCGGCCTCGGACGCCAGGCGCCGGGCGTCCTCGAGATGCCCGGCCCGCGACGCCGAGACGGCCGCCGCAGCGAGCGCCTGCGCCTGCTCGACCGGGTCCGGCAGACTTCGGGCCAACTGCGCGACGTCCCCGGGCTGGCCGATGGCCGACAGTGCCGAGCACAACGAGATGAGCCAGGTCTCCCTCGGCAAGAGGCGCCGAGGGCCTTGTCCTTGGGGAGAGCCGAGTTCCTCCAGAGCCTGGGACAGCCGTTGGCTCGCTGCGTCCCGCTCGTCGCGGTCCGCGAGGCGGTAGGCCTGCCGCGCCAGCGTCTGTGCCGACGGCTCCTGGTCCGGTTCGTCGACGTCATCGGCGAGTACGGCCCGGGCCCGGGCGAGCGTGTCGATACCCATCAGACCGGTGTGCCTTTCTTCCGGTACGCACGCGACGAGGCCGCGGGCGCGGTCCACCGAGCCGGTGTCCACCAGGGCGCGTACGACGGTGGACAGCATGGGGCTGAGGAGCATGGTCAGGTCGCCGCCGTCGTCGTCCGGCAGACCTTCGGGATCGCCCAGCGCGGCCTCCAGGCGTTCCGCCGCCTGGTCCGCCAGCGTGTTCGCCTGTTCCGGACGGACGGTCGCCAGGGCCGAGGCCGCGGAGGCGTGGACGAAGCAGGCGGTGAGCCGGGACGGGAACGCTCGGGCGTACTGACTGATCCGCTCGTACATCCGGTCGACCCGCGGGCCCTCGGTGGCCGCGGCGACGGCAGCCCAGGCTGCGACCGGCGCGCTCGGATCGGCCGGAGAGGCGGCGGCCAGTTCCTCGGCATACTGTTCGGCCTGGTCGAGCAACTCCTCGGCCAGCGCCGGCTCGTGGGAACGGGCGGCGAAGGCGGCCCGGGCCACCACGGTGGCCCCCGCCTCGTCGCCGGCATCCGCCGACGCCCCAAGCCAGCCGAGGAGTTCGCGGCCCCGGCGCAGGTCGCCGACGGCCATCAGCGCGACGGCCGCCTCCCCGGTGGCCTCCTCCGCCTCCTGCTCGTCCCCGCTCGGCGGAGCGCTTTCCCGACGAGCCTGATCAGCCCATCGGGCGGCCTCGGTCGCCGCCCCGGCGGCGAGCCGGTCGCCGACGCCGACCAGCACACGGGCCACCCTCGCCAGACGGACAGCTTTCTCCGCCGGAAACGGGGCGACGAGGGCAAGATCCACGGCACGCGGAGCATGTCCCAGCCGGGCGAACGTCAACGGGACTTCGGCCGGCAGAGCTCTGGCCCGCTCGGCGAGGACGGACGAGGATGCCGCGAGCGCCGTCAACTCCACCAAGTCATCGGGGCATTGGCGGCGCACCAGCTGGGCGGTCAGCTCGATATGGGTGAACGCGGTGTCCAGCGAGGCGCGCTCCATCAGGGCCCGTTGACGATGCGGGTCGAGGGCAATGTCGGTCAGTCGCTTCAGATCGCCGGCGCTGTGCAGCATGCGCGGGTAGTCGTAGAGCAGGTAGGACGGGGTGCCCGAGGGCCACTCCTGATCGCGATAGCTATCCGCCCACTCGTGCAACTGCCTCTCGAACCCTGTCACATCGCCCAAGGCGCGCAGGGCTTCCTGACGAAGCTCCTCATGGCCCAGTGCGTGGACGTGGTGTGAGAATCGGGCAGCAGGACCTGGCCGTGGCTTCCCGGTACGAAACTGCGGCCGGTAATCCCCCGCAGGAGCCGGTCCACCCGGTACGGCCGTACCCCGACGAGACGGGCCAGGTCGGCGGACGTCAGACCGCCGCGGGCCGTAACCAGCAATCCGAGCAGCGGGACCCCGACCGCTTCGTCGTCGAGCAGCCGCCGCAGCTCTATCCGTGCCAGGACGCTGAGGCCCGTGGCGTCAGACCACGGGGCGAGCGTGCGGATGGCGTCCAGGGCCCGGAGAGGGTGGTCGTCTGGAACGTCGTCCGGAACGGACGGAGCGGGTCGGCTCGTGACCACCACCCGCATCCCGGCCGGCGGGACCCTCGGCAGCAGGGCGGCAATGCTCGGCCCGCCGAAAGCGGCGCCCTGGTCCTCGTCCAGGCCGTCCACGATCAGCACCAGGCGCCGTCCCCGGTCCTGGCACGCCTCTGCCGCGGCCCGGCACAGTCCGGGCAAATCCTCGGGACGGCTTCCCGCTTCTCCGACCTCCCGCTGGGCGATCAGAGCCAGTTGCCGCATCACCGTCTCGAGGAATACCGACTGATCGTTGCGGCCCAGGCGATCGGTGATGAAACAGGACACGACCTCCACGGTGTCCGGCCGGTGCCGGAGCGCGAAGTCAGCGACCAAGGCGGACTTGCCCGCCCAGGGAGGCGCCTGCCACCACCGGTACGCGGACACGCCGGGGCGATCCGGCCCGGAACAGAACTCGGCCATTTCCTGGAGCTCGTCCTCCCTGTCCACCAACTGCGCTGACAGGATGTGGTCCTCAATCCACGCGGAGTAGCTCTCGTCCCCCCGCTCTCGCGCCCTCGCGGACGGGAGGGGCGAGCGGGGAGGCTGGGCTTGATCCAGGAGCGTGCGCCACCAGCCCTCGTCAAACTGCTCATCCGCCCACTCACTCAACTGCCGGACGACGGCGATCAACTTCTCGCTGCTGCTCGGCTTCGGGGGCTTCGCCTTCGCCGGGTCGGCGTGCATCCACACGGCCAGGCGCCGGTCGAGCGACGAGTCCCGGCCGTCGACCGTCTTGGCGAGAGCGCGACGCGAATACGCGTGCCCGGTCTTCCTGCCGTACCCGGCTCGGGCCTTGTCCTCCAGGGCCCGCAGCGCGTCGTACAGCTCACGGCCCTTGGACGACTCCCCCACCCGCGCCACCTTTCCCCTGTGCCCGCCGCCCTCCGCTGCCCGCGTCGGGGCCGGCGGGCACGCCGATGACCAGGAGCGTAGAGGCAGTTCTCCCGCCGTGCCCGCCCTTTCGGACAGCCACCACCCCCACGCGGCACGGTCATCCATATCCGGCCCCACCGGCCGGCGACCACGGAGGAGAGGAACACGTGAAAATGACCATGCCCATCGCCCGCAAACTGGGCCGTGCCGCGCTCTTCAGCCTGGTCCGCGGCGCGTGCTGGGCACTGGGCTCAGCACTCGTGGCGGGCATCGTGTGGTGGGTTCAGCACCAGTAGCCGTACGAGAGGTGCGCCTGGGCCCCGACCGAGCCCCTCCCAGGCGCGGCCAAGACCGGGGCCAGTCGTTTCGGCGAACAGTGGCACCTGCCGACCCGCTGCAGTCCATCTGCCGCGGGAACACCGAGGGCGAGAGGTGAGCTGGGGTGAGTGGGAGGACCTGCCGTGGATGAGCCATGTCCCTCGGCACTGCGAGGTGCGTGGTGGCGTGGGCCCGGTGCAGTGGTACGCCCTCGGGCGGAATGACGCTGAGCCGGGCTCCCGGTTCTCCGGGAGCCCGGCTCAGCTTTCCTCTAAACCTGAAGGAAAAGCAGGACCTTCACCCTCCCAAGCGACCCGGCGGGTTGACCACTCCAGAGCCCGCCGACCACGAAGCCCTCAACCTGAACACCAAGACTTGACAGGATCTGGAGGCCCTCACCGGGATCTACCTGGTCACCGACATCGCCGGACGGCTGCGCTGGCTCGGTCAGGCAAGCCGCCTCGACGGTCTGACCGGGCGCCTCAACCGGCACGACCGCTATCCGGCCAAGAGGGCCGTCTTCGCCTGCGTGC
The DNA here is from genome assembly GCF_042890065.1 of Streptomyces sp. NPDC002328. Lineage (NCBI taxonomy): Bacteria > Bacillati > Actinomycetota > Actinomycetes > Kitasatosporales > Streptomycetaceae > Streptomyces > Streptomyces sp. NPDC002328. The sequence continues at coordinate 6,324 of NZ_JBIARQ010000035.1, read as the reverse complement.
GGGTCCTGCACCTGGACGATCTGACGCCCACCGAGGCCCTGGACACCGTCGAGGGGCGCTGCGCGGACCTGCTCGGCGTCCGGCAGAGCATGAAGCCGCACCGCTGGCCCCCGGCGACGAACTGGCTGTCCTTGGTCGCCTAACGCGATGGTGGCCGACATCCACGTAGGTGCCGGCCACCACCCAGTGGTGACCCCGATCCGCCGTCAGCCTTCGGGCAGTGAGTAGACGGATGCCGACTCGAGGATGACTGACCGGGGACCTCGGTTCACGTACTGCGGAGCCGGGTCACCGTCACCACGGCGTGCCGGGTCGTCCCGGCCAAAACCTCAACCACCAGACCGGGAGCGGCAGTGGTGTAGGGCTCCCCCGCCCGGGTGCGCGTGCCGCGCGGCGGGCCGCTCGCCGTGAGATGTACCGCGACCTGAGCCGCGAGCGGCACCTTCACGGACTGGGTGAGCGCCACACGCCCGTCGGGGAGCCGGACCGCGAGTGCCCGCGGCCGCGCGGCCGACCCGGTGTAGCCGACGATGTCGGCCTCCACGGTCTCGGCATGCCTGATCTTCTTCCAGACCCGGCCTGTTGTCCTGTAAACGGAGGTGGCTTGCTTCGCCACGATGCCCGATGCCTTGCTCCGGGAGCTGTTGGTACCAGGTCATGGCCACTGCCGGGTCGTCGGTCATCGGGACCAGTTGGATCGGCGGCTTGACGTTGTACGCCTCAAGCAGATCGACGAGTAGGGCACGGCGGTCGTCGTACCGCCGTCCCCGGACGTCGCCCTGCGACGGGTGGAGAAGGACGTCCCACGCCGAAGCGCGCAGGTTCGCAGATTCCCGGACCACCCTGCGCACGAACCCGTCGTTGTTCGGTTCATTCTGCCCGGCCGGGCAGACGAGTTCGCGCGGGCGTGGGCCGTCAGGGGCGTGAGGAACGGCGGATGGTCGTCACGCCCCGGAGCCAACCCCGTTGCGTCCGTTCGGCACCGCTCACCGCGCGGAATGCGAAGAGGCCGCGTACATGTGGCGGTGTGGCACCGACCCCTCCGATCGAGCGGTCATGATCGTCTCACCGAACGCGATGATCATGAAGAGTCTGCCGCGTTCCAGCAGGTGGCCGCCGGCGAAGGCGACCTCGCGGGAGTCCAGTCTGCGGCCGGGCAGTGGATGGGCCGCCCAGGTGCCGGCCAGCTCGATCAGGGTCGCCGCGGCCCACCAGGTCAGCCGCGCGCCTCCGTCGACCGCCGCGTCCGGCGCGGGCGTCCCCGCCGACGCCCCGACCGCCTCTACGCCGACCGCGGCTACCACCACGACAAGTACCGCAAGCAGGTCCGCGCCGTCGGCATCACCCCGGTCATCGCCCGCCGAGGCACCGACCACGGATCGGGGCTGGGCGTCCACCGGTGGGTCGTCGAGCAGAGCTTCGCACTGCTGCACTGGTTCCGCCGACTACGAATCCGCTGGGAGATACGCGACGACATCGACGAAGCCTTCCTCAGCCTGGCCTGCAGCATCATCTGCTGGCGACGGCTGAAGGCACTCTGTTAGGAGTTCTAAGGCGGTTGACCTTGCCCAGCCCGAGGGAGTCGTCTTGCCGCGTCGTGTTGGCCCCGAAGTCGCATCCGAGTTGATGCGGGCGGCCGGCCTTGAGCCGCTGGAGCCGTACCCGGGACGTGGCACACCGTGGCGGTGCCGGTGCAAGCGGTGTGAGCGTGAGGTCCGGCCGACACACGGCACGGTCAAGGGCGGTGGGGGGTGCCTGTACTGCGGGCGTGAGGCTGCGGCGGCCGAGCGCCGCATCGATGCGGACTACGCGGCCGGGGTGATGCGGACGGCCGGGCTGGAGCCGCTGGAGGCCTTCCCGAGCGATCGGAGCCCATGGCGCTGCCGGTGTCTCGCGCGCGGGCACGAGGTGTCACCGCACTTCGGCACGGTGCAGGCGGCGGTGAAGAAGAAGGGCGCGGAGCCCGGCTATCCGCGGCTCGCTGAGGTGCGGGCGGGGGCAGTGTGCTGCTCGGCGTGCAATGGCTCCGTCCGCGTCAGCGACGAGGAGGCCGAGGAGTTCATGCGGTCTGCTCACTTAGCGGCCGCTGGAGCCGTACCCGGGCAGTCAGGTTCCCTGGCTGTGTCAGTGCCTGCGCTGCGACAGCACGGTCAAGCCCCGTTTCACCACCGTGCGCAAGGGCGGCGGGTGTCTGGCGTGTTCGAAGGTCGTGGCGGCGGCGACCCGCCGGGCCAACTTCTCGCTCCAGGCCGAGGCGGAGATGCGGGCGGTCGGGCTGGAGCCGTTGGAGCCGTGCCCGGGGACGCTCGCACCGTGGGAGAGCCGGCATCTCGCATGCGGACGGGTCGTCTTCCCGGTGCACCACCTGGCGAAGCACGGGCGCGGGGTGTGCCGTCAGTGTTCGGGGAGTCCGCTCGTCGAGCCTCACGAGGCCGTGGCGCGGCTGACCGTTCTGGGCTTCAAGCCTTTGGAGCCGTACCCGGGGCGGATGCAGGCCGTGTGGCGCATGCAGTGCATCACCTGCGACACCGTGGTCACGAAGGCACTTCAAGGCGCGGGAGGGTGCCGCCGGTGCCGTCCCTTCGGCACCAACCACGCCCTGCCCGCGCTCGTGTACCTCCTGCATCACCCGCGCTGGGGTGCGGTGAAGGTGGGGACACCAACATGGGGACCACACGGCTTGCCGATCACCGGCGTGACGGCTGGTTGGTGATCCGGACGCAGTACTTCGAGTTGGGCTCGGACGCCTACGACGTTGAGCAGGCGGTGCTGTACCGGCTGCTCAACGAGATGGGCATTCCTCCTTTTCTCGACGCCGGCCACATGCGCTACGGCGGGGCGACGGAGACCGCAGACGCTGATCTCATCTCTCCGTTGAAGCTGTGGGGTCTGGTGGCTCAGGCACGGGACGAGATCGACTCCGAGGCGGCCTGAGCGGCTTCGGGTGGGCCGGTAGAGCGGCGGCTACACGTCGTCCTCGTCGTCGGGGCGCTCGAGGTCCTGGCTCAGGGCACGCAGCAGGGCGTGAGCGAGGAGGATCGCCGGCAGCACGAACTCCGGACGGTAGGTGTCGGGCGAGGCCTCGTGCGCTCCGAGATGGCGGTTGAAGGTGTCCTGGGTGGCGCCGGGCCCGAAGGCGCTCCTCATGCCCGCCAGCACCAGGTAGTGCTTGAACTGCAGGAGCGTGAGGTCGCCCCAGTCGTCCGCATCGTCCAGGGCGCTGCCGATGATGCCGTGATTACCGCCCTTTGTGTAGGTGGCCTGGGGGAAGGACCGTCGGATCCAGGCTTTGCCATGCCTCTTCATCGCGGTCTCGAGCACGTTGCCCGCCAGGGCCTGGGCGCCCTCGCTGAAGCCGGCCCGCGCGGTGCGGGTGGCAACGCTCAGGATGGTGACCATGTCGGTGAGCTCGGGGTGGGTGACGATCTGGAGGCTGGCGTCGATGTCGTCGAGCACGTCGTCGCGGCGTTCGGCCAGGAGTGCGTAGCGCTCCTCGCGGGTGCCGAGCGGGAGCAGGGCTTTGACGATCTCGGTCCCGGGCGCCCACGCGAGAGACAGGCCGTCCTCCTCGCCCAGGTCCAGGATCGTGTAAAGGTCCTCGGTGGCGAGGCCGCTGAGGTTCGCGGGCAGGAACAGGGCAGCTGCCGCGGCAAGTTGGTCCAGCAGTGTGCGCGGGAGCGACACGCTGCGCACGACATCGTTGATCCGGCTGTGCCAGTCGTAGATGTCGCCGAGATCGCTTTGGAGGGCTAGGACGGGCGCCGCGATCGCCTGGTACTGGCGCTGGGCATCCAGGGCAGCCTGAGAGGCCACGTTGACCGGTCCCATGGTGCCCACGATCGAGCGACGGGTGGACTCGAACATGCGGAGCTGGCGGCGGAACGGCTCGACCTGCTTGTCGATGGAGTTGAGCCAGGCCGCGGTCTGCCGGGCGGACTTCATGAGACCGGACAGGTCGATGCTGGCACCGGCGCCCTGCCATGGCTCCGCTTCTCGATCGAGGTTCTCTTCGCCGTCTTCTGCACCCGGGGTGTCCTGGTCGTTCATGCACCCATGATCCCGTGTCCGTCGCGGACGGGCACTCGCATTGCAGGCTGCAGAGGTAGCTTCGCGAAGATGTACAGAGTCCCCGTCGGAGCAACGGACGGCTGAAGGCGACCACGGTCTCCGGCTCGATCGCCCTGCTGCGCCGCCCGGCCGCCGAGGAGGACGGCCCCTGGGCCGCGGAAGACACCCCTCCGGCCGACGGGCCGCCCGCCGGCCCGGGGCACAATTCCAGTCCGGCCCGGACGACGCGTCCCCGCCCCCCACCCCGTCCCCCTCCGCCGGCCCGGCCGACAGCACGACCAACAAGAAGGTGCTCTGACATGCCTCCCGTCTTCGCCCACGGCCGCCTCCGCCTCTACCTGCTGCAGCTCCTGGACGAGGCCCCGCGCCACGGCTACGAGGTGATCCGCCTCCTGGAGGAACGCTTCCAGGCCGAGGGCCTGGTCACCCACACCACCGAGGGCGGCCGCAAGGTGTACGCCATCACCGACGCCGGCCTGGCGCGGTTCGAGCCGCAGAGTTCGCCGTTGAGCTCGCGCACCAGGTGGGTCAGGTCGGTGGGGCGGTCCGGGCCCCACCAGTCGCCGAGCAGTTCCGCGAGGGACTCCTCGCGGGCCTGGGCCAGCCGGGCGGCGACCTCGCGGCCCTCGGGGGTGAGCACCAGGTCGAGGCCCTCGCGCAGCACCAGCCGGCGTTCCTCGATCTGGCGGGCGGGCGTCGCCCGGCCTCAGGTGAGGAGGAAGTCGGCTTCCCCGGCCTTGGCGCCGAGGATGAAGGCCGCGATCTCGCCCTGCTTGTAGATCAGCGCGGGTCCATCAGGGTCGGTCGACTGGCGCAGCGCCACGCGGCCATCGTCGAGGGGCTTCGCCTCCACGCAGTTTCCGGCGTTGCTACCGCTCCAGGGCTTCACCCACTCTGCCGCTCCAAGCTCTGTGGCGGCGCGGAGGACGTGACTCATAGGTACAGCTCCTTGCGAATATCACCAAGGAATTTCTTGGTTTCTTGCTTTGAGAATGCGTACACACTCATCTCGCCCAGCGCTTCACGGAACAGGGCGACTTCTTCCTTTTCCTCGCTGTATCCGGCGCGGCTCAGGCTGTCGGTGCAGACGATGTCGGGAAGTTCGGGGATCTCGAATCGGAAAATGGTGAAAGGCCCGAAGGCGCCTGGATGGAGCCCTGCTGCGAAGGGGCACACCTGCAGTGTGACGTTCGGGAGGTCGGTCACATCCAAGAGGTGCTCGATCTGCTCGCGCATGACGGCCGCATCTCCGACGGGGCGCCGTAGGCTCGTCTCGTCCGTTACAACCCACAGCTGGGGTGGCTCCGGTTTCTCGCGCGTGAGGATGTCCTGGCGCTTGATGCGCAGGTCGACACTGCGTTCAAGAACATCAGGCGCCATGCGAGGGAGTCCTCGCTCCATGACGGCGCGGGCGTATCCGGGTGTTTGCAGCAGGCCATGGATGACTCCAGGCTCGTAACCGCGGAGGCTGGTCGCGGCCCCCTCCAGCGATACGTGCACTCCGAACCAGCCCGGGAGTACATCGCGGAAACTCTGCCACCAGCCGGGCGTACTTGCTTGGTCAAGGAGGGCGAGGAATTCCTGGATCTCGGCCTGGGAGACGTCGTAGATCTCGAGAAGCGTCTTGACGGTGGCGTACTTCAGGGAAGTCTCGGCCTTCTCCATCCTGGTGACCGTCGTGGGCGCGATCCGCAGGGGCTTGGCGGCCTGCGCAGCAGTGAAGCCGGCCGCCTCACGCAGGGCGGCCAGGCGCCGGCCCAAGACAATGGCCAGCACGGTCGGGGCGGACTTCGGTTCACTCACGCCGGTTCCCTCTCCCCTTCGGCCGGCAGCGGTCGTTCGCTGAAGTGTGCCACGGCACGCGAGAGGCGAACAGACTGCAGCCCGAACTATGCAGGTTGCAGAGTGAGGCTTGCCAACGCCACAGAGTAGCGAGCATAGTTGCGTGGTGACCCAGCTCACGTAGTCCGGATGCACGCTCCCCTGCCTTCACCCAGGAAGGTCTGAGATGCCCGCCCGCCCCACGCTGTTCCGAGTGCTAGTAGGGCTTGGTCAGGTTCGTAGTGGTGTGGGTATGTTGCGGTGGCAGGTGGGGCAGGCGCCGGTCCAGACGGCGAGGAGTGTCTGTAGTTCGCGGATTACTTGGTAGAGGCTCGGTCCCGCGCCGTGTCTTTTGGGTCTCGTGCCAGTCGTTGCAGGGTGCAGAAGGCGTGGGCGGCGGAGACGAGGGTGACGTGGTGGTGCCAGCCGTTCCAG
>NZ_JBIARQ010000034.1:0-58290 GCF_042890065.1 Streptomyces sp. NPDC002328 | reverse complement strand
GGGGGGGGGCGGGGGGGCGGGGGGCCGGCGGCGGCGGCCGGCGCGGGGCGGCCCCCCCCCCCGCGCCCCCCGCGCGCCGCGGCGCGGCCGCCCCCCCCCCCCCCCCCCCCCCCGCCCGGGTCACGCGACCACGTCAGCGCCCATACGGCGACGGAGCGCGGGGCTGTCCGGCAGAGTGCTGAGGCTGTTCAGCACTGCGGCAGCGTGCGGGACCGGCGGCTGTCAGGCCGACCACGTCGGTGGGGCCTAGGAAGGTCGCCGATCTTCCCGGCGGCTTCTGCTGCGGCCTTCAGCAGGTCGGCGGCCAGTTCCGTGAGAGCCGGCCGCCCGGGGCAGGTGCCGGGCGGCTGGTGGCGCGTAGCGGCGGGTGCAGCCGCGCGGCCGGCGGCGCGTCCAGCTCGGCCGCGCAGTGCCGCGTCAACTCGACGCTTCCTCCCGTCGCCGGTCGTCGTCGGCTGTGGCGGGGATGGCGTTGTGGACGACCCCGACGAACTCCTGCGCCATCTCCAGAACGACCTGCTGGCCCGCGTCCACGGACACCTCGACGACGACGCCGCCGTCGTCGCCGTCCGCCGCTCGGCCTGAAACCTGGTCCAGCGGGACCCACCCATGAACACGCACCCATGAACACCGGCCCCCGCCACCGCCCCCGCCGCCACCATCCGTTGTTTTCGCCCGCTCCCCCTGGGGAGGAATCCGTCGGGCCCTCGTCGGCCCGAACCCGGCGGCCGGAACGCCGTGAGCGGAGCACGAGGCGTGAGGGGTGAGCACCGATGTCCGAGGCACTCGGGACGTCCAGGGCGGGTGCCGACGGGGCGTGGCCCTGGGAGCAGTCCGTCACCGGGGCACGCCGACTGCGCGCGGCTAGACGGCGGTTGAGCGAGGCGTGGTCGTTGTCCGCGGTGACGACGGTGCTGCTCGCGGTCGGCTACGGCTGGCTGGGGTCCGTCGCCGGAGGCAGGAGCGGGGCCCTGCTCGGGGCCGTCGTGGGCCTCGCCTTGAGCGCCTTGCTGCGCGCGGTGGTCGACCGGGCGGTGTCGGGTGCGAACGGACGCCGCACCGCCGGTCGGCGACACCCCGGACGGTGCCGCAGGCACCCGCAGTAGGCGAACAGCAGGCGAAACAGCAGGCAAGGCGCCCGGCCCGCATCACATGACGGCTCGTCAGGCCGTAGCTATGCCGTCCAGTTTCCCCGCCTTCGCCTCCTCCACCAGCGACGCGAACTGGTCGGCGCTCATCTGGACGCGCTGGCCGAAGTCGTCGGTGAGCAGGACGCGGCGGTCCGCGGGGGCGTTCGGGTCGACGAACAGTTGCGGGCAACCGCAGTCGCAGTTCCCGCAGAAGGTCGCCAGCGGTGTCAGTTCGTTGATGTCGCTCATCGTGTGCCGCCTTTCACGAAAGGCCCGGAGGTGTTCGGCCAAGGCTTACCCCTGAGCGTGCCAGGCCACACGGCTCTCCGGCACCGTGTGCGCGTCGGCGAGCGGCTGTGCCGCGTACGTGATGCGGATGACGCCGTCGGGGTGCCGTTCGGTGTTCGCGCGGACGCCGAAGACCTCGCCGAGGATCCGCGGGGTCAGCACCTGGAGGACCGGTCCGGCCGCGACCACCGCTCCCCCGTGCAGGACGACCAGGTGGTCGCAGAGCCGGGCGGCGAGGTCGAGGTCGTGCAGGACGGCGAGCGTGGTGACGCCCGTGGCGCGGATGAGGTCCAGGAGCTCGAACCGGGCGCGGATGTCGAGGTGGTTGGTGAGTTCGTCCAGGACCAGGAGCTGGGGGTCCTGGGCCAACGCCCGTGCCAGCAGTACGCGTTGGCGTTCGCCGCCGGAGAGGGAGGCGTAGTCGCGGTCCGCGAAGGGGCGTACGCCGCATCGGTCGATGGCCTCCGTCACCGCCCGGTGGTCCTCGGCGCCGTCGCGTCCCAGCAGGCCGTGGTGGGGGGCTCGGCCCAGGGTGACGATCTCGGTCACGCTCAGGCCGGTGGTGTTGCCGCCGGCGTCCTGGAGGACGGCGGCGGTGCGGCGTGCGGCGGCCCGTGCGGACAGGGTCCACACGTCGTCCTCGCCGACCCTGACGACGCCGGACGCCGGGCGCAGTGAGCGGTAGACGGCGCGCAGCAGGGTCGACTTGCCGCTGCCGTTGGGGCCGACGAGGCCGACGATGTCGCCCTTGCCGGCCTCGAGTTTCACGTCGTGGAGGATCGGCGTGCGGTCCAGGGTGATGTGGAGCTGGTCGACGGTGAGTTTCATTCGTTCAGTCCAGGCCCTTGTTGCGGCGCAGCAGCCACAGGAAGAAGGGGGCGCCGAGCAGGGCGGTGAGGATGCCCAGCGGCAGTTCGTTGGGGCGGTTGAGGGTGCGGGAGAGCAGGTCGACGAGGACCAGGTAGACGGCCCCGAGCAGGGCGGTCAGGGGCAGCAGCCGACGGTGGTCGGCGCCGAGGGTCAGGCGCACCAGGTGCGGGATCATCAGGCCGACGAAGCCGATGCCGCCGGCGACGGCGACGACCGTGCCGGTCAGCAGTGCGCTGAGGACCAGCAGGACGGCCCGTAGCCGGTTGACGTCCACACCGAGCGCGGTGGCGGACTCGTCGCCGGCCAGCAGGACGTTGAGACGCCGGCCGAAGAGAGCCAGGAGCACGGTGGTGGCGAGCACCACCACGGTGACCGTGGGCAGTTGGTCCCACTGCGCGCCGGCGACGCTGCCGAGCATCCAGAACATGACGGTCCGCAGCTCGGTGGGCGTCGCCTGGAGTTGCACGAAGCTGGTCGCCGAGAGGAAGACGTAGCCGATGGCAACGCCCGCCAGTACCAGCCGGGTCGGGGCGAGCCGGCCCCGCCGCTGTCCGAGGGCGAAGACCAGCGCGCCCGCCGCGATCGCCCCGAGGAAGGCCGCGGCCGACACGCCGAGTCCGGCGAGGGCCGCTCCCCCGCCCAGGGTGATGACGAGCACCGCGCCGAGCGTCGCGCCGTAGGAGAAGCCGAGCACGATGGGATCGGCGAGCGGGTTGGACACCACCGTCTGCAACACCGCGCCGGACACCGCGAGTCCGGCGCCGACCAGGGCCGCCAGGAGGACCCTCGGGGTGCGGAAGGTCCAGACGATCTGGTCGAGCGCGAGGTCGGTGGGCGCGGGCCCCGCGCCGGTGACGTGGTGCAGGACGATCCCCCACACGTCACCGAGCGGGATGTTCACCGCGCCGATGCTGATCGCCACGATCATGGTGGCGACCAGTGCGACCGGCAGGACCGTGAAGGCCAGCGCGACCTTGAACCGGCTCAGGAGGCCTTCGGGTGCAGCGCCTTGGCGATCTTCTCCACCGCGAGGTCGTTGCTGGGGCCGAGGTACATCGAGTCGGACAGCGTCACGTACGTCTTGTTCTTGGCGGCCGGCCACTGGGGGAACTCCTTGAGCAGTTTCTGGGCGTAGGCCCCCGGGTTGGGGTCGTTGTAGGCGATGACGACGAGGGCGTCGACGTCGGTGACGGCCACCTTCTCCTTGCTGAGGTCGGCGAAGGAGGTCTTGGAGGCGTTCTCGAAGGCGTTGGAGCCGCCGGCCTTGGCGAGGATGTCGTTGTAGATGCCCTTGGCGACGACGGAGCTGAAGTCGTTGCCGCCCATGGACATGTTGGAGAAGAGCACCATCACCTTCGGCTTCTTCTCGCCCTTCACCTTGTCGGCGACGGCCGCGATGCTCTTCTCGGAGGCGGCGATCAGCTTCTCGGCCCGGTCGCTCACATTGAAGATCTTGCCCATGTCGCGCAGCAGTTGGTAGCTGTCGGCGATGGTCATCTTGGAGGTGTCCTGGTCGCAGCCCTGCGGCGACACATACGTGCCGGCGCCGACGCTCTTGAGCTGCTCGCGGGTGGCGAAGCCGTTCTTTTCATCGAAGCCGTACGACGTGGTCGACAGCACCAGGTCCGGGCGCAGGCCGAGCATGGCCTCGCGGGGGATGTCGTAGGCGTCGTTGAGTTTCACGTCGCCGGTGGGCAGCGCCTTGATGGCCGCCGCCCGGCCCGCCACCTCCGAAGCGCCGTAGGTCTGCTGGTTGGCGACGATCTTGTCCTGGAGGCCCAGGGCGAGAAGCGTGGACACCTCGGCGACGGAGGCGCCGTTCATGACGACCACTCGGCTGGGAGCCTTCTGGAAGGTCTGCTTCTGGCCGCAGTTGTCCACGGTCACCGGGTAACCCGACTTCGCGGCCGCGGCCTCGGTCGACTTCGCGCTCGCCTTGTCGTCGCCGGAGGAGCCGCCGCACGCCGCTGTGAGCAGACAGAGGGCTGCCGCCAGGGCGGTGGCGGTCGGCCGGTTCATCGACATGCGGGCTCCTTGCGCGAGGTGGTGCTCATGGACTGCCGGGTTCTGTTGCAGTAGTCGGGCCGAAGCCCGCGTGAGTTCCCGTCAAGTCGCCGTTATTTTGCGGGCGTTGCCGAACGGGTCCGCCGTCCGGCCGGGGCGGGCAGCGCACCCGCGGTGACGCAGTGGTCCAGATGGCCGAAGACCAGGCCCCGGTCGACGGGCGGGCAGTCGACGCCGCTGCCTTTCAGGCCGGCGCGGACGTTGTCGGCGCGGACGTGGCCGAGGCGCAGGTCGGGCTCACCGGCCTGCCCTGCGGAGTCGAAGAAGGCCAGCGTCGTGGCGGCGACGTCGGCCGAGCGGGGCAGTTCCTCCCGCCACCGAGCCAACGGCAGTCGCCGCACCGGATAGCCGTACTCCTCGACCCAGTCGTAGACGTCGCCGAGCCGCACCCGGGGCAGGGTCGCGTGGTGGAAGACCGGACCGGCCGTGCGGCCCGGGGCGAGGCAGAGGTGGACCAGGGAGCGGGCCACGAAGTCCGCCGGCGTCCAGACCTCGTCCTCGAACAGGTCCGGGACGATCCCGGCGGGGATGCCGGCCCGCAGCACGCTCCACAGGAAGTCCCGCTCGTTGACGTGCCCCGTGCCGGACGGGCCGACCACCCGGCCCAGCCGGTGCACGGTCACCGGCAGCCCCCGCTCGGCCGCCTGTTCCAGCAGCCGTTCGGAGGCCCACTTGGACTGCTGGTAGCCGTGGCGCAGGCCCTCGTGCGGCGGGAGGAACGCCTCCGGCACCTCGGGGCTGCGGCTCGCGGGCGGGGCCACGGACAGGGTGGAGACGTAGTGCAGGGGTGTGGTGCGCACGGCGGCCAGGCGCAGCAACCGGCGGGTGGACTCGGTGTTGGCGGCGCGCAGGGTGGCGTAGTCGCGCATGATGCTGACGGTCGCGGCGTTGTGGAAGATCACGTCGCAGGTCGCCGCGAGTTCGGAGAGCACCTCGCGGGTCAGTCCGAGGTCGGGGCGGGCGAGATCGGCGGGGAGGGCGGTGACGCGGTGGCGCGCCCGCTCGTCGAGGGCGATGCCGTACCGGTCGAGGGCCTGGTGGACGCGGCCGGCGGCCTCGCCCCGGTCGCCGGCCCGCACGGTGCAGACGATCTCGGCCGCGGTGCCCGTGAGGAGTTCCGCGAGCAGGTGGGCGCCCACGAAGCCGGTCGCGCCGGTGAGCAGGATCCGGCGGGGAGCGTCGTCCGGGGCGCGGCTGATGCCGGGCCGGACGGCCGGGTCGAGGACGGCGTCCGCGAGGAGCGCCGAGGGGACTCCCGACGGTGTGGACGGCTCCTGGACGTCGTCGTCGAGGAAGTGCGCCAGCGCCGCGGCCGTGGGGTGCTGGAAGAGCCAGGCGACCCGGATGTCGCGGCCGATCTCGACGCCGAGCCGGTTGGCGGCCTGGATTGCCTGGAGGGACTGCGCGCCCAGGTCGAACACGTCGTCGTGCACGCGGACGGCGGCGGTGCCGAGGATCTCTCCCCAGATGCCGGTGATCGTCCGTTCGAGGGGGCTCCCGGTGCTCGGGGTCTCGCGGGCCGAGGACTCGCTCAGGGCGGTCCGGTCGATCTTGCCGGAGCCCGTGCGGGGCAACCGGTCGGGGAATTCGACTCCGGAGGGGATCATCGCGGCGGGCAGTCTGGCCCGCAGATGGTCCCTGACCTCGGACGCGGACGGTTTCGGTGACTCCGCGACCAGGTGGGCGACCAGCCGTCGGGTGCCGTCGGCGAGGGTCTGTCCCACGACGGCGGCCTCCCGGACGCGGGGGTTGGTGAGCAGGGCGTTCTCGACCTCGGCGGGCTGGACGCGATGGCCGCTGATCTTGAACTCGTCGTCGGCCCGGCCGAGGAAGCGCAGTCGTCCGTCCTCGCCGACGTCGACCAGGTCGCCGGTGCGGTAGGCGCGGGGCGCGCCGGGAAGCGCGGTGAGCGGGGCGAAGCGGGAGCTGTCCGGCACGTCGCCCCGGTAGCCGTCGGCCAGGGTGTCGCCCAGCAGGTACAGCTCGCCGTCGACGACCGCGGCGCGGGTGCCGGGCAGCGGCAGGCCGATGGGGACGTCGCCGGGGGCCAGTTCGGGGTCGTGCAGGTCGGCGACGGTGGCGACCACGGTGGCCTCCGTCGGCCCGTAGGTGTTGAGCAGCCGCACCGAGGCGCCCACCGCCTTGCGCCAGCGGTCGACCCGTTCCGGCAGGGCCGCCTCGCCGCCGATGACGACGGTCCGCACCCCTTCGGGCAGCGCGGCGGCGCCGGTCGAGACGGCGTAGGCCAGCTCGTGCCAGTAGGCGGTGGGCAGGTCGAGCACGCTCACGCGCAGGCGGGCGCACTCGTCCAGGAAGCGCGGCACCGACTCGGTCATGTCGTCGGCGCGGATCACCAGCGTGCCGCCGGCGCACAGGGTGAGGAAGATTTCCTCCACGCTCGCGTCGAAGTGCGGCGGGGCGAAGTGCAGGACGCGGTCCGCTGGCCGGATCCCGTAGCGGTGCGTGGCCGCGGCGACGAAGTGCGCCAGCGCGCCGTGGCCGATCTCGACGCCCTTGGGGCGACCGGTGGAGCCCGAGGTGTGCAGCATGTACGCCAGGTCGCCCGGACCGGGGGCCGGCAACGCGGTGACGGCCGCGGCGGACTCGGGATCCGGCCGGTCCCACAGGAGTACGGCGTGATCCGCGAAGGCCGGCGCGAGGTCGCCGGTCGTCACCACGAGCGCGGGATCGGCGTCGGCGAGAAGGTGCGCCTTGCGGTCGGCGGGGGCCTTCGGATCGAGGGGGCAGTACGCGGCGCCCGACAGCAGGACGCCCAGGACGGCGGTGACCGCGTCGGCGCCCCGGGGCAGGGCCAGCGCCACCACATCGCCCCTCGTGACGCCCCGGGCGGCCAGGCGGCGGGCGATGTCCCGGGCGGCGGCGAGGAGTTCGGCGTACGTGAGGGTGTCACCGGCGTGTTCGACGGCGACGGCCGCGCCCCGGTGGGCCGCGTGGTCGGCGATCAGGCTCAGCACCGGGCGGGCGGGCGCGGGCAGCGGCCCCCCGTCCAGGACGGGGACGGACACGGGGGCGGGGGCGACGGACGCGGGGGCGAGGGTGACCGCCGGTTCCCGCAGCGGCCGGTCCGGGGCGGCGACCGCCCCGTCGAGGAGGGCGAGCAGGCCCTCCAGGAAGCCGGCCGCCTCGCTCGACGAGTACAGGTCGGGGTTGGCGTCCAGGGCGACGCGCACTCCGGTGCCGTCGGAGCGGTCGTAGACGTTGACGGCCAGGTCGTCGACAGGTCCCGCGGACACGTTGTGGACCGTGCTGCGGTGGCCGGCGAACCGCAGGTCGTACTCGAACGGCATGATGTTCACGCCGGGCCCGGACAGCCGCCGCTGACCGCCCACGAGTCTCAGGTCGCGCCGCAACTGCTCGTAGCGGTGGCGCTGGTGCGGCAGTCCGGCGCGCAGTTCGGCGGAGACGCGGGCCGTGAGGTCGCGCAGGGTGTCGTCGGGGGCGACCGGTACGCGCAAGGGAAGGATGTTGCGCACCATGCAGGGGACGCGCAGGGAGACCGAGCCGAGGCGGCCCATCGCCGGCAGGCTGAGGACGATCTCCGGGGCGCCTGTGACGCGGTGCAGGTGGGCGGCGGTCACCGCGAGCAGCACCTCGGACCATGTCATCGACAGGTCGCGGGCGAGGGCGCGCAGGGCGGTGGTGCGGGCCGTGTCGAGGTCGGTGACGTGGCGGCGGGAGGTGCGGGCGGGCAGGGCGGAACGACCGGCGGGACTGGCCACCTGCGGGCGGTCGGCGTAGCGGGCGCTCCAGTAGTCCCGGTCCTTGGCGGCGCGGGCGGACTCCCGGTAGGCCCGCTCTTCCGCGCGGACGGACTCCAGGGTGCCGAAGCCGCTGTCCGGGACGGGTGCGCCGGACATGAGGGCCGTGTAGACCTCGGCGACGCGGCGGGCGACGAGGGAGAGGCCGAAGCCGTCGAGGGCGATGTGGTGCACCCGGTGGTACCACAGGTACTGCTCCCGCCCCGTCCTGAGCAGGGCGTGGCCGAAGACCGGGCCCCGGGTGAGGTCGACGGGCCGGACCATGTCCTCGTCCATCCAGGCCAGGGCGGCGGCCTGCGGATCGGGCTCGGCGGTGAGGTCGGCGATGTGGGTGCGCCAGTCGCCGGCCGGGGTGTCGACCTGTAGGGGGCGGCCGGTGTCGTCGGTGACGAAGGTGACGTTGAGCGCCTCGGTCTCGGCGACGACGTGGTGCAGGGCGGTGTCGAAGACGGCCGCGTCCACGGGGCCGTCGACGCGGATGTACTCGGCGGTGTTGTAGGCGGGGCTGTCCGCGTCCAGTTGCTGGCCGGTCCAGACGCCCTCCTGGGCGGCCAGCAGCGGATGGCGCTCCCCCACCACCTGCTCTCCCGTCACCTGATTTTCCGTCACCTTCCTTCCCCCTGACGGGCGGAGAGCAGCTGCCACCACTGGGCGAACGAGGTGCATTCGGCGAGCTCGACGAAGGTCACCTCCACGCCGGTGCCGCGCCACCGTTCCATCAGCGTGGCGATGCGCAGGGAGTCCAGGCCGGCGTTGAGCGGGTTGTCGTCGAGGTCGACTTCGTCGGGCAGCTGGTACAGGTACTCCGCCAGATCCGCGCGGAAGTCCTCCAGCGTGAGAGGTGCAGGCATGTCGTTCTCTCCAAGGGTGCCGGTCAGTTGACCTTGCGGGCGGAGCCGTTCCAGAAGCGGTCGCGCAGTTCGCGGCGCAGGATCTTGCCGCTGGGGTTGCGCGGCACATGGTCGATGAACTCGTAGCGGGCGGGCAGCTTGAACGCGGCCAACTGCGGGACGAGGAAGGTGTGCAGGTCGCGGGGGCTCGGCCGGTGGCCCTCGGCGGGGACGACGAAGGCGTGGACGTACTCGCCCCAGCGTTCGTCGGGGGCTCCGACGACGACGGCCTCGGCGACGCCGGGGTGGCCTTCCAGGGCGTTCTCGATCTCGGCCGGGTAGACGTTCTCGCCCGCGACCAGGACGGCGTCCTTGATCCGGTCGCGGATGAAGACGTATCCGTCCTCGTCGAGGTATCCGGCGTCACCGGTGTGGATCCAGCCGTCCACGAGGGTCTCCGCCGTCTTGTCGGGCAGACCCCAGTACTCCACCATCCGCGCGGGGGTGTGCAGACAGACCTCTCCGACCGCGCCGGGCGGCAGTTCGCGGCCGTCGCCGTCGATCACCTTGGCGCGGACGCCCGGGTAGGGGTGTCCTGCGGCCTGCATGAGGGGGCCGCCGGGGACATGGGCGGCGGGGGGCAGGCAGACGGCGGTGTTGCCGGTCTCGGTCAGGCCGTAGATCTGGGCGAACTCGCAGTCGAGGACGGCGAGGCTCTCCTCCAGCAGGGCTTCCGAGATAGGGGAGCCGCCGTAGACCGTCTTGCGCAGGGTGGTGAAGTCCTCGGCGTCGACGCCGGGTTCGGTCAGCATCATGCGGAGCATGGCGGGCACGACGCAGGCGGTGGTGACGCCGAGGTCTCGGATGAGGTCGACGGCCAGGCGTGGGGCGAAGGCGCGCATGGCGACGATGGTCGTGCCGGCGTTGAAGTTCTGGGTGGCCCACCACAGTCCGCCGATGTGGAAGCCGGGGATGCCGACGAGCGCGATGTCGCCGGGGCGCCAGTCGATCCAGTCCAGTCCCTCGCTCGCGAGCGCGTCACGGATCGCGAAGAAGCTGCGATGGGCGAGGACGACGCCTTTGGGCAGGCCGGTGGTTCCGCTGGTGTAGAGCTGCGCCACCGGAGTGTCGGGCGTTGCTTCGAACTCCGTTGCGCAGTCCGGGTGTTGGTCCCGCCATTCCTGGAACGAGCTGAGACGCACGACCGTTTCGGGGGGCTCGGTGGGCATGCCCTCGACGATCGACGCGAACTGGTCCTCCAGGAAGAGGAGCCGGGTCACGGAGTCCTGGAGGATGTGGCTCACCTCCGGTGCGGTCAGCCGCCAGTTGACCGGGACCAGCACGGTTCCGCTCTTGGCGCAGCCGAAGAGGATCTCGTAGTAGTGCTCGGACTCCTTGCCGAGGTAGGCGACCCGGTCGCCCGGGCCGAGCCCGGCGGCGCGGAGGGCGTGCGCGACCCGGTCGCCGCCGCGGTGCAGATCGCCGTAGGTGAGGACGCGGTCCTCGCAGAGCACGGCGGGGGCGTCGGGCCGGTGCTCGGCGTGGAAGCGTGCGGTCTCGACGAGGGTGCGCAGTTCGGGGTGGTGGATGCGGTCGGCCGTCGCCGGCTGTGTCGCCGTGGAGGTCTCCATGAGCGGTCCTTCTGAGGTCAGGGGACGTTGACGAACGCGAGGGTCGCCTCGCCGTCGCACCGACCGCCGTCGGCGTCCCGGTACCGGTACGAGGTCTCGGCGTGCAGGAACGGAGCACCGCCGCTCGGGGCGCGCCGGGTGACGGAGCGGAACTCCATCTCCCCTTGGAAGGAACGGGGGTTGACCGGGCGGCGGAAGTTGCCGGCGAAGCGGGCGATGAGGATGTCCGGGAGCTGGTGGCGCCAGAAGTCGTCCAGGGTCCAGCTCGCGAACCCGGTCATGAGCCCTTCCTTCACCGACTTGGCGACCAGGTAGTACATCAACTGGTTGTAGGCGATGTTGACTTCGACCGAGTTCAGATGGCCGGTGTCGTCTATGTAGCAGGACTCCGGGATCGCGAACTCGGCGCGTGCCGAGGCGAGTCCGGCCTCGGCGGTGACCTGGGCGCTCTTCAGGTACTTGCAGTGCGCCTTGTAGGGCATGAGAACGCGGGCCAGCAGTTCCTCGTCCGTGGGGTACGAGGGCTGCGGCGGGGTCTCGGCGCGGTCGGCGGCGGGCGCGGTCACGCGGCCCGGATCCCGTCGTGCAGCTTGCGCTCGTCGTGCACGGTGACGCGGTACGAGACGGTCGGCTCCGGGGTGGTGGTGTGCCGGGCGCGGTGGATCAGGCTGCGGTTGTCCCAGACCAGCAGGTCGCCCTTCTCGAAGCTCTGCAAGTGGATGTTGCCGTGCTCGAAGGCGTCGTCGAGCTGGCCGGTGGCGTCGAACAGGCGCTTGAGGAGTTCGTCGTCGAGCGGGTTGCCGTCCGCGTCCTCGATGCCGACGGTGAAGCCCTCGCTGATGTAGAGGACGGTCTCGCCGGTCATGGGGTGGGTGAAGGTGGTCGGCTGGACGACCGCCGGGGTCTTGGTCTCGACCTCCTCGATGATCTCGGAGATCGGGCGGTAGACGTCGTGCGGGCGGATCTTGAAGTACTTGCGGACGGAGTGCCGGCAGAAGGTGCCCTCGATCTCCTTCTTCAGCTCGGCGGGCAACTGCGCGTAGGCGCTCCCCATGTCGATGAAGTACGTGCCGCGGTTCTTCTCCGGGACGACCTGCGGGTGGATGAGGGTGATGCCGAAGGGGTCGGGCATGAACTGGTAGTCGGCGTGCCAGAACTTGCCGGTCTTCGGCACGCCTATCTGCTTGCCGTTCTCCGGGACGTTGGAGGAGACGAACACCTCGGGGACGTCCGGGTGCTGGTACATGGGCTCGTAGTAGGTCTCGGGACGGCCGAGGCGCTTGCCGAGCGCCAGGAACTCCTCGGGGGTGAGGTGCTGGTCCTTCAGGACCGCGATCTTCTTCGTGTAGACGGTCTGCTTGAGCGTGGCGATGTCGGCGTCCGAGGCGGTGGTGTGGTCGAAGTCCTCGACGCTCGCGCCGAGGGCCGAGCCGGGCTGGTCGGTGATCTTCATGTGGGGTGCTCTCCTTGTCGGCGGGGGTGTGGGGAGTCGGGGTGGTACGGGGAGTCGGGGGTGGTTCAGGCGGCTTGTCTGGCGTCGATCAGCTCCGCGGCGTCCGCGAGGGTGAGGGTGGGCCGCAGTTCGCTGTCGTGGACGGTGACGCCGAGATCCCGCTCGATGCGGATGCTGATCTCGACCATCGTCAGCGAGTCCACGTCGAGTTCGGCGAAGGTCGCCTCGGGCGTGAACCGCTCGGCCGGGGTGTCGTGGAGCTTGGCGACGATCCCGACCAGTCGGTCGTAGGCGGTGGTGCTCATGACGGGGTGTCCTCTTCTGTCTCGTGCGGGACGAGGGAGTCGCGCGAGTCGTGGGGGCCTTGGGAGTCGTGGGGGTCTTGGAGGTCGTGAGGGCGGGCGGGCGGCGGCAGGTCCGGCCAGGTCAGCGAGCAGGAGCCCCAGGTGAGTCCGCCGCCGAAGGCGGTGAGCAGGAGCCGGTCGCCGGTGCGGATCGTCTGCCGGGCGGCGGCGTCGGCGAGGGCGAGCGGGATGGAGGCGGCACCGGTGTTGCCCACGGCGTCGACGTTGGCGACGCAGCGCTCCCGGGGCAGACCGAGGTCGTCGGCGACGGAGTGCAGGATGCGCAGGTTGGCTTGGTGGGGCACGAAGTGGTCGACGTCGTCGGTCTTCCAGCCGGCGGCGGTGAGCGTGGCGCGGGCCGAGGCGGCCATACGGGTCACCGCGTGCCGGTAGACCTCGTTGCCCCGCATCGAGAAGTGCCGCTCCGCCGGGGTGGGTTCGCCCTCGGTGGAGCGCCGGCGGGAGCCTCCGGCGGCGACCATGATCAGGTCTTCGTGGGTTCCGTCGCTGCCGAGGTCGAAGTGGCGGACGGCACCGGGTTCGTCCGCGTGCCCGGCCCGCAGGACGACGGCCCCGGCGCCGTCCCCGAAGATGATCGCGTTGGCCCGGTCCAGGGGGTCCACGATGCTGGACCAGGTGTCGGCGCCGATCAGCAGCACTCGCGTCGCGACGCCGGAGGCGATCAGGCCGGCGGCCGTGGCGAGTCCGTAGACGAAGCCGGTGCACACCGCGCCGACGTCGAAGGCCGCCGCCCGCTTCAGGCCGAGCCGTGCGGCGACCAGGGGTGCGGTGGCCGGGCAGGGGCGGTCCGGGGTCGTCGTGGTGACGATCACCGCGTCGACCGGATCCGTCCCGGCGGAGTCCGTACCGCCCGTCACGAGCCCGGCGTTGCGCAGAGCCAGCCGCCCGGCTTCGACGGCCAGGTCGGAGGTGGCCTGACCCGGCCCGGCGACATGACGACGCCGGATTCCGGTACGCGTACGGATCCAGACGTCATCGGTGTCGAGCCGCTCGGCGAGTTCGTCATTGGCGACCACACGAGGCGGCAGCCAACCGGCCACTCCGCAGAGGACCGCGGCGGGGGTGGAGGGGGGCGGGAGGGAGGCGGCGGGGTGGAGGGAGTCGGGCGCGTCGGAGGGGTGTGTGGGCACAGGGGTTCTCCTGGGGGTGCGGGGCGGGGCGGTGGGCGGGCCGTGCGGCGCGGGGGTGGCGAGGGGACGGGGGCGGGCTATCCGGAACGAGGCGTGCTGTCCGGAAGGGTGCGGGCTATCCGGTCGCGGTCGCTCGGCGCAGGGACGCGGTCAGCAGGACGCCGCCGCCGATGCCGGCCGCCACCGCGAACACGGCGGCCCGTATCCCGCTCAGCAGGGCGTCGCCCGGCGGCCCCTGCCCGACCCCGCCGGCGAACGCCACCAGCAGGGCGAGGCCCACCGCTCCGCCCACCTGGAGGCTGGTGGAGGCCAGGCCGGACGCCACGCCCTGGTCCTCCGGCGCCACACCGGTCGCGGCGACGATCCACATGCCGGTCCACACGGCCCCCTGTCCGAGGCCCAGCAGCACGATCCCGGGCAGCAGCAGCGCGTACGAGCCCCTTTCGGTGAGGGCGAGCCCGAGGGCCACGGCTCCCGCCGCGCCCAGTGCCATGCCGCCGCCCAGCATGCGCCGCACACCGACCGACGCCACCGCCCGTTCGCCGACTTGGGTCCCGACGGCTGTCACCACGGCCGGGACGAGGAAGGCGAGTCCGGTCGCGAACGCGCTGTAGCCGCGCACGGTCTGGAAGTAGAGCGTCAGGAAGTACGGCAGCGCACTGAAGGTGGCGCTGTAGAGCGCGGTGACGGCCATCGCGGCGACCAGGCCGCGGTGGGCGAACAGCCTCGCCGGCACCAGCGGGTCGCGCGAGCGGGTCTCGACGACGGCGAACAGGGTCAGCAGGGTGAGCGCGAGGCCGGCGCTCACCAGGGCGGGCGTGCTGGTCCAGCCCGCCGCGGGGGCGTGCACCAGCAGGAACACCAGGAGGGTGATGCCGCCGGTCGCAGCCAGGGCGCCCGTCACGTCGAACCGCCGGGTGGCGGTCGGCGGGCCGTCCGCGGGGAACAGCGTCCACCCCGCCCAGGCGATGCCCACGGCGACGGGCACGTTGACGAAGAACAGCGACGGCCAGCCGAACCCCTCCACCAGCACACCGCCGAGCAGGGATCCGAAGCACAGACCGCCCGCGCCGGCCGCGCCCCACACCGCCAGTGCGCGGTTCCGGGCGGGCCCCTCCTCGTAGATCGTGTTGATCAGGGAAAGGGTGGCCGGGAACAGCAGGGAGCCGCCGATGCCCTGGACCGCCCGGACGGCGACCAGCGCTCCGGGGGACTCCGCGAACCCTCCCACCAGGGAGGACCCCGCGTAGATCAGCGCGGCGACGGCGAACGTCCGGCGGCGGCCGAGCAGATCCGCCGCCCGTCCCCCCAGCAGCAGGAACCCGCCCGTCGTGACGACATAGGCGCTCACCACCCATTGCAGGTCATGGGCGGAGAAGCCGAGGCCGGCGCCTATCTCGGGCAGGGCCACGTAGACGATGTTGTAGTCGAGCGCGATGACCAGCTGAGCCAGGGCCAGGACGAGCAAGGACAGCCGGGCGCGCATCAGTCGATCCCTCCCCCATCTGAACGGAAATACCGATCAATAACTCGAACACGTCGATCGATTTCGGTCACGATAACATTTGAATGAAGCTCGAGAACAGCCAGGACGGGAAATTTTCCCGACCCCGGAAATTCTCTTTTTGGGCAGCACGAGAATCCGACAGCAATAACTGCCGGTTTCGTTTTGCGGACGTTTTCCGGTCGGGCGCTATTCCCCCATCAAGCGCCTGACCTCCGTGATGAGGGCGACCAGGGCCTGCCGTTCGGGAACGGTCGTCTCCGGGTGCCAGAGGTCGACGAGCAGGCAGGTCCGCGGCCGGATTCCGTCATTACGGGCCTCGTGCTCGAAGGAGTAGTCGAACAAAAGGCAGCGGCCTTCCTCCCAGGAACGGGTCTGGCCTGCCACGGTGATACTGCATCCGTCCGGAATGTCGACGGCGAGGTGCAGGTTGATGCTGAAATTCCACAGATCGCAATGCGGGGCGATCGAGGCCCCGGGCAGCAGCGTGGAGAAATGCGATTCCAGCAGTGGGCAGATCTTCTCGGTGTCGACGACGAACTCTTTGAGTACCTTGTAGGCCGTGGGCACGGCGCCGGCTGATTCCTCGACCAGCCCTCCGCCCCGATAGAGGTAGAGAGCCTGCCAGTCCTCCTGCCGGGTCAGGTAGTGCTCGTAGTCCGAGAACGCCTCCCGCCGCAGCGACCAGGCCGCGTTCAGCTCCTCCTTGACGGCCGGCTGGGCCGACTCCAACGCCTCGACGACGGGGGCCAGTTCGGGATAGGCGAGGGGATCGTGCCAGGGGGTCTGCGACAGCCCCGGCAGGATCCATCTGGCGTCCTTCTGGAGCGGGTGCCGCGATCCGCCGCCGCCGGGCTCCAGCATCCGTTCCACACGGCTGATCGAGTCCGCGCCGTGATCGCTTCTGATCGCCGCGAAGGCGTCCTCTATCTCCGGCGTCATACGGGCCTCCTGACTGGTCTGCGACCGGGGGCGCTGGACGCGCCGTCGCACCAGTAGTCGGACACCGGGCGGCTCCAGTTCCCGAGAGTTTCCGTCAACCTGCCTTCACCCAAGGTGAGTTGCCGAGGCCCCAGGTGAAGGGCCCCGGCGCACCTTCGTCTTCCGGCATGCCGGACGTCACGCCACTGGGACGGAAGCCTCGATCTCGGCGTCGAGCACCAGGCGCTCCAGCGTGGCGCGGGCGCGGGACACCCTGGAGCGGACCGTGCCGACAGGGCAGCCGATGAAGCCGGCCGCCTCGTCGTAGGGCAGGCCCACCACCTGGGTCAGCATGAACGCCTCACGGCGTTCGTCCGGGAGCGTCTCCAGCAGTTCGAGGAGTGCGATGCCGTCGTCGAAGCCGGGCAGTCCGCTGGGCTGGGCGTGTTCGACGGCTGTCTGCCAGTCGTGGGTGTCGGCCGGCCGGGGGCGGGCCGCGGTCCGGCGGAAGCTGTCGGCCACCGCGCGGCGGGCGATGGACAGCAGCCAGGTGCGGGCCGAGGAGCGTCCCTCGAACCGCGGCAGGCTGTCGAAGGCGCGCACGAACGTGTCCTGGGCCAGGTCGTCGGCGGTCTGAGGATCGCCGCTCAGATAGGCGACATAGCGCAGGACGTCGCCGTGCAGGGCGCGGACGAAGTGCTCGGCCGCGTACGGGTCGCCGTTGCGGGCGGCCAGGGCCCAGGCGGTGGCGGAGGCGTCCGCTGTGGCGCGCTCCGCCCGGCGGGGAGCGGGCAGGACGGAAGTGATCACGTGGTGTCCTTCTCGGGTCATCCGGAGCAGACATCCCGTCACGGGACGAGGTGCTCCGGCACGTGGGTGCGGCCGTACTCGGTGGGTACGGCGATGCCCGGGGCTCGTTCGTCGCGCGCTCATCGGCCGCACGGCAGAGTGCGGCACTCCGCGTCAAAGGCGGCATGGTGAGAGGCGGGTGTGCCCCGGTCGGTCCGGCTGTCTCAGACGACAGCGGCACCCACGGGCGGCCCTCGGGAGGTGACCGCGTAGCAGAGAAGGAAACGGGCCAGCGGCGACCGGTACGCGGCACGCCGCCTGCGCACCGACGGGCGGCGGACCGGCACGTGCAGCGCCAGCAGCATCCGCAGCGGCGCGGACAGCCGGGCCGCCGCGGCCCGCAGGACACGGAAGACGGCCCGCTCACCGTGAGCGAGCCACAGCCCGCACAGGACCGCGGCCAGGAGGTGGGCGGCGAGCATGCCGAACGAGGCGGCGTCGCCCGTGCCGGCCACGCTGTGCGCGTGCTCCATGCCACCCGAGCCGTGCGCCATGTGCGTCATGCCGCTCATGTCCATGCCCGCGTGGGCGGCGGTCGGGTCGGACGCCGGCCCGGCGGTCAGGGTCTGTCCCAGGGAGAACGTCTCGTGGAGCACCGTCTGAGCGGCGACCACGACCGTGACGATCAGCGCGGGCCCGCGCTCACGAGCGGCCAGGAACCAGCCCGCCGCGCCGGTCGCCGCGGCACCGAGGGCCATGGTCCACCAGGGGACGGAAGCGCCGGACATCGTCACGTGGCCGAGGGCGGCCAGCAGCACGCAGGCGGCGGCCAACACACCGGCCCGCAGCGTGCGGCACCACCCTCCGACAGTCATAGCGCGCCCATCTTCGCACCCGGCATCCGATCGTCGTCAGGGGGTACGTGCCCGCACCGGGTCCCGGACTCACCGAATTGACGGTGACTCACGTCACAACACGGGTCCGGACGGCATGCCGACCCGGCCCCGCCCCACCGGACGGCTGACGGCTGTACTACTCACTGCTGACGGCTGTCGGGACGCGGCGGCGGGCGTTGGTAGCTTCAGGGGGTGCCGTGCCGGCCGGCGCGGTGTGCCGCACGACCGAGAGAGACCTGATGTCCCCGACGATCCGCAGGGCCGTGATCCCCGCCGCCGGCCTCGGCTCCCGCCTGCTGCCGCTGACCAAGGCGACCCCCAAGGAGATGCTCCCCGTCGGCGACAAGCCGGTCATCGAGCACACCGTGCGCGAGCTGGTGGACTCCGGCATCACCGACATCACCATCGTCGTCTCCGGCGGCAAGAGCCTCATCCAGGAGCACTTCCGCCCCAACCCCGCCCTGGTCGCGCAACTGCGCGAGGACGGCAAGGCGGCCTACGCGGACGCGGTGGAGGAGGTCGCCGAGCTGGCCCGCCAGGGCCACATCACCTACCTCGACCAGCACGGCCCGTACGGCAACGGCACCCCCGTCCTCAACGCCGCCCGCGCCTTCGGCGACGAACCGGTGCTGGTGCTGTGGCCCGACGACGTGTTCGTGGCCGAGGTCCCCCGCGCCCAGCAGCTGATCCGCGCCTACGAGCAGACCGGCTGCCCGGTGCTGGCCCTCATGCCCATGGACCCGGGCGACTCCCAGCGCTACGGCGTGCCCATCGTCAAGGAGGACCTCGGCAACGGCACCCTGCGCATCACCGGCCTGGTCGAGAAGCCGCAGCCGACGGACGCGCCGTCGTCGTTCGCGGCCATCGGCGGCTACGTCGTCACCCCGGGCATCATCGACGAGCTGCGTGAGCAGACGCGCCGCTGGTACGAGCACAAGAGCGGCGAGGTCTACCTGACCGACGCCATCAACGCCTACGCCTCCACCCGCGCGGTGTACGGGCAGGTCATCAAGGGCCGCTGGTACGACACCGGCAACCCGGCCGACTACCTGGTCGCCCAGATGGCGTTCGCGCTCGCCCACCCCGAGTACGGCCCCGTCCTGCGCGGCCTCGTCGACGGACTCGACGCCGACCGCGCCTCTGGCGTGCCGGCCGACTCCGGCACCTGACGCCCGCCGTGGACCGGCGGCCCGGCCTCACTTCAGGTGTCGGCCGAAGAACCGGTTCCCGTCGTCCGCCTCGAACCACGGGGTGCCGGTGTGCCCGCCCAAGTCGGCGTGCAGTGTCTTCTCCTCGCTGCCGAAGGCGTCGAACAGGTTCGAGGCGACCGCGGGGGTGTTCGACCAGGTGCGTACTCCTGACGGTCCCTCAGTTTCGGTGATCGTGGCCGCGTCGGCTGGGCCCGGGTGCGGCCGGGAGGCTGAGGACCATGGTGAGTCCGCCGCCCGGGGTGTCCTCGGCGTCGAGGGTGCCGCCCATGGCCTCGGCGAAGCCCCGCGCCACCGCCAGGCCCAGTCCGACGCCGGCTCCGCGCGGCGCGTCCCCGTAGCGCTGGAAGGGTTCGAAGATGAGCCCCTTGACCTCGTCCGGGACGCCCGGACCCCGGTCGACCACGCGGACCTCGACCCGGTCGGCGAGGGAACTGGCGGACACCAGGACGCGCTCGCCCGGCGGTCCGTACTTCACGGCGTTCTCCACCAGGTTGGCCACGGACCGTTCGAGGAGCCCCGCGTCGACGGCGACCATCGGCAGCGTCTCGGGGATGTCCAGCTCCACGCTGTCCTCGGGGACCCCGCCGAGCGCCATCGGCACCACTTCGTCCAGGTCCATCTCCCGCAGGATCGGCGTGACGGTGCCGGTCTGGAGACGTGACATGTCGAGCAGGTTGCCCACCAGGTGGTCGAGGCGGTCGGCGCCCTCCTCGATGCCTTCGAGCAGCTCCGCCTGGTCCTCCTCCGACCAGGCCACGTCGTCGGAGCGCAGCGAGGTGACCGCCGCCTTGATGCCGGCCAGCGGGGTGCGCAGGTCGTGGCTGACGGCGGCCAGCAGGGCGGTGCGGATGCGGTTGCCCTCGGCGAGCGCACGGGACTGGTCGGCCTGGGACTTCAGCCGCTGCCGGTCCAGCACGACGACGGCCTGGGCGGCGAACGCCGCCAGCACCCGCCGGTCGGCGGCCGGCAGCACCCGGCCCGTCAGCGCGAGCGCCGTGTGGTCGCCCACGGGCATGTCGACGTCCGCGTCCTCCGGGCGTTCCACGGGCCCTCCCGCGCCCGCTCGTCCCGCGCAGGTCCAGGGCGCCACGTCGCTCTCCCGTTCCAGCAGGGCCACCGACTCCATGCCGAAGGTCTCCCGGACCCGTTCGAGGAGCGCCTCCAGGCTGGTCTCGCCGCGCAACACGTTGCCCGCCAGGTAGGAGAGGATCTCCGACTCCGCCCGCAGCCGGGCCGCCTGGTGCGTGCGCCGGGCGGCGAGGTCCACCACGGACGCCACCGACACGGCGACGCCGACGAAGATCGCGATCGCCACGATGTTCTTGGGGTCGGCGATCGTCAGGGTGTGCACGGGCGGGGTGAAGTACCAGTTCAGCAGCAGGGAACCCACCACCGCCGAGGCCAGCGCCGGGTACAGGCCGCCCAGCAGGGCCGCCGCCACCGTCAGGGTGAGGAACAGCAACATGTCGTTGGCCAGGCCGACTTCGGGCGTGACGCTGGTGAGCAGCAGCGTCAGGACGGCCGGTCCGGCCACGGCGACCAGCCAGCCCCAGATGATCCGCGACCGCCCGAGCCGCGCGCCCCGGGCGGCCGGCAGTCCGCGTCCCTTGCCGGCCTCGTCGTGGGTGATCAGGTGGACGTCGAGGTCGGGCCCCGACTCACGGGCGACGGTCGCGCCGACGCCGGGGCCGAGGACGTACTGCCATCCCTTGCGGCGGGAGACGCCCAGCACGATCTGGGTGGCGTTCACCCCGCGGGCGAAGTCCAGGATCGCGACCGAGACGTCCTCGCCGACGACATGGTGGAACGTGCCGCCCAGATCCTCGACAAGGGTGCGCTGGACGGCGAGTTCCTTGGGCGAGGCGCCCGTCAGCCCGTCGCTGCGCGCTATGTAGACGGCCAGGACCTCCCCGCCCGCGCCCTTCTCCGCGAGCCGCGCCGCCCGCCGGATCAGCGTGCGCCCCTCCGGGCCGCCGGTGAGACCGACCACGATCCGCTCCCGCGAACCCCAGATCGCCGACACCTGGTGCTCGTTGCGGTACTCGGTCAGATACGCGTCGACCCGGTCCGCCACCCACAGCAGGGCCAGCTCCCGCAGGGCGGTGAGGTTGCCGGGGCGGAAGTAGTTGGACAGGGCCGCGTCGACCTTGTCGGGCTTGTAGACGTTGCCGTGCGCCATGCGGCGGCGCAGGGCCTGCGGCGACATGTCGACCAGCTCGATCTGGTCCGCCCGCCGCACCACCTCGTCCGGCACCGTCTCCTGCTGCCGGACGCCCGTGATGGACTCGACTATGTCGCCCAGCGACTCCAGGTGCTGGATGTTGACCGTCGAGATGACGTCGATCCCGGCGGCGAGGAGTTCCTCGACGTCCTGCCAGCGCTTGGTGTTGCGGGAGCCGGGGACGTTGGTGTGGGCGAGCTCGTCGACCAGGGCCACCCGCGGCTGCCGCGCGAGGACGGCCTCCACGTCCATCTCGGTGAACGTGCCGCCGCGGTACTCCAGTTCCCGGCGCGGGATCTGCTCCAGACCGTGCAGCATCACCTCGGTGCGGGGCCGGTGGTGGTGCTCGACGAAGGCGACCACGCAGTCGGTGCCGCGTTCGACACGGCGGTGCGCCTCGGAGAGCATCGCGTACGTCTTGCCGACGCCCGGTGCCGCACCGAGGTATATCCGAAGCTTGCCGCGTGCCATGGTCTCGTCTCTTTGTGGGTGTTCAGCTCTCGAAGCGGTAGCCCATGCCGGGCTCGGTGATGAAGCAGCGGGGGTGGGAGGGGTCGGCCTCCAGTTTGCGGCGCAGTTGGGCCATGTAGACGCGCAGGTAGTTGGTCTTGTTGCTCTGTGTGGCCCCCCAGACCTCCTGGAGCAGGTGCTTCTGGGTGATCAGCCGGCCGGGGTTGGTGACGAGTATGTCGAGCAGGTGCCATTCGGTCGGGGTGAGGCGGATGTCGTGTCCGCCGCGGACGGCCTTCTTGGCGAGCAGGTCGAGGTCGAGCATGACGACGTCCGGCTGACGTGCGGCCGCCAGCCGCAGGGCCGTGGCGCCGTCGGGCGCCGCGTCCACCGCGTACTGGCGGGCCTGCATGTTGATCACGAGGGCGCGGACGAGCTGGGGGTCGTCCTCCACGACCAGCACCCGGGTCATCAGCTGTCCTTGATCAGTTCCTTGAGCGCGGTGTTGAGTTCGAGGACGTTCACCCGGGGTTCGCCGATGAAGCCGAGCGTGCGGCTGTCGGTGTGCTCGTCGACCAGCTTCTGCACCTGGTCGGCGGACAGCCCGTTCTTCTCGGCGACCCGGTGGACCTGGAGGTCCGCGTACTGCGGGGAGATGTCCGGGTCCAGGCCGGAACCGGACGACGTCACGGCGTCGGCGGGCACGTCGGAGGGCTCGACCTTGTAGTCGCCGACCGAGTTGTCCTTGACGACGGCGGCCTTGGCGGCGGTCACCCAGTCGATGAGGTCCTTGTTGTCGCCGGAGCGGTTGGTCGCGCCGGACAGGATCAGCTTGTACTGGGTGTTGACGCTGTTGGCGCCGAGACCGTTCTGCGGGCGGCCCTGGAACCACTTCAGGTCCGGCTCCGGGGTCTCCTGGCCCTCCTTCAGGGGCAGGTTGTACGACTGCCCGATGAGCGAGGAGCCGACGACCTTGCCGTCCGCCTTGATCTCCGAGCCGTTCGCCTGGTCGTCGAAGAGCGCCTGCGCCACTCCGGTGACGGCCAGCGGGTAGATCACGCCCGTCACCAGGGTCAGCACGAGGAGGGCGCGCAGGCCCGCCCCGAGCAGCCGGGCGGTGTTGGTTACCGAGTTGTTCATGGCGGTCAGCCGATCCCGGGGATGAGGGAGATGAGCAGGTCGATGAGCTTGATGCCGACGAACGGGGCGATCAGTCCGCCGATGCCGTAGATCGTCAGGTTGCGCCGCAGCATCCGGTCGGCGCTGACCGGCCGGTACTGCACGCCCTTCAGCGACAGCGGGACCAGCGCGATGATGATCACCGCGTTGAAGATCACCGCGGACAGGATCGCGGAGTCCGGCGAGGACAGGCCCATGATGTTGAGCTTGTCCAGGCCCGGGTAGACCGCCGCGAACAGCGCGGGGATGATCGCGAAGTACTTGGCGACGTCGTTGGCGATGGAGAACGTCGTCAACGCGCCCCGGGTGATGAGGAGTTGCTTGCCGATCTCGACGATCTCGATGAGCTTGGTCGGGTTGGAGTCGAGGTCGACCATGTTGCCGGCCTCCTTCGCGGCCGACGTGCCGGTGTTCATCGCCACCCCGACGTCCGCCTGCGCCAGCGCGGGGGCGTCGTTGGTGCCGTCGCCGGTCATCGCGACCAGCTTGCCGCCGGCCTGCTCCCGCTTGATCAGCGCCATCTTGTCCTCGGGAGTGGCCTCCGCGAGGAAGTCGTCGACGCCCGCCTCGTCGGCGATCGCCTTCGCGGTCAGCGGATTGTCACCGGTGATCATGACGGTCTTGATGCCCATACGGCGCAGCTCCTCGAACCGCTCCCGCATGCCGTCCTTGACGACGTCCTTGAGGTGGATGACGCCCAGCACGCGGGCGCCGCCCGCGTCCTCGACCGCCACCAGCAACGGCGTGCCGCCCGCGGCGGCGATCCGGTCGGTGAGCGCGCCGGCGTCCTCGGACACCTCGCCGCCCTGTTCCCGGACCCAGGCGGCGACCGAACCGGCCGCGCCCTTGCGGATCTTCCGGCCGTCGACGTCCACGCCCGACATCCGGGTCTGGGCGGTGAAGGCGATCCACTCCGCGCCCGTGAGCTCGCCCTGCTGCCGCTCGCGCAGGGCGTACTTCTCCTTCGCCAGGACGACGATGGAGCGGCCCTCGGGCGTCTCGTCCGCCAGCGACGACAGCTGGGCGGCGTCCGCGAGTTCGGCCTCGCTCGTGCCGGTCACGGGCACGAACTCGGACGCCTGGCGGTTGCCGAGGGTGATGGTGCCGGTCTTGTCCAGCAGCAGCGTCGAGACGTCACCCGCGGCCTCGACCGCACGACCCGACATGGCCAGCACGTTGCGCTGCACGAGCCGGTCCATGCCGGCGATTCCGATGGCGGACAGCAGCGCGCCGATCGTGGTCGGGATGAGGCAGACGAGCAGCGCCACCAGGACGACCATCGTCAGGTGCGTGCCGGCGTAGTCCGCGAACGGCGGCAGCGTCGCCACCGCCAGCAGGAACACGATGGTGAGGGAGGCGAGGAGGATGTTCAGCGCGATCTCGTTGGGCGTCTTCTGCCGCGCCGCGCCCTCGACCAGGGCGATCATCCGGTCGATGAACGTCTCCCCCGGCTTCGTCGTGATCTTCACGACGATCCGGTCGGAGAGCACCTTCGTGCCACCCGTGACAGCCGAGCGGTCGCCGCCGGACTCCCGGATGACCGGGGCCGATTCGCCGGTGATCGCCGACTCGTCGACGGAGGCCACGCCCTCGACGACGTCACCGTCACCGGGGATGACGTCACCGGCCTCGCAGACGACCAGGTCGCCGATCTTCAGCGCGGTGCCGGGCACCTGCTCCTCACGGTCCCCGGTGAGCCGCCGGGCGACGGTGTCGGTCTTGGCCTTGCGCAGGGTGTCGGCCTGCGCCTTGCCCCGCCCCTCCGCGACCGCCTCCGCCAGGTTGGCGAAGACGACGGTGAGCCACAGCCAGGCGCTGATGGTCCAGCCGAACCAGTCGCCCGGGTCCTTGAAGGAGAACACCGTGGTCAGCAGCGAGCCGATCCACACCACGAACATGACGGGGGACTTGACCATCACCCGCGGGTCGAGCTTGCGGAACGCGTCCGGCAGCGACTTCAGCAGCTGCTTGGGGTCGAACAGGCCCGCGCCGACACGGCCCTCGGCGGGCTTGTGACCGGTGGGCACATCACCGTGCGGCGCCCGGGTCGGAGTGACAGCGGACATCGAGTCCTCTTGGCTTTCTGTACGAGTGGTCATGACGCCAGCCCCTCCGCCAGCGGACCCAGCGCCAGCGCCGGGAAGTAGGTCAGACCGGTGATGATCAGGATCGCGCCCACCAGCAGACCGGTGAACAGGGGCTTCTCGGTGCGCAGGGTGCCTGCGGTGACCGGGACCGGCTTCTGCTCACCGAGCGAGCCGGCCAGCGCCAGCACGAACACCATCGGCAGGAACCGGCCGAGGGCCATCGCGATGCCCAGCGTGGTGTTGAACCACTGCGTGTCCGCGTTCAGACCCGCGAACGCCGAGCCGTTGTTGTTGGCGGCGGACGTGTAGGCGTAGAGGATCTCGGAGAAGCCGTGCGCACCGGAGTTGGTCATCGAGTTGCCCGGCGTGGGCAGGGCCATCGCCGCCGCCGCGAAGACCAGCACCAGCGCCGGCGTGATCAGGATGTAGCAGGCCGCGAGCTTGATCTCACGCGTGCCGATCTTCTTCCCCAGGTACTCCGGCGTGCGGCCGACCATCAGACCGGCGATGAACACCGCGATGATCGCCATGATCAGCATGCCGTAGAGACCGGAGCCGGTGCCGCCGGGCGCGATCTCGCCGAGCATCATGCCCAGCATGGTGATCCCGCCGCCGAGGCCGGTGAAGGAGGAGTGGAAGGAGTCCACCGCGCCGGTCGAGGTGAGCGTGGTCGCCACCGCGAAGATCGACGAGCCGCCGACGCCGAACCGGACCTCCTTGCCCTCCAGCGCGCCGCCCGCGATCTCGAACGCCGGGCCGTGGTGCGCGAACTCGGTCCACATCATCAGGGCGGTGAAGCCGAGCCAGATGGTGCCCATGGTCGCGAGAATCGCGTACCCCTGCTTCACCGAGCCGACCATGAGGCCGAAGGTGCGGGTCAGGGCGAACGGGATGACCAAGATCAGGAAGATCTCGAAGAGGTTCGTGAACGGCGTCGGGTTCTCGAAGGGGTGGGCGGAGTTGGCGTTGAAGTAGCCGCCGCCGTTGGTGCCGAGTTCCTTGATGGCCTCCTGCGAGGCGACCGCGCCGCCGTTCCACTGCTGCGACCCGCCCATGAACTGGCCGACCTCGTGGATGCCGGCGAAGTTCTGGATCGCGCCGCACGCGACCAGGACGAGCGCGGCGACGACGGCCAGCGGGACGAGGATACGGACGACGCCCCGCACCAGGTCGGCCCAGAAGTTGCCCAGTTCACCGGTGCGCGAGCGGGCGAAACCCCGCACCAGGGCCACCGCGACGGCGATGCCGACGGCCGCGGAGACGAAGTTCTG
This sequence comes from Streptomyces sp. NPDC002328, assembly GCF_042890065.1. NCBI lineage: Bacteria > Bacillati > Actinomycetota > Actinomycetes > Kitasatosporales > Streptomycetaceae > Streptomyces > Streptomyces sp. NPDC002328. The sequence goes on along the minus strand of NZ_JBIARQ010000034.1, from coordinate 32,221 downwards.
CACGGCCAGACCGCCGGTCTGCACCACGTGGCCCATGGCCTGCTCGCCGTAGTACGACTGCCAGTTGGTGTTCGTCACGAACGACACGGCCGTGTTGAACGCCTGGTCCGGGTCGATGGCGGCGAAGCCGAGCGAGCCGGGCAGCACACCCTGGAGCCGCTGGAGCAGGTACAGGAAGAGGACGCCGGCCGCCGAGAAGGCGAGGACGCCGCGCAGGTACGCGGTCCAGCGCATCTCGGTGTCCGGGTTGGCGCCGATGCCCTTGTAGATCCACCTCTCGACCCGCCAGTGCTTGTCCGAGGAGTAGACCTTGGCCATGTAGTCGCCGAGCGGGATGTAGACGAGCCCCAGGGCCACCGTCAGAGCCAGCAGCTGGAGGACGCCGGCGAGGACGGGACTCATCCCGCCCGCTGCGGCAGCAGCTGATGTCATGGTCAGAACCTCTCGGGGAAGATCAGGGCGAGGACGAGATAGCCCAGCAGGGCGACGGCCACGATCAGGCCGACGATGTTCTCGGCAGTCACAGCTTCGTCACTCCCTTGGCGACGAGAGCCACCAGCGCGAAAACCGCGATCGTGGTGACGACGAAGGCCAGATCGGCCATCGCGAGCTCCTAGAAGAGGTTCGAATGGAACGGACGATCAGAGGAAACCGCCTCCGTGGCCGGATTCGGTCGCCGTTGACACCTCCCTTACGGCGACGGGTCGGGCTTTGACGGAACTCATACGACTGCCGTCCCCATCTGCGGGACCGGATCCCTCGTCGCGCTCGAACACGCCGACGGCCCGCCCCGACAGCCGTAGGACCGGTGCCTTCGCCTGCCTTCGCCTCCTGTGGTCGGCGAATCCTGTGGTCGGCGCTTCCTGTGGTCGCCGGTGCGACTCACGCGCCGCCGCTCACGCTCCGCGCACCGCTGGTTCGGCCGAGCCGTTCGGCGAAGGGCAGGGACACCACCATGGTCAGTCCCCCGCCGGGAGTGTCCTCGGGGGTCAGGGTGCCGTCCATGGCCTCGGTCAGACCCCGGGCGAGGGCCAGCCCGAGGCCGAGTCCGGTGGTGTTGTCGGTGTCGCCGAGACGCTGGAAGGGCTCGAAGATCCGGTCGCGCTCCGTGGGCGGCAGCCCGGGGCCGCGGTCGACGACCCGTACCTCGACGCGGCCCGCGTGGGCGCTGGCGGTCAGCAGCACCTTGCGCCCGGCCGGGCTGTGGCGGGCCGCGTTGCCGACGAGGTTGGCTATCACGCGCTCCAGCAGCGGCGGGTCGGCCAGCACCGCCGGGATCTCCTCCAGGTCGCCGACCTCCACCTCGGGGGTGTCGGTCAGTGCCGCCGGGAGAACCTCCTCCAGGGTCGTGGGCCGCAGGTTCAGGGTGAGGGCGCCCGCCTGGAGGCGGCTGAGGTCGAGGAGGTTCTCCACCAGGAGGTTCAGCCGGGCCATGGACTCGTCGGCGGTGGCGAGGAGTTCGTCCCTGTCCTCGGCGGAGAACTCGACGTCGTGGCTGCGCAGGGAGGCGACGGCCGCCCAGCCCGCGGCGAGCGGGGTGCGCAGATCGTGTCCGACGGCCCGCAGCAGCGCCGTGCGCATCCGGTCGGCGGCCCGCACCGGCTCGATCTCGGCGGCGGCCTCGGCAAGCCGGGCCCGTTCCACGGCGGCGCCGACGTGCGCGGCGAACGCGGCGAGGACGCGCCGCTCGGAGGAGGGGAGGGTACGGCCGCGCAGCACCAGGAACGCGCCGGGCCCCGTCGGCACCACCGTGGCCCCGTCGGTGTCGCGCGGCTCGTCCACCAGCTCCACCGAGTCCATGCCGAAGGTCTCGCGGGCGCGTTCCACCAGTGCCGGGATCGTCGCGCCGCCGCGCACGATGGTGCCGGCCAGCGAGGACATCGTCTCGGCCTCGGCGGTGGCGCGGGCCGAGCGCCGGGACAGGCGCAGGGACCGGTCGACGGCGGCGGCCACTATCGCGGCCACCACGGCGAAGACGGCCAGCGCGATCAGGGCGTTGGGGTCGTCCAGCGTGAACTGGCCGATGGGCGGGATGAACCAGTAGTTGAGGAGGAGGGAGGCGGTCACCGACGCGATCACCGCCGACGCCACCCCGCCTATGCAGGCGACTCCCACCACGGTGAGCAGATAGAGCAGCGCCTCGCTGGTGAGGTTGAGCCTGTTTCGGGCGACGTCCAGGTCCAGCAGGAAGGTGAGCGCCACCGGCAGCAGCAGTCCGGCGACCGGGCCGGCGATCCTGCGCACGGTCGACAGCGTGCGCCGGCGCGAGGGCAGCAGCGTGCCGCGGCCGGCGCGTTCGTGGGTGACCTTGTGGACGTCGATGTCACCGGAGAGTTCGACGACGGTCTCGCCGGTGCCGCGTCCGGTGACGAAGCGCTCCAGCCGACCGCGGCGACTGGTGCCCAGGACGAGCTGGGTGGCGTTCTCCGCGCGGGCGAAGTCGACGAGGGCGGTGGCGACGTCGTCGCCGACCACCGAGTGGTAGCTGCCGCCGAGGTCCTCGACCAGCCGCCGCTGCCGGGCCAGGGAGGCGTGCGACGCGCCGCTGGCCAGGCCGTCGCTGCGTGTGACGTGGACGGCGAGGAGGTCGCCACCGGCCGACCGGTCGGCGATCCGGGCGGCCCGCCGGATGAGCGTGTCCCCCTCCGGTCCGCCGGTCAGGGCCACGACCACCCGCTCCCGTGTCTCCCACACCCCGCCGATGCCGTGTTCGGAGCGGTAGGAGTGGAGGGCCTCGTCCACGCGGTCCGCGACCCAGAGCAGGGCCAGTTGCCGCAGCGCGGTCAGGTTGCCGGGCCGGAAGTAGTCGGCGAGCGCCGCGTCGACCTTCTCGGGGGCGTAGATGTTGCCGTGCGCCATCCGCCGCCGCAGCCCCTCGGGCGGCATGTCCACCAGCTCGATCTGGTGAGCCCGTCGGACGACCTCGTCGGGCACCGTCTCGTGCTGCGGCACCCGTGTGATGTTCTCGACGACGTCGTTCAGGGACTCCAGGTGCTGGATGTTCAGCGCGCTGATGACGTCGATCCCGGCGGCGAGGAGTTCCTCGACGTCCTGCCAGCGTTTGGCGTTGCGGCCGCCGCCCGGGACGTTGGTGTGGGCGAACTCGTCGACGATCGCGACCTGCGGCCGGCGTGCGAGGACCGCGGCGAGGTCCATCTCCTCGAACCGTCCGCCGCGGTAGTCGCAGGAGGCGCGGGAGACGACCTCCAGCCCGTCGAGCATCTCCTCGGTGCGCGCACGGCCGTGGCACTCCACGAACCCGACGACGACGTCGGCGCCGCGCGAGACCCTGCGCCGGGCCTCGTCGAGCATGCGGTAGGTCTTGCCCACTCCGGGAGCCGCCCCGAGGTAGACCTTCAGTCGACCGGGCACGACATGACCCGTCCCGGGCGGCACCGCACTCATACCGATGATCACTCCCGTGGGAAAAGGCTTGCTTCCCCCTACCGAAGCCCCTCCACCACCGCCTCCGCACACTTCTTGACACATCCTTGTCGGCGCTCACGGGGACGTTGACACTGCCTTGACAAGGCTGAGCCCGATAGGGTGAAGGCGGTGTGCCGGGAAGTCTGGTCGGCGGGGAGCCACAAGGTCTCCTTCTTCTGGCCGAGGGGACGGCATGCGCGGCGTGGGAACGGTCCTGGCTCTCGTGGTGCTCGCCACGCTGGTGGCGACGTTCGCGCGCCGGTGGCGTATCCCCGCGCCCTCCCTGCTCGTCGTCGCCGGACTCGTCGTGGCCCTGCTGCCGGGCACCCCGCGGATCGAGATCAGCCCCGAGGGCATCGGCCTCGTCGTCCTGCCGCCCCTGCTGTACGCGAGCGCCGAGGAGATGTCCTGGCGCGAGCTGCGCGTGTTGTGGAAGCCGGTCGGGGTGCTGTCCATAGGGCTGGTGCTCGCCTCGGCCGCGGCGGTCGGCGCGGTGGCGTCGCTGGTGACGCCGTTGTCGTGGCAGATGGCGTTCGTGCGCCGGCCCGTCGACCGAGTCCGCCGACCGCACCTACCGCCAGCTGCGCCGCGACCTGATCACGGTCGAGGAGGCCGAACTCCAGCGCCTCTACGACGAACACCGCATCAGCGACACCACACGGCGCCGCCTGCAACGCTCACTGGACCTGGAGGAGGCCAGACTGGCGGACACGTGAACGCATCGAGCCGTGCGCCCGCCTCCCGGAAGGCTTCATCGGCGTGACGACGCGCTCGGCCGCCGCGGTGTGCCCGTCAGGTGTCGAAGCGGTCGCGTGCGTTCTCGATGTGGCCGAGGTGCTGGTGAGTCCAGCCGCAGATGGCGTCGACCGCTGTGCGCAGGGCCCGGCCCGGCTCGGTGAGGGTGTACTCCACTCGCGGCGGCACGGTGGGGTACACCTTCCGGTCGACCAGGCCGTTGCGCTCCAGCATGCGCAGGTTCTGGGTGAGCATCTTGTGGCTGACGCCCTCGACCTCGTCGCGCAGCTCGCTGAAGCGCAGGGTGCGCTCGCCGAGCGCCTCGACGATCAGGAGCGCCCACTTGTTGGCGACGTCCGAGAAGATCTCCCGCGCCAGGGAGTCCACGCGCCGCAGGTCGGCGTCCTCGGGCAGGCCTTTGAGCAGTTGCTTGGACGCCATCAGGTCCCCCAGTCGCCGAAAAGTGCGTTGTTCCAGGTCAGCCCTCACTCTCCTACAGTTCCCGAGTAACCACAAGAGAGCCGGATCCGGTCAGCCGGGTTGGAAGAACGCGAGGATCTTGCGGGCGGCGTCCGGTGACGCCGGCATTTCCTGGATCCGGGCGGACTGGCGACCGGCCGCGCTGGTGCGTTCGGACATCTCACGTTCGTACTCCTTGACGGCGGTGGGGAAGTCGTCCGGGTGCGCGGCCAGCGCGAGCCCGAGCGAAGTGCCGTCCAGCAGCGCCATGTTGGCACCCTGCCCCACCGGCGGCATGAGGTGCGCGGCGTCGCCGAGCAGGGTGACGCCGGGTGTCGACGGCCACGTCAGACCGACCGGGAGCGTGGAGATCTGCCGAGGCAGGACCGTGTCGTCGCAGGCCGCGATCAGCGCGGTGAAGCGTGGATGCCAGCCGGTGAACAGGTCGATCAGCCGCGCCCGGGCGGCGGCCGGGTCGCCGAACGGGATCCCGCTGGTCGCGAACCAGTCCTCGCCGGTGTCGTAGAAGTTGAGTCCGATGCGCACCCGGCCGTCGCCGTTGCGCTGCGCCGCCAGGGACTGTCCGCCGCCGAGCGCCCAGTAGTTGCCGCGTCCGACCATCGGCGAGGTCGGGGTGGGTGCGGTCGATGTCGGGAATACCGATCTCGACGACGTTCTGGCCGGTGTGCGCCGGCCGGGCGTCGGTGAGCAGCGCGCGGACCCGGGAGCCCGCGCCGTCCGCGCCGACCAGGAGGTCGTACGTCGCGCTGCCGCCGTCGGCGAAGTGCAGCAGTCCGTCGTCGGCGGGCTCGAACGCGCGCCCCCACCGCACCGCGTGTTCAGGGAGGGAGTCCAGCAGCAGGTCGCGCAGATCGGCACGGTCGACCTCGGGCCGATCCAGCGGTGCGTCGTCGGGCGTGTACTCCTGTGACAGCAGGGTGCCGTCCGGCTCGAGAAGGGTGTTGCGGGCGATGCCCAGAGCAGGTCCATGGTCCGTGCGATCGAGCAGGGCCACTGCTGCAAACGACGTCCGCCTCACGGCGACCAGCTAAGTGGTCGGCTCCGGAAGTCCTTCGGGGGTTGACTTGAGCACTGGGCGTGTGGTGTGCGTGGGTCGACAGCGGAGCGATTGCGCCCTGTTGCGTGGTCATCACGTCAACCGGCTCGCAGGGCCTGCAACAGTTGCGTCAGCGCGGCTTTGGTGTGGTCCAGGTCTTCGGGGTCGGAGGAGGATGCGAGCCACAGGGCGGCCTCGTTCATTGCCCCTGACAGCAGGTGGACCAGTGGAGCGACTGGCTGCGGGGCGATGATCCTTGCGTCGATGAGGGAGGACAGCGCGTCGGCGAGGTGGCGGGCCGAGGCGGCTTCGTCCATCGCCCGCCATTGGCTCCATCCCAGTACGGCAGGCCCGTCGACCAGCATGACGCGTTGGATGTCCGGATCGGTGGTCGCGGCGAGGAACTCCTGGCAGCCAGCGGTCAGCTGGGTCCAGGGATCGTCGTGGGCGTCGGCGGCCGCGGCCACGCGTCGGCCCACTTCCTGCTGCATCTCTTCCAGGACGGCGCGGAAGAGGTCCGCCTTGCCGGTGAAGTGGTGATAGAGCGCACCCTTGGTCACTCCGGCTGCCTGGACGATTTCCGCCAGGCCCACCGCGCCGTAGCCGCTGCCTGAGAACAGGCGCCTGCTCTCCAGCAGCAGCGCCTGCCTGGTCTGCTCCCGCTGCTGTGCCCGGATGCCGTGCTGTCGCATCGCACTCCTCATTGACATACCATCAGTATGCGAATAACGTCATTCGCATACTGATGGTATGTGAAAGGGGTTCAGGTATGAAGCTGACCGGCTTCTATCCCGTGATCGGCACAGCGAAGCTGCGAGAGTCCCACGACTTCTACACCCGGCTGCTGGGGTTCGAGACGACGTTCGAGGCCGACTGGTACGTCAGCCTGCGCCAGCCGGGAGATCCCGGGTACGAGCTCGCCCTCCTCGACCACAGCCACCCGACGGTTCCCACGGGCCACCGGGTCCCCGCACAGGGCCTGCTGCTCAACTTCGAGGTGGAGGACGTGGACGCGGAATGGGAACGGCTCGTCACCAGCGAAGGGCTGCACCCCATCCTTGAACTGCGCAGCGAGGACTTCGGGCAAAGGCACTTCATCGTGGCCGATCCCAACGGTGTCCTGATCGACGTGATCACGCCCATCGCCCCCACCGCGGAGTACCGCGAGCAGTACGTCACCAGCTGACCTCCGAGGGGCGTGTTCGTCAACGACCTATCGGGCACGCCCTGGCCACCGGGGACTTGAGGGCTGCGCCGGTGAGGGAAGCCGGCGCTGTCCCTCCCGTTCACCGCCCCGAGAGATGGGCCGCTCTCCTTCCATGCCCGTGTGCTCTGCCGTGCCCGTGGAGCTGACCGCTTCCGAGCGCCACCGACTCAAGAAGATGGCCTACAGCCACAAAACCCCGCACCAGGCACGCCAGCGGGCGACGATCGTGCTCCTGGCGGCACGAGGTCGCGGCAACGCCCGGATCGCCGCCGAAACCCACCTGCACGTGGACACCGTGCGCCGCTGGCGCGGCCGATTCGCGGCCGGCAGGGTGCCTGCCCTGGCCGACCGCAAGCGATCGGGACGACCGTCGGCATTCACCGCGCTGCAGATCGCCGAAATCAAGGCGCCGGCCTGCCAGTTGCCCACCGAAACCGAAACCCCGCTCTCCCGCTGGTCATGCCCCGAGCTCGCGCGCGAGGCCGTCACCCGGGCCATCACCGAGACGATCTCCGCCTCCACGGTGCGCCGCTGGCTCAAGGACGACGCACTCAAGCCCTGGCAGCACCGCTCCTGGATCTTCATCCGTGACCCGAACTTCCGCGCCGCCGCTCAACGGGTCCTGGACCTCTACGCCCGCACCTTCGACAGTGTCCCGCTCGGCGAAGACGAGTACGTCATCTCCGCGGATGAGAAGACCTCCATCCAGGCCCGCTGCCGCTGCCACCCCACCCTGGCCCCCGGCCAGGCCCGCACGATGCGCGTCAACCACACCTACGGGCGCGGCGGAGCCCTGGCCTACCTGGCCGCCTACGACATCCACCGGGCCGAAGTCTTCGGCCGTTGTGAACAGACCACCGGCATCGTGCCGTTCATGAAAACTGGTCGAGCAGGTGATGACCAGCGAGCCCTACGCCAGCGCGAAACGCGTGTACTGGATCGTCGACAACGGCTCCTCACATCGCGGCCAGTCGGCCACAGACCGCCTGGCCAACAGGTTTCCGAACGCCGTCACGGTCCATACACCCGTCCATGCCTCCTGGCTGAACCAGATAGAGATCTTCTTCTCCATCGTGCAGCGCAAGGTCGTCGCACCCAACGACTTCACCGACCTCGACCAGGTCAGGGACCGGCTCCGAAGATTCGAAGACCGCTACAACGCCACGGCACAGCCGTTCCAGTGGAAGTTCACCACCTCCGACCTGGACGATCTGCTGGCCAGACTCGACCGGCACGCAGTCACCGACCTACCGGAAGAATCCTCCACGGCACTCGCAGCATGATCGAGCGACGCCCGGCCCGGGACCGCATTCTCGACACCGCCAGCGAGCTGTTCTACGCCCATGGCATCCACGCCGTGGGAGTGGACCGGCTGATCGCCGAGTCGGGGGTCGCCAAGGCCACGCTGTACAAGCACTTCCCCAGCAAGGACGACGTGGTCGTCGCGTATCTGCGACGGATGGACGACAACTGGCGGCGGCATCTGCGCACCGCGGCTCTCGCGGCCGGAGAGGACCCGCGGGAACAGCTCTTCGGCGTCTTCGTCGCACTGGAGAGGACGGCACGCGAGGGCCGGCTGGGCTGTGCGTTCATCAACGCGGTGGCGGAGTACGGGCCCGGCAGCACGGTGCACGCCGCTGCCGCCGAGCACAAGGACGCCGTCCGACGCTGGGTGCGCGATCTGGCCGCCGCGGCCGGAGCCGGCGATCCCGACACACTCGCGTTCCAGCTGACACTCCTCATCGACGGCACACTGGCGGCGACCCGCGTCGACCACGCGGACCTGACCGCCGAAGCCGCCAAGCGGGCGGCGCGCGAGCTGCTCGACGCGGCCTGCACCCGATGACTCCCTCCCCCGACCGGCCCGTTCGCGGCCCGTCACGGAACCCGCCCCTGTCGAATACCGACGCTTCTCTTAACTAAGGGCTCGCAGAGAATCAACGTGTTGCTTCTCTGCGAGCCCTAAAGCTTGTCCCGTAACTGAGATGACGGTTGCCGGGATACGCCCCTCAACGGGGCGCCCGGACTCGTGTTGCTCCTGGCGCCAGGGGTGTCGCAGCTGTTTGGTATGGCTGTAGTTGAGCGTGCCCGGCCAGCAGTCCGGGTGCTTGGGTGATTGATCCCCTTCGCTCCCAGTTGTGTGCGGTCTCGGGTTATGCGGTCGGCGCCGGATTCTTGAGTATCTCTGTAAGGGCGGAGATGCTGTGGTCGCCGTAGCCGGCCTCGACGGCTCGCTTCAGCAAGTCGTGGAAGGGCTTATGCCACTCCATGTCGAGGTTCGCTTCCTTGCCGAGTTCCTCGTCATGCGCGGCTCCAGCCAGGAACAGACTTACCGAGGACGCGGGATTGCTGTAGTCGCCGCGGTCAATCTCCTCTGCGAAGACCGGCAGCACTGAGTTGATCATCTCGAACCACTTGATGCTGAACCGCACCATTGAGGCCACCTCAAGGCCACGCGCCTGCACCGCTGCCGCACCCTGGAAGAAGCCGACGAGCGCAGGCAGCAGGGTGCCGCCCACCGCCATCTCGTACAGGGCGGCGAGATCGGCGTCGGTACCGAGGTAGACGGTGTCACCGCCCAACGCCCGCAGCGTCGACGCGAACTCGTCGAAGACGGTGTTGTCGCCGCCGTAATACAGGAGGGTGTCCTCAGCTCCGACGGCAGACGGAACGTTCTTGATCGCCCCGCCGAGGTAACGCGCGCCGTGCCCGAGCGCCCATTCGGCCATCTGACGTGCACCGGCCGGCGAACCGCTGTTCAGGCTCACTAGGGCCCGCCCCTTGAGCGTGGCAGTGGCCGGTTCCAGGGCCTCGATGGTGCTCTCGTATGTGGTCAGACAAGCGATGATCAACGGACTTGCCGCGACTGCCTCGTCCATCGTCTGCGCGTGAATAGCGCCCTTGGACACGAGCGGCACGGCCTTCGATGCCGTCCTGTTCCAAACGGTGGTCCGGTGTCCGGCGTCGATGAATGCCTCAGCCAATGCGCTGCCCATCGAGCCCAGCCCGACGACGGTCACGGAAGTGCGGTGGTGCCCGGTCATACGTTTACTCCTGCCTGATGCCGATGCATCTGAAGCGTGAATCGGGTCAAATAGCCGGCATCACACGGAGTTGCTGCCCTCTCGATGCGATGCCTGATCCATGCTGCGGCGGCACCAACACTTCTGCAAGTACCTACAATTCTGTTCGGTACCCACATTTTTGTTAGGGGGAGTGCTGGTGCGGAAGCGGAGTTATACCTGCGGCCTGGACGCTGCCATCGACGTCATGGGAGGAAAATGGAAGGGACTGATCCTGTTCTGGCTCGGTGAGGGGCCACTGCGCTTCGGCGAGTTACGCCGAACGGTGGTCGGCATCAGTGAACGGATGTTGATCCTGCATCTGCGGGAGCTGGAGGCCAGCGGTCTGGTGCACCGCGAGGTCCATCACCAGGTGCCACCGAAGGTGGAGTACTCACTGACCGAGTTCGGCCACTCGCTCCTTACCGCTCTCACCCCACTCGGCCGGTGGGGCGAAGACCACATCGAGCGTCTCGAAGCCCTCCTTGAGCCGGGCACACGGGAAGGCGGTCGAGAACACCGTCGCGACGCCTCGCCCCCTTGACCTACTGCCCGGCCCTCAAGAAGGCAGCCCATAACTGATCTTGATGTGCGACGATCCCGATCGCGGCAGGTGTGATCACAGCATCAGAGACTTTCTGGGTAGCCCCGTTCACAGGACTCAGCCCACGGCTCTTCACTCGTCTGGTGGCCGCAGTGCGCCGCGAGAACGCGGCCGCACCCGCGCGGGGGCGGCCGTGGAAGCTTCCTCTGGAAGACCGAGTGCTACTCGTGACCGCCTATTGGCGCACCAACCTGACACGGCGCCAACTGGCCCCACTGTTCGGCATTTCGAAGTCCGCGGCAGACCGTGTCGTCGACCACCTCGGGCCGATGCTCGCGCTCCAGCCACGCAAGCGGTTCCGCAAGGACACCGTCCTCATCGTGGACGGCACCCTGGTGCCCACGCGTGATCACTCGGTGGCCGAGCAGTCGAAGAACTACCGGTACTCCACGAACCACCAGGCCGTCATCGATGCCGACACCCGCCTGGTGATCGCCGCCGCCCATCCCGTGCCGGGCACCACCGCGGACGCCCATGCCTGGCGGGCCTCCGGCCTGGCTGAACACTGCCAGGGCGTGACCGTCCTGGGCGACGGCGCCTACCTCAACTGCGGGATGGCGGTGCCGCACCGTAAACGCCCCCACCGGCCCCTGCTGCCCGGCGAGGAGGAGGACAACGCCGCCCACCGCAAGGTCCGAGCCCGCGTGGAACATGTGATCGGACGGATGAAGAACTACAAGATCCTCCGCGACTGCCGACAGCGCGGCGACGGACTCCACCACGCGGTCCAGGCCGTCGCTCACATGCACAACCTCGCCCTCGCATCATGACCAGAAGACCGCGGTCACAGGCCCTGACCTGCCCGAACACAACCTTGTGCAACACCCTTCAGACAGACCTTTCTGTCTTCAGCCGATGCGCCACCACCATCACACGAAGGGACTTGATCCACATGTCCGAGCAGCCCCTCCCCACCACCGCCCGCGCCTGGCACCTGGACTCCCGCCCCGAAGGCCGGCCGGCAGCCTCCGACTTATCGCTGCGCGAGGTGGACCTCCCCGCGCTCGGCCCGGGGCAGCTCCTGGTCGCCAACGAGTACCTCTCGGTCGACCCGTACATGCGCGGCCGGATGAGCGACAAGAAGTCCTACATCGAGCCGTACGAGGTGGGCGCGCCGCTGGACGGCCCCGCCGTCGGCCGCGTACTGGCGTCCAACGCCGAGGGGTTCGCGCCCGGCGACCACGTGGTGCACGTCCTCGGCTGGCGCGACCACGCGGTCCTCGACGCGGCCGGTGCCCAGAAGGTGGACCCGCATCTCGCCCCGCTCACCGCCTACTTGGGCGTGCTCGGCGTCACCGGGCTCACCGCCTACATCGGGCTCGAGCGCTTCGCGAAGATCAAGGAGGGCGACACCGTCTCCGTCTCCGGTGCGGCGGGCGCGGTCGGCAGCCAGGTCGGCCAGATCGCCAAGCTGAAGGGCGCCGGACGCGTGATCGGCAGCACGGGCTCGGCCGAGAAGGTCAAGGTGCTGGTCGAGGAGTACGGCTACGACGCGGCGTTCCACTACAAGGACGGGCCGGTGGCCGAGCAGTTGGCCCAGGCGGCGCCGGACGGCATCGACGTCTTCTTCGACAACGTCGGAGACGAGCACCTGGAGGCGGCGATCGGCGCGCTCAGGCTGCACGCGCGGATCGTCCTGTGCGGGATGGTCTCCCAGTACAACGACGAGAAGGTCGTCGGGCCGCGCAACTGTGGAACCTGTCCGTCACGCGTTCGGACATCCTGTCGTTCATGTTCAGCGAAGAGCTGGACCTCCAGCCGGAGTTCGTGCGGGAGGTCGGCGGCTGGCTCGCCGAGGGCAAGCTCCGCTACCGCGAGACCGTGCGGGACGGCCTCGACGAGACCCCGAACGCCTTCCTCGCGATGATGCGGGGCGAGAACGTCGGAAAGATGATCCTGAAGCTCTGACTCCGCCACCGGTGAGCGGGCACGCGGGGGCCCGGCACCCCCGAGCGAGGGGCCTGCCGCGAGCACGGCAGGCCCCTCCTCGCTCAGGGTTGCGGCCCTCGACGCACAGGCTTTAGCATTACGATCGTAATTGCATGAGGCGGCCTCACTCCGGGCACCCGATCGCACCCGATCGCCTGCCCGAGCCCGCCCTCTCCCCACTTCACCAGGAACCTTCCATGGACCTCTCCACCAGCACCGCCCTCGTGACCGGAGCCAACCGGGGCTTCGGTCGGACCCTCGCCGCCGAACTGCTCGGCCGTGGTGCCACCGTCTACGCGGGCGCCCGCAACCCCGACCAGGTGGACCTGCCCGGCGTGAAGCCGATCGCGCTCGACATCACCGACCCCGCATCCGTCGCGGCGGCGGCCGAGGTCACGGGCGACGTCACCGTCCTCGTCAACAACGCGGGGTCCTCCACCGGCGCGGACCTGCTCGCCGCCGACCTGGACGACGTCCGGCTGGAGATGGACACCCACTACTTCGGCACCCTGTCGGTGGTCCGGAGCTTCGCGCCCCAGATCGCTGCCCACGGCGGCGGGACGATCCTGAACGTGCTGTCCGGCCTGTCCTGGGTCAGCTTTCCGCAGCTCGGCGCGTACTGCGCCGCCAAGTCGGCGGAGTGGTCCCTCACCAACGCCCTGCGCCAGCAGCTCGCCGGCCAGGGCATCCGAGTCTCGGGACTCCACGTCGGCTACATGGACACCGACATGGCCCGCGCCGTCGACGCCGCCAAGTCGGACCCGGCCGACATCGCCCGGATCGCCGTGGACGGCATCGCCTCGGGCGTCTACGAGATCCTCGCGGACGACGCGGCACGCCAGGCCCAGGCCGCACTGTCCGGAGGCGTCTCCGCGCTGTACCCGCACCTCCCCTGAGAGCCGGCCGCCCCGAAGCCGGCGGTGCGGCACAGGGTCATGACCCAGTGCCGGGCGAGCGTTCCCTCGGGTTCCATCGCCCAGGCATGGTCGGGGACTGGAGCGAGGCGATGCACCCGCCGAACTCCGCCTCCAGTTGGGCGAGTTGCTGGGCCGGACCTGCGGCCACCGCCTCTCCCTTCCTTGCCGTCGCCCGCGAGGCTATTACATTATGTTCGTAATTCTATTGCCCCGCGCCCACCACCCGAGGAATCACCGATGCTCAACGCCCTGTGGAACCCGGTCACCGCCGGAGACATCTCCCTGCCGCACCGGCTGGCCATGGCCCCTCTGACCCGCAGTCGCGCCACCGCGGACGGCGTGCCGACCGAGCTGAACGCCGAGTACTACGCCCAGCGCGCCTCGCACGCGCTCATCATCACCGAGGGCACCCAGCCCTCCGCCGACGGCCAGGGATACCCGGTGACCCCGGGCATCCACACCGACGAGCACATCGCCGGCTGGCGCAAGGTCACCGACGCCGTGCACGGGGCCGGGGGGCGGATCGTCATCCAGCTGATGCACGCCGGGCGCATCGCCCACCCGGACAACACCCCCCATCACCGGCAGCCGGTGGCTCCCTCCGCGATCAAGCCGGCGGGCCTGACCTTCACCCCGTCGGGCCTCCAGGAGATGCCGGTGCCGCGCGAGCTGTCCACCGAGGAGGTCGCCGCGACGGTCGAGGACTTCCGGCGCGCCGCCGCGGCGGCCATCGCGGCGGGCGCCGACGGCGTCGAGATCCACGGGGCCAACGGCTACCTGGTCAACCAGTTCCTCTTCCCCAGCGCCAACCAGCGCACCGACCGCTACGGCGGCTCCCTCGACAACCGCATCCGCTTCGCGGTGGAGGTCGCCACCGCCGTCGCCGACGAGATCGGCGCAGGCCGCACCGGCATCCGGATCTCCCCCGGCAACCCCTTCCAGCTCAACGACCTCGTGGAGAGCGACCACCACGAGCTCTACCCGCACCTCCTGCGCGCCCTCGCACCCCTCGACCTCGCCTACCTGCACATCGGCCACGGCGGCGACGAGGAACTCCTCTTCACCCTCCGCAAGTTGTGGCCGACCACCCTGCTCCTGAACCGGGCCGGCGCCGACATCGCCACCCGCGCCAAGGACATCGAAGACGGCCTGGCCGACGTCGTCACCGTCGGCACCATGGCCCTCGCCAACCCCGACCTCGTCGCGCGCGTGCGCTCCAACGCGCCCCTGAACACCCCCGACCCCGACACCTTCTACGGCGGCGGCGCGGCCGGCTACACCGACTACCCCACCTACGCCGCCTGACCAGCACCCGACGACCACCTGACGAACGCCCGACGAGCACCTGACGCGCACTCGGCGCCCGACGCCCGGGAGGAGACCCGGGGCCGGGCGCCGACGCCTTGACCCATACATGATCGGTGGCCACCCGACCCGTCCCGTTCCGGCCCCACGGTCGTGATATTACGTGCGTCAGACCATGACTTACGCTTGAGTGCGGGGCGACGGCCTCACGGAACGAACGGGACGAACGGAGGACACCGTGGTGCGCTATGCCAAGGAGCACAAGCAGGTGACGCGGCAGCGGATCATCGAGAAGGCCGGTCACCGGTTCAAGCAGGACGGCATAGACGGCTCGGGCATCTCCACGCTGATGGCGGACGCGGGGCTCACCAACGGGGCCTTCTACGCCCACTTCGCGTCCAAGGACGACCTCGTGGCCCACGTGGTGAGCGACGAACTGCGCACGCAGGTCGAGAGGTACGGCACCCTGCGGCCCGGCCGCGCGGGGCTGGAGGACCTCGTGCGCGAGTATCTGTCGCCCGAGCACCGGGACCACCCGGGTCTCGGCTGCCCGTCCGCCGCCCTCCTGGACGAGATCGGCCGCTGCGAGGGCGGGGCCAAGCAGGCCTACACCGACGGCGCGCGGGACATCCTGGACGAGATCGCCGCGCGGCTCGCGCCGGAGGATCCGCAGTCCGCCCGCGGCACGGCCGTCGGACTCTTCACCATGCTCGTGGGGACCTTGCAACTGGCCCGTGCGCTCTCCGAACCGAAGCTCTCCGACGAGATCCTCGAACGGGGAATCGAGAACGCCCTCGCCTTCATGCGCCGGCCGTAAACGCGCCGGCCGTAGCGGCCGATCACAGCCGGGACCTACCGCTCGAGGAACTCCAGCGCCGTCTCCACGAACTCCTGGTGGAACTGGAAGATGCCACCGTGGCCGGCGTCGGGGTAGATCACCAACTCGCCGTTCGGCAACCGCCGCGCCAGGTCCACGGAGTTCTTCGTCGGCACCATCCGGTCGCTCTCGCCGTTGACCACGAGCACCGGCTGGTGGATGACGGGCAGATCCTGGGGCCGTGCGAGCCCCCAGCGGTGAATGGCCGCGAGCTGGGCGCCGTACGAGGTGAGGGAGATCGCCTTGTCGCGGCCGTGGGTGCGCTCCTTCAGCCGGGCCAGGAACTCCTTGCCCGCCCGGCGTCCGCCCGCAGTGCGGGTGAAGAACAGGAACTGCTTGGGGTCCTGAAGCGTCAACAGCCCCCGCACGGTGTCGAGATGGGACAGCCGGGTCACGTTCTTGATGCCCTCGCCGCCCGCGGGGCCGGTGCCCGTGAGGATCAGCTTGCGCACGAGGTCCGGGTCGGTCCGCGCGATCACCTGGGCGATCATGCCGCCCATCGAGAAGCCGTGGATGTCGACGCGCTCGAACCCGAGCGCCCGTATGAACGTGACGGCGTCCTTCGCCATCGCCTCGATGGTCCGAGGCGTCGAACCGCTGGAGGCGCCGACGCCTCTGTTGTCGAAGGTGATGACCCGCCGCTCGGCGGCGATGCCGTCGACGACCCGAGGGTCCCAGTTGTCGAGAACCGCGGCGAGGTGGGTGAGGAAGACCACCGGGACGTCGGACCGGGGGCCGAGTTCGCGGTAGGCGAAGGCCACTCCCCCGGCATCGATGGTGCGGGTCGGGGCCGTCCGGTACGACGTCACCGCGCCGCCTCGTACTTCCTGTGAGTCCGTCATGTCCGTGTCCTTGGGTGCGAGGTCTTCCGCGAGCGCGCCGCTCCTCCTCCACCGAGGGAGCCGAGGGAAGGGTGCCGAGCAGCGCTCGACGATTAAATTATGACCGTAATCTAATAAGGTCGCAAGAGCCTCCGCGCAAGACCCTCCACTCCCGCGGCGAACACGCGAGTGCCGCCTCACATGGACGTGAGGCGGCACGGTCAGGCGGCTCGGTCAGGCGGCCAGGAAGTCGGCCACCTGCCTGGTGAAGGCCTTGGCGTACTGGAAGAGGAAGGCGTGGCCGGCACCGGCGTAGAGCACGAGGGTGGCGTCGGAGAGGTGTTGGACCGCCACATAGGAGTTGTGGGCGGGGATCATCACGTCCTCCAGGCCGTTCGCGTAGAGGACGGGGTGCTCGATGGCCTCCAGCTCCGCGCGCACCGCGTCGAAGGGAGCCGCCAGGAGTTTCGCCGCCGCGGTGAGCACGCCCTGCGCCGCGACCTCGGAGACCGCGGGGCCGCCCGCGGAGAGGCGGGTCGAGACATGGTCGAAGTGCTCACGCCCGGAGGCGCGGGCCGTCTCCGTCTCCGGGCAGAACAGGAACAGCATGTCCTCCAGGTCGGCGTCGGGCTTGGCCATGATGCCGAGGACCTTCTGGGTGTTGACCGTCGTCGACGGCATCGCCGCCCGGCTGGCGCCCGACGACCCGCGCTCGGTCCGCACCAGGACGCTCGGCGCCTACGCCATGATGGCCGGCACGCTCCAGCTCGCCCGGGCCCTGTCCGACCGGCGGCTTGCCGACGACCTCCTCGAACAGGGCGTCCGCAACGCCCTGGCGCTGCTGGGCGTACTTGCGACCCTCGAAGCGGATGTTTAGAATTATGGTCGTAATATAAACAGCCTACGTCCGCTCGCGGACCAGACACGGGAGACGACCATGAGGGCCTTCAGGGTGGAGCGCTACGGCGACAAGGCCGGCCCGCGCGTCGGCGAGGCGCCGGATCCGGAGGTGGGCGCGGACGATGTGCTGGTCCGGATCCACGCGGCGAGCGTCAATCCGCTCGACCGCATGATCCGGGACGGGGAGATGAAGGCGATCCTGCCGTACAAGGTCCCGTTCGTCCTGGGCAACGACCTCGCCGGAGTGGTGGTCGGGACGGGGCCGGCCGTCACACGGTTCGCCGTGGGGGACGAGGTCTTCGCGCGGCCCGGCAAGGACCGTATCGGCACGTTCGCCGAACTCATCGCGGTACACCAGGACGATGTGGCGATCAAGCCTTCAGCCCTGACGATGGAGGAGGCCGCGTCGCTCCCTCTGGTCGCCCTGACGTCGTGGCAGGTGCTCGTCGAGCGGGCGCGCGTGCAGCCGGGTCAGAAGGTGCTCGTCCACGCGGGATCCGGCGGACTGGGCACGATCGCCGTCCAGTTGGCGAAGCACTTGGGCGCGCACGTGGCGACCACCACGAGCACGGGCAACGTCGACCTCGTGAAGTCACTGGGCGCGGACGTCGTCGTCGACTACAAGAAGCAGGCGTTCGAGACGGTGCTGCGCGACTACGACGTCGTCCTCGACGCGCTCGGCGGCGAGACGCTGAAGAAGTCCTTCGACGTGCTCAAGCCCGGCGGAACGGTCATCAGTGTCGCGGGCCCTCCCGACGCCGCCCTCGCCAGGGAACTCGGCGCGAACCCGGCCGTCCGGCTGGCGATGTCCGCCCTGAGCTTCCGCACCCGTCGGCTGGCCCGGCGTCGGGGGGCGACGTACTCGTTCCTGTTCATGAGGGCCAGTGGGGAGCAGTTGCGCGAGCTCACGCCGCTCATCGAGGCGGGCCGGATCCGGCCCGTCGTGGACACCGTATTCCCGTTCGAGTCGACCCGCGAAGCGCTGGAGTACGTCGAGGCGGGGCGGGCGAAAGCGGGCAAGGTCGTCATCAGGCTCGTATGACGCACGGGCCTGCATGACGCACGGGCCCGCGGGACCGTCAGCCGCGTGTGACGTTGCCGAGGGTGGTGCGCAGGCCGTCCTCGCCGATCTCGTCGACGCGCAGCGGGGGCAGCGGCGTCGCGGCGGCCGGGTTCAGCGAGTCGAAGAGCAGGGCGACGAAACGGGCGCGCAGCGACGGCGCCGCGCCGGGGAGGGCGAGGCCGGCGACGGCCATGACGAGAAAGTGCGGGATGTCCTCGGCGGTGAGGTCGGACCGGATCTCGCCGGCCTGTTGGGCGCGCTCCAGGAGCGGCTGGAGCGAGGCGCTGAAGCGCAGGAGGACGTCCAGCGCGACGTCCGCGAAGTTGCCGGCGAAGGTGACCAGGCCCCGTTCCTCGGTGATCAGGTCGAGCAGGCGGGTGGCGATGTCCTGGAGCGCCCCGCGGGTGTCGGGGGCGTCGGCGGCGCGCTCGACGAGCGGGAGCAGATCGGTGTCGAGGATGTCCTCCAGGACGGCCCGGACGACGGCCTCCCGGTTGGGGAAGTGGCGGTAGAGCGTGGCGATGCCCACGCCGGCCTCCGCCGCGATCTGCTCCAGCGAGGCTTCGCCCCTGCCCAGCACCGTCCGGCCGGCGGCGGTGATGCGCTCCACGCTGGAGCGGGCGTCGACCCTGCGCCGGGCGGTGCGGTGGTTCGTGGTCGCCATCCGTGACTCTCTCCCGCGCTCTTCCCTGGTCCCTGGTGAAGGCCGCTCCGGCCTCCCCGTCTGGCGATAGCATTCTATCGCATTGATAGTTCACTATCACTTTGATAGTACTCTCTCACTTCGTGCGGCGGCCTGAACCGTCGGGCCGCACCTTCCGCACCTGCCAGGGGAGAGTGCTGTGTCCGTTCTGCTGTACCGGCTGGGTAGGTTCGCCTACGGCAAACCGTGGTACGTCATCGGAGGCTGGCTGGCCGTCGTGGCGGCGGTCGGGGCCCTGCTCGTGACCCAGCCGGTCCGACTCGGCAACGAGGTGCGCATCGACGGCACCCCCGCCCAGAAGGTCATCGACGATCTGGCCACCTCCCTGCCGGAGGCGTCCGGCGGCCAGGGCATGCTGCTCTTCAAGGCCCCGGAGGGCGCCCGGATCGACGACGAGAGGGTCCGGTCCGCCCTGCTGGCCGCCGTGGACGCCGTCTACCGCCACGACCACGTCGTCGACGCCCGCAAGGTCCTGGCCGCGGAAGCCGCCAAGGGCGGGGACAGCCCACTGCTGCGGGCCCAGGCGGCGGTGGCGCGGGCCGCCGGACAGCCGACGTCCGGCGAAGCGCCCGTCCCGTTGCGGGCGGGCGGCCGACCGGTGCCGGGAGTGATCGTCTCCGCGGACGGTTCGACGGCGCTGATGCAGTTCCAGTTCGACGAGCAGACCTTCGAACTCCCGTCAGGGACGGTCGACAGCACCGTCGAGGCCGCCGAGAAGCCGGCCGCGTCCGGCGGCCTGGAGGTCCTGCCGTCGGCGGCGATGATGGAGATCCCCGAGATCGTCGGCGTCGGCGAGGTCGTCGGCGTCGCCGTCGCGGCTGTCGTCCTGCTGGTGACCCTGGGCTCGGTCGTCGCGGCCGGTCTGCCCCTCGTCATCGCCCTGGTGGGCGTCGCCGTGGGAGTGGGCGGCGCGTTCACCCTCTCCACCGTGTTCGAGATCCACTCGCTCGCCGCCGTGCTGGCGCTGATGCTGGGGCTGGCCGTCGGCATCGACTACGCGCTGTTCATCGTCAACCGGCAACGCCGGCTGATCCTGGACGACGGGCTGACCGCGCACGAGGCCGCCGCCCGTTCGGTCGGCACAGCCGGCAGCGCCGTGTTCTTCGCCGGCAGCACGGTCGTCATCGCCCTGGCGGGGCTCCTGGTCATCCGGATCACCCTGCTCAGCACCATGGCGATCGTGGCCGCCGCCACCATCGCGGTCGCCGTCCTGCTCGCCCTGACCCTGCTGCCCGCGCTGCTGGGCCTGGTCAAGGAACGCATCTGCCCCGGCCGGACCTGGCACAGGGCGCGGCAGCGCGAAGCCGCCACCGACCGCGGCCGGGCCGTCCGCTGGGGAGAGCGCCTGGTCCGGCACCGGTACGCCGCCCTCGTCGGCGCGGTCCTGATCCCCGCCGTGCTGGCCGTGCCCGCCGCCGACATGAAACTGGGCCTGCCCTCCGGCGCCGGCTACAACACCGACACCGCGCAACGCCGGAGCTACGACCTGGTCAGCGACGCGTACGGCCCCGGCCACAACGGGCCCCTCCTGGTCGCCGTCAGCTCCACCGCGAACGGACGGCCCGTCACCCCCGCGACCCTCGCCGCGGTCACCTCCGACCTGCGGGGCATCGAGGGGGCGGCCTCGGTCTCGCTCGCCGGGATGAGCAGGACCGGCACCACCGCCGTCCTGAGCCTCGTCCCCGAGAGCGGCCCGAACGACGACGCGACCAAGGAACTCGTCACCGCCGTGCGGGACAGGAGCGCGCAGATCCGGGAGGCCGACGGCGCGGTCATCGGCGTCTCCGGCTTCACGGCCCTCGCGATCGACGTCTCCGACCGGCTCACCGACGTCCTGCCCCTCTACGTGGCCACCGTCCTCGGGCTGTCGCTGATCGTCCTGCTGCTGGTCTTCCGTTCGATCATGGTCCCCGTGACGGCCACCCTCGGCTTCCTCCTGACCATCGCCGCCACCTTCGGCGTCACGACGGCCGTCTTCCAGTGGGGCTGGTTCCAGAGCCTCATCGGACTCGACGCCACCGCACCGGTGGTGAGCCTGCTGCCCATCATCATCACCGGCGTCCTGTACGGACTCGCCATGGACTACCAGATGTTCCTGGTGACCTCCATGCGCGAAGCGCACATCCACGGGGCCCGCGCCCTCGACGCCGCCGTCACCGGCTTCGCCCGCGCCGGCTCCGTCGTCCTCGCGGCGGCCACCATCATGGTGTCCGTCTTCGCCGGGTTCGTCTTCAACGAGGAGCCCATGATCAAGCAGGCCGGGTTCGCCCTGGCGGTCGGCATTCTCATCGACGCGTTCGTCATCCGCATGACCCTCATCCCGGCGACCATGGCGCTCGCCCGGGAGAAGGCCTGGTGGATCCCCGCCCGGCTGGACCGCCTGCTGCCCGACCTGGACGTCGAGGGCGACAAGCTCGCCCAGAAGATCCCCCTGTTGTCGCCGCCCCGCCCCGCTGCTCCGCAGCCGTCGGGCGCGGGAGGCCGGCTGGACAATCGCCAGGAGGGATTCATAGACTCATAGTCCAGATATGGACACAGGGTCCA
The DNA here is from genome assembly GCF_042890065.1 of Streptomyces sp. NPDC002328. Lineage (NCBI taxonomy): Bacteria > Bacillati > Actinomycetota > Actinomycetes > Kitasatosporales > Streptomycetaceae > Streptomyces > Streptomyces sp. NPDC002328. Next base: position 10,612 of record NZ_JBIARQ010000034.1, on the reverse strand, counting down.
ATCGAGCGGCGCGTGCAGGACCTGTATCCGGGTCCGACCCTCCTGACGAAGACGGAGATGCCCCCGTGAACACCGCCCCCCGCCTCGGCACCGGCACCGGTGTCGGCACCGGCCGGACCCTGGCCGATCCGGACACCCCGTTCGCCGTCGTCGACGCCCACCGGACGCGGCGCAACATCGAACGGCTGGCGGCCAGGGCCGAGCGGCTCGACGTCGCCCTGCGCCCGCATGTGAAGACGGCCAAAAGCCTCGACGTCGCCGCCCTCCTGCACCACGGCGTCCCCTGCCCCGTCACCGTCTCCACCCTCGCCGAGGCCGAGGCGTTCGCCGACGGCGGCTACACCGACATCACGTACGCCGTCGGCGTCGACCCGCACAAGCTCCCGCGCGTGATCGCCCTCCTGCGGCGCGGCGTCACCCTGCGCGTGCTGCTGGACAGCGTCGAGCAGGCGGAGGCCGTCGCCCAGGCCGCCCGCGAGGCGGGCCTTCCCGTGCCCGCCCAGATCGAGATCGACTGCGACGGCCACCGCGGCGGCCTCAAACCCGACGCACCCGCGCTCGTCCGGATCGGCCGCATCCTGCACGCCGCGGACTGTCTGGACGGAGTGCTGACCCACGCGGGCGAGTCGTACTTCGCCTACACCGCCGAGGAACGGCGCCTGGCGGCGGAGAACGAGCGCGACACCGCCGTCGCCGCGGCGGAGCGGCTGCGCGCGGCCGGCCTGCCCGTGGCCACCGTCAGCGTCGGCTCCACCCCCACGGCCCACGCGGCCGAGGACCTCACCGGCGTCACCGAACTGCGCGCCGGCAACTACGTCTTCTTCGATCTGGTGATGGCCGGCATCGGCGTCTGCCGTGTCGAGGACATCGCCCTGTCGGTCGTCGTCACCGTGATCGGACACCGCCCGGAGTACGGATGGATCGTCACCGACGGCGGCTGGATGGCCATGTCCCGCGACCGCGGCACCGCCGTCCAGGCGCAGGACCAGGGCTACGGCCTGGTCGCCGACCTGGACGGCCGCCTCCTCCCCGGTCTGGTCATGACGGCGGCCAGCCAGGAGCACGGCACCCTCACCGCCCGCGACGGCGCGCGCCTTCCCGACCTGCCCGTCGGCACCCGCCTGCGCGTCCTGCCCAACCACGCCTGCGCCACCGCCGCCCAGCACCACGGCTACCACGTCGTCGACAGCGCTCGAACCACGGACACCGCACCGGAGATCGAGGACGTCTGGAAGCGCGTCACCGGCTGGTGACCGGTGGGCCCGCACCGGGGACAGCGGGGAGACGCAGGTCACATCGTGTCGTGTCACAGGCGGGGGCGCCGTCTCGTCTCGGGGGTGGAGGCATCGACGAGCGTGAAGGAGCACACGATGGACGCGCGACTGGACTACTTCGCCAGCCCCACCGCCGGCAAGATCCTCAAGCACTTCTGGTCGGCGGGCCGGGAGTTGAAGGCATCGCCGCTGGCAGCCGCGACGCAGGAACTGGTGGCGCTGCGGGTGAGTCAGATCAACGGCTGCGCGGTCTGCGTCGACATGCACACCAAGGAGGCCGCCGCGGCCGGCGAGACCCCGGTGCGGCTGCACCTGGTCGCGACCTGGCGGGAGGCGACGGTCTTCACCGAGGCCGAACGCGCCGCCCTCGCGCTGGCCGAACAGGGGACCCGGGTCGCGGACGCGGCCACCGGAGTCAGCGACGAGGTGTGGGCGCGGGCCGCCGAGCACTACGACGAGGAACAGCTCACGGCACTCGTCATACTGGTCTCGTTCATGAACACGGCGAACCGGCTGAACATCATCGCCCAGCGGCCGGCCGGCGACTACCAGGCCGGCCAGGCCCACTGAACGGGGGAGCCGACATGGGCAAGGTCGAGGAGTTCGAGGACCTGCGGCCGCTGCTGTTCTCGATCGCCTACCGGATCCTGGGCAGCGTGGGGGAGGCGGAGGACGCGGTGCAGGAGACCTGGATCCGCTACGACGCCTCGCCCACCCGGCCCGTGTCGGCCAAGGCGTTCCTGTCGGCCACGGTGACCCGGATCGCCATCGACGTGCTGCGTTCCGCGCGGGTGCGGCGGGAGGAGTACGTCGGCGCGTGGCTGCCCGAACCGCTGCTGGACGATCCGTACGAGGACCCGGCCCGTGCGGCGGAGCTGGCCGACTCGGTGTCGATGGCGGCGCTGCTGCTCCTGGAGCGGCTCAGTCCGCTGGAGCGGTCGGTGTTCGTGCTGCGGGAGGTCTTCGCCTTCGGCTTCGACGAGGTCGCCGCCGCGGTGGGACGCTCGGAGACGGCGTGCCGGCAGTTGCTCGTACGGGCACGCCGTCACATGCACGCGGGCCGGCCCCGGTTCGCGGCGGACCGCCAGGAGCGGCAGGAGCTGGCGAGCCGATTCTTCGAGGCGCTGGAGCGCGGAGACATGGACGGGCTGCGGAGTCTGCTGTCCGACGACGTCCGGCTCGTCGGGGACGGCGGCGGCAAGGCCCCGCAGTTGGCGAAGGTCGTCGCCGGCGCCGAGAACGTGGCCAGGCTGCTCGCCGCGCTCTGCCCGCTGCTGGCGCGGATCGACGTCACGTTCGCACCGCACGAGGTCAACGGCCAGCCGGGGGCGGTCTTCCGCGACCGCGACGGCAAGGTCCTCCACGTCCTCGCCCTCGACGTGCTCGACGGGCGGATCCGGACCGTCCGCTCGGTCATCAACCCCGACAAGCTCGGCCACCTCGGCCCGGTCGCCGACGTCTGGGCCGTCGACCGGGAACTGAGGCGGGTCCGCCGCCGGACGCCGTGACCTCGGGGCGTCCGTCCCGCCGCTGACCGCTGACGACGGCCTGGGCTCAGTACCAGTTCAGCGCCCGCCGTGCCACGTCGGGCTTGTTGGTGATGATGCCGTTGACGCCGTACCCGCGCATGGTCCGGATGGTGGCCGCGTCGTCGACGGTCCAGACGTAGACCTCGAGAGGCTTGCCGTGCGGACCGGTGAGGCTGCGCACGGCCGCGACGTAGGCGTGGGAGACCGAGCCGTACGAGGGGTTGATCAGATCGGTGAACTGCGCGTACGTCGGCAGGTCTTCGACCGGCGGGGTGCCGAGCAGGCCCGTCCGGACGGCCGGCTTCAGGTCGTGGACGATCCGCAGGCTGTCGGCGTTGAAGTTCTGCATGATCAGCCGGCCGGCCAGATGCTGTGCGTCGAGCCAGCCCTCGTTGCCCAGGACGGTGAGGGTCTGCTGCTCGATCCCCGGATACAGCTGCGGGTTCTTGATCTCCAGGAGCAGCTTCTGACGGTTGTGGTCGACCCGGTTCAGGTACTGCTTGAGCGTCGGCACGCGCGCGCCCTTGTAGGCGCTGCCGAACCAACTGCCCGCGTCGAGGCGGGCTATCTCCGCGGCGGTGAAGTCCTTCACGTTCCAGGGAGCGCGGCGGGGGAAGACCTGCTCGACGTCGGTCGTACGGCTGAGAGTGCCGTCGTGGATCACCACGAGTTGGCCGTCCTTGGTGCGCTGGACGTCGTTCTCCACCCAGTTGGCGCCGAGGGCGGCGGCCTTGTCGATGGCGGCCAGCGTGTTCTCGGGTGCCTTGACGGAGGCTCCGCGGTGGGCGATGACCGCGGGCATGGTGCGGGCGGCCGAGGGCACACCGCGCGTGGCCGCCTGGGCTTCCTGAGCGGGAAGGAGGAGGGGCAGGGTGAGGGCGGTGCCCAGGAGCGCGGTGGCGGCGACGGCCCGTGCTTGCATGCGTGTTCCTCGCATCAGGTGGTTGCGTGGTTGCGTGACCAGGTGACGACGTGACCAGGTGACCAGGTGATCAGGTGCGGGTCCACTATGACGCAGCGGGGTCGGGGCGGCGCACCCGCGGGTCGGCAGCGCCGCCCTTCACGATTCACACACATCCCCTCCACCTACTGATCACTTTCGGTATGCTCCAGGCTCTGCAATCCGCACCACTGAGGGGGGAATTCCTCATGCGCATACGTCATGCGCTGGCAGCTGTCGCCACGGCGGGCACGGTCGCCGCCGCCACCGTCGTCACCGCCGTTCCGGCGCAGGCCGCCGAGTACTCGTCCGCCGTGAAGGTGAAGGGCGTTCAGTACGACGCCCCCGGCGCCGACTCCAACCGGTGCTCCGGCGGGAACACCAAGAACGAGTACCTGACGATCAAGAACTACTCGCGGACCGCGAGCGTCAACCTCAGGGGTTACGTCGTCAAGGACGCCACCGGCAACAGGTACACGTTCACCGCCAACCACACCCTTGAGCCCGGCGACTACGTGACCCTGCGCGGCGGGCGCGGCACCGACTCCGACGCCGGCAACGTGGCCTACCGCCAGAACTGCAACTTCATCTGGAACAACGACAAGGACACGATCTACCTGCTCAAGCCGGGCGGCGCCAACGCGGACGTCCACTCGTACACCAAGCGCGCGAACGACTCCGACGGCAACGGGTACATCACCTACCACGGCTGAAGTCGCTGACGGCGAGGCTCCGTTCGACACCGGCCTGTCTGTTCCACGCGGGACCACATGGGACCGTACGGAACCACGTGGGTACCCCGTGGAACAGACGGGCTCGCGGTGCGCGGTCCGGCCGGCCTCATGGCCGGACTACGGCCGGACTACGGCCGGTTGAGCCTGATCGAGTTGATGGGGGTGAGGTTCTGTGCCGACCATCCCCCCGCCGCGATGGTGGTGCCGGTGCAGTTGGCGCCGTTGTAGCCGTAGCACATGGTCGCGGTGGCCCCGCCGGTCTGGTTGTTGATCACCCAGTGCCAACCGTACTGATTGGCCAGATTGTGCGCCCCGTAGGCGTAGTAGGCGTGGGTCAGGGTGCTGCTGCTGGCCGGCTGGTCCTGCGCGTACACGCAGACAGCGCCGGACGGACAGCCGTACAGAGTGGCGGCGTGGGCGGTACCGGCCCCGGCCAGCATGGTGCCGACGACGGTGGCCATGGCCGCGGAACCGCCCAGCAGTGCCCTCAGCTTCGTTCTCATGGTGATCTCCTTGAGTGTCGAGGTGGGCATGTACACGATGAGGCACCCACGACACGCGAGTTCACGAAACGCCCAGACATGGCCAGATGCACACCCCCACCGACCTGCCGGCCGACTACCGCGCCTCCCGCGCGCCACTCGGCGGCGTAGCCGCGTCCCCACGCCTCCGGCAGGAACATGTAGCCCAGCCCGGTCTCGCCGGGGGGACTCTTGACCCTCACACCGTGTCAGGCGTTGGACTCGGAGGCATCATGTTCACTATCGGAGACTTCGCCCGGCACGGCCGTGTCTCGGTTCGGATGTTGCGTCACTACGACGCCACCGGCCTGCTGCGACCGGCCCATGTCGACCCCGCCAGCGGCTACCGCCACTACACGGCCGCCCAGCTCACCCGCCTCAATCGCATCATCGCGCTCAAGGATCTCGGTCTCACCCTCCAGCAGGTGGGGCGGATCCTGGACGAGAAGATCAGCACCGAGGAGCTGCGCGCCATGCTGCGGTTGCGGCGGGCCGAGTTGGAGGCGGACATGGCGGCGGGGGCCGCACGGCTCGTCCAGGTCGAGGCGAGGCTCCGGTCGATCGAGAGCGAGGGGCACATGCCCGCGAACGACGTCGTCATCAAGAGCGTCCCGGCGATCCGAGTGGCGGAGCTGGCCGCGACCGCCGCCGGCTTCGACCCCGAGGACATCGGCCCGGTGATCGGACCGCTCTACGCCGAGCTGTTCCAGCGCCTGGCCGCGGCGGGCGTCACGCCCGCGGGCCCCGGGGTCGCCTACTACGAAGACGCCCCCGAGGGCGACGGCAGGATCATCGTCCACGCCGCCGTGCAGGTCAGGGCCCCGCTTCAGAGCGGCGCCTTCCAGGTGCTGGACCTGCCGCCCGTCGACCGGGCGGCGACGATCGTGCACCGCGGCTCCATGGACTCCGTGCTCCCCACCGCCCAGGCCCTGGCCCGCTGGATCGACGGCAACGGCCACCGGGCCGCCGGCTACCCGCGGGAGATCAACCTGGAGTGCCCGGACAACCGTGACGAGTGGGTGACCGAACTACAGGCGCCGCTGGTCAAGCCCTGATTCCCGGCTGACGGGTCCGGGACGGGCTCCGGGGTCCGTGCGCGGCGAGATCAGTCGCGCAACGGGCCCGTCGCCAGCAGCCCGTCGACCACCAACCCGGCCAACGACTCTGCCGTGGCCGTGAGTTGTTCCGGTGAGGAGCCCTCGGGCCTGCCCAGGCGTCGGGCGAGCGGCACCTCCACCATGCCGCCGATCGGGCCGATGATGGCGAAGAAGAGGATGTCCATCGGGACGGCCGCCATGCGCCCGGCGGCGACGAGCCGCTCGATGCTGGGCACCACGGTCTGGAGGGCCGGAGCGATGTAGTGGTCGAAGACATAGTCCAGCCGCTCGCTGTCCTTGGAGAACTCCTCGACGAAGATCCGTCCGAGCTGCGGCCTGATGATCGAGGTCCGGTACAACCCGGTGACGAACTGCCTCACCTGGTCGGCGTCGGCCGTCGGCCCGCGTGACACATCATCCGGATGGCGCGCCGAGACCGCGGACGCGCACCTTCAGAAGACCGGCGCGGCCGCCCGGTTCGGCTCGCCGGAGCAGGCCGAGTTCCCGCACGGGCAGCGCCGCACCGCCGACTCGCTCGCCGCGACTCTCGCGACCCGCGCGGGGATGCTGGTGATGCAGGACCAGGAGCGGGAAGCCGCGCTGGGCCGGATCCGCGCGTTCCTCTCGGGCCAAGTGGAAACCGCCCGCGGTGAGTTCACACTCCCGATGCTGACCGGTGTGCTGCGCGTGCGGCGGCTGTGAGGCATCGCGTCCACGGGCGGTGAGTCACCGCCCGCTCCAGTGACGGCCGTTGACGTCAGGACGCGTAGGCGATCTTCTCCTCGCGCATCAGCGTCTCCAGTTCGGCGTCCGACAACGGGCGCAGGCTGTACAGGAGTTGACGCAGCCCGGGTTCGCCGAGGGTCTGGCCGGCGACCTCCGCCTCCGCCTTCCCGTGGCGACGGACGAGGGTGACGGCAGGGTCGCCTCCGGGGTTGTCGCGGACCATGCGCAGCTCACCGCGCGCGTCCACCGCGCAGGTCGTGTTCTCCTCCACGAGCACGGGGCACCGTGGCGCAGGCGTGGCCGGGAAGCGGACCGTCAGGGACACATACCCGGACTCGTCCTGTCGGAGGGGGCGGTACTCGGCGTTGACGTAGGCGGCGGCGACCTCGACATGGGACACCCGCATGCCGGTCGGCGCGGCGCCCAGGTACAGCAGCTCCGGATGCTCCCGGTACCGCGCGACCTCCGCCTCGTGCCGACGCTGCTCCGTCTGCGCCGGGCCGACGAACCCCCCGTACGCCACCGCGACCGCCAGCACGGCCACCGCGCCCAGCCGCACCCACCGGCTCGGCACGAAGAACGCCGCGGCGACGGCGTAGGGCACTCCCGTCAGCGCGATCCGTAGGCCCGCGCCGCCGAGGTCGACGTCTTCACCGTAGGCGTGCAGGCCTGCCAGGACGCCGAGCGTGCCGAGGACGAACACCGACGACGCCCAGCCGATCCGCTGCGGCAGAGGGCCGCACATCGGCGTCACGGACCCCGCCGCCGAGCCGACCACGGCCAGCAGCCCCACCAGCAGCGGCACCCCCAGCAGGAAGACCGGCGTCGTCGCACCGGCCCCGTCGCCCCAGGCCGACATCACCAGCCCGAACCCGAGCACCGGCACCGCGGCCGCCATCGCCAGCCAGACCAGCAGGAGATGAAGGGCCGTCAGCGCCCGTCTTTCACTCGTCATACCGCGGATGCTGTCAGCCGGTCCCCCGGAGCACATGAGTTCTCGTACTCAGTCGAAGGCCCGGAACAGGCCGGTCAGGAGGTCGTTCAGCGGGGTGGGCACCTCGTCGGGAGCGAGGGCTTCGGTCAGGAGGCGGCCGTAGCGGATCTTCCGGCCCTTCTTCGTGCCCAGGAAGCGCCGCAGTTGCTGATGTCGGGAGCGGCCGAGCTGGGCCGGTTGCCGTGTGAAGGTGTGCCAGGCGCGGAGTTCGTCCTCGGCTTCGATGATCCGCTCGGTCCGCTCCGGGCCGAGCACGCGGAGGAGTTCGTCCTCCAGGTCCGCGGTGCAGACGAACACGTCCGAGCGCGGTGTCCGGCTCGGGGCGAGGGCCCGCTCGTAGTAGGGCTTCTCGCGTTCGTCGCACAGGCCGATCAGGCGCAGGCCCAGGCCGGTCGGCCCGAGGAGCCCGGCATAGCGGCCGACGTTCATCGCTCCGCCCATCGACACCGCGCACACGCCCTCGGCCGCCAGGTCGTGGCCCCGCATCGCGGTCAGCGCCTCGACGGCGGCGAGGTCGCTCAGTCCTTCCAGCAGGATCGCCGTGCGCACCCCCAGGAGCTCCGCCAGCTCCCTCGCCGGTTCGCCGGGGCCACCGGCTGCCCAGCGTGTGATCTCGTGCTGGAGCATGCGCATGTCGGCCATACCGGGAAGTCTGCTACGTCCGCCGACGGCAGCGCACTCGAATTCGGCTGCGCACTCGAATTCGGCTGCGAGGCCGGGCCCCCGGCCGGCCGGCGGTGAGACGGGGAGCCGTCCGGCGGTGGACCGGGGGCTGTCCGGCGGTGGACCGGGGGCTGTCCGGCGGTGGACCGGGGGCTGTCCGGCGGGATCTTGCCGGACAGCCCCCGGCCCCAGGAGGGCTCAGCGCTTGAGCGTGAACGTGAAGTCGCCCGAGAGCCTGCCGCTCAGCCGGACCGCCGAGACGAGCTTCCCCTCCGTGATCAGTCGCTCGACCTCGGCCCGCGCGAGGCCGCAGCCTTCGGCGATCAGTCGCACCGGCCGGACGGGGATCCGCGCCGCGAAACGGACCGAGACCTCCATCACCTCGCGGTCCGGTCGAGCCGGCCCGCCGGTGTCGAGACGCCAGGCGTCGTCCCAGTCGAGGGCGACGCGATTGCGGCGCTGCACGACCGGATCCTGGAGCAACTCGGCTGTCAGGCCTAGGTCGTTGTCATGCAGCCGGTCCAGCAGTTCGGGTCGTACGGAGCGCACGTTCACCCGCTCCAGGACCGTGAGCTTCGCGGTCTCCCCGCAGACGGCGCAGAGCACGAGGAGCCAGACGTCGATGAGCTTGTGGTTGGCGTTGACGCGGAATTTGCCGCTCGCCCGGAAACGTCCGGACGCGCAGGTGTGGCAGCGGCGGCGGACGAGCGGCAGGCAGGTGGGCATGACCACCCAGTCAGTGAGCACAGAAGTACACCGGTTCCAGTGAGAAATCCGCAGCAAAAGGCGGCGCGACGGCGCAGATGCGCGACGCGCGACAGATCAGCTCTCGGGAGGTCTCACACGGTGTACAACGGCATGTCCCTTGATCAGACGACTGAGTTCGGCAGCACGGTAGTGAGGCACCACCGTGCTGCTCAACTGCTTTTGGCGCGCCGCTACTTCGGGTCGCGCTCGAAGAGCGACCTGGACCAGTAGTAGCCGAGCGCGGCCAGCGCCACGCACCAGACGACGGCCAGCCACCCGTTGTGGCCGATCTCGGTGCCGAGGAGCAGTCCGCGCAGGGTCTCGATGGCCGGGGTGAAGGGCTGGTACTCGGCGAACGGTCGGAACCAGCCCGGCATCGCGTCGACCGGCACGAACGCGCTGGACAGGAGCGGCAGGATCATCAGCGGCAGCGCGTTGTTGCTGGCGGCCTCGGCGTTCGGGCTGGACAGGCCCATGCCGACCGCGATCCAGGTGAGCGCCAGGGAGACGAGCGTCAACAGCCCCAGCGCCAGGAGCCATTCGAGGGCGGTGGCGTCCGTGGAGCGGAACCCGATGGCCACGCCGACGGCCCCGACGAGAACCACGCTCATCACGCACTGCAACACACTGCCGACGACATGACCGACGAGCACCGAGCCGCGGTGGATCGCCATGGTGCGGAAGCGGGCGATGATGCCCTCGTTCATGTCCATGGCGACGGACACCGCGCTGCCGATCGTGGTGCCGCCGATGGTCAGGAACAGGATGCCCGGGACGAGGTAGGCGATGTACGCGGCGCGGTCGGGGTCCCCGCCGCCGATGCCCGCGCTCATGGTGTCGCCGAAGATGTAGACGAAGAGGAGCAGCAGCATGATCGGGGTGAGAAGGAGGTTCAGGGTGAGGGAGGGGTAGCGGCGCGCGTGCAGGAGGTTGCGGCGCAGCATGGTGGCGGAGTCGCGGACGGCGAGGGAGAGGCGGGTGGGGCGGGCGGGTGCCGCGGGGGTGCTCATCGGGCGTTCTCCTCGGTCTGGTGGGGGACGGCGGTCGGGGCGGTGAGGGCGAAGAAGACGTCGTCGAGGTCGGGGGTGTGCACGGTCAGCTCGTCGGCGTCGATGCCGGCGGAGTCCAACCAGTCGAGGATGGAGCGCAGTTCGCGCTGGGTGCCGCCGCTGGGGATCTGGAGGGTGAGGGCCTCGTCGTCCCGGGTGGCCTCGCGCAGCGTGGTGGCGGCGGAGCGGTAGGCGGTGGGGTCGGTGAAGCGGAGGCGGACGTGGCCGCCGGGGACGATCCGTTTGAGTTCCTCGGCGGTGCCTTCGGCGGCGATCCTGCCGTCGTGGAGGACGGCGATGCGGTCGGCGAGCTGGTCGGCTTCTTCCAGGTACTGGGT
>NZ_JBIARQ010000033.1:0-60367 GCF_042890065.1 Streptomyces sp. NPDC002328 | reverse complement strand
CAGCCCTCGGCAGCCCGCCACGTCGCGTGCCGATGGACAACACATCACCCCAGGTCAGAGCCGACCCGGTCACGTTCACGGTCGGTAAATACAACGAAGACGTCGACTACGCCCGACGCCTGAGCGAGGCCGGCGTCGCCTGCGAGCTGCGGCTCGAACCAGGCATGTACCACGGTGCTGATGCCTTGCTCGACGGCAAAGCACCTTCGATGACCGCTTTTCGCGCTGCCGCCCTCGACGCTCTGCGAACTGCCCTGGCAAAGCCCTGACCGCCCCGGACATGCCGAACCGGCCTCGACGGCCAGGCCGGCTCGGTCAGTCGAGAGCGGGCAGGGGGCGCCGGGCGACTTCGCGTGCTTCCTCGCGGGGGAGACCGAGCATGCACAGGATCATTTCCGCCATGTCAGCCGCGGCTTCGTCGCCGCTGACATCGGGGCGTGCGGACTTCAGTTCCAAGAGGGCCAGCTGGCCTCCACCGAGCGCCGAGAGGGCGACGAGCGGATCGGGCACGTCGAAGCGGCCGGACGCAACGCCTTCCTCCACGTCCCGCAGGGCGCGGGGGGCGAGGCCGATCTCGGAATGGATGTGCTCCAGGCCACGATGGCGCAGGATCTGGGTCACTTCTAAATGGGTCCTGGCCAGCCGGGCGGCGATCCGAAAAGAGGCGGCCATGACTTCAGCCGGGTCCTGGATGCCGCGCAGGTGCTCGTCGATGGCCTGACCGTACTCGTGAAGGGCGTCGGCCACCGCTGCGTCAAAGAGCTCTGCCTTGGACGTGAAGTGGTTGTAGAAGGAGCCGAAGCCGACGTCGGCGCGCTCAGCGATGGCCTGGATGCTGAAAGGCTGTCCCTTAAATGATCTTTGACGTGCCGGGGGGAACCTGCTGGTTTTCCGCCTCACCCGGCAAGGATGATGTTGTGCAGGCGGGCGATGCCGAGCATGGCGTGATGGACGCCGTCGCCTTTCAGTCGGCAGTCGCGGAGGATCTTCCAGCTCTTCATACGGGCGAAGACGTGCTCCACGCGGGCGCGGACTTTGCGGTGGGAGGTGTTGTGTTCCTCTTTCCAGGCCGGGAGCTCGGCCTGGCCTCTCTCGCGGCGGTGCGGGATGACCAGACCGGTACCCCGGTAGCCGCCGTCTGCAATGACCGTGGTCCTGCCGACGGCGTCTTTCGCGCCGGACAGCTCCCATGCCTTGCAGTCGTTGCGATTGCCGGGCAGTGGCCGGCCGACGGCGACGACGAGCCGGGTGTCGGCGTCGATGACGATCTGGTGGTTGGTGGAGTACCGGTAGTTCTTGGACTGCTCGGCGATGGTGTGATCGCGGGTGGGGACCAGGGTTCCGTCCACGGTCAGCACGGTGTCCTTGCGGAACCGCTTGCACTGCTGGAGCGCGAGCTTGGGCCCGAGGTGGTCGATGATGCGGTCGGCGGCCGACTTGGACACCCCGAACAGCGGTGCCAGTTGGCGCAGGGTCAGGTTCGTCCGCCAGTACGCGGCGACCAGGAGCACGCGGTCCTCCAGCGGCAGGCTCCAGGGCCGGCCCCTGCGCACCGGGTCCACACCCTCGCGCCACAGCGCGGTGATCAGCTTGCCGAACTGATGTGGGCTCAGCCCGCTGAACGGGGCTATCCAGGACGGCTCCAACGCGGTGATCACACCAGCCACGGCCAGATCATCTCACTCGGCCAACGGAGCTCAGATCACAGCTGTGGCAAGCCGTGGAACACTCCTCAGTGTGGGAGAGCCGGTCGAGATCATGCCTTACGACCCTGCTTGGCCAGCCATGTTCGCCAGGTGGGGCACGGGCCTGCGTGCAGCCCTCGGTGATGCTGCGGCTCGTATCGACCATATCGGGTCGACCTCGGTGCCAGGACTGGCGGCCAAGCCGGTGATCGACATCCAGATCTCAGTAGCATCGCTGGAAGCGACGGATCCCTTCCTGGGCCCGCTGACAGATATGGGTCTCGTGTACCGGGCGGACAATCCCGAACGGACGAAGCGATACTTCCGGGAACCTCCAGGTCAGCGCCGGACACACGTGCACGTGCGGCAATTGGGTAGCTTCTCTCAACAGTTCCCACTGCTGTTTCGCGACTACCTCCGGTGCCACTTGGCTGCCGCGAACGAGTACGCAGCAGCCAAACAGCACTGCGCGGCCAAGTTCCGCAACGACCGTCACGGCTACGTCCAGGCAAAGGATGCCTTCGTATGGGACATCATCCGACGCGCTGACGCCTGGGCCCAGCACACCGGCTGGGCCCCCGGTTCCAGTGACGCCTGACCGTGCCTCCCGATCGCAGCTGAAGCCAAGATCACCGGAGTCACGGGACAACCCTTAGCTCCGTACTTCGGGGATACACTTTTGCACAGCTCCCGAGCTTGATCACGGTCCAAAGGTGGTCGTGCTTCGGCGGGTTCTGCAACTCGGACCGCCGCGGTCAGTTGATCTTCCCAAATGGGTGGTCGACGGAGAACGGATCTGAGGCCTGTTTTAGAAGTGGATCACCAACGAGCGTGACGTTCGGCTGCAGCGTGCCACCAGCCGGGCGGAGAGGGTGCTGCGACCCGGGCGCTCGGCTGGTCGGGGTGCAGTCCATGACGTCGCAGCGCGTCGGCGTGGATACGGACGTCGAACCAGCCGTGCCACCGACCGTCGGCACCGACACCACAGGCGAGATTCCAGCGGACCTCGGTCTGGTCGAAGGGCATCCAGTCGATGCCCCGATCGCGCAGTCAAGCGCGAACGGCCGCCATGGGCCGGGGGCAGCCCGGCAGGTTCTCGTAGGCGGTGACAGTGATCCAGTCGGCGCTCGGCGTGGTCATGGTGTCCATCATGCCCGGCGCCGGTCCGGCATGAAGGCCGACGGCCCTGTCAGAGCCACTCGTTGATGGCCGCGACCAGTACGGTCGCCTCATAGCGGACGGCGAGCTTGTCGTATCTCGTGGCGACCGCGCGGTGGCGCTTAAGGCGGTTGATCCCGCACTCCACCGCGTGTCGCTCCTTGTAGTCGTCCTGATCGAACTTCGGCGGCCGGCCACCGTGGGAGCCGCGCTTCTTGCGGTTGGCGATCTGGTCGCGCTTCTCCGGGATCGTGCAGCGGATCCTGCGTTTATGCAGGTAGGCGCGGTTCGCGCGGGAGCCGTACGCCTTGTCGGCGCGGACCTTGTCCGGCCGGGTGCTCGGCCGTCCCGGGCCGAGCCGGGGCACCCGGATGCGGCCCAGGACGACCTGGAACTGAGGGGAATCTCCACCTTGTAGCGCAGGATCAGGCCGTCGATGATGTCGGCCTGTGCGGGGCCGGCGGTCATCAGCCCGGTGCCGGTGCCGGCGGCCAGGAGCAGGCAGAGGCCGGTGGCGAGGAGACTGGTGGCTTTCCGTTGCCGTCTCAGGCTGGGAGTGGCGGGCCGAGCGTTAGCACACACTGTGGGGCAGCGGTCAGAGTTGCCCGCGCTGTCTTCGCTCCGGCGACTCCATCACCTGATATTTGCGGGCCCCGCTCTTACCGAATTCGCCCACGGCAGAGGCAAAGATCCGCAACGGACTGGCACATGCTCCCGGAGCATGTCAACGTACAACGACGCCGAAATAGAGCGGTATTGCGTGCCTCGCAGAGTCCGGCCGCGCTGGAGAGCGCTGCAAATTGCCGGCCACCGTCCGGCCGTCCAGATACCCCAGAAACTCTGAGGAAGGCATCAATCTGGCCCGCCCCCTGCGCTCAAGCTCGCCGAGGTCCTCGCTGAGATCCGTATGAGCCCATCGGCCTTCTACCGCTTGCGCGCCCGTGGTCAGGCACCGCGAATGATCAAGCTGCCCAATAATGAACTGCGCTGCCGCCGCGCCGACTGGGACGCGTGGTGGGAAGCGCGCGAATGGGATACGCCTGAATGGCGATGAGTTGCAAAGTTCGTTTCTGGGAGATACGAGAACGGGATAATCGCCGCAAAACTTTTGAGGTTCGCTGGACGGTGAACGGCCTGGAGAACTCCGAGTCGTTCATCAGCAAGGGGCTCGCCGATAGCCGACGTTCCAAGCTGATCGCGGCTGCCCGCGACGGTGAACCGTCCGATACGCGAACCGGTCTGCCGGCCAACGAGTTGCGGGCCCTGAAGCAGCGGACGACTTGGTACGACCTGGCCCAGGAATACGTCGAGCAACGGTGGGACCGCACTCCGGGGAACACCCGCCGCACGCTCGCTGACGCGCTGGCGACCATCACCCCGGCCCTTGTCGCACCGGGGTCTCCTTACCGGGAGCCGCGTGTTTTGCAGCGTGCCCTGTACTCGTGGGCCTTCAACAAGAACGCCTGGAAGTCCCCGCCGCGCGAGGAGTGGCAGGCCGCACTGGCCTGGCTGAAGCGGCGCTCGCTGCCTGTCAGTGAACTGGAGGACCCTGTCGTCCTGCGCCGTGGTCTGGATGCCCTGTGCCGGAAGGTGGACGGTACGGCCGCTGCCGCGAAGACCGCTAAACGGAAGAAGGCTGCGGTCAACGAGGTCTTCGTGACGGCGGTGGAAGTCGGGTACTTCTCGCACCATCCGCTGAACGGTCTTCGCTGGGCGGCACCGGAGGTCGCCGACGAGGTCGACCCCGACTGCGTGCCGAACCCGGCGCAGGTTGCCCGGCTGCTCGCGGCCGTCAGGGCTCTGCCCGGCCGCGGCCCACATCTGTATGCCTTCTTCGGCTGCATGTATCACGCGTCCATGCGTCCGGCGGAGGTGATCCACCTGAAGCAGAACCAGTGCCGTCTGCCGGCGAGCGGCTGGGGTCTGCTGAATCTCAAGGGCGGTATGGTGACCGCCGGCAAGGAGCGGACCGACGACGGTGGCGTCTACGAAATCCACTCGTTGAAGCGGCGCGCGGCCAAGGCTACGCGGCCCGTGCCGATACCTCCGGTACTCGTCCGCATGCTGCGCGAGCATAGACGGGCATTCGGGGTCGCGGCCGACGGACGGGTGTTCCAGAACGCGGCCGGGAACTATGTCGATCCCGCGGCGTACGGCATCACCTGGGGGCGTGCACGCGAAGCTGTCCTCACGCTGGAAGAGCACGCTCTCGAACTGGCCAAGCGCCCCTACGACTTGCGCCACGCGGGCATCTCGTTCTGGCTGGCCTCCAGCGTCGACCCCGCGGAGTGCGCACGTCGGGCCGGACAGAGCATCCAGGTCCTCTTCCGCTACTACGCCAAGTTCCTGGTCGCCACACGCGACCACGTCAACCGGCTGATCGACGCGTCGATGAAGGGTTGGGAGGAGTCGGCCGACCACCCCTGAAGGCGCGTCATGAGGAATCTGGCCCGGATATATCCCGGAACAGCTGGTCAGACATGGGACAGCGGTGGGAGATATCAGGAGAAGAGCCATATTTCAACTTGCCGCATAGAAGTATGCCCTCAAGGGCGCCTGACGGGCATCTGCCCAGGTCAGGCGCCCTTTTCTGTGCCTAGAAGAAGCCCAGCTTCTTCGGTGAATACGACACCAGGAGGTTCTTCGTCTGCTGGTAGTGCTCCAGCATCATCTTGTGCGTCTCGCGGCCGATTCCGGACTGCTTGTAGCCGCCGAAGGCCGCGTGGGCCGGGTAGGCGTGGTAGCAGTTCGTCCAGACTCGGCCCGCCTGGATCGCTCGGCCCGCGCGGTACGCCGTGTTGATGTCGCGGGTCCAGACGCCGGCGCCGAGGCCGTACGACGTGTCGTTGGCGATCTTGATGGCGTCGTCGAAGTCGTCGAACGACGCGACCGAGACGACCGGGCCGAAGATCTCCTCCTGGAAGATCCGCATGCGGTTGTCGCCTTCGAAGACCGTCGGCTGGACGTAGTAGCCGCCCTTCAACTCGCCGTCGTACTCTGCGCGTTCGCCGCCGGTGAGGACTTTCGCGCCCTCCTGTCGGCCGATGTCGATGTAGGAGAGGATCTTCGCGAGCTGGTCGCCGGACGCCTGGGCGCCGATCATCGTGTCGGTGTCGAGAGGGTGGCCAGGCTTGATCAGTTCCGTGCGCGCGACGGCCGCCTGGAGGAAGTCGCCGTAGTTGCCGCGCTGGATCAGGCCGCGTGACGGGCAGGTGCACACCTCGCCCTGGTTCAGCGCGAACATCGTGAAGCCCTCCAGGGCCTTGTCGCGCAGGTCGTCGTCCTTGTCCCATACGTCGTCGAAGAAGATGTTCGGCGACTTGCCGCCCAGCTCCAGCGTGACCGGCTTCAGGTTCTCCGCCGCGTACTGCATGATCAGGCGGCCCGTGGACGTCTCACCCGTGAAGGCGACCTTCGCTACCCGCGGGCTGGACGCGAGCGGCTTGCCCGCCTCCTCGCCGAAACCGTTGACGATGTTCACCACTCCCGGCGGGAGCAGATCGGCCACCAGGCTCATCCAGTAGTGGAGCGAGACAGGGGTCTGCTCGGCCGGCTTGATGACGACCGCGTTCCCAGCGGCCAGGGCCGGCGCGAGCTTCCAAGTGGCCATCAGGATCGGGAAGTTCCACGGGATGATCTGCGCGACGACGCCCAGCGGCTCGTGGAAGTGGTACGCCACCGTGTCGTCGTCGACCTCGCTGAGCGCGCCCTCCTGAGCGCGGACCGCGCCGGCGAAGTAGCGGAAGTGGTCGATCGCCAGCGGTATGTCCGCCGCCAGCGTCTCGCGGATCGGCTTGCCGTTCTCCCAACTCTCCGCCACGGCAAGGGACTCCAGGTTCGCCTCCATCCGGTCCGCGATCTTCAGCAGGACGTCGGAGCGCTCGGTCGCCGAGGTGCGGCCCCAGGACGGCGCCGCCGCGTGCGCCGCGTCCAGCGCCCGTTCCACGTCCTCCGCCGTGCCGCGCGCCACTTCGGTGAAGGGCTGACCGTTCACCGGGCTGGGGTTGTCGAAGTACTGCCCGCGGGCCGGCGGCACGTACTCGCCGCCGATGAAGTGGTCGTAGCGCGCCTGGTAGGAGACGATCGCGCTCTCGGTTCCGGGCGCCGCGAAACGGGTCATGGTGGCCTGCCTCCCTCAGCAGCGCTGCCCGCCGTTGGGCAGCTCTCTGGCGGAGGCTAGGGAAGCCCACGTTGCAGGGACGTTGCGGTCCACCCGTGCGGCCGGCTCACCGGCGCTCGCAGTTCCGACTCCAGCGTGGCCAAGCGGGCCCGGATCGCCGCCGTCGGCCGGGTCGCCGCCAGCGCCCGCCACACGTCGAGGTCGTCCTCGCCCCACGGCGCGTGCGCCCAGTCCGCCAGCAGGTCGGGGTCGCGGCCGGCGATCAGCGCGGCGCGCAAGCCCCCGGCGAGGCGGTGCCTGAGCCGCACCACCGCCGGCGCCTGCGAGGCCGGCAGCAGCGGTCCGCCGTACGCGGTCACCGCCGCCGTCACCGCGCCCGCCGCCAGGCGCCGTTCGACGACGGCGACGTCCGACTCGACGGGCACCGTCAGCCGATACGGCCGTGAGGCCAGCAGCCCGGGACCCAACACCCCGCGCAGACGCGCGAGTTCGGCGCGCAGCGTCACCGGCGTCACCGACTCGTCCTCGTACAGCGCGCACAGCAGCTCGTCGCCGGTCAGGCCCTCCGGATGGTGCGCCAGCAGCACCAGGATCTCGCTGTGCCGGCGGCTGAGCCTCAACTTGCGGCCGCCGGCGATCAGTTGCGCCTCGTCCCGGCCCAAGGCAGTCAGCTCGTGCGGGTCGGACTGCGGTCGCTCGGGGGCGAGCAGGGCGAGGTGGGACTCCGCGGCCCGTGCGACCGCCTGGACGAAGCCCAGGCTGTGCGGGTGCGCGAGCCCGTCTCCTCCGGTGATGTCCACCGCTCCCAACACCCGCCCGGTGCGCGGATCGTGGACGGGGGCCGCGGCGCACGTCCACGGCTGCACCCGGCGGATGAAGTGCTCGGCCGCGAACACCTGCACGGGACGGTCCACGGCAACGGCCGTGCCCGGCGCGTTCGTTCCGACCGCGTTCTCCGCCCACCGCGCTCCCGGCACGAAGTTCATCCGCCCTGCCTGCCGCCGGGTCGCCGGGTGGCCCTCGACCCACAGCAGCCTGCTGTGCGCGTCGCACACCGCGAGGAGGTGCTCCCCGTCGGCGGCGAACGTGCCCATGAGTTCACGGAACAGCGGCAACACGCGCGCCAGCGGATGCTCGGCCCGGTAGGCGCCGAGGTCGCCGTCGGTCAGCTCCACGCTCGCCGTGCCGTCGGGGCCGACGCCGGCCCGCGCCGAACGCCGCCACGAGTCGGCGACCACGGCCCGCACCGGCCGCGGCACCGTGCCGGCCGCGGTGAACGTCTCGTGCGCGCGCCGCAGCGCCCGTACGCGCTCGGCGGGGTCGGCCCCCGGCTCCAGGGCCACCCAGGGATCGGTCAACTCGGCCTCCCGGAAGGCGATGCTGGGGACATCGTCACTCCGGGTGCGCGTACCGACAACCGTTTGGGCCGCGGTCGCCGAAAGCGGTGCGTCCGCTTGCGGGCGGTGCGGCGCTTTCGGCGAAGGGTTTCGACGAGATCCGGAACCGCCTCAGACGCCTGCCTGCTTGACCGGTCTTGCCCGTCCAGCGGTCTGCTTGACCGGTCTTGCCCGTCCAGCGGTCTGCTTGCTCGACCGTGCCCCGCCGCTGGCCTGCCTGATCAACCCGCCCGTCCGCCGGCCTGCCTGATCAACCCGCCCGTCCGGCAGCTACCAGATCAACACCGCCCGTCCGTGAGCTGCCCGAGCGCTGCCGTCCCTCCAGCGGCGGCTGTGATCAACCCCGCCCCGCCACCGCCGCCGGATCGTCGAGCACCGTCCGCACCACCGAGTGCGCCGCTCCCAACAGCGGCCCCTGCGGCCCCAGTCGGGAGACGAGGACCGGGCACGGCGGGCCCGCCGTGCGCCGGGCCAACTCTGCCTCCAGCGACGGCAGCAGCCACGGCGCCAGCCCCGCCAACGCGCCGCCCAGTACGACGCCCTCGGGGTCGAGCAGATTGAGCGCCCCGGTCAGGGCGATGCCCAGCGCCGTGCCCGCCTCGCGCAGGGCGCGCCGTACGTCCTCGTCGCCGCCCGCCGCCCGTCCGGCGAGCAGGCCGACGCGGTCCCCGCCCGGCTCCAGGCCGGCCGCGCGCAGCACCGCCTCCTCGCCGGCGTACTGCTCCAGGCAGCCGCGCCCGCCGCACACGCACTGCGGGCCGTCGGGACGGACCGGCACATGTCCCAGCTCGCCCGCGAAGCCCCGCGTGCCGCGCAGCAGGCTGCCGTCCACGACCAGGGCCGCGCCGATGCCGATCTCCGCCGACACGTGCAGGAAGTCCCGTGGCGTGTCCTCGGCGAGCCAGAGTTCGGCCAGCCCGCCGAAGTTGGCCTCGTTGTCCACCGTCAACGGGTACTCGGCGGGCAGCAGAGCCCCGAGGTCGACGTCGTTCCAGTCGAGGTTCGGCGCGCGGACGACGGTGCGGGCGTCGCGGGCCACCAGGCCGGGGACGGCCACGGCGAGCCCGGCCGGCCACAACCCCTCGCGTTCCGCCTCCGCGACGACCTGGCGCACCAGCCCGTTCAGCTCCCCGATCACCGGCTCCGGAGCCCGGCCCCGGTTCGTGCCGTGCCGCACCGCCCGCGCCCGCACCTCCCCGCGCAGGTCCACGGCGCACACCGCGAGGTGGTCCACGCCCACCTCCGCGCCGATGCCCGCCGGGCCGTGTCCGCTCACGGCGAGCGCCGAGCCCGGCCGGCCCACCCGGCCGGGCCGCTCCGGGCCCAGCTCCTCAAGCAGGCCGGCGCGTATGAGCTCGTCGACGAGCGTCGACACCGCCGCCCGGGTCAGCCCGATGCGTGAAGCGACCGCCGCCCGCGAGAGCGACCCCTCGGCGCTGACGGCGTGCATCACCCGGGCCAGGTTGCGGCGGCGCATGCCCTGCTGGGTGTCGGGCAGCGCGCGCGGGGGGCCGGTCGGGCGGGCGTCGTGCGGCAGTGCGGTCATACCCTCATCGCTTCATCACTTCATCGCTTCACGCTTCATCGACTTATCGGTTTCTCGATGCTCAGTCGGCGGTCGTGTTCCGCTCCAGCAGCGGGGACGCGTCGGAGAGTACCCCGGCGATCCTGGCGAGCGTCGCCTCGTCCCGCTCCACGGCCTCCAGCACCGGGCCCCGCGTGGTGTTCCAGCGCCGGGCGACCGCGGCCGGGTCCTCGCCGGTCAGCAGGCCGGCCGCCTGCGCCGCCGCGCCCAGCGCGACGAGTTCCTTGGCCTCGGGGATCTGCACGGGACGTCCGGACAGCCGGCGCACCGTCTGCTGCCACGCCGCCCCGCGCGCGCCGCCGCCGATCAGGAGCAGCGGGGCCGAGCGGTCCGCCTCCTCCTCGAGTACGAGGTCGAGCGCGCCCAGGAGGGAGTGGACGGCGCCGTCGTAGGCGGCCTGGAGGAGCTGGCCGGCGGTGGTGTCGTGGCGCAGGCCGTGCAGGAGGCCGGAGGCGTTCGGCAGGTTCGGGGTGCGTTCGCCGTCCAGGTAGGGGAGGAGGGTGAGGCCGGCCGCGGGTTCGACGGCCTCGCGGTCCAGGCCGAGCAGGGCGGCGACGCGGTCCACGGCGAGGGTGCAGTTCAGGGTGCAGGCCAGCGGGAGCCACTCGCCGCGGGCGTCGGCGAAGCCGGCCACCGTGCCGGTCGGGTCGGCGGGGCGTCGCTCGGACACCGCGTACACCGTGCCCGAGGTGCCGAGGCTCAGCACCGGCGTGCCGGGGCGCAGCCCGAGGCCGAGCGCCGCCGCCGCGTTGTCGCCGGTGCCCGGGGCGACCAGGGTGCCCTTGGAGAACGGCAGGTCGTGACTGTCGCGTACGGTGCCCGCCACCTCGCCGGGCCGCACCACGCGCGGGAGCAGCGCGGGGTCGAGGCCCACATGGGCGAGGATCTCGTCGTCGTACGCCTCCGTAGCGGACGCCCACCAGCCCGTCCCGGAGACGTCGCCGCGGTCGGTCGTGCCCTCGCCGGTGAGGCGCTCGGTGAGGTAGTCGTGGGGGAGTCGCACCGCCTTGGTCGCGCGCAGCGCCTCCGGCTCGTTCTCGGCGAGCCACGCCCACTTCGTCACCGTGAAGGAAGCGGCCGGGACGGACCCGGTGCGCTCCGCCCAGAACTTCGCCCCGCCCAGCTCCTCGGTCAGCCGACGCGCCTGCGGTGCGGAACGCACGTCGTTCCACAGCAGCGCCGGGCGTACCGGCTCGCCGTGCCCGTCCAGCGTCACGAGGCCGTGCTGCTGCCCGCCGACCGACACGGCGGCGGCCTCGTGCGCCGCGTCACCGCACTGGCGCAGCGCCTCGCGCAGCGCGTCCCACCACTGGCGCGGGTCGCTCTCCCGGCCGGCGCCGGAGGTCACGGTGTGCGGCGCCTGGCCGCTCGCGACGACCTGGCCGGTGGCCGCGTCGACGACCAGCACCTTGGTGGACTGGGTGGACGTGTCCACGCCGACGACGAGCGGACCCTCGGCTGCTGACATCGGGCTCTCCCTAGGTTCTTCGCGGCAAGTTTTTCCGCGGCTCTGCGGGATCTGTCTTCCCAGAGATGCGTCCGCATACTAATTTGTAAACGGCCATGACGAAATAGTCGGCAAGGCAGTCTTCCAGCAAGGAGCCGTGGCATGAGCTACCAGCCCACCCTCGAGGACAAGTTCACGTTCGGTCTGTGGACCGTCGGCTGGCAGGGACGGGACCCGTTCGGCGACGCCACGCGGCGCGCCCTGGACCCGGTCGAGACGGTGCAGCGCCTGGCCGAGCTGGGGGCCCACGGCGTGACCTTCCACGACGACGACCTGATCCCCTTCGGGTCCTCGGACAGCGAGCGCGAGGAGCACGTCAAGCGCTTCCGCCAGGCTCTGGACACCACCGGCCTCACCGTGCCGATGGCCACCACCAACCTCTTCACCCACCCCGTCTTCAAGGACGGCGCGTTCACCGCGAACGACCGCGACGTCCGCCGCTACGCCCTGCGCAAGACGATCCGCAACATCGACCTGGCCGTCGAGCTCGGCGCGAAGATCTACGTCGCCTGGGGCGGACGGGAGGGCGCCGAGTCCGGCGCCGCCAAGGACGTGCGCGCGGCCCTCGACCGCATGAAGGAGGCCTTCGACCTCCTCGGCGAGTACGTCACCTCCCAGGGCTACGACCTGCGCTTCGCCATCGAGCCCAAGCCGAACGAGCCCCGCGGCGACATCCTGCTGCCCACCGTCGGCCACGCGCTCGCGTTCATCGAGCGCCTGGAGCGCCCCGAGCTGTACGGCGTCAACCCCGAGGTCGGCCACGAGCAGATGGCGGGCCTCAACTTCCCGCACGGCATCGCGCAGGCCCTGTGGGCGGGCAAGCTCTTCCACATCGACCTCAACGGCCAGTCCGGCATCAAGTACGACCAGGACCTGCGCTTCGGCGCCGGAGACCTGCGCTCCGCCTTCTGGCTCGTCGACCTGCTGGAGAGCGCCGGCTACACGGGCCCGCGCCACTTCGACTTCAAGCCGCCGCGCACCGAGGACCTGGACGGCGTGTGGGCGTCGGCCGCGGGCTGCATGCGCAACTACCTGATCCTCAAGGAGCGCGCCGCGGCCTTCCGCGCCGACCCCGAGGTCCAGCAGGCCCTGCGCGACTCCCGCCTCGACCAGCTGGCCCAGCCCACCGCCGCCGACGGGCTCGAGGCCCTCCTCGGCGACCGCGCCGCCTTCGAGGACTTCGACGCCGACGCCGCCGCCGCGCGCGGCATGGCCTTCGAGCGCCTCGACCAGCTCGCCATGGACCACCTGCTGGGCACCCGGGGCTGACGACACGCACGCGTGTGCCGCGTGCGTGTGTGTCCTGTGTGCCGCCGTTCGCGTCGAGGGCTCGGGCAGACGTCGTGAGCGGCCTCCGCGAGGAAGCGGAATACGTCGGAATCATGCGGTCCATGGCATGAGCGCGTATCAACTTCCGTGCGGGGGTCGCGCTGGGGCCGGTGCGCGGCGACGCTGGACGTATGGCCATGCCGCCCGTACCGCCTCAGCCACCTGGCCCGCCCGGACCACCTGGCCCGCCCGGGTCCTCCGGACCGTCGGGGTCTTCCGGGTCGGCCGACGACACATCGCCCTGGGGCGGCTTCGGGCCGCCTGCCTCGAGCCATGGCTCGTACGGCTCCCACGGCTCCCACGGCTCCGGTGGGGGCGGCGGAGGGGACTGGCCGCCGTCTCCGCCGCCCTCCTCGCCGTCCGGCGGGCCCAGGCGCAGGAACCCGCTCTTCGTCGTGCTCGCGCTGCTGGCCGCCGCCGTGGCCGTCGGCGCCGTGGTCCTGATGACCCTCGGGGGCGACGACTCGCCGGACGACGACCCGCCCGCGAGCCGCAGTGCCTCTCCCTCCCCCTCGATCAGCCTCCCGGTGGAGCTGCCCAGCGGGTTCCCGAGCGAACTGCCGTCAAATTTCCCCACCGAACTGCCGACGCGGCTGCCGTCGAACTTCCCGACCGAGTTCCCGACCGAATTGCCGAGCGGCTTGCCCAGCGAGCTGCCCAGCGATCTGGAGTCCCTGCTGCCGTCGTTGGGTGGAGCGCTGCCGTAGCCGAGCGCCGCGTGCCGCACGCGTACGTGTGCCGAATTCGGTGAGCCGTACACGCGCGCGTGCCGATGTCGGCGTGCCGTACGCGCACGCGTGCCCCGCTGCCGTCAGCGGCGTGCGACGGCGAGCAATGCCGCGTGCGGCAGCGTCAGCACCCCCGTACCGTCGGCGAATTCCGCGCTGAGCAGGTCGAAGTGGCGCTTGATCTCGGCGCGGAAGTGAGGGGTCTGCCCCTGCACCATCTGACCGCCGAAGGCCACGCCGGCCGCGGGACCGCTCCACCACTCGTCGATGTCGCCACGGTGATCCCAGCGCAGGGTCTCGCACTCCGCCGCGCGCAGCCCCGCCGCTGTCAGCAGACCGGTCAGTCCGCTCTCGTCGCGGGGGAAGTCGTCGTCGGCCGCCAGCCCTGCCGGCAGGTGGGGCGGACGCACCGCGCCCGCGGCCTGGATCGCGCGGCCGAGCAGGGCCTGCCCAGGGGCAGGCGGGGCCGCCCAGATCGTCAGCGCGATCCGGCCCCCGGACTTCATGACCCGGCGCAGTTCGGCGAGGGCGACCCTGGGCCGCCCCACGTGGTTGAGCACGAAGTTGGCCACGACGGCGTCGAACTCGCCGTCGGCGAAAGGGAGCTCGGGAAGCGCGGCCACGCGTACGTCGGCGGCCGGTACGGCCCGAACCGCCAGCTCGACCATGCTGGGCTCCGCGTCCACGGCCGTCACCGTCGCCCCCGGGAACAGGCGGCGGCAGCGACGGTCCCCGGCCCGGTGCCCACGTCCAGGAGCCGCACGCCGGTCCTGCGAGCAGCAGCCGACTCCGGTCGTAGGTCAGCGGGAGCAGACCACGGTGACGAGAGTGAACGACGCGAAGAACGGCCCGTCGGCCAGGGTGGCGAACCACCGGCGGCCACGGTCCGGGTCGACGCGACCGGCGTCGATGGCCCGCCGCATGGTGCGGCCGAGGCCGAGCGTGTGGTCCGCGTCCTCGAAGTCGAGGAAGACCGGTGTCGTCGCGGCCACGGTCTCGACGCGGAAGCCCGCCTCGTGAGCCATCCGGGCGAGGCTGCGTCCGACGGTGGCGTGCCGGACCACCTCGTCCGCGGTGTAGCGGGTGAAGAGACGGCTGGTCTCACGATCCTCCGCGTCGACGACCAGGGTGTCCCAGTCCGGTTCGACGAGCCCGACGAGGGCGCCCGGCCGGGTGGCGAGGTGCACCTGTGCGAGCGCTTCGGCGGGCCGGGCGACGTGCATCAGAACCCGGTCGATCTTGGCCCGGTCGACCGAGCCCGGGTCGACGGGCAGTGCGTGGACATCGCCCTCGCGAACCTCCACCTGCGACAGGCCCGCCGTGCGCTCCCGGGCTCGGGCCAGCATGGCGGGGTCGCGGTCGACGCCGATGACCGTGCCCCCCTCGCCGACCCGTTCGGCCAAGGCCGACAGGTCGCTGCCCGGGCCGCATCCCACGTCGAGCGCGGTGTGGCCCGGCCCGAGGTCCAGCAGGTCGATCAGTCGCTGCTTGTAGTGGCGACCGGCGTCGCTCGCCGCCGCTCGCAGCATGTAGGAGGCCTGGTCCGGTCGGGAGGCACCGAGAGTCGTCGACATGACGGCCAGCCAAACACGTCCCGGTGACTCACCATCCCCGAGGCACGCGCACGTACGTCACCGTCGTCTCTATGTTGCTGTCGACCAGGCGGCCCTGCGCGTCGAACGCCCCCGTTCCGTCCGTCATCCCGAAGTCGTTGTCGTTGATCAGGACGAGCGTGTCGTGATCCACGCGCGCGACGCCCTCGATCTTGCCGGGCACGCCGGCGACCGTGCCCAGGTCGACGACCAGCCGCTTGGGCAGCACCGGGACGCCCGAGGCGGCGGGGTCCTGCAACTGCTCCAGGGACGGGGACGTCGCGTCGTCGTCCCAGCGGCCGCCCAGGATGTTCGCCCGCCGGTCCAGCCGGACGAGCTGGAGACGGGCGGCCTTGTCCGTGCGCTCCTCGACCAGGAGCCGGTCACCGCCCACGGAGACCACCGAGGAGATCTTGAGCTCGGAGGTGTCGTCCTCGCCGGGATCGACCACGTTCACCGGGTCGAAGCGGTACGCGTACTCGGCGGTGACGGCCTTCTTCTTCGGCGAGAACCGCAGCAGCCGCACGGTGCGCGAGGCCTCTCCCGCGTCCGTGTCCGGCAGCGACAGCGGGCTCTGCACCGCCAGCACCAGGTCACCGCCCGGCAGTTGGGCGAGGCCCTCGAAACCGCGGTTGATCTTCCGGTGCAGCAGGACCGAGGGAAGGGCTTCGACCACCGGGTAGTCCGCACCCGTCGACTTCAGTCCCTCGGGTACGTAACGCGTCAGGACCTTCCCGCGCGCGGAGACGTGCACCAGCGACGGCCCGTACTCGTCGGCGAGCCAGAAGGAGCCGTCAGCCGCCCGGACGATGCCCTCCGTGTCCAGCCCGTTCGGGTTGTGGGCCAGCGGCGTCCGCGCGTCGTACGTGTACGGTGCCTCGTCGCGCCCCGGCTGGTTCGACAGACCCGTGACCGGCTTCCCGGACGACGTGGTGAGCGGGATCGCCTGGAGCACCTTCACCGCGTTCCCGACGACCTTGATCCGTACGATCGCCGGGTCGAAGCCGGGCACCGGGAACGTACGGCGCTTGACGCCGTCCACCTTGATCTGGCCGTTGGGCCCGCGATCGGTGACCGTCCAGAACTCGCCCTTGCGGCCCGCCGGGCAGATGTCGCTGCCGATGCCGCCGAGGTCCACGCCCCGGTCGTCCGCCACCGTGCCCGGCAGCAGCGCGTCGCTGAACTTGCCGAGCGGGATGTCGCCGAGCGTCGCCGTGCGGGTCACATACGCCTTCCCGGGCCCGGACGGCGTGTGCGCGGCGGCCGGTCCGGCGGTGCCGAGGGCGGCCAGCACGGCGAGCGGTACGGCGGCCGCGACGGAACGCTGGACCACGGCGGCCGCGACGGAACGCTGGGCGCGGTACCGGGCGGCGGCGTTCGGGGACATCGGGCCTCCTGCGGAGCAAGTTCGCTGACAGCGGCCACAGTTGAGGGAGGCGTCGAACGCCGTGCGACGGTCCGGTGAACGGAGGGAGTCGGCCGCCCGTCGGACCGGCGCGGACGGGATGGGCGGGATGGGCGGGCCTGGACAGAGGCGGGCGGGGTGGAGCGGGGCCCAAGAAAGCCCTTGCCCGCCTCAGACCCTGTTCACCCCGCCCCTCGCCCTTCCACCAGCCCGCTCACCCACCCTCGACCTCGACCGAAGCCAACGCCGTAGCCGGGTCCAGGGCCGCGGCCCCCGCCGGCGCCCACCGCCCCCGCTCCTTGCGGTAGGGCCACCAGCGGCCGTCCCGGCCCAGCCTCAACTGGGTCGGCGACCCTGCGACGGTCCAGCGGTTGGCCCTCGCCCGCAGCAACGGCCGTTCGTCCTCCTCCCAGGCGGATTGGAGAGCGGCACGCGCGCGTGCGAGCGTCTCGCCCTCGACGGTCCACTCCTCTTCGAGCACCGACAGGGCCGCCACGCCCCCGAGCCGCCAGGCCCGTACGGCCGACGCGAGTTGCTCCCGGCTGCGCCCCGAACCGGCGGCGAGGCGTTCGGTCACGGCGTCCGTCGGCCCGTCGTCATCGGCACGGACCGCCGCCAGCCGTACGGCGTCCTGAGCGACCGTCAAACCGGCCGCCGGGGGCCGTCGTTCCGCCCCCTCGCTCAGCGCGCCCGCCAGCAGGAGCCAGGCCTCCGCGGCCGTGCTCGCGGCCAGCACTCGCAGGGCCGCCGGGTCGACGTCCGCCGGGGGAGGGGCATCCGTGTCCCATGCGGGCGGCAGGCCCGGCTCCGGCGGCGGTTCCGGCGCGGCGGGCAGGGGCGGCAGGATGTGTCCCGCGCGGTACGCCTCCGCCGCGTCCACGCCCTCCGGCGGGACCGGAGGCGCTGCGGCCCGGACGGCGGTGCCGCGGGCCTGTAGATCGTCCAGGAGGGCCCGCTCGGGGCGCCCCCGCAGGAGAAGCAGGATGAACGGGTCCTGGTCGAGCAGCCGCGCCACCTGGTAGCACAGCGCCGCCGTGTGACCGCAATGGTCCCAGGCGCCGCAGTCGCACTCCGCCTCCAGATCGCCCAAGCCCGGCAGCAGGCCGACGCCGGCCGTCTCCGCGTCCTCGACCAGGTGCGGCGGCATCTCCCGGTCGAGCAGCGCGGCGACGTGACCGGCGCGCTCCGCCGTCAGGTCGAGGAAACGGTCCCACTGCGCGTCCGACAGGACGTCGAGCAGCACGTCCGCCCGGTGCGCCGTGCCGTCCCGGCCCTGGACGACGGCGGTGACGCGTCCCGGCCGCACCGACACCGCGCCCACACCTCCCGCGCGCGCGAACCTGCGTCCCGTCCGCACCTGCTCGGCGTCCAGCGCGCCGTCCTCCAGGGCCGCCAGCCAGGCCCGGCCCCACCAGGTCTGCGCGAAGCCCTTCCCGCGCGCGGGAGGCAGCGCCGCGAACATACGCTCCTCGTCGCGGTCGCCGGCGCGGGCGTCGCCCTGATCGTGGATGTCGTCGTACCGGCTCATCGCGTTCCCCCTCGCAGTTCCACCAGGTCGGCCAGCTCGGCGTCGGTCAGCTCCGTGAGCGCCGCCTCGCCGGACCCGCCGAGCACGGCGTCGGCGAGGTCCTGCTTGCGGCGCAGCATGTCGGCGATGCGGTCCTCGACCGTCCCCTCCGCGATCAGTCGGTGCACCTGCACGGGCCTGGTCTGGCCGATGCGGTACGCCCGGTCGGTGGCCTGGGCCTCGACGGCGGGGTTCCACCAGCGGTCGTAGTGCACGACGTGCTCCGCGCGCGTGAGGTTGAGGCCGGTGCCCGCCGCCTTCAAGGACAACAGGAACACCGGGACCTCGCCCGCCTGGAAGCGGGCGACCATCGCCTCGCGTTGGGGGACGGGCGTCCCGCCGTGCAGGAACTGCGTGGGCACGCCGCGTGCCGCCAGGTGCCGTTCGAGGATGCGGGCCATTCCGACGTACTG
Source organism: Streptomyces sp. NPDC002328 (assembly GCF_042890065.1). NCBI lineage: Bacteria > Bacillati > Actinomycetota > Actinomycetes > Kitasatosporales > Streptomycetaceae > Streptomyces > Streptomyces sp. NPDC002328. The sequence goes on along the minus strand of NZ_JBIARQ010000033.1, from coordinate 41,881 downwards.
CGTGAAGAGGAGGACGCTCGCCTCCTCGGCGAGGAGCGTGTCCAGCAGTTCGTCCAGGAGCTCCAGCTTCCCGGAGCGCCCGACGGTCCTCGGCCGCTCCTCCTTCAGGTACTGCGCCGGATGGTTGCAGATCTGCTTGAGGGCGGTCAGCAGCTTCACGACCAGGCCCCGGCGGGCCATGTCGTCGGCTTCGGCGATCGCCGCGAGCGTCTCGCGCACGACGGCCTCGTACAGGCCCGCCTGCTCGTGGGTGAGGGACACCGGCCGGTCGGTCTCGGTCTTGGGCGGCAGCTCGGGGGCGATGCCCGGGTCCGACTTGCGGCGGCGCAGCAGGAACGGCCCCACGAGCCGTGCGAGGCGTTCCGCCGCGGCCGGGTCCCCGCCGCCCTCGACGGCGCGCGCGTAGCGCGTGCGGAAGGCGCTCAGCCGGCCCAGCAGCCCCGGCGTCGTCCAGTCCAGGATCGCCCACAGCTCCGACAGGTTGTTCTCGACCGGGGTGCCGGTGAGCGCCACACGCGCGCGTGAGTTGATCGTGCGCAGGGCTCGCGCAGTCTCCGAGTACGGGTTCTTCACGTGCTGCGCCTCGTCCGCGACGACCAGGCCCCATGGCACGGAGGCGAGCCGGCGCGCGTCCAGCCGCAGGGTGCCGTAGGTCGTCAGCACGAACTCGCCGTCGGCCGGCGCCTCCAGGTCGCGTCGCGGGCCGTGGAAGCGGCGCACCGGAGTGCCGGGTGCGAACCGTTCGATCTCCCGCTGCCAGTTGCCCATCAGGGACGTCGGGCAGACCACCAGGGTCGGCCCGGCGGCCGAGGGGTCCGTCCGGCGGTGCAGGTGCAGGGCGATCAGCGTGACGGTCTTGCCGAGCCCCATGTCGTCGGCCAGACAGCACCCGAGACCCAGGGAGGTGTTGCGGGCCAGCCAGTCGAGGCCGCGCCGCTGGTAGTCGCGCAGCGTCGCGTCGAGCGCGGCGGGCTGCTCCACCGGGTCGTGCGACTCGGGGCGCGTCAGCCGCTCGCGCAGGGCCGCCAGCCAGCCGGTGGGGCGTACCTCGACCCGGCGGCCGTCCACCTCCGCGGAGCCTGTCAGGGCGGCTCCGAGCGCGTCGATCGGGGTGACCTTGCGGTCCTGCTGGTCCCGCGCGCGGCGCAGCTCCTGGGGGTCGATCAGGACCCACTGGTCGTGCAGCCGCACCAGGGGGCGATGGGCTTCGGCGAGACGGTCCAGCTCCTCGCGCGTGAGGCGGCGGTCGCCCAGCGCGAACGACCAGGAGAAGGAGAGCAGGGCGTCCGCGGAGAGGAACGACGGCATGTCCGCGTCGGCCCGGTCATGGCCCGCGCCGTCCTCCGTCGGTCCCACGACGGCGCGGGCGGTCAGCGTGCGGGCCAGTTCCTTCGGCCAGTGGACCTCGACGCCCGCGCCCGCGAGCGCCCGCGAACCCTCTCCGAGAAGTTCCGCGACCTCCTCGTCGTGCAGGTCGACGGCGTCCGGGACGGCCGCCGACAGTAGGGGAGTGAGCGCCGGCCACGCACGTGCGGCACGGCGCAGCGCGAGCAGCGCGTCCATGCGCGCGCGTGGACCGAACGCCTGGTGCGCGGGACCGGAGTCCTGCCACACGTCGGCGGCGTCCGCGACGAGCGCGGGATCGCTGACGCCGTGCACCTGCGGCACGGCCCGGAACGCCGGTGCCGCCTCCTCCTCCAGTGCCGTGGCGGACAGCCCCGACACCTCGATGCGCAGCGAGACGCGCACCCCGGCGTCGTGTCCCGCGGCCACGTCGGCGGCCCAGGCGCGCAACCACGGTGCGTGCACCGGCCGTTGGTCGGCGTAGGCCGGCCCGCCCGTCATCAGGGCGGCTGCGGGGGAGCGGGGGAGGGTGTCCGCGACCGCGTCCACGAAGGCCCGCAGCAGCCGTTCCGGGTCGGGCAGCCGGAGGGGCGGCGTGTCGTCCACGGGCACGGCGTGCGCCTCGGGTGGCATCGCGGCGGCCAGGCGGCGCAGCCGGTCGACGTCGTCGGGGCCCAGCGGGCCCGCGCGCCAGGCGTCGTGGTCGTCCGGGGACAGGCCGGGCAGCAGCAGGCCGCGTGCGACGAACTCCAGGGCGGTCAGCGCCGCCATGCCCCAGAACGCGACGGCACGGTGCCCGCCGGGGACGGCCCACGCGCGCGTGAGGAGAGGCAGTGCCTCGCGCACGGGAAGCAGCACGGCGGGAACGCGTACGTGCTCCACGCCGTTGTCGTCGTCGTCGCCGTCGTCGGAGAGTCTGACGACGGACAGCTCCCCGACCTCCCCCGGCGCGCCAGGGGGCGGAGCGCTCCCGTCGGGCGCCCAGAAGGCGAACGCGCCTGTGCGCGCTGGGGTGCCGGGCAGGAAGACGGCAGGGCGGCGAGCCAGTTCGGAGACCTCGGACGGTGCTTCGACGGAAACCCACTGCACGGGGATGAACCAACTCCTCAAACTTGACTACCGGTGATCGGTCGCCGAGGGTACAGCACTTCGGCGGCAAACGCGCACCACTTCTCGAAGAAGCTCTCAGAAGCTCTTTCGGCGGGATGCGACCGCCTCAGAGGAGCTTCGAAGGGTTCTCGGGGGCATCTAAGGGATGTAGGTCAGGGACGGCTCAGGGTCAGGTCCGGAACCGCGCGCCGCGCGGAGCCGTTTTCACAGACAGAGAGCGGCAGTGGCCGCGGAGGAGGCGACGCACATGTCGAAGAACGCGAAGATCGCCGCAGGAGGCGTGGCGGCCGGGCTCCTACTGCTGATCTGGCTGCCCTGGTGGGCGGCTCTGCTGATCGTGCTGGGAGTCCCGACGGCGGCATACCTCACGCTGGATCCCTCGCAGCGGCGCAGACTGCGCCGCGTAACCCGCAAGGAACTCGGGCGCTGAAAGGCGGGGACCGCGAGGGCGGTCCCCGTCGCCCGCCGGAATGTCGTCCGCGCCGTCGCCGCCTGCGGGGGCGGCTCCATCGGCCGACGCCGACCGCTCCCGCCTCCGGCCGGGGATCAGATCGGCCGCACCGCCATCTTGTCGAGCGCTTCCAGCAGACCCGGCAGCTCGGGGCCCCGGCCGACCGGCAGGACCTCGCCGGGCTCGTCGTCGAGGAGGACGAACGCGATGTCGTCGGTCCGGGCCACCAGCGACCAGCCGGGCCCGTCGGCGCGCAGGGTGCGCGCGTCGCCGGGCGCGAACGACGACCGCACCCGGCCCAGCGGGGGCGGGGTGTCCACGTAGGTGCGGGCTTCCGCCAGGACGCGCCGGACGCCGCTGTGCCCCCGCGGCGCTGCCTCGTCGGTCCCGCCCGCTCCCTCGGCACCGCCCGCCTTCTCGGCCCCGTCCGCGTCCTCGGAGGCGGGCTCGGCCGCCCCGCGCGCGGGTGCGAACTTGGAGTCGTCGATCTGGTCACGCCACTGGGCCCACTGGAGGGCGATCTCGTCGGCCCCCAGCCGCCGCTGGGCCGGGCCCCAGGTCGTCGTGTCCGGCGGCGACAGGGCGGGCCGGTCCGCGACCTCGGGGCCGGGATCGTGCGGCGCGGGCACGCCGGGAGCCGCGACGGCCACCGCCAGCGGCCAGCCGGGCAGCGCCGCGACCACCGTCCGGTCGTCGGGAGACAGGTCGTATTCCATGCCGCAGTCCCATGACGCGATGGCCACCGCCACCAGCGACACGTCGTCGATGACGACCGTCCACCGCGCGCCCTCGCCGTCCTGGCCCAGCACCAGGCCGTACCCGTCGGCGAGCGGCGCCAGGCCGAGCGCCGCACAGGCCTCCGGGTAGTCGTCGCCCAGCACACTCGGGAACTTCGCCGGCGTCAGCAACACCGCCGTGAGCACATAGAGCGCATCGTCCGCGGCGGCGACGGCGTCCTCGTCCGTCCCGGCCATCCCAGCCTCCCCACAGGTTCGTCCAACGGCGCGCACCCTAGTGCGGCGGGAAGGCGCTTGTCACGACTCCGGGACATACCCGGAGCTGCACATTTCACCGGGGCGACCGCGGCAGGGGCGAATCGCCGCGCTTGTCGGCGAATGTCAGGCGGGCGGCAGCCCCAGCAGCGCCCGCGCCACCGTCCTCGGCGACTCGTCGCGCTCCCGCGCGAGCGCGATGACCGCCCGGCACGCCAGCTCGTTGACCCCGAAGGACAGGGCCTCCGGCGACACCCATCCGGCAGCCTCGTCGATCCGGTCCTGGTCGTCGTCCGCGCAGCCCGAGACATACGCGGCGGCCGCTTCGAACAGGTTGTGCGTGCGCTTCCCGCCGGAGCGCCGCTCGCCTTCGACGCGCTCCCCGCCCGTTCGCCCTCCGTCCCGCTGCCGCGCCTGCGCGCGCGTGACGCCGATGACTCTTCCCCAGGTCTGGGCGGACTCCTTCGAACATGCCCACCACCCTTCCCCAGCGTGATTCCCCCTTTGCCGGGCGTTCATCTCCCGCCCACACACGTAAAGTCGGGGCTTCGGCGGCAGAAGGGGGCAGCGCGGTGAAGAGGTTCGAGCGACTCGCACAGATCCGGCGGATGGACCCGTACGAGAACGCGTCGGAGATCTATCGGCTCACCGTGGCGTACGAATTCCCCTGGGACTTCACACGCGCCCTCGAACTGGCCCTGTACCGCACGTACGCGGTGCCGAGCATCGGAAGCCTCCTCGCGCGCACGGCGGAGCTCACGGACCGCACCCAGAAGCGCTACGACGACACCTCGCTGCTCCTCGACGCCATCGTCGAGCACGGCTTCCACAGCGACCAGGGCCGCACGGCCGTCCGCCGCGTCAATCAGATGCATCGCAGCTACGACATCGCCGACGACGACATGCGCTACGTGCTCTGCACGTTCGTCGTGATGCCCAAGCGCTGGATCGACGCCTACGGATGGCGCCGGCTGTCGCGCCACGAGATCGTCGCCTCCACCGTCCACTACCGCACCCTCGGGCAGCACATGGGGATCAAGGACATCCCCGAGACCTACGAGGAGTTCGAGGCCTGCCTCGACGCCTACGAAGAGGCCCACTTCGCGTGGGACGAGGGCGCCCGGCGCGTCTCGGACGCCACGCTCGAACTGATGGCCTCCTGGTACCCGCGTCCGCTCGCCCCCGTGCTGCGCGCCACCACCCTCGCCCTGCTCGACGAACCGTTGCTGAAGGCCTTCCGCTACACCCCGCCGGGTCCCGTCACCCGCGCGCTGGTGCGCCGAGCGGTACGCGCGCGTGGGCGCGCCGTCCGGCTGCTGCCTCCTCGCAGCGCACCTCACTTCGCGCGCCAGAACTGGGAGATCAAGGGCTACCCGGACGGCTACCGGCTGGCGGACCTGGGCACCCGCCCGGTGCCCGGCCTACGGGGTTGCCCGGTACGGCCCTCGGACCGCGGCGGCGACGGGTCAGCAGTCCAGTGACCGCAGGGTGTCGCGCAGCCAGGTGAGCTCGGCCCTGGAGGTCGCCCGCGCGATGGTGAGCATCCCGCGCCGGAACGGATCGCCCAACTCCTCGGCACGCAGCGGTCGGTCGCCGTCGTAGAAAAAGCTCGCCGGCTCCTCCAGGAAGGCCAGCCGGCGGCGGAGCACGGCTGCCTGGGCCCCGGCGTCGTCCAGGTGGCGGAGGAACGCGAGCACGGTGAACCAGCGGTTCTCGTCGGTGACGTCCCGTTCATCCGGTTCGGCGAGCCGCCGATGCAGCTCATGTCGACCCTCCTCGGTGAGGCTCAGGACGTGCCGAGGGGCGGCCACGGCACCCGGTTCGGTCGTGCGCGCCAGGAGGCCCGACTTCTCCAGGCGCTTGATCGCCGGGTACAGGGTGCTCTCCGCCACGGGCCGGACGTGTCCGGTCAGCGCCGTGATGCGCTTGCGCAACTCGTAGCCGTGCAGCGGGTCGTCGTACAGGAAGCCGAGGATGGCGAGCTCCAGCATGCCCGCATTCTGCCGCACGTTCGCTGTATCCAGGAACAGGTGTATTCCGTTGACGGTGTACCTCGGGGTCGATGTATTGTCTCGGGCGAGCGGCGAGCGGCGAGCGGCGAGCGGCGAGCGGCGAGCGGCGAGCGGCGAGCGGCGAGCGGCGAGCGGCGCGATGTGAATAGACCTGAAGTTCTGAGGAGGCTGTGATGCGACAGGCCGAGTTCGGCGGCGGGGAGAGCCGGATCCGCTGGACGGAGACGCCGGGCGCGGAACCCGCGCGCGTGTACGTCCACGGGCTGGGCGCGAGCTCGGCCGTCTACCACGCGCACGTGGCGGCCAGGACCGAACTCGCCGGCCGGCGGAGTCTGTTCGTCGACCTTCCCGGTCACGGGATCAGCGACCGGCCCGCGGACTTCGGCTACACGCTCGAAGAGCACGCCGACGCGCTGGCCGCCGCGCTGGACTCGGCGGGCCTCGCCGGCGCCGAACTCGTCGCCCACAGCATGGGCGGCTCCGTGGCCATCGTCCTCGCCCACCGCCGACCCGACCTGGTCTCCCGGCTCGTCCTCACGGAGGCCAACCTCGACGCGTTCCCGCCGCCGACCGCGGGCAGCAGCGGCATCGCCGAGCACTCGGAGGACGAGTTCGTCGACGGCGGCCACGCGCGCGTGCTGGACCGCGTCGGGCCCCTGTGGGCGGCGACCATGCGGCTGGCGGACCCGCGCGCCCTGCACCGCAGCGCCGTCGGGCTGAGGCGCGGATCCGACCCGGTCATGCGGGAGATCCTGACCGGCCTCACCACGGTCGAGCGCGTCTACCTCCAGGGCGAGTTCAGCGGGGACCTCGACGGGGCTGACGCCCTGAAGACGGCGGGCGTGCGCGTGCTGACGGTCCCGGACGCCGGGCACAACGTCATGTTCGACAACCCCGACGCGTTCGTGAGGGCGGTCGCCGGCGGAGCGTGAACCCTCGGTCTCGGTGCCTCAGGCCTCGCGCACGGCCAGCGCCAGGAAGCGGGAATCCTCGTCGACGTACGACGTCATGCGCCACCCCGAACCGGCCAGCAGGGCACGCAGGTTCGACTCCGCGCGCAGATCGTCCGGGGTGATCTGCCGTCCGTGTCGCGCCGCGAGCGCCGCCCTGCCGATGGGGTGGAACAGCGCCAGCGTGCCGCCGGGGCGCACCACCCGCGCCAACTCCCGCAGGTCCTCCGCCGGCCGAGCCAGGTGGGACACGAGCCCCGCCCCGAAGACGGCGTCGAGCGATGCGGAGCGCAGGGGCAGCGCGGAGACGTCGGCGAGGAGCAGCCGCCCGTCGCGGTGGCGTCCGGCCCGTACGGCGGCCTCCAGCATGGCCGGCGTCAGATCGGCCCCGACGACCGCTCCGGAGGGCCCCACGGCCGCGCGAAGGGGCGTCAGAGCCCGTCCGGTGCCGCAGCCCGCGTCCAGTACGCGTTCGCCCTCGCGCAGCCCGAGTTCGGCGACCGCGGCCGCGTAGGCGGGACCGTCGTCGGGGAACCGGCGGTCCCAGTCCGCCGCGCGGGCGGTGAAGAACTCCCGGACGTGTGTGTGGTCGTCGCTCATGCTCCGCATGATCCCTCACCGGCAAGGAGGACGTCGCGATGCGCACGTTCGAGCGTGGGGCGATCGAGCCGGCGCACTTCCGAGTCATATTGCGGCACCTTTCGAAATGCGCCCCCTTTGTGCTCCTGTGCCCCCACTAGCGTCCCGGATCCATGGGACACCTGGACCACGCCGCCTTCGGCTGGCTGACCCCCGTGCTGTCGTACGCGATGGCCTGCATCGGCGCCGCCCTCGGTCTGCGCTGCACGGTCCGGGCGCTGGGCGCCACCGGGCGCTCACGCCGCAACTGGCTCGTCACGGCGGCTTCGGCGATCGGCACCGGCATCTGGACCATGCACTTCGTGGCCATGCTCGGCTTCGGCGTCAGCGGCACCGACATCCGCTATGACGTTCCGCTGACCGTGCTCAGCCTCCTCGTCGCCATGGTCGTCGTCTGTGCCGGCGTCTTCGCCGTCGGCTACAGCCGCGACCGCACGCGCGCGTTGCTGATCGGCGGGCTCACCACCGGCCTGGGCGTGGCGAGCATGCACTACCTGGGCATGGCCGCCGTACGGCTGCACGGCGACGTCACCTACGACCCGATGTTAGTCGCGCTCTCCGTCCTGATCGCCGTCGTCGCGGCGACCGCGGCCCTCTGGGCGGCGCTGAACATCGAGTCGCCGGTCGCCGTCACCCTTGCCTCGCTCGTCATGGGCGCGGCGGTGAGCAGCATGCACTACACCGCGATGTTCGCGGTGGACGTGCACGTCACGCCCTCCAGGGAGGCCCTGCCCGGGGCCACGGCGATGCAGTTCATCTTCCCCCTCGCCGTCGGCCTCGGCTCCTACCTCTTCCTGACCTCGGCCTTCGTCGCGCTGTCGCCCACCACCGGAGAGCGCGAGGCGTCCGCCTCGGCGCAGCAGACCGTGGAGCGCGCCACCGGCGGCCGGCCCGCCCGGACCGTGTGACGGCGCCGGACCACACGTCCCGACGACTTCCGAGCGAGGAGGCCATGCGTACACCACGCAGCACTCCCACGGCCGGCTCCCAGCCGCCGCCCCCCGTGCGCGGGCGCCGCGCCCATGCCGGCCCGCCCGCCGACGAAGGGCCGGACGAGCAGCCGGGCGCCCCGACGGCCGCGGCCCTCACGCGCGCGGGACGCCGACGACTGCGTCCGCGCACCGTCCGCGCCAAGATCGTCTGCCTGCTGATGGTGCCGGTCGTCTCTCTGCTGGCCCTGTGGGCCTACGCCACGGTCAGCACCGCCCAGGACATCTCCCGGCTGCGCCAGTTGCAGCGCGTGGACGCCCAGATCCGCACGCCTGTCGCGGACGCGGTCACGGCACTCCAAGCCGAGCGGGCGGCCGCCGTGCGCCACGCCACGCGTACGGCCGCCGCGGAAGGCACCGGACAGGACGTCGAGCTGAAGGGACTCGGTGAGCGGACGGACCGCGCGGTGGCCGGGCTCCGCCTCGGCGACGACAGCACCGTCGCCGACGGCCAGGACCTGCCCTCCGGAGTGGCCGAACGCCTGGAGGCGTTCGTCTCCGGGGCCGAGGGGCTGCGCGCGCTGCGGACCGCCGTGCTCGACGGCAGCGCCGACTGGGACGAGGCCTACAGCGGCTACACAAGGACGATCTCGGCCGCGTTCTCCGTCGGCGGCGCCCTCTCCGGCATCCAGGACGCCGAACTCGGCTCCGACGCGCGCGTGCTGCTCGAATTCGGCCGGGCCGGAGAGGCGCTGGCCCAGGAGGACGTCGTCCTGGACAGCGCACGCCTGGACGGCCGCCTCGACGGCGAACGCCTGCGCCTGTTCACCGGTGCCGTCGACACCCGACGCGCCCTCACCGAGTCGGCCGCGGCCGATCTCGGCGGCCCCGAAAGCACCGCCTGGCAGGACCTGGCCACGAGCAGCGCCTACACCGCACTGCACGCCGTCGAGGACACGGTGCTCGCAGCGGACCCCGGAGCCGGTGCCGTCGCCGCCGCACCCGAGGCCACCTGGACCCAGGCACACACACGCGTACAGGACGGCATGCGGACCGTCGAGGCGGACGCCGCGCGTCGAGTCGCCGAGCGCGCCGACCCGTTCACCCGCGGCCTGCTGACTCCGGCCGGCACCGCCGTGCTGCTCGGCCTCGCCGCCGTCGCCGCCTCGCTCGTCATCTCGGTGCGCATCGGCCGCGCCCTCGTCGTCGAACTGGTCGGCCTGCGCAACAGCGCTTTGGAGATCGCCCGGCGCAAACTACCCGAGGCCATGCGGAGGCTCCGCGCGGGCGAGGAGATCGACGTACGGGCCGAGGCGCCGCCAGGACCACCCGCGGAGGACGAGACCGGCCAGGTCGCCGAAGCTCTGGGCACCGTTCACCGCGCCGCCCTGATGGCCGCCGTTGAGCGCGCCGAACTGGCCAACGGCGTCTCGGGAGTGTTCGTCAACCTCGCCCGCCGCAGCCAGGTGCTCGTGCACCGCCAGCTCCGCCTCCTGGACAGCATGGAGCGCCGCTCGGACGACCCGGACGAGCTCAGCGACCTCTTCCGGCTCGACCACCTCACCACCCGCATGCGGCGGCACGCCGAAAGCCTGATCATCCTGTCCGGGGCGGCCCCCGGCCGGGCCTGGCGCTTGCCGGTGTCCCTGACCAACGTGGTACGCGCCGCCGTCTCCGAAGTCGAGGACTACGCGCGCGTGGAGGTACGCCAACTCCCGGAGGCGTCGGTCATCGGCACCGCCGTCGCCGACCTCACCCACCTCCTGGCCGAACTCGTCGAGAACGCGGCCCAGTTCTCACCGCCGCACACGCGCGTGCGGGTCACCGGCGAGCCCGTCGGCAACGGCTACGCCCTGGAGGTCGAGGACCGGGGACTGGGCATGGGCAAGGAAAGGCTCGCCGAGGCCAACCGGCGCATCGCCGAGTCCGAGGCCCTCGACCTGTTCGACAGCGACCGGCTCGGACTGTTCGTCGTCAGCAGGCTCGCCGCCCGCCACGACGTCAAGGTCCACCTGCGGACCTCGCCCTACGGCGGCACCACGGCGGTCGTCCTGCTGCCCATCGCCCTGCTGCACAACGGCGAGCCGGAACGTTCCGCCCGAGAGGTGGCCGACGCGGAGACACCGGCGGACCACTCGTACGCGCGCGTGCCCGTCGCCGACCGGCACCATGAGGCCGTCACCGCGACCGCCGACCGGCCGGCCCTGGCCGCCCCCGTCGAGGCCGCTCCTGTTGGGGCCGGTCCTGTTGGGGCCGGTCCCGTCGAGCCCGGCCCTATTGAGCCCGTTTCCGCTGAGCCCGTGTCTGTCGAGCCCGTTCCCGTCGAGCCGGCTGCCGTTGCGCCGGCTGCCGTTGAGCCCGTCCCGGTCCGGGCTGCCGTCCGGGCTGCTTCCGTCCGTGCTGGCTCCGTTAGGGCCGTGCCGACGCAGGCGGCCCCCGTCCGGGCCGCCGCCGAGCCGACGGCCGCCGACACCCCACCCCCCGGAGTCACCGCCTTGCGCCTGCACCGCCCACCGGACGACCCCGGCCCGTCCTCCGGATCGTCCGCGGGATCGCCCGGGGGACACCTCGCCGGATCGGACGACCTGCCGCGCCGGGTACGACAGGCGAACCTCGCGCCCCAACTGCGCAGGTCACTCCCCGAAGAACTCACCCAGGCGCCGGGCCGAGACGCCGACGAGCGGCGCACACCCGAACTCGTACGCGACCGCATGGCCGCCTACCGGGACGGCTGGGCGCGCGGCGGCGGCAGACAGCCCGGCCGCGGCGGACAACCCGGCCGCGGCGGACAGCCCGGCCGCGGAACCACGCCGGATCCCGAACCGCGCAGCGACAGCAGCGAAGGAGACCCCGCATGATCCACGACCCGAGCACGAGACCGTCCCAGCGGTCCGGTGAACTCGACTGGCTGCTGGACGACCTGGTGGTGCGCGTGAACGAGGTGCGGCACGCCGTGGTGCTGTCCAACGACGGCCTCGCCGTCGGCGCCTCCGGCGGCCTCAGCCGCGAGGACGCCGAACACCTCGCCGCCGTCGCCTCCGGCTTCCACAGCCTCGCCAAGGGCGCCGGCCGGCACTTCGGGGTCGGCGGCGTACGCCAGACCATGGTCGAGATGGACGACGGCTTCCTGTTCGTGGCCGCCGCGGGCGACGGCTCCTGCCTCGCCGTCCTCACCGCCGTGACCGCCGACATCGGCCTGGTCGGCTACGAGATGGCCCGGCTGGTCAAACGCGTCGGCGAGCATCTCCGCACGCCGCCACGTCTCTCCGCACGGCCGCCCGCCGCGGGCTGAGGCGAGAGAGCGACCTGTGCGGATGACCGAGGACCCGACCGCCGCCGCGGGCGAACAGGGCAGCCAGTGGTACGACACCGAGGCCGGGCCGCTCGTCCGTCCCTACGCGATGACGGGCGGACGGACGAAGCCGGGACCCACCGGGGTTCGCTTCGACCTGATCGCCCTGGTGACCCTCGATCCCGGCGCGCCGGGATCGCCCGCCGCCGACGGCACGGGACTCGGTCCGGAGCACCGGACCCTCGTCGATCTGTGCCACGCCGAGACGCAGTCCGTCGCGGAACTCGCCGCCGGCTCCGACCTGCCAGTCGGCGTCGTCCGGGTCCTCCTCGGTGACCTGCTGGAACTCGGCCGCGTCAGAGTCAGCCGGCCGGTGCCGCCCGCGCAACTCCCCGACGAACGGATTCTGCGCGAGGTCATCGCAGGACTGCGAGCTCTGTGACCGGGCTCCGAAGACGAACCTTCCGACCGATCCGGAAACGAGAGAAGTGATCCATGGTCCCCGAGCACTCCGACCCCGCGGGCGGCGACACGACTCCCCTGGCGTTGAAGATATTGGTCGCCGGCGGATTCGGCGTGGGAAAGACCACCCTGGTGGGCGCGGTCAGCGAGATCAAACCGCTGCGCACCGAGGAACTCCTCAGCGAGGCGGGCCAGTCGGTGGACGACACCGACGGCGTGGACCACAAGGTCACGACGACCGTCGCCATGGACTTCGGCCGGATCACCATCCGCTCCGGTCTCTCCCTGTACCTCTTCGGCACCCCGGGCCAGGACCGCTTCTGGTTCCTTTGGGACGAACTGTCACAGGGAGCCCTGGGCGCAGTGGTCCTCGCCGACACCCGACGCCTGGAGGACTGCTTTCCCGCCGTCGACTACTTCGAGCACCGGCACATCCCGTTCGTGGTCGCCGTCAACTGCTTCACGGGAGCGCGCGCCTACGGAGCCCCCGAGGTCTCGCGTGCCCTCGACCTCGACCAGGGCACTCCCGTCGTCCTGTGCGACGCGCGCGACCGGGCCTCGGGGAAGGAGGTGTTGATCCGGCTCGTCGAGTACGCCGGGCGGATGCACACCGCCCGGCTGCTCGACTCCGTCAGCTGACTGGCACGCACGACAGTCAGTCGGCCACGGCCTTCTGCGCCAGGACCTTGTCGATCGCGACGCGGACGAGGAGTTCGCCGGGGACGCCGTTGCGCGCGCCGAACTCCTCGGCGCGCTCCTCGCCCATGTACCGCGCCCCGATGCGGGCCGCCCAGTGGCGCACCTCGTCGAGATCCTCCGAGAGCCGGGCGCTGCCCTGAAGCACCACGTAGTCGAACGGCGGGCGGTCGTCGTCCACGCACAGCGCGACCCGGCCGTCCCGCGCCAGATTGCGTCCCTTCACCGTGCCTTTGCCCGTGTTGAAAACCACGTCGTCCCCGTCGAGCAGGAACCAGATCGGCGCCACGTGCGGACTGCCGTCCGCACGGACCGTGGACAGCTTCGCGGTGCGGGTGCCGTCCGAGACGAACGCCCGCCATTCCTCATCGGTCATCTTGTGTGCCATGCCCCCCATCCTCCTTGCCCGGCGGCCGGTGGTGGGGAAGGCTGGCGGGCGGGTCCTCGGACCGGGCGGGGACACGGCACGGGGACACGACACGGGGAACGTCACGCGGGGAGACGGAGACATGGGGCAGAAGCAGGGGCTGGGGTGGCTGCTGGACGACCTGACCGAACGGGTCGACCACGTGCGTCACGCGCTGGTCCTGTCCAACGACGGGCTGGTGGCGGGTTCGAGCACGGGATTGCGCCGGGAGGACGCCGAACACCTCGCAGCCGTCTCCTCCGGACTGCACAGCCTGGCCAAGGGGTCCGGCCGTCACTTCCGGGCGGGCCAGGTGCGCCAGACGATGGTCGAGTTCGACGACGCGCTGCTGTTCGTCACCGCCGCCGGCACCGGAAGCTGTCTGTGCGTGCTCAGCGGCGCGGAGGCCGACATGGGCCAGATCGCCTACGAGATGGCGCTGCTCGTCAACCGGGTCGGAGAGCACCTCACGGTCGACGCCCGCCGACCTGACTGGGCACCGTACACAGACCTCTGACCTGCACGTTCTGCGAGCCTCGGGGAGTTTTCCTTAGTTATCCACAGGCTTGCCACGATGTGCGCGGATCGGGCTACGGTTTTTCCCAGGCCACCGCGGACGGCGCGGAGGCACCGCACTCCACGGGGGAGAACGACCATGTCCGACAACACCGTCACGCCATCGCACACCCCGCTCCGCAGCCTCAGCCGCGCAGCGCGGGAACTGGGTCTGAAGCGGAGCGAGTTCGATCTCGCCGTGCATCTCGGGCGGATCAGGACCGTGCCCGACGAAGCAGGCGGGGGCCGCCGGGTGGCGCTCGCCGAGATCGAGCGGCTGGGCTCGTCCCCCGGCTTCCCCGAGGCGCTGGTCAGGAGCGTCCAGGCCGTCGGCACCACCGAGGGAGCCATGCTCCTGGGCGTGCCGCCCGCCCGCTTCACACGCCTCGCACGGGTGGGGCTCGTGGTGCCGGTGAAGTTCTACCTCAATCGCTACCGTGCCGTCGTCTGGCTGTATCTCGCCGAGGAACTGCGGCAGTTCGCGGAGGAGAGGAGCAACAAGTTCCTGTTCACGGGGCGGACGCCCGACTGGATCCGGGACCAGCTGGCCGCCGGCCTGGACACGCGGCCCCGCAACTGGCGTGGACGCCATCTGGGGTTCCTGCTGCGGCAGGCGGACGGCCCCTGGCAGCAGGCGGGAGTCCTGGCCGCGTTCCTCGACCCCGCCCACGTCGCGGAGATCGTCACGGATCCCTACGAACGCACCCACCTGAACCGGTTCCGGCCCGACCCGCCGGCCCACGGCGCCCCCGGCTCACCGGCCGCGCACCTCGTGGACGAGATCACCACGGCCGACCATCCCGACGAGATCGGCTGGCTGAGGTCCGACCTGGCACGGGCCCTGGACGAGGCCCGTACCCAGCAGCCGGCGCCCCGCCCGGCGACCGCCGCCGCCACCACGCCGGCGTCGACGCCGGAAGAGGAAGCGGGGGCGGCCTACGAGCCGCGGAAGTCGCGCGGCGGCCTCCTCGGCTGGCTGCGCGGCAGAAGCACATGACGGCCCGGCAGCCGGCGGCCTAGAGGGCCCGAAACAGCCCCTCCTGCACGACCGACACCAGCAGACGGCCCTGGACGTCGTAGATCCGCCCACGCGCCAGACCGCGCCCGCCCGTCGCGATCGGTGACTCCTGGTCGTACAGGAACCACTCGTCCGCCCGGAACGGCCGGTGGAACCACATGGCGTGGTCCAGCGACGCCATGTCGAAGTTCCGCGGTCCCCAGAGGGGTTCGACGGGGAGCCGGACGGCGTCCAGGAGCGTCATGTCGCTGGCGTACGTCAACGCGCAGGTGTGCACGAGCGGGTCGTCGCCGAGCGGACCGACGGCGCGCATCCACACCGCGCTGCGCGGCTCGGCGTCCTTGATCTCCTCGGGCTTCCACCGCAGCCCGTCCGCGTACCGGATGTCGAAGGGCTGGCGGCGCGCCATCCGCTCCAACTGTTCGGGCAGTCCGCCCAGGTGCTCCCGGACTTCGTCGGTGACCGTCGGCAGGGACTCCGGGTCCGGGACCTCGCGGGCCGGCGGCAGCTGGTGTTCGAAAGGACCTTCCTCAGGCTTGTGAAAGGAGGCGGTGAGATTGAAGATCGTGCGGCCCTGCTGCACGGCGGTGACCCGGCGCGTCGTGAACGACCGACCGTCCCGCACCCGCTCGACCTGGTACACGATGGGCACGCCCGGCCGGCCCGGACGCAGGAAGTACGCGTGCAGCGAGTGCACGGGCCGGTCCCCGTCCGTGGTCCGGCCGGCCGCGACCAGTGCCTGGCCCGCCACCTGGCCGCCGAAGACCCGTTGGAGGGACTCGTGCGGGCTGCGGCCGCGGAAGATGTTGACCTCGATCTGCTCCAGGTCGAGCAGGTCTACGAGCCTCTCGGCGGGATTCGTCATGGGTGCGCTTCTCCTGTGCTCACAACTGGCCGACGTCGGTGACGCGGACGACCGCGCGGCCCTCGGCATCCGAGGCCGTGAGGTCGACCTCCGCGCTGATGCCCCAGTCGTGGTCGTCGTTCGGGTCGTCGAAGATCTGGCGGACGCGCCACAGCGCGTTCTGCGGCTCCTCCTGGATGACCAGCAGCTTGGGGCCGCGCGCGTCCGGTCCGGTGCCGAGGTCGTCGTACTCGTCCCAGTACTTGTCCATCGCCTCGCCCCACGCGTCCGCGTCCCAGCCCGACTCGGCGTCCAGCTCTCCGAGTGCCTCGACCTGGTCGAGGGCGGCGAGCTCGACGCGGCGGAACATCGCGTTGCGGACGAGGACGCGGAAGGCGCGCGCGTTGGTGGTGACCGGCTTGACCTCGTCGGCCTTCTCCTGGGCCTCCTCGGCGGTCATCTCCTCCGGGTTGGCCAGCTGCTCCCACTCGTCCAGGAGGCTGGAGTCGACCTGGCGGACCATCTCGCCCAGCCACTCGATCAGATCCTGGAGGTCCTCGGACTTCAGGTCGTCCGGGACGGTGTGGTCGAGGGCCTTGTAGGCGCTGGCCAGGTAGCGCAGCACGATGCCCTCGGTGCGGGCCAGTTCGTAGTGGGACACCAGCTCGGTGAACGACATCGCCCGCTCGTACATGTCCCGGATCACCGACTTCGGCGACAGCGGATGGTCGCCGACCCACGGGTGGCTCTTGCGGTACGTGTTGTACGCGTGGAAGAGCAGCTCCTCCAGCGGCTTGGGGTAGGTGATGTCCTGGAGGCGCTCCATGCGCTCCTCGTACTCGACGCCGTCCGCCTTCATCGCGGCGACCGCCTCGCCGCGCGCCTTGTTCTGCTGGGCGGCGAGGATCTGGCGGGGGTCGTCGAGCGTGGACTCGACGACCGAGACCATGTCGAGCGCGTAGGACGGCGATTCGGGGTCGAGGAGTTCGAACGCGGCCAGCGCGAAGGTGGACAGCGGCTGGTTGAGCGCGAAGTCCTGTTGCAGGTCGACGGTGAGGCGGACGAGGCGGCCCGTGGAGTCCGGCTCGTCAAGCTTCTCGACGATGCCGCCGTCGAGCAGCGAGCGGTAGATCGCGATCGCGCGCCGGATGTGCCGCAACTGCTGCTTGCGCGGCTCGTGGTTGTCCTCCAGCAGGTGCCGCATCGCCTTGAAGGCGTTGCCGGGTCGGGCGATCACGGAGAGCAGCATCGTGTGTGTGACCCGGAACCGGGAGGTCAGCGGCTCCGGCTCGGACTCGATGAGCTTGTCGAAGGTGTTCTCCGTCCAGGCGACGAAGCCCTCCGGCGCCTTCTTGCGCACCACCTTGCGGCGCTTCTTCGGATCGTCGCCGGCCTTGGCGAGCGCCTTCTCGTTCTCGATGACGTGCTCGGGCGCCTGCGCGACCACGAAGCCCGCCGTGTCGAACCCGGCCCGGCCGGCGCGGCCCGCGATCTGGTGGAACTCCCGGGCCCTGAGCGTGCGCACCCGGCTGCCGTCGTACTTGGTGAGCGCCGTGAACAGCACGGTCCGGATGGGCACGTTGACGCCGACGCCCAGCGTGTCCGTACCGCAGATCACCTTCAGCAGACCGGCCTGCGCGAGCTTCTCCACCAGCCGCCGGTACTTGGGCAGCATGCCGGCGTGGTGCACGCCGATGCCGTGCCGTACGTAACGCGAGAGGTTGCGGCCGAACTTCGTGGTGAAGCGGAAGGCGCCGATCAGCTCGGCGATCTGTTCCTTCTCCTCACGCGAGCACATGTTGATGCTCATCAGCGCCTGCGCCCGCTCCACCGCCTGCGCCTGCGTGAAGTGCACGATGTACACGGGTGCCTGCTTCGTCACCAGCAGATCCGTGAGCGTCTCGGTCAGCGGCGTGTAGCGGTACTCGTAGGACAGCGGCACGGGCCGGGTCGCCGAACGGACCACCGCGGTCGGCCGGCCGGTGCGGCGGGTGAGGTCCTTCTCGAAGAAGGAGACGTCGCCGAGCGTCGCCGACATGAGGACGAACTGCGCCTGGGGCAGCTCCAGGATGGGGATCTGCCAGGCCCAGCCGCGGTCGCCCTCCGCGTAGAAGTGGAACTCGTCCATGACGACCTGGCCGACGTCCGCGTTCTTGCCGTCGCGCAGCGCGATCGAGGCGAGCACCTCGGCGGTGCAGCAGATGACCGGGGCGTCGGCGTTCACGGAGGCGTCGCCGGTGAGCATGCCGACGTTCTCCGTGCCGAAGATCTTGCACAGTTCGAAGAACTTCTCCGACACCAGCGCCTTGATCGGCGCCGTGTAGAAGGTGACCTCGTCCCGGGCCAGGGCCGCGAAGTGCGCGGCTGCGGCGATCATGCTCTTGCCGGAGCCGGTGGGCGTCGAGACGATCACGTTCGCCCCGGAGACCACCTCGATCAGCGCCTCCTCCTGGTGGGGGTAGAGCGTGAGACCCCGCTCCTCGGCCCAGGACTCGAAGGCTTCGTACAGGGCGTCGGGATCTGCGGTCGGCGGCAACTGATCGATGAGGGTCACGCCCCCATCTTGCCTGCCCAGGTGCCCGAGGCGGGAATCGGATGCCGGACCGAAGATCACGGCCGATACGCTGGGTCGCCGACGGAGCGTCATCGCACCCGGTCAACTGGACAGCGACACACGAGGAACAGGGCGGGCAACGGCCATGATGGGACCAGCACACTCACTGTCGGGCGCCGCCGCCTGGCTCGGCGTCGGAGCGGCGGCGGCCGCGGCCGGCCACACGATGCCCTGGCCGGTCCTGCTGGCGGGTGCGTTGATCTGCGCCGGAGCGGCTCTCGCTCCGGATCTCGACCACAAGGCCGCGACGATCTCCCGCGCCTTCGGTCCCGTCTCGCGCTGGATATGCGAGATCGTCGACAAGCTCTCCTACGCCGTCTACAAGGCCACCAGGAAGCAGGGCGACCCACGCCGCTCCGGCGGGCACCGCACCCTGACGCACACCTGGCTGTGGGCGGTCATGATCGGCGGGGGCGCCTCGGCGCTGGCGATCACCGGTGGCCGTTGGGCGGTGCTGGCGATTCTCTTCGTGCACATGGTGCTGGCGATCGAGGGTCTGCTGTGGCGGGCGACGCGCGGTTCCAGCAGCGATGTGCTGGTGTGGCTGCTGGCGGCGACCAGCGCGTGGATCATCGCCGGGATCCTGGACAAGCCGGGCAACGGCTCGGACTGGCTCTTCACCGACCCCGGCCAGGAGTACCTGTGGCTGGGCCTGCCGATCCTGCTGGGCGCGCTGGTGCACGACATCGGGGACGCACTGACCGTCTCGGGCTGCCCGGTGCTGTGGCCCATCCCGATCGGGCGCAAGCGCTGGTACCCGCTCGGTCCGCCCAAGGCGCTGCGGTTCCGGGCGGGCAGCTGGGTCGAACTGAAGGTGCTGATGCCGGTGTTCATACTGCTCGGAGGGGTGGGCGGCGCGGCGGCGCTCAACGTCATCTGACGGCCGCCGCTGGCGGGTCAGGGCGTCGGCGAACCCTCGCCGTAGCGCCGTTCGAAGCGGGCGATGCGGCCCTCCGTGTCCACCGTGCGGGCCTTGCCGGTGTAGAAGGGGTGGCTCTCAGAGGAGATCTCCACGTCCACCACCGGGTAGGTCTCCCCGTCGTCCCAGTCGATGGTCTGCTCGCTGATCGCGGTGGACCGGGTCAGAAAGGCGTAGCCGGCGGCGCGGTCCCGGAAGACGACCGGGCGGTAGTCGGGGTGCTTGTCCTGCTGCATACGTGCTCCTCGTGCGATGGGGGCCCGTCAGCCGTACAGGGCGTCCTCGTCGACGATGTGCACCGCCGCCTCCTCGGCGGAGGCTGCCGCGCCGTCGATGCCGACGTCCGTGGCGATCAGGGCGCTCTCCTCGTCCTCGTGGGCTCCCTCGTCCGGCGCCAGGAGCCGGCCGGAGCGGGCGGAGCCGACCTCCTTGTCCAGGAGTTCCCCGTCGGTGTCGTCGCAGTCACCGATGCCGTCGCCGTCGGGCGGGGCGAGGTCCGGCAGCTCCTCCGCGAGCCGCTGGTCGAGGGTCTCGCCCTGCCGGCGCTCCGCGGCCGTCACACCCGTGTGCTCGACGGCCCACGGCCTCTCCGGGGGCGACCAGCCCCGGTCCAGGGGGTCGGCGACCCCGTCGTTCTCCAGGGTGTCCTCCGCGTCGAGCAGTCCCGCGTCGTCCTGGATCTCCGAGGCATCGGGCTGGTAGACGTCGTCCCCCCATTCGTCGGCGTTGTTCACGGGTACCTCCAAGGGGTGACGGGCCCGTCCTCTCCGGGGTGGGCTGCGGGAGACAGCCGCACGGACCACCGGCCGAGCGCGGCGTCTTCCGGACGGTGGGGTCCGGCTGCCCTCCGCGCGGGTGCCGCTTTCCAGCGTTCCACCCCGGTTCGGTGGCGCGCAACGGCAGAGGCGGCAGCGGCCCGGAAGCCGGCGCCCGCCCCGCCGCCGGCTTCCTCCGCACCGCCCTCCCGTACGAGCCCGCGCCCTCTCTGGCTCCCGCTCCCGCTCAGGCTCCCGCTTCCGTTCCGGCTCCCGCTCCCGTCACCCGTGCCAGGACCGCCAGAGCGCCGCGTACGCTCCGTCCGCCGCGACCAGCTCCGCGTGGCTGCCCAGCTCCGTGATCCGGCCGTTCTCGACGACGGCGATGACGTCGGCGTCGTGGGCCGTGTGGAGGCGGTGGGCGATGGCGACGACGGTACGGCCGTCCAGGACACGGGCCAGGGACCGCTCGAGATTGCGGGCGGCCCGTGGGTCGAGGAGCGAGGTCGCCTCGTCGAGGACCAGCGTGTGCGGGTCGGCCAGCACCAGCCGGGCCAGCGCGATCTGCTGGGCCTGCGCCGGAGTGAGCGCGAGGCCCCCGGAGCCGACCTCGGTGTCCAGACCGTCGTCCAGCGCCCGCGCCCAGCCGTCCGCGTCGACCGCCGACAGCGCGGCCCACAGCTCGGCGTCCTCGGCCTCCTGCGCGCCCCCCGGCCCCGGCGTGCTCTCGTCGAGGTGGAGCCGGGAGTGGGGCAGGGCGAGCCGGAGGTTGTCGCGCAGGGAGCCGACGAAGACGTGGTGCTCCTGGTTGACCAGCGCCACGTGCGAGCGGACGCGTTCGGCGGTCATTCGGGACAGTTCGGTGCCGCCGAGGGTGATCCGGCCGTCGCGCGGGGCGTAGATTCCGGCGAGGAGCCGGCCCAGCGTCGACTTGCCCGCCCCCGAGGGCCCGACCAGGGCGAGCCGGGTTCCCGGCGCGACCTCCAGGGAGACCTCGCGCAGGACATCGACGCCCTCCCGGTAGCCGAAGTGGACGCGGTCGGCGTGCACGTCCCGCCCGGCGGGCTCCAGGGCGGAGTCCCCGGCGTCCGACTCGATGTCGCGCACCCCCACGAGACGGGCCAGCGACACCTGCGCCACCTGAAGCTCGTCGTACCAGCGAAGGATCAGGTTCACCGGGTCGACGAGCATCTGCGCGAGGAGCGCGCCCGTCGTGAGCTGGCCGACGCCGATCCAGCCCTGAAGGACGAACACCCCGCCGAGCATGAGCACCGAGACGAGAACGGTCACGTGCACGACATTGATGACGGGGAAGAGCACCGACCGCAGCCACAGCGTGTACCGCTCCCAGGCCGTCCACTGCCTGATCCGCAGCTCCGACAGCGCGACGCGGCTGTCGCCGAGGCGGTGGGCCTCGACGGTGCGCCCGGCGTCCACGGTCTCGGCGAGGGCGGCGGCCACGGCGGCGTACCCGGCGGCCTCCGAGCGGTAGCCGGCCGGCGCGCGCTTGAAGTACCAGCGGCAGCCGACCACCAGCAACGGAACGGCGACCAGCACGGCCGGGGCGAGGGGCGGCGCGGCGACGACGAGCCCGCCGAGCAGCAGCGCCGCCCACATCACGCCGATGGTCAGCTGGGGCACGGCCTCGCGCATGGCGTTGCCCAGCCGGTCGATGTCCGTGGTGATGCGGGACAGCAGGTCGCCCGTGCCGGCCCGTTCCAGCACGCCCGGCGGCAGCCGCACGGACCGGACGAGGAAGTCCTCGCGCAGGTCGGCCAGCATCCGCTCGCCGAGCATCGCGCCGCGCAGCCGCACCTGCCGTACGAAGGCGGCATGGACGACCAGGCCGAGCACGAACAGGGCGGCGGTGAGCTCCAGATGGAGTTCGCGTGTCCCCTGGGAGAGCCGTTCCACGAGGTCGCCCAGGAGCCATGGGCCCACCATGGAGGCGATCGTGGCGACGGTGTTGACGCCGACGAGGAGCAGGAAGGCGCGGCGGTGCCGGCGCAACAGTTCGGCCACGTAGGCGCGTACGGTCGCGGGGGCGCCGACGGGCAGGGTGTTCGCCGTCTTCGGTGCCGCCGGGTCGTAGGCGGGTGGCGCCACGCCGATCATGCCGTCTCCTCGATCTCTCGCAGTTCGTCGTTGTCGAGTCCCTTGAGTCCGTCGAGTCCCTTGAGGGCGTCGCTCATGGCGGCCTCCTCGTCGGTCTCCCGGGTCACCACCGCGCGGTATCGCGGTTCGGTGTCCAGCAGTTCGCGGTGCGCGCCGACCGCCTCGACCCGGCCCTCGTGCACGAGGACGACCCGGTCCGCGCGGTCCAGGAGCAGCGGGGACGAGGTGAACACGACGGTCGTGCGTCCGGCCCGCAGTGCGCGCAGCCCTTCGGCGATGCGGGCCTCGGTGTGCGAGTCGACGGCGGAGGTGGGCTCGTCCAGGACGAGGACCTCGGGGTCCGTGAACAGCGACCGGGCGAGCGCGAGCCGCTGCCGTTGCCCGCCGGAGAGGGAGCGTCCGCGTTCGGTGATACGGGCGTCCATGGGGTCGTCGGCCTCCAGTGAGCCCTGCACGAGCGCGTCGAGCACGTCGCCGCACTGGGCGGCGGCCAGCGCGGACGCCGCGTCGACGGCGCCCGAGGCGGGCACGTCCAGCAGGTCGCGGAGAGAACCCGACAGCAGGACGGGGTCCTTGTCCTGGACGAGGACGGCCGTGCGGGCGCAGTCCAACGGCAGTTCGTCCAGCGGGACTCCGCCGAGGAGTGCGGACGGGCCGTCCTCCGAGGGGTGTCCGCCCAGGCGTTCCGCGAGCCGTCCGGCCGCGTCCGGGTCGCCGCACACCACGGCGGTGAGGACGGAGGCCGGGGCGAGCAGTCCGGTGGCCGGGTCGTACAGGTCGCCCGTGGGGAGGTCCGCGTCGCGCGAACCGCCGATGTCTGTCACCCGTTCGAGTGAGAGGACGCGGGCGGCGCGTTGTGCCGACGGGCGGGAGAAGGAGTAGGCCATGGCGATCTCCTCGAAGTGCCTGAGGGGATAGGTGAGCACCATGACGGAGCTGTAGACGGTGACGAGTTCGCCGACGGTGATCCGGCCCTCGCGGGCCAGGTGGACGCCGTAGACCACGACCGCGACGAGCAGCAGTCCCGGCAGCAGTACCTGGATGGCGCTGATCAGGGACCACATGCGGGCGCTGCGGACGGCCGCGTGGCGGACCTCCTGGGAGGCGCGCCGGTAGCGGTCGAGGAAGAGTTCCTCGCCGCCGATGCCGCGCAGCACGCGCAGTCCGGCCACGGTGTCCGAGGCCAGTTCGGTGGCGCGTCCGGCTTTCTCACGCTGGTGGTCGGCCCGGCGGGTCGCGTGGGGCAGCAGCGGCAGCACGGCCAGCGCCAGCACGGGCAGGCCGACGGCGACCACGATCCCGAGGGCCGGCTGGTAGACGACCAGGCCGACGCAGACGAGCACGACCGTGAGGGCGGCCGCGGTGAAGCGCGACACGGCCTCCACGAACCAGCCGATCTTCTCGACGTCGCCGGTGGAGACGGCGACGACCTCGCCGGCGGCGACCCGTCGGCTCAGCGCGGAGCCCAACTGGGCGGCCTTGCGGGCGAGGAGTTGCTGAACGCGGGCGGCCGCGGTGATCCAGTTGGTGATGGCGGCCCGGTGCAGGAAGGTGTCCCCGAGCGCGATGGCGGCCCCGAACAGGATCATCAGCCCGCCGGCGAGGGCGAGTCGGGAGCCCGAGCGGTCGACGACGGCCTCGACGGCGAACCCGACGCAGAACGGCTGCGCCGAGACGGCCATGAAGTGCAGCAGACCCCAGGCCAGGGACCTGAGCTGGCCGCCGAGTTGGTTGCGGCCGAGCCACCGCAGGAAGTGGGGCCCCGAGCGCGCGTCCGGCACACCAGGGTCGGGATACGGAAGGTCTTGGATCTGCATGACGTCCCATTGGCTCGTGTCAGGTGGGGGGAGGGGAAGCGGGCGGACGCACGGACGGCCCGTGAGAGCGGCGCAGCAAACCGTGAAAGGTTCGCGTCGATGGGCGGTCGGAATCAACCTGTTTTTTCCGCGACGGCGCAGCGGTCGGCTGCTCCTGAGGGATTTACACCTTCGCAACACGGGGGTTTCTTCAGCGATCAACGGCACCTTCACAGTGGCCTACGGAAGCCGCTTTCCGTATCGCAGAAGTCCCCCCGGTTCACGCTTCTGTGAGACGCCGTCCCCCCCAAGGAGTGCCCGTGCCACCGTCCGTTCCGTCCTTGCCGCGACGCGTCGCACGCATACTGCGTACCTCACTCTTCGCGCAGGTCGCCTGCGCGCTCGTGCTCGGAATCGCCGTCGGGAAGCTGTGGCCCGGCGTGGCCGCGGACCTTCAGCCGCTCGGCGACGGTTTCATCCGGCTCATCAAGACGATCATCTCCCCGCTGGTGTTCTGCGTGGTCGTCGTCGGCATCGCCAAGGCCGGCGACCTGAAGGCGTTCGGCCGGATCGGCCTCAAGGCGTTGATCTGGTTCGAGGTCGCGAGCACGCTCGCCCTGGTGATCGGGCTCCTCGCGGCCAACGTCGTCCAGCCCGGCTCGGGGATGAACGTCGACCCGGCGACGCTCGACACCTCGGCCCTCGACGCCAAGACGGACGGTGGGTCGCTGCCCTCGACCACCGAGTTCGTACTGAACGCGCTGCCCAACAGTTTCGTCGGCGCCTTCGCGGAAAACTCCCTGCTCCAGGTGCTCCTCCTGGCCTGCCTCGTGGGCGCGGCGCTGCTGCACCTCGGCCACACCAAGGTGCCGCAGGTCCTGCCCGCCATCGAGCAGGCCCAGGAGATCATCTTCGCGATCGTCGGCTTCGTGATGCGTCTGGCCCCGCTCGCGGTCTTCGGCGCGATGGCCGTGCTGATCGGTCAGTACGGGCTCGGCGTGATCGAGACCTATGCCAAACTGATCATTCTGTGCTACGCGGCCGCCGCGTTCTTCATCGTGCTGCTCGCCGTCGCCCTGAAGGCGCTCACCGGGATCAGTCTCTGGAAGTTCCTGCGCTACATCCGTGAGGAGATGCTCCTCGCCCTCGGCACCGCCTCCACCGAGTCGGTCATGCCGCGCGTGATGCAGAAGCTGCGCAAGGCCGGCGCCCGCGACGACGCCGTGGGGTTGGTGCTGCCGACGGGCTACTCCTTCAACCTCGACGGCGCCTCGCTCTATCTGTCGATCGGCACGCTGTTCGTCGCCCAGGCCGTCGGCGTGGATCTCAGTCTGAGCCAGCAGATCACCGTGGTGTTGGTGCTCATGCTCACCAGCAAGGGCATGGCGGGCATCCCCGGATCCGCCTTCCTCGCCCTGTCCGCGACCGCGTCGTCGCTGGGGGCGATCCCCGCCGGCGCCGTGGCCCTGCTGCTCGGCGTGGACCGCATCATGGACTCGATGCGCGTCGTCACCAACCTGCTCGGCAACTGCGTGGCGGTCTTCGCCGTGTCCCGATGGGAGGGCGCGCTGGACGTGGAGCGGGCGAAGAAGGTGCTGAACGGGGAGGCAGTGCCCGAGCCCGAGCCCGACACGGACGGGGGCGGGAACGGGGTCGGGGTCGGGCGCGAGTCTCCGGCTCCTGCCGAAGAGAAGGCCGGTGCGGGCATCCCGGCGCAGCCGAAGGTCAAGGAGCCGGTGGGCGAGACCGGCTGACGGATCCGCAGCTCACGGGCCCCGGCCCACCGCTCCGCAGGTGAGGAGCGGTGGGCCGGGGCCCTTCGCGCGTCCGGGAGCTCAGCAGTGGGCGGGGGGCGTCCCGTCGACCAGCGTGTCCAGCAGCTCACCGAGCAGCGCGCGCTCCACGGTCGTCAGCGGTTCCAGGATCTCCCGCGCGGCCGACCGGCGCGCCCGGCGCAGTTCGAGGAGTGTCTCGCGACCCTCGTCCGTGAGCTCGATCCGGATCACCCGGCGGTTCGCCGGATCGGGGACCCGGCGCACCTTGCCGCTCGCCTCCAGGCCGTCGACCAGAGTGGTCACCGCGCGCGGCACCACTTCGAGACGCTCGGCGAGGTCCGCCATGCGCGGCGGCCCGTCGAAGTGGCTCAGCGTGCGCAGCAGGCGCGACTGGGCCGGGGTGACGCCCAGTTCGGAATGCTCCAGATGGCGCTTCTGGATGCGGTGCACCCGGCGGGTGAACCGCAGCAGCTGCTCGGCGAGCGCGCCTTCGGGATCGGGGGTGGTCATGCGGGAACAATATCAGGACGCCGTTCATTGTGAGTATAGGTAACAATGAGCTACGCTCTCCAAGTCCGCTCACCACACCTACGTAGGAGCCCATGAAACCCGACAAACCAGACTCCTGGTCCCCGCCGACCGACGCCGATGCGCCGCAGAGCCGGCAGGTGCGCCGCATCCTGCGGCTGTTCCGCCCCTATCGAGGCCGCCTCGCGGTCGTCGGCCTGCTGGTCGCCGCCTCCTCACTGGTCTCGGTCGCGACGCCGTTCCTGCTCAAGGAGATCCTCGACGTCGCCATCCCGCAAGGCCGCACCGGGCTCCTGAGCCTGCTCGCCCTCGGCATGATCGTCAGCGCCGTCCTGGCGGGCGTCTTCGGCGTCCTCCAGACCCTGATCTCCACCACGGTCGGCCAGCGGGTCATGCACGACCTGCGCACCGCCGTCTTCGGCCGTCTCCAGCGGATGTCGCTCGCGTTCTTCACACGCACGCGTACCGGCGAAGTGCAGTCCCGCATCGCCAACGACATCGGCGGCATGCAGGCCACCGTCACCTCGACCGCCACCTCCCTGGTCTCCAACTTCACCAGCGTCCTCGCCACGATCATCGCGATGATCGCCCTGGACTGGCGCCTGACCGTCGTCTCGCTGCTGCTGCTCCCGGTCTTCGTGTGGATCAGCCGCCGCGTGGGCGACGAGCGCCGCAGAATCACCACCCAGCGCCAGAAGCAGATGGCGGCGATGGCCGCCACGGTCACCGAGTCGCTGTCGGTCAGCGGCATCCTCCTCGGCCGTACCATGGGCCGCTCCGGCTCCCTCACGCGCTCCTTCGCCGACGAGTCCGAGCGCCTGGTCGATCTGGAGGTCAGGTCGAACATGGCCGGCCGATGGCGCATGGCGGTGATCGGGATCGTCATGTCGGCCATGCCGGCCTTCATCTACTGGACGGCGGGCATCGCCCTCCAACTGGGCGGCCCCGACGTCTCCCTCGGCACCATCGTCGCCTTCGTCTCCCTGCAACAGGGCCTGTTCCGCCCGGCCGTGAGCCTGCTGTCGACCGGCGTGCAGATCCAGAGCTCCCTCGCGCTCTTCCAGCGCATCTTCGAGTACCTCGACCTCCCGGTCGACATCATCGAACGCGAGGACCCGGTCCACCTGGACCAGGTGAAGGGTGAGGTCCGCTTCGAGGGCGTCTCGTTCCGGTACGACGACGCAGACCGAGGCGGCGACGGCTCCGAGGGGACGATCCTGGACGGCATCGACGTCACCGTCCCCGCCGGCGGCAGCCTCGCTCTCGTCGGCCCGACCGGCGCCGGGAAGTCCACGCTCGGCTATCTGGTGCCCCGTCTGTACGACGTGACCGGCGGTCGGGTCACCCTCGACGGCGTCGACGTCCGAGACCTCGACTTCGACACCCTCGCGCGCGCGGTCGGCGTCGTCTCGCAGGAGACGTACCTCTTCCACGCCTCGGTCGCCGAGAACCTGCGCTTCGCCAAGCCCGACGCCACCGACGAGGAACTGCACGCGGCGGCGCGCGCGGCCCAGATCCACGACCACATCGCCGCACTGCCCGACGGCTACGACACGGTCGTGGGCGAGCGCGGACACCGCTTCTCCGGCGGTGAGAAGCAGCGCCTGGCCATCGCCCGCACCATCCTGCGCGACCCGCCGGTGCTGATCCTCGACGAGGCGACCAGCGCCCTGGACACCCGCACCGAGCACGCCGTCCAGGAGGCCATCGATGCGCTCTCCGCCGACCGCACCACGCTCACCATCGCCCACCGGCTGTCCACGGTTCGCGGCGCCGACCAGATCGTCGTCCTCGACGCCGGACGAGTGGCCGAAAGCGGCACGCACGAGGAGTTGCTGGCGCGCGGCGGGCGCTACGCGGCTCTGGTACGGCGGGACGCCCGGCTGGAGCCGACGAGATGAAGATATGGCAGGTTGCGCCGGGTTTGTGACGGTGTGCGGGTTACCGTGCCCGCATGCAGACGAACACTTCGTCACGGAGAACGATGCGACTGACCTGCCGGGGCCGTCTCGCCCTCATCGCGACCGGAGCCGTCGTGGCCGGCACGGCCGTGGCGGTACCGCTGCTCACCCCGGACGGACCCGACGAGGCCAAGCGGCCGACCTCGCTGGTCATCCCGGAGGGCTGGCGCGCGAACCAGATCTACGAGGCCGTCGACAAGGTCCTCGCCCTGCCCGCCGGCACCACCAGGAAGACGCTGCCGACGGCCGACCTGCAACTGCCGAACGACGCCGAGGGCAACCCGGAGGGCTATCTCTTCCCCGCGACCTATCCGCTCGACGAGGAGGCCACCCCACAGGCCCTTCTGACGTCGATGGTCGACACGGCGAACAGGAAGTTCAACGGAGCGCCGATCGCCGCCGGGGCGCAGCGCAACGCCATGAACGTCTATCAGGCGGTCACCATCGCGAGCATCGTCCAGGCCGAGGCCGCCACCAAGGCCGACATGGGCAAGGTGGCCCGCGTCGTCTTCAACCGTCTGGAGCGCGGCATGCCGCTCCAGATGGACTCCACCATCCACTACGCCCTGAACCGCTTCGCCGCGAAGACCACGGAGGCCGACACCCGCATCGAGAGCCCTTACAACTCCTTCCAGCGCATGGGCCTGCCTCCGACGCCCATCGACAGTCCCGGAGAGAAGGCGATGCAGGCCGCGATCAGTCCGACGCCGGGCGACTGGCTGTACTTCGTCACGGTCAAGCCGGGCGACACGCGCTTCACGGCGAGCTACGAGGAACACCAGCGCAACGTCGCGGATTTCACCCGGCGCCAGAAGAGCGTGCGGGGATGTCAGGCGGCGGCTGCCTCCTGCTCTCCCGCCCCCTCGGCGAGCAGCCGAGCGATGTCCCGTACCGCGGCGCGTCCGGCCCGATTGGCGCCTATCGTGCTCGCCGACGGGCCGTAACCGACGAGGTGGACGCGGGGATCGGCGACCGCACGCGTGCCCTCGACGCGGATGCCGCCGCCCGGCTCGCGCAGCCGCAGCGGCGCGAGATGGTCCACGGCGGCCCGGAACCCGGTCGCCCACAGGATGACGTCGGCGTTCACGTGCCGTCCGTCGTTCCACTCCACGCCGTCCGGGGTGATCCGGTCGAACATGGGCAGCCGGTCGAGCACTCCGTCCGCCAGCCCTTCGCGGATCGCGTCGTTCAGCGGCAGACCCGTCACGGAGACGACGCTCTTCAGGGGCAGCCCCTGCCGCACGCGCTCCTCCACGAGCGCGACCGCCGCACGGCCCGCGTCCTCGTCGAAGGGGCCCTCGCGGAACACGGGCGGGCGCCGGGTCACCCAGGTGGTGCCGGCCGCGTACGGGGCGAGCTCCAGCAGATGCTGCGTGCCGGACGCGCCCCCGCCCACCACGATCACGCGCAGTCCGGCGAAGGCCTCCGGCCCCGGGTAGTGCGCGGTGTGCAGCTGCCGTCCGCGGAAGGTCTCCTGGCCGGGGTAGCGCGGCCAGAACGGCCGGTCCCAGGTGCCGGTGGCGTTGATCAGGGCTCGCGTGGACCACGTACCGTCGGAGGTCTCCACGAGCAGCCGCCCGCCGCGCGGCTCGGGCCCGCTCTCCCCGCGCTTGACCTCTGATCGAACGGCCCGTACGTCCACCGGCCGGCGCACCCGCAGGTCGAACGTGCGCTCGTAACGCTCGAAGTACTCCCGGATCACCTCGGACGAGGGCCGCGCCGGGTCCGCGTCCGTCAGTTCCATGCCGGGCAGGGCGTGCATCCCGTGCACCTTGCCGTACGTCAGTGAGGGCCACCGGAACTGCCAGGCGCCGCCCGGGCCGGGGGAGTGGTCGAGCACCACGAAGTCGCGCTCCGGTTCGAAACCGGCGCGCCGCAGGTGATAGGCGCTGGACAGACCGGCCTGACCAGCGCCTATGACGACCACCTCGACCTCACGTATGTCGTTCACGTTTCTACCAACAGCGTCGGGGACGTGGATCTTCCCCGACGCCGGGCGGCCGGCTCGCCCGTGTGGCAGTGCGCGGGCGGCGCGCTACGAGGACGCGCGCGGGGTGCTCGTCGAGGCGGGCAGGTCGCCGTTGTAGCGCGGGTCCACGAACTCGCCGAAGTCGACCTTGCGCGGAATGAGCTTCAGCTCGGTGAACGCGTCGGCGATCTTCTGCTCGGAGGCGATGAGCGGCTGGTCGACGGCGACCGCGATCCGGGTGGCGTTCGTCCGCTTCACCGAGGCGAGCGCCGCCTCGTACGGGAGTCCGGTGTCCTTCGCCCACACCTTGGCCCACTCCTCCTTGTGGTCGTACACCCAGGCGGTGGCGCGCCGCAGCCGGTCCAAGTAGTCCTTGATGGCGGCGGCCTTCTTCGCGTCCTTCAACGCGGTGGGCGCGGCGACCTGGAAGGTGAGCCCGTTGGTGATGCCGTCGCCGGTGGTGAGCAGGCGGCCCTGCTTCGACTGGAGCACCTGGGAGGTGTACGGGTCCCACACCGCCCACGCGTCGACCTTGCCGGAGGTGAACGCGGCGAGCGCGTCGGCCGGTTGGAGGTACTTGACCTTGACGTCGTTCAGGCTCAGCCCGGCCGCCTTGAGGGACGCGACCAGTTGGTAGTGGGCGGAGGAGCCTTGCGCCACGGCGATGGACTTGCCCTTGAGCTGGTCGGTCTTGGTGAGCTTCGAGTCGTTCGGGACGAGGATGGTGTCGCCCTTGGACGTGCCGTGCCAGGCCGCGACGACCGAGATCTTCGAGCCGGCGCCGGCCGCGAACACGGGCGGGGTGTTGCCGACGCCGCCGACGTCGACGGCCTTGGCGTTGACGGCCTCCAGGAGGGGCGGGCCGGAGGTGAAGGTGGACCACTTGATTTTGTAGTTGAGGTCGTCGAGTTCGCCGGCGGCTCGCAGGATGGCCTCGGAACCGCCCTTCTGGTCTCCGACGTTGATGGTGACGGAGCCCTTGCCGTCCGTGCCACCACCGGTGCCCGTGTTGGCGGACGAGGCACCGCCGCAGGCGGTGAGGACCAGGGCGAGTGGGAGGAGTAGAGCGCCGGGGGCGAGGCGTCGTCGCATGGGGGGATCCGTTCCGTGGGGCGTGGGGCGTGAGCCGTAAGTTGTGAGTCGTGGGGGGATTGAGGATGGGGGATTGAGGATTGGGGAGGGGGAGCCGGAGATACGGCTCGTCGAGCTCAGGCGGCGGCTTTGCCTTCGGCCACGGCCACGGCCACGGCCACGGCTTCAGCTTCAGCTTCGGCCTCCGTCGCGTCGACGCCGAGCTGCCGCAGCAGTCCGGCGCGCAGCTCGGCGAACCGGGGGTCGGCGATGTCGCGCGGGCGGTCGAGGTCGATGCGCTGCTCGTGCGCGATGACGCCGTCGTCCATCACCAGGACGCGGTCGGCGAGCAGGACCGCCTCCTCGACGTCGTGCGTGACGAGCAGCACCGCGCAGCCGCGCCGCCGCCACAACTCGTCCACCAGGCGCTGGGCCTTGATGCGGGTGAGGGCGTCGAGCGCGCCGAACGGCTCGTCGAGCAGCAGCAGATCGGGCTCGCGGACCAAGGCCCGGGCCAGCGAGGCGCGTTGGGCCTCGCCGCCGGAGAGGGTCTTCGGCCAGGCGTCGGAGCGGTGGCCGAGCCCCACCTCCTCCAACGCCTTCTCGGCGACCGGGCGTTCGGGCCGCCCCGGCAGACCGAGGAGCACGTTGCGCCACACCTTCTTCCACGGCATGAGCCGCGGCGACTGGAAGGCGACCGCCTTGCGGCGCGGCACCAGCACGGTGCCCTCGATGTCGCGGTCGAGCCCGGCGAGGATGCGCAGCAGCGTGGACTTGCCGCAACCGCTGCGGCCGAGCAGGGCCACGAACTCACCCGGCCGGATGTCGAGTTGAAGGTCGTCGATGACGGCGCGGCCGTCGAAGGAGCGGGTCAGCCCCTCGACCCGCACGGCCGAGGTGGGGGTCACCGGCCGGTGAACGTCGGTCGCCATTGCAGCAGCAGCCTTTCGAGGGAACGGACGACGAAGTCGGCGAGCAGGCCGAGGAAGGCGTAGACGATGAGGCAGACCACGATCACGTCGGTCCGCAGGAAGTCCCGTGCCTGCACCATGAGGAATCCGATGCCGGAGTCGGCGTTGACCTGCTCGGCGAAGACCAGGGCGAGCCAGGCGATGCCGAGCGAGTAGCGCAGGCCGGTCATCGCGCCGGGCAGCGCGGCCGGCAGCACGACATGCCGTACGAGGCCCCAGCGCGAGAGTCCCAGGGACTCCCCGGCCTCGATCAACTGGGCGTCCACGCCACGGATGCCGGCGTACACGTTCAGATAGAGGGGGAAGGTCACGCCGAGCGTGATGATGGCGACCTTCGGGGCCTCTCCGATGCCGAACCAGATGATGAACAGCGGGATGAGACCGACGAACGGCACCGTCCGCAGCATCTGCACCGGCGCGTCGACCAGGTCCTCGCCGGTCCTGAACAGCCCGGAGAGCAGGGCGAGTCCGGTGCCGACGACCGTGCCGAGCGCGAGCCCGGCGGCCACGCGCTGGAGGGAGGTGCCCATGGCGGAGGCCAGCGAGCCGTCGGCGATCAGTTCCCGGGCGACCTGGGCGATACGGCCGGGCGAGGCGAGCACGTCCGGCGTCAACGCGCCGGTGCTGCTGAGGATCTGCCACAGCACGAGAAGGGCGAGCGGCCCGGTGGTGCGACGCAGCCAGCGGGGGACGCGGGTGCGGCGGGTGGAGCGTGGGAGGAGGGGTTCGAGAGCGGGGGAGGCCTGTGGGGGAGAGGCCTTGTCCGTCACCGTGGCCGATGACGAGGGGGATGTGGGGGAGATGCCTGGCCCGGAGGACTCGGGCGGGGCATGACTGATGCTCATGGGGGGCTCCACAGGGGGAGGGGGCGACCGGTGGGGGGACGGGCGGACACACCTCCGCACCGCCGGGTCACGGCGGGCTCGGTCCCATTCCGACGCGCGCGGGAAGCACGGCCGTACGTCAGGCGCGACGCGTGACCAGGGCGATCGTCGCGACGCGTGACCGGGCGCTCGATACGACACGCGACCGGACGGTCGTCGCGACCCGGGACCGGGCGTGTGATCGGACGCGCTGACAGGCCGTCGATCCGACGCGAGACCCGAGACGGGACCCGGCATACGGGCGCACGTCCAGGCGGCTCAGCCGGAGCGGAAGGCGAGGGCGGTGACCGCGGAGGTGGGGTGAGAAGGCGTCAGCAGCCGCGACGACACGCGGCGGAGGCCACCCGCAGCAGGTCGATGTGACCGCGCGTGGTGAGCAGGGCTGAACGCAACATGCGGCCGAACGTAGTCAGGTGGCGTGGCCATGGTCAACGGCGTCTCGCGGATCGGACTCCCGTCCCACGTGCCGAGCGGTCGGTGAGGTGTGAAATCCGGCGTATGGGTGAGGATGGGAGCATGTCAGATGCGTTCACCACCCGAGTTCTGCACATCGCCTCCGGCTCACGGGAGCGGGTCGTCGACCTCACCCGTGACTGCGAGGAATTCCTGCGGGAGGAGGCAGCCGGCCGCGACGGTCTCCTGAACGTCTTCGTCCCGCACGCCACGGCCGGCATTGCGGTCATCGAGACGGGCGCGGGCAGCGACGTCGACCTGCTCGCCGCGCTGCACACCCTCCTCCCCGCCGACGACCGCTGGCAGCACCGCCACGGCAGCCCGGGCCACGGCCGCGACCACGTCCTGCCGGCCTTCGTCCCGCCCCATGCGACGCTGCCGGTCGTGGACGGGAGGCTGGAGCTGGGGACATGGCAGTCGGTGTGCCTGGTGGACACGAACAAGGACAACCCGGAGCGGAAGGTGCGGTTGAGCTTCCTGGGCTGAGCGAGATCGTCCTGGGCGCGGCCGCCAGATCTCCGTACCTGGCGCGTTCGAAACGGAGAAGCCTTGCGCGGCGGACCTGAACATGATCGAACGCCCCTACGACGGATGTGGCAAGTGCCTGCTCGGCGTACGGCGGCTGTCGCGGATGAAGCTCGCTACGTCGTCCCCGGAGCGCCAACGCGAGGACGTACTCACTGCGGCCGGCGCCGTAGGGGGCCACATCATCGGCTGGGCCGATGACTGGGGGGTCTCAGGCGCCACCGACCCGATGCCCCGGCCGCACCTGGTGCCCCTGGCTCCGCGATGAGAAGGGTCCGTACGACGGTCTGGTGGCCGCGGCTGTCGACCGGCTCGGCCGCAACGTCGTCGACTGCCTCAACACCGGCTACAAGATGCGCGACTATAGGTGCCCCCGGTGAACGGCTCCTCGGGCAGGGGGAAGGAGTTCGCCATGACGATCGGGTACGGATCGCCCCCGTGCCGGCGTCAGTCCGGTTCCCGCAGTGCACCGCCTGGAGCCGGAACGCGAGCATGGCCGGATCATGCTTGTCCGGCCCGGCAGGTCGAGTGCTCGAATTCGGCATGGGGATACCTCGATTCGCTGCGGTCGGTTTGTGCTCCTGGTGGCCGAGCCCTATCGGATCTCAGGTGGTGATCTGGGCCTGCGTCGGGCTGAGGAAGTGCACGGCGGTCTGTTCGGCGTGCGGGGCGAGCAGGCCCTGAAGTTCGTCCGCTGCGACCTTGAGGAGGTCGCCGTCGCGGTCGGCGTGCAGGGTCTCGAGGACGAACGCGATGTGAGTGGAGTCCTCGGTGACGCGGGTGCGGTGGGCGTCCCGGTGGTTCCAGTGGCGGGTCAGGACCCCGGTGGTGTCGGCGTAGATGATCTCGCCGGGCTTGGGGTTCTCGACCGTGTCGGGTTCGCCGAGCGGGGTGAAGGACTCGGTGCCGTCCGCGTGGCGGATGTCGACGTCGCCGGCGACATGGTCGAGGTCGAAGGCGCCCGCAGGCAGGGCATGGCGGACGGAGACGGCGTTGTAGGAGTCGACGGCCGGGTTGATGCGCGGCAGGCTCCCCTTCTTCGCGAGGCGCCGTCCGAGCGCGTCGACGCTGGGGCGGATCCGGCGGGGGTTGGTGCCGAAGGAACGGTAGGCGGTGTGCCACGCCTCGATGCGCGGGTCGGCCTCGTCTGCGGGATGCCACGTGCCGTCGGCGAGTTGTTGCTCCAGTTCCTCCACGGCCACGGCGGTGTGTGGCCAGGACTCTCGGCCGCGCAGGCCGGTGGCGGTGACCAGGGCGATCAGGGTGTCGGGGAAGGCTGCGGCGACGGCGGGGGCGATGCGGAATGCGGGCATGGGCGGCGTTTCCGTTTCCTGCGGGCGGAGGTGGTCAGGACTTCCAGGGACCGATGCTGTCGAGGCGGCGCAGCTGCTGACGTGCGGTGGGCACGTCCAGCCCTTGTCCGCGCTCGGTGAGGCGCTCGGCGACCGTGCTGCGGTGTTCGACGGGCCTGTGGTCGTCGTACTTGAACTTGGCCCGTACGTCGGTGACTTCGAGGCGCAGCCCGCGGATGCCGGAGAGCATCCGGCCGTACGGCGGCTCGTCGACCGCTACGGGTGCGTGGTCACCGTCGGGCTGGAAGTGCGCGAGCTGGCGGCGCAGCAGCTCGGCCTTGGCCTCGGGGCCGTCGA
Organism: Streptomyces sp. NPDC002328; assembly: GCF_042890065.1. Taxonomy (NCBI): domain Bacteria; kingdom Bacillati; phylum Actinomycetota; class Actinomycetes; order Kitasatosporales; family Streptomycetaceae; genus Streptomyces; species Streptomyces sp. NPDC002328. The sequence goes on along the minus strand of NZ_JBIARQ010000033.1, from coordinate 6,196 downwards.
CGATCTCGGCGCGGCAGGTGAACTGGACGGCCGCGTAATAGCTGGTGGGGACGCCATCGGTGGGCGGGGCGCCGGGCTTGGCACGCCAGGGGCCGGGGATGAAGGCGTAGTCGCCGATGACGGTGAAGACGACGCCGGGGTCCTGCTCGATCGCCTTCCAGACCGGGTTGGGCTTGGCGAGGTGGATCAGGAGGTAGGTCCCGTCGCAGGTGAAGTGGGTGGGGACGACCATGGGCGGGCGGCCTGGCAGGCCGTTCACGCTGAGCTGCCCGAAGTCGTGGCCGTCGGCGATCCAGGTCTGCCACTCGGCCTCGTCGAGGCCGGCGTCCCAGGGGTGGATCAGCATGCTCATCTCCTAGATCTTGCGGGTCTGCTCAGGTCAGAGCGAGGAGGCTGACGGCGACGGCGGCGGTGCCGAGGCCGGCGAGCTGGGCGCGGTGTATGCGCTCGGCGAGTACCCCGCGGGCCAGCAGGACGGTGCCGGCCGGGTAGAGGGCGGTGATGACGGCGACGACGGTGAGGTCCCCGCTGCGGGCGGCGAGCAGGAACAGCAGGTTCGCCACGGAGTCCAGCACGCCGGCGGCCGCCGAGAGCGCGTACGCGGGCCGATCGGGGCCAAGCCTGCGGTGCACCAGCCCGGCTGCGGACAAGGTGACGGCCGAGGCGACGGCCCGACCCACGATCAGCGGGGCCACCCCGCTGTCGGACGGCGCCTGGTGCAGGAAGACCAGTTGCAGGGCGATGGCGGTGCCCGCCCCGAAGGCCAGCAGCAGCGCCGTACGGGAGGGGCGCGTCGAGCCCGCACCGTGTCCGGCGCTGACCAGCACCACCGCGACCAGCGCGAGCGGCAGACCCACCAGCCCAGTGGCTGCCAGGTGCTCGCCCTGCATCAGGCCGACGCCGACGGGGAGCGCCGCGGAGACCAGCGCGGTCACGGGTGACAGCACGTTCATCGGGCCGATCGCCAGGGTCCGGTACAGCAGGGCGAACGCGGCGGCCGAGGCGACGCCCGAGGCGGCACCCCAGCCCAGGGCTCCAGGGCTGAAGGAGGCGCCGAGCAGCGGCCACAGCAGCAGCTCGACCGCCAGACTGGCCGGGGCGGCGACCATCACCGTGCGCAGCACGTGGGCTTTTCGGGCGCCGAGGCCGCCGAGGAAGTCGGCGCATCCGTACGCGAATGAGCTGCCCAGGGCCAGCAACAGAGCGAGCACAGCACAATCCCTTACCATTCAGTGGAACGACCACACCGTACAACCAAGCGACCGAGCATCACAACCGATCGACCGTACGGTGCATTGGAATGTGCAGTGGTAGGGAAGGGGATCAGGTGGCGGAGACGGCCGCAGCGTTGCGCACGGTCGCGCACAATGTCCGGGCGGCGCGTATGCGTGCGGGCCTGTCGTTGGACGAACTGAGTCGTCGTGCCCAGGTCAGCAAGGGCGCCCTCGTGGGACTGGAGAAGGCCCAGGGCAACCCCAACCTGGCCACGCTGGTCCGGCTGGCCGACACCCTGGGCATCTCGGTCTCCGCCCTGATGCAGGGCTCGCCCCAAGGGCGTGTGCGGGTCGTGGCGGCCGATGCCGTGGCACCCTTGTGGACGGGCGAGCGGGGCGGTGAGGCCCGGCTCATGCTGACGACCTCGGGGCCGGCTCCGGTGGAGGTCTGGCGCTGGCGGCTGGAACCGGGCGAGGACTACCCCAGCCACCCCCACCAGGCCGGGGTCGTGGAGACCGTCAGTGTCACCTCCGGCCAGTTGACCCTGGTCGTCGACGGCAGCGAGCACACCGTCGAAGCCGGCCAGACCGCGACGTTCGACGGCGATGCCCCGCACACCTACCGCGGGGCGGGCACCGAGACCTGCCACCTGATCATGACGGTCCACCTGCCGCCTGGCCCGGCGGCGGCGACCTGATCCGCGGCGGAGCACACGCGTCACAGCCCCGCGGCCACTGCCGAGAGCAGGCGCCACAGCCGGGTGTGGGGCGTGGGGTCGGGGATGGCCCGGTTGGTGAGGAAGGCGAACGCGATTCCGGATTCCGGGTGGGCGAAGGCCAGATGTCCGCCGAGGCCGTCGTGGCCGAACGAGCCGGGACCGAGCATCGGCTGGCGTGGGGACGACAGGCCGAAGACGGCGCCGAAGCGGGTCGGTTGGTCCACCAGGACCTCGTCGGGGCCGTGGACCTGCTGGCGGCGGACCCGGTCGACGGAGGTGGAGGAGACGACACGCAGGGGACCGTCGACCACGGTGGAGTAGAGCCGGGCCAGTGACCTGGCGTCGAAGACGCCGTTGGCGGCGGGGATCTCCGGCCGCCACAGCGCGGGGTCGTTGAAGAGATCGGCCGTGACGACGGGATTGTTGAAGGTGGCGTGGGTCAGCGTGTCCGGCGTTTCGGCGGCCGTGGCCACGACGGCGCCGATTCCCGGAGTGGGAAAGGCGTCCTGGTACCGGACGACGCGGTGATGGTGCTCGGTGGGCAGACCGATCCACGCCTGGAGGTCTCCGTTCTGGGCGAACCGCTCACGGAGCAGGGTGCCCACGGTCTTGCCGCCCGCGCGTCGTACGACCTCGCCGACCAGATAGCCGAGGGTCAGGGCGTGGTAGCCGTGCCGGCTACCAGGACGCCACGCCGGCGCCTGGTGGGCCAGGCGCCGCACGCAGCCGTCCCAGTCGGCGAGGTCGGCCTCGGTCACCGGCTCGTCGAAGGCCGGCAATCCGGCTTGGTGTGAAGCGAGTTCACGGACCAGGACGCCGTCCTTGCCGACCGCGCCGAAGTCCGGCCAGTAGGCCGACACCGGGGCGTCGAGATCCACCTCGCCCGTGTCGACCAGGCTCGCGAGCACCAGGCCCATCACACCCTTGGTCGTGGAGTACCCGACGTGCAGGGCGTCCTCCGGGTACGGCGCCCCGCTGACGTCCCGGGCGCCGCCCCGAAGGTCCACGACCAGTCGGCCATGGTGGTAGACGGCGACCGAGGCGCCGAAGTCGTCACCGTTGCGCAGGTTGCTCTCGAAAGCCTCCCGGACACCCGCGAACCGGGGCGCGGTGTATCCGGCGGCCTTCGCCGCAGGCGCGTCGTGCGTGGTGCTCATGCCTGCCTGCGCTCCAGTTCCTCCATCACCGTGCCGCCCGCCATCAGGTCGATGACCTCGGCCGCCTCCATCTCGCCCCGCGCGAACGAGGCGACGAGCCGGCCGTGGGCGAGGACGGCGAAGTGGTCGCCGACCCGCAGGGCGTGGTGGGCCTGGTGGGTGATCAGAACGACGCCGACGCCGCGGTCCCGTGCCGTCTCGACGGCCTGCAGGACGATCTCGGCCTCGCGGACGCCGAGTGCCGAGGTCGGTTCGTCCAGGATCAGCACCCGGGCGCCGAAGTGCAGGGCGCGGGCGATGACGAGGGCCTGGCGCTCACCGCCGGACATGGTGCCCACCAACTGGTCGGCGTCGCGGATGCGGCGGATGCCCAGCTGCTGGATCTCCTGCAGCGCGATCCGGCCCGCCGTCGCGGCGTCGAAGCGGCGGAACGGGCCGCGGCCCTTGGTGGGTTCGGCGCCGAGGAAGAAGTTGCGGGCCACGCTCATCAGCGGGACTGTGCCCGCGCCCTGGTGGACGGTGGCGATGCCGCGGTCCAGCGCGTCGCGCGGGCCGCCGAGGGCCACGGGTTCACCGTCGATGGACAGGGTGCCCTCGGTCGGCGTGTACACCCCGGAGAGGATCTTGATGAGGGTGGACTTGCCGGCGCCGTTGTGGCCGAGCAGACAGAGCACCTGGCCGGGGCGGACGGTGAGCGAGACATCGGCGACGGCGGTCACGCCGGTGAACCGCTGGGTGACGCCCTGGAGTTCGATGAGGGGATGGTCGGTCGTGGTGGTCGTCATGAGGGTCACCTGCCGCTCAGTGCGAGCTTGCGGAAGTAGTTGTTCGCCATCACCGCGACCAGCAGCAGGCCGCCGAGGAAGAGCTGGGCGTAGTCGGTGTTCCAGCCGGTGTAGAAGATGCCGAGGCTGACGATGCCGTAGGTCGCCGTGCCCAGCATGACGCCGAGGGTGGAGCCGTAGCCGCCTTGCAGGAGCACTCCGCCGATCACGGCGGCGATCACGCCGTCGAAGATGAAGCTGGAGCCGCGGGTGACGTCGCCCCCGCTGTAGGCGATCGTCTGCAGGACGCCGACAAGCGCGGCACCGGCGGAGGTGGCCATGAAGAGTCCGACCTTGACCCGGGCGGTCGGCACGCCGGCGTCCCGGGCCACTTCGGGGGCCCCGCCGGTGGCATAGATCCAGCTGCCGGTACGGGTACGGGTCAGCACCCACCACGCGACGACGGTGATCGCCAGCCACCACGCGATGGAGACCTGGAACTGCCCCGCTTCGGAGCCGAACACCGCCTGCACGCCGGGCTCCGGTGCCAACGTCACGGCCGTACTCCCCGACAGCGCGCGGCTGAGGCCCAGCGCGCCACCGCCCACGACCAGGGAACTTCCCAGGGTGACGATGAAGGAAGGCAGCTTGGTGCGGGTGGCGACGAGGCCGTTGACCAGTCCCACGAGGAGGCCGAAGCCGATCGCGAGAGGGATCGACGCCCATTGGGGCATGGTGTACGTCCCGCTGCCGATGGCCACGATCACCGACGTCGCGCCGACGACCGAGCCGATCGACAGGTCGAACTCCCCGGCGATGAGGAGCAGCGCGACCGGGGTGGCGACCACGCCCAGTTCGGCGGCGGTGTTCAGCCAGCTGGCGGTGCCGTCCACGCTGGTGAAGCCGGCGCCGGACGCGGTCACGAGGAAGAAGAAGTACACCGCGACGGCGCCGATCAGCGCGCCGAACTCAGGGCGCCGGGCCGTGCGTGCGATCAGTGATGGGCCGGGGGGTTCGCTCTGCTCGTTCGGCACGGCGGGTGCTGCGGCCGCTTGGTCGATGGTCATGAGTGCGCTCTCCTGAAACTGGAAGTCTGCTGTTGCGGCGTCTCAGGCGGCACCGCGGATGCCCTTGTACGTCTCGTTGATCTTCAGTACGGCGGCCGCGCTGTCCTTGTCGATGACCAGCGGACCGGTGAGCACGTTGCCGGAGGGGGAGATCCGGTACTGCACGTACTGCTTGGCGATCAGGACGCCGTAGTACGTCTGGAGGTAGGGCTGCTGGTCCATGGCGTACTGGATCTTGCCCGCCTCGATGTCCTGGAGGACCTTGGTGGACGGGTCGCCGCTGCCGATGATCAGCTTGCGTCCGATGTCGTTCGCCGCGGTCAGCGCGCACTCGGCGACGATGGAGCCCGTCGTGAACACGCCGTCGATGCTCTTGTCCGCCTTGAGCGCGCCCGCGATGGCCTGGGTGACCTTCGTCGGGTTGGTCGCGTCCTTGTACGGGATGCGCAGCGAACTCGCCGTGCCGCCGCTCTTCTTGAGCGTGTCGGTGTAGCCCTGGCACAGCTGCTCCAGGGCCGGGTTGCCCGGGACCGTGTTGACGCACAGCCCCTTCTTCACGCCGAGCTCGGCCGACTGCTCGCCCGACCTGGTGCCGGCCACCGCCGGCTCGATGCCGACGAAGGCGAGGGCGCCGAGCCGATCCCAGTCCGACTGGCCGGAGTTGATGACGACCACGGGTATGCCGGCCTTGACCGCGGCCTTGACCTCCGAGTTCTGGGCCTCGGGGAAGAAGTTGCCGACGACGATCGCGTCCGGCTTCTTCGCCACGGCCGCCTGCATCAGCCTGGCGAGAGTCGGGCCGGAGGCGTCGGTCGAGGTCGGGCTGAGGTACTCGGTGGAGACGTTCAGCTCCTTGCCGGCGTTGTCGGCGCCGGTCTTCATGGCGCCGAAGAACGGATCGCTCAGCGGGCCGGACACGACGATCACGGACAGCTTCCGACCGGAAGAAGCGCCGGAGTCGTCCGAGCCGGTGGAGTCGGTGCGCTTGGTGCACGCGGCGGTGACGGCGGTAGTGGCGACGACGGTCGCGATCAGGGCGATGCGGGATCTGCGGAAACGGGGCACGGGGGGCTCCTCGAACGGGATGAACGGGATGAACGGCATAAGTGATCAGTGGTTGCGGTGAGGGCCATGGAGTGATGGGGGTCCGGTGAGGTGGGGGCGGGGGGGGGGGGGGGGGGGGGGGGGGGGGGGGGGGGGGGGGGGGGCGCGGGCTGGGGCTGGGGCTCGGCGGGCTCGGGACCGGGTTCGAGTTCGGGACCGGGTTCGGGCTGG
>NZ_JBIARQ010000032.1:0-60397 GCF_042890065.1 Streptomyces sp. NPDC002328 | reverse complement strand
CACCTGGCACATCGCACCGGCCGGTGCATGACCGCAGGGGCTGTCCGGCCTCACGGCCGGACAGCCCCTCACCAAGATCTTCATCGGCCTTCTAGGGCGTGTTCCGAGAGTAGCCTCGCCCGGTCCTGGCCCTCAGCCCTGCTGGAAAAGCTCCGCCGGGAGCGGCTTCAGCAGGGCGTACAGGTCGTCCGTGATGGGGCGGTCCCAGGCGGCGATGGTGACGAGGACGTTGTCGCTGCGGTCGAACTGCACACAGGAGATACGGCTCTCGGAGAGCTTGAGGCGGCGCACGATCAGCAGGTTGTCGCCCTGCATCACCGGCATGTCCTCGGTGCCGACGACGGTCACCTCCTCGTCGTTCTCCAGCGCGAGCAGCAGCTGGGCGACCTCGAAGGGCACCTCGCCCTCTTCCACGTCGCGGGCCGGTGAGCCCTCGGGGAGATTGCCGATGATCATCGCCGGGCCGCGCCCGCCGAAGAGGTCGTAGCGCAGGAAGACGCCCTGGCAGGTGCCGTCGGGCGCGGGCAGCAGGCCGGCGCCGAGATTGCCGGGCCAGTCGCCCGGATCCATGGCCAGGACGTCGAAATCGGGCCCGGCGGGGGTGGCGCTGCGGCGGCGGAGGAACGACATGCCGCAATGGTACGGGGTGCCGTCCGGCGGTGGCGCGGGGAGATGCGGCTCGTTGTCGGGTGCGGGTCCGGTGGGGGCTGGTCGCGCCCGCGCGGCGGAGCCGCATATCGATACAGCCCCGCGCCCCCTGAGGGGGGTGGCAGTTGCCGTTTGTGTCAGGTGGCCGGGTGTTTGTGGCGTTCGTGGTGGCGGGCGACTCTTGCTCTGTTGCCGCAGGACGGTTTGCACCATTCCTGGCGGGGGTGGTCCTTGAGGAAGTAGCGGACGCAGCGGGGGGCGTGGCAGGCGCGGAGGCGGTGGCGGTCGGGGCCGGTGAGGAAGGCGATCGCGGCCTGGGCGAGGACGGCGGTGAGGTCGCCCGCCTCAAGTACGGGCCGGCGGTCCAGCTCGGGGTCGGCGTTCCGCGTCCAGCGCAGGACGGGGACGGTGGGGGTGCGGGCGGCGGCGGCGTTGAGGCGGTCGAGTGCCTCGGGCACGGGCAGCAGACGGGCGGCGTCGGCGGGGCTCGGCTCACCGGGGCGTACGGCGTGGGCGAACAGGGCGCGGACGGCGGCGCGCAGGTCACGGACGGCGGTGAGGGCGGTGTCGTCGGCGGCGTGGCCGGTGGCATCCGGAAGGTCGTCGGCGTGGGCGTGGATCCAGGCGGTGAGGCCGGCCGGGTCGGCGAGGTCGTCGGCGACCCCGCCGTGTCCGTCGTGCCGGACGGTGAGCGCCAGGTCCAGGGCCAGGCGGGTGTCGGCGGGGGACGCGTGCAGCATGGGCCTAATGATAGACCTGAGGTCTTCCATTAGGGGTGTCCAGGGTCTCCGATCAGCCCGCTCATTCCTCGGCCGGGCTCGGCGGGACCACCGCCACCGGGCTCGCCGCGTGCAGGAGCACCGCGTGGGTGACCGAGCCCAGCATGCGGGCGGGGGCCAGGAGACGGCGGCGGTGGCGACCGACGACGAGCAGGTCGGCGTCCTTCGAGGCCGCGACGAGATGGCCGGCCGCGTCGCCGGGCGACGGGCGGACGTCGGCCCGGACTCCGGGGTGGCGGTCGCGGTGAGCGGAGAGGAAGCCCTCGGCGAGGGTGCGGGTCTCGTGGGCGACGGCGTGCTGGTCGACGGGCGGCGGCAGCAGTTCGCCGGGGGCGGCCCAGGTCTGGACGGGCCAGGGGTAGGCGGCGACCACCTGAAGGCGGGCGTCGCGCAGGGCGGCCTCGGCGAAGGCGAAGCCGAGGGTGGCGTCGTCGGGGCTGTCCACGTTGAGGCCCACGACCACGCGGGGGCCGGGTCCCTGCTCCGGGCCGCCGGCCTGCGGGCCGTCGGCCTCGCGGCCGGGCCGGGGCACGATCACGACGGGGCATTCGGCGTCGCGGGCGGCGGTCAGGCTGTTGGAGCCGAGCAGCAGGCCGACGAAGCCGCCCCGGCCCCGGGAGCCGAGCACCAGCAGCTCGGCCTCGGCGCCCAGTTCCGGCAGGAGTGCGCCCGGCGCGCCGTCCAGGCCGACGTACTCGGCGGCGCCGGGGAGGGCGGGGCCGCCTTCCAGGTGTGCGCGGGCGTCGGCGAGCACCGGGTCCTCGTCCGGCGGCGGGGGTGCGACGACCGTCCCGCCGGGCGGGGTCCAGACGGCGTACTGGCGTACGTGCGCGACACGCAGCGGGGCCCCGCGTCGGCGGGCGGCGTCGAGGGCCCAGTCGAGGGCGCGCCGGCTGTCGTCGGAACCGTCGACCGCCACGGCGACCGGCAGGGTGCTCATGGTCCTCACCTCCGGGATACGACCTTCGTCCTGCTGGGCTCAGCCTGGCTCAGGCCGCGGCGCAGGCCGGGTCCCAGAGGTCGCGTGTCCGGAAATCGAGGGGGAACTCCGCCGGTTCGGCCCGACGCGGCGGGTTCACGGGTCTCAGGTCAGGTCGAACTCCCCTTCGCGGGCCCCCGACACGAACGCGCCCCACTCGGCGGGGGTGAAAATCAGGGAAGGGCTCTGGGGGCTGCCGCTGTTGCGCATCGCGATGAATCCCTCGACGAAGGCGATCTGGACATCCCCCAGGCCCCGGCTGCTGGACTGCCAATCCGCCTTGCTGAGGTCCAGCTCCGGCTTGTCCCAGCCCGCGAACGGCTGCTGCTGGATGGTGCTCTCGGCCACGTCCGTGCTCCTCCCGGTTCGTCGTCCGCGGCCAGCCTAGCGATCGGTCACGTACCCCGACAGAGCACGTGAGGGGGACCTTTCAGGACTCGGGTGGCCGCGCTCCCACGAGCCACATGGAGAAGAACTGGGAGCCGCCGCCGTAGGCGTGGCCGAGGACCTTCTCGGCCCTGTCCACCTGGTGTTCCCCTGCCTGGCCGCGCACTTGGAGGGCCGCCTCGGCGAAGCGGATCATGCCGGACGCGCCGATGGGGTTGGTGGAGAGGACCCCGCCGGACATGTTGACGGGCAGGTCGCCGTCGAGTTCGGTGACCCCGGCCTCGGTGAGCTTCCAGCCCTCGCCCTCGTCGGCGAAGCCGAGGTTTTCCAGCCACATGGGCTCGTACCAGGAGAACGGCACGTAGATCTCCGCGGCGTCGATGTCCCGGCGCGGGTCGCTGACGCCGGCCTGCCGGTAGACGTCGGCGGCGCAGTCCCGGCCGGCGCGCGGGGAGACGAAGTCCTTGTCGGCGAAGAGGGTCGGTTCGCTGCGCATCGCGCCGCCGAGCATCCAAGCGGGCGGGCGCGGTGAACGGGCGGCCCCGGCACGGTCGGTGAGGATCATGGCGCAGGCCCCGTCGGACGACGGGCAGGTCTCCGAGTAGCGGATGGGGTCCCACAGCATGGGCGAGGCCTGCACCTTCTCCAGGGTGATGTCGTGCTCGTGGAGGTGGGCGTAGGGGTTCTTGAGGGCGTTGCGGCGGTCCTTGTAGGCGACGAGGGAGCCGATGCCGTCGGGCGCGCCGCTGCGCCGCATGTACGCGCGCACGTGCGGGGCGAAGAAGCCGCCCGCGCCGGCGAGCAGCGGCTGCTGGAAGGGGATCGGCAGGGACAGGCCCCACATGGCGTTGGACTCGGACTGCTTTTCGAAGGCGAGGGTGAGGACGGTGCCGTGGACGCGGGAGGCGACGAGGTTCGCGGCGACCAGCGCGGTGGATCCGCCGACCGAGCCGGCGGTGTGGACGCGCAGCATGGGTTTGCCGACGGCGCCGAGGGCGTCGGCGAGGTACAGCTCGGGCATCATGACGCCCTCGAAGAAGTCGGGCGCCTTGCCGATGACGACGGCGTCGACGTCGGCCCAGGTCAACTCCGCGTCGTCGAGGGCGCGTCGGGCCGCCTCGCGCACCAGTCCGGCGATCGACACGTCCCGGCGTGCGGCGACGTGCTTGGTCTGGCCGATGCCGACGACGGCCACGGGTTCCTTGCTCATCGCGGATCCCCTTCGAGTACGGCGACCAGGTTCTGCTGGAGGCACGGGCCGGAGGTGGCGTGGGCGAGGGCGCGGTCGGACTCGCCCCGGTGGATGCGGGCGGCGGCCTCGCCGATGCGGACGAGTCCGGCGGCCATCATGGGGTTGGCGGCCGGCGCGCCGCCGGAGAGGTTGACGCGCACGCTGTCGTCGAGGCGCAGCGCCTTGCGCAGGACGACCTCCTGGGAGGTGAACGGCGCGTGCAACTCGGCTGTGTCGACGGGGCGTTCGAAGGCACCGGCGCGTTCGGCGGCGAGGCGGGCGGAGGGCGAGTCGGTGAGGTCGCGGACGCCCAGGGAGTGCGCCTCGGTGCGGTGGTCGAGGCCGCGGATCCAGGCGGGCCGGGAGCACAGTTCACGGGCGCGGTCCCCGGCCGCGAGGATGACGGCGGCGGCTCCGTCGCCGACGGGCGGGCAGTCTCCGGTGCGCAGGGGCCGTACGGCGTAGTCGCCCCGGGGGGCCGAACCCCTCAGCTGGGCATGGCGGTTGAGGGTGGCGGCGCGTCGGCTGCGGGCGCCGATCGCGGCGAGGGCCGGTTCGTCGGTGTCGCCGGCGTCGATCAGGGCCTGGGCCTGGAGGGCGGCGAGGGCGACGGAATCGGGCCACAGGGGGGCCACGTAGTACGGGTCGAGCTGGCGGGTGAGGACGTCGCGCAGCGAGCCGGGCGAGGACTTGCCGTAGGAGTAGACGAGCGCGGTGTCGGCGTCGCCGGTGAGGAGTTTGGTCCAGGCCTCGTACAGGGCCCACGCGCCGTCCATCTCGACGTGGGACTCGGAGATCGGCGGCCAGGCGCCGACGCCGTCGAGGGCGAGGGTGAAGGAGAAGGCGCGGCCGGCGAGGTAGTCGCTGGAGCCGGAGCAGGTGAAGTCGATGTCGGCGGTCTTCAGGCCGGTGCGCTCCAGGACCTGGTGCAGGACCGGCATGAGCATCTCGACCTCGGAGAGCTCGTCGGTGGAGCGCAGGACGTCGGTCTGCGCGAAGGCGACGACGGCGATGTCACGGACGGGCTCTGGGGTCACAGGAGCTCCTTGTAGGCGTCGTAGTCCGCGTCGGGCTCGCCGGTGGGCCGGTAGTGGTCGGGGTAGCGGGCGTCGTCCGTCCACACGGGTTCGACGCGCAGGCCCATGCGCACCTGGTCGTAGGGGATGCCGCCGATGCGTCCGTGCAGGGCGAGGTCCGCGCCGTCGAGGGCGATGTGGGCGTAGACGTAGGGGACTTCGATGTCCAGGTTCTTCGCCTTGATGTTGACGATGCAGAAGGTGGTGACGGTGCCGCGGGGGCCGACCTCGACCTGTTCCGCGGTGGGGACACCGCACGCGGGGCACGCGCCGCGGGGCGGGACGTACACCTTGCGGCAGGACGGGCAGCGTTCGCCGACGGTGCGGCGCTCGGAGAGCGCGGCGATGTAGGCGGACTGGGCGCGGCCCGGGGAGTAGGTGTAGTCGAGGCGGGCGTGGGCGACGATGCCGGTCACCCGGTCCTCGAACTCGCCGGTGTGGCCGCCGGGTTCGGCGGGTTCGCCGTCGTACGGCTCGAAACAGGCGATGTCGGTGATGGCTCCGGTGCGCTCCTCGGCCCAGCGGACGCGGACACGCATGCCGGTGCGGACGGCGTCGGGGCCGGGGGCGTCGAGGGCGTGCAGCAGGGCGGTGTCGGCGCCGTCGAGCCGGACGAGGACCCAGGCGAAGGGGGTGTCGAGGGGCTGGCCGCGCCGGGGGGCGTGGTTCCAGGCCCAGGTGGTGACGGTGCCGGTCGGGGCGACTTCCACGAGGTCGCGGATCTCCTCGGCGGTGACGGGGTCGTACTCGACGGGCGGGACGAGCACCCGGTCGTCGCCGGTGCGGACGCCGAGGACGACGCGTTCGCGCAGGCCGGTGAGGAAGGCGCTCTGGACGGGGCCGAGGGAGCGGGTGAAGGGGAACTCGACGACGAGGGGCGCTTTGAGGACTTCGGGCATCGGGGCTTGCCTCCTTCGAGGACCGGCGCCGTCACGCGCGCCGGTAGACGGGCGGGCGTTTCTCGGCGAAGGCGCGGGCGCCCTCCTTGGCGTCGGCGGTGTCGAAGACGGGCCAGCCGCGGGCGAGTTCGGCGGCGAGGCCGTCGGTCTCGGTCATCTCGGCGGTGTCGTACACCGACGCCTTGACCGCTTCGACGGCGAGCGGGCCGCAGGCGTTGACGCGTTCGGCGATCTCGAGCGCCTTGTCCAGGGCGGAGCCGTCGGGGACGACATGGCCGACGAGTCCGACGGCGGCGGCTTCCGTCGCGCTGTACGGGCGTCCGGTGAGGAGCATCTCCAGGGCGTGGGTGCGCGGGATCTGGCGCTGGAGGCGCACGGTGGAGCCGCCGATCGGGAAGAGGCCGCGTTTGACCTCGAAGAGGCCGAAGGTGGCGGACTCGCCGGCGACGCGGATGTCGGTGCCCTGGAGGATCTCGGTGCCGCCGGCGACGCAGTAGCCCTCGACGGCGGCGATCACCGGCTTGCGGGGGCGGTGGTGGCGCAGCATCGCCTTCCAGTGCAGGTCGGGGTCCGCGTCCAGCCGGGCGCGGTACTGCTGTCCTTCCATGCCCTTGCCGGCCAGTGCCTTGAGGTCCATGCCGGCGCAGAACGCGCCGCCCGCGCCGGTCAGGACGACGGAGCGGACCGCGTCGTCCTCGTCGGCCTCGATCCAGCCGTCGTACAGGCCGACGAGCATCGGCAGCGACAGCGCGTTCTTCGCTTCGGGCCGGTTGAGCGTGAGCACCAGTGTCGCGCCCTCGCGCTGCACGGTGAGGTGTTCGGTCCCGCCCATCGCCATCTCCCCTCTGACAGAACGAGAACAGGTTGCAGGAGGCGGGGAGGCACTTCAAGGGTTTTCTGACAGGTAGTCAGATTTCTTGGCGCGGACCCTTCCCACTTGCCGCGCCCTTTGCTCTGATGACCGGCGAACCGTCACAGAACGTCCGAGCGCCAGGCCGTCCTGGGTCAGGAGGAACGGTGGAGTACAACCTTGCCGACCTGTTCGAGTCGGTGGTCGACGTGGTGCCGGACCGCGAGGCCCTCGTCCACGCGGACCACCCGGGTACCGGGGCGGAGCGCCGGCTGACGTACGCGGAGCTGGACGCGGCGGCCAACCGCATCGGGCATCACCTCCTCGACAGCGGTATCCGCCCGGGCGAACACGTCGGGCTGCACCTGTACAACGGCGTCGAGTACCTCCAGACGGTGCTCGGCTGCCTGAAGGCACGGATCGTGCCCGTCAACGTCAATTACCGATATGTGGCAGAGGAGTTGGTTTACCTCTATCGGGACGCGGACCTGGTCGCGCTCGTCTTCGACGCGGAGTTCTCCGGCCGGGTGGCGGGGGCGCTGCCCCAGGCTCCGGCGCTGCGGCATCTGATCCGGGTGGGCGGCGAAGCGGAGGGCGTCTCCGCCGTGTCGTTCACGGAGGCCGAGGCGGGCGGCTCGCCCGAGCGCGGGTTCCCGGACCGCTCCGGGGACGACCAGTTCATCATCTACACCGGAGGCACGACCGGGCTGCCCAAGGGTGTGATGTGGCGTCAGGAGGACTTGTTCTTCGCCGGGTTGGGCGGGGGCGCGCCGACCGGTGAGCCGGTGAAGAAGCCGGAGGAGCTCGCCGAACGGGTGGCGGCCGGCGGGTCCGGGATCACGTTCTTCCCCACTCCCCCGCTGATGCACGGCACCTCCACGCTGACCGCGTTCATCGGCTTCCACTTCGGGCAACGCGTGGTCATCCACCGCAAGTTCGTGCCCGAGGAGGTGCTGCGGACCATCGAGAAAGAGAAGGTCACCAGCATCTCCCTGGTGGGCGACGCCATGCTGCGGCCGCTGATCGACGCGCTGGAGGGGCCGATGAAGGGCACCGACTGCTCGTCGGTCTTCAGCGTCTCCTCCTCCGGGGCGATCATGTCGGACACGGTCCGCCGCCAGTTCCGGGCGCTGCTGCCGGGCGCGCTGCTGCTGAACAACTTCGGCTCATCGGAGTCCGGCTTCAACGGTACGGCGACGGACGACTCCGGCCCCGAGCGCGGCTTCCGCGTCCGCGTCAACTCCCGTACGCAGGTGGTCGATCCGGTGACCCACGAGCCGGTCGCGGCCGGTGAGGTGGGCCGGGTCGCGCAGCGCGGTCACGTGCCGCTGGGCTACTACAACGACCCGGCGAAGACGGCCGAGACGTTCTTCGAGAAGGACGGCGAGCGCTGGGTGCTGCTCGGCGACATGGCCACGGTCGACGAGGACGGCGTGGTCGTCGTCCTGGGCCGGGGTTCGCAGTGCATCAACACCGGTGGCGAGAAGGTGTATCCGGAGGAGGTCGAGCAGGCTCTCAAGGCGCACCCGGACGTGTACGACGCCCTGGTGGCCGGCGTGCCGGACGCGACCTGGGGCAACCATGTGGCGGCCGTGGTGCAGTTGCGCGGCGGCGCGGCCTCTCCCTCGCTGGAGGACATCCAGACCCACTGCCGCAGCCGTCTCGCCGGCTACAAGATCCCCCGCCAGCTGGTGATCGCGGACGCCATCCGCCGCTCACCGAGCGGTAAGGCGGACTACCGCTGGGCCAGGGAGGTGGCGGCGGAGGCGGACGCCTGAGGCGGGCCCGCGGACGGGACGTGTGGGGCACGCCCTACGGCCGAGGCGAGCCCGCGGCGGCTTACGGCTGCGGCGAGCCCTCGGCGGCGAGGAAGGCGGCCGTGCGGTCGGTGAACCGCTTCGGGTCGTCCAGCCACGGGTAGTGCCCGGCACCGGGCTGGACGGCGAACTCGGCGTGCGGGAAGGCGTCGGCGACGAGCCGGGCGAGGCCGGGGCACGGGCCGCCGTCCGCCTCGCCGGCGAGGACCAGCACCGGGGCGGTGACGTCCGCGAGGGCGGAACGCAGCGCGGGCGGATCGTAGGCGCCGGGCCCGTGGAAGGCCTCCTCCGCCTCGACGACCGCCCGTTCCTCCATGCCGGCGGCGTGGGCGCGGGCGGTGTCGTCCCAGCGGCCGTAGAAGAAGCCGGTCAGGGCGGCGAACTCGGCGTCGGTGACCTCCTCGCCCGCCAGCCAGGCCCGCAACGCGGGGTAGGCGTCCGCGAACCACGGCTCGTCCTTCCGCAGCCGGGCCGCCGTCAGCCGCTCCTCGGGCGTGGCCGGCCGGCCCAGCGCCCAGGGGATCACGGTGACGAGCGCCAGCCGCGCCACCCGGCGGGGGTACCGGGCCGCGTACAGCATCGCGAGGCTGCCGCCCGCCGAGTGGGCGAGCAGGTCCATCCGGTCGAGGCCCAGATGGACGCGGAGCGCCTCCACGTCGTCGATCTGCCGGTCGCAGCGGTAGGTCGCCGGGTCCGCCGGGACGGCCGAGTCGCCGGTGCCGCGCAGGTCGAGCAGGATCAGCCGGCGGTGGGCGGTGAGTCCGCCCAGGTCCCCCAGGTACACGGAGGCCTGCATGGGCCCGCCGGGCAGGACGACGAGCGGATCGCCCTCGCCCCTGACGTGATAGGCCACTTCGGTTCCGTCGGGTGCGGTGAAGGTCGGCATGCGCCGATCTTGGACGGGACGGCGTCCGTGTGCAACGCGGTTCCCTTCCGCGACGACGCGTCCGCGTGGCCGGGCGGTTCCGCGTCTACTCGATGAAGCGCGCCCGGAGTTCACGCTTGAGGATCTTGCCGCTGGCGTTGCGCGGCAGTTCGTCCACGAACAGCACCCGCTTGGGCGCCTTGAACGCCGCGAGCTTCTCGCGGGCGTGGGCGAGGAGTTCGTCCTCGGTGACCTCGCCGCGCGCGACGACGACCGCCGTGACCGCCTCGATCCACTTCTCGTCGGGCAGCCCGATCACGGCGGCCTCGGCGACCGCCTCGTGCGTGTACAGCGCGTCCTCGACCTGGCGTGAAGCGACCAGCACACCACCGGAGTTGATGACGTCCTTCACCCGGTCGACGATCGTGAAGAAGCCGTGGGCGTCGCGGACGGCGAGGTCCCCGGAGCGGAACCAGCCGTCGCGGAAGGCCTCGGCGGTCTCCTCGGGCTTGTCCCAGTAGCCCTCGCACAACTGCGGGGAGCGGTAGACGATTTCACCGGGCGTTCCGTCGGGGACGTCCTCGCCGTTCTCGTCGACCACGCGCGCGTCGACGAAGAGCACGGTGCGTCCGCAGGAGTCCAGGCGGCCCTTGTGCTCCTCGGGGGCGAGGACGGTGGCGAGCGGGCCGATCTCGCTCTGGCCGAAGCAGTTGTAGAGGGCGAGCTTCGGGAGGCGTTCGCGCAGCCGCTCCAGCACCGGGACCGGCATGACCGACGCGCCGTAGTAGGCCTTGCGCAGCCCGGTGAGCTCGCGGTCGGCGAAGTCGGGGCGGTTGGTGAGGCCGATCCACACGGTGGGCGGGGCGAAGAGGCTGTCGACGCGGCCCGCCTCGACCAGGTCGAGGAGCGTGTCGCCGTCCGGCGCGTCGATGATGACGTTCGTCGCGCCGGCGGCGAGGTAGGGCAGCAGGAACACGTGCATCTGCGCCGAGTGGTACAGCGGCAGCGCGTGCGCGGGGCGGTCGCCGGCGCTCAGGTCGAGGGCGGAGATCGCGCTCAGGTACTCGTGCACCAGGGCGCGGTGGGTCATCATCGCGCCCTTGGGCAGGGCCGTCGTGCCGGAGGTGTACAGGAGCTGGACCAGGTCCTCGGTGCGCGGCTCGGGGCCGTCGTACGGGGCGGCCCCGGCGAGCCGGGCGAGCAGCGAGTCGTCGGCGTCGCGCAGGGGCAGCGTCCGTACGCCGTCGGGGAGCCGGCCGGCGAGGTCCGGGTCGGTGAGGACCAGGGCGCTGCCCGACTGGCCGAGGATGTAGGCGAGGTCGTCGCCGGTGAGGTTCTGGTTGACGGGGACGTGCACCAGCCCGGCGCGGGCGCAGGCCAGGAAGGCGACGAGGTAGGCGTCGGAGTTGTGGCCGTAGGCGCCGACCCGGTCGCCGGGGGCGAGGCCCTGGTCGAGCAGGACGCTCGCGGCGCGGGAGACGGCCTCGTCGAGCTCCTCGTAGGTCCAGGTGCGGTCGCGGTACTCGACCGCGACGCGTGCCGGGGTGCGACGGGCGCTGCGCCGCAGCACCCCGTCAACGGTACTGCCGGTACTGCCGTGTCCGGGCGTCATGGCACATGATCCTCGGGCGGCGACCGGAACAGGTCAAGTCGACCGCACGCAAGCCGCGCACGCCGGCCGCCGATCCCCGCCGACGCCGCCCCGGTCCCCGCCGACGCCGCCCTCGTCCCCGCGCGCGCCCCGGTCTCCGCCGACGCCGCCCCGTCCCCACGCGTGCCCCGTCCCCGCCGACGCTACCCCCGTCCCCGGGCACGCCCCCAGCCCCGCCCCCCGCGCACGTCGGCACACCCCCCGCACCTCAACACAAGCCCCACGCCCCGCACATACCCGCTGGTACGCTCAACCGCCCCTTCCCTCACCGCAGTTGGGAGGCACTATGCGCACCCGTATGAGACGGCTGGCCGTCGCCGCCGTCGCCCTGCTCACCGCCACGGCGACCCTGCCGGCGTCCGCGGCCGAGCGGCAGGCCCGGCCGGACCGGCAGGAGCGTCACTCCGCCGGCGGGCTGTCCGCCGTCATCCGCTACACCGAGTACGGCATCCCGCACATCCTCGCGCGCGACCACGCGAACCTCGGTTTCGGCACCGGCTGGGCGCAGGCCGCCGACCAGGTGTGCGTGCTCGCCGACGGTTTCGTGACCGTGCGCGGGGAGCGGTCACGGTACTTCGGGCCGGACGCGGCACCGGACTTCTCCGTCTCCTCGGCGACCCGCAACCTCTCCAGCGACCTGTACTTCCGCGGGGTGCGGGAGGCGGGCACGGTGGAGCGCCTGCTCGCGCGGCCCGCGCCCGCCGGTCCGAGCCGTGCCGCGAAGGAGCTGATGCGGGGCTTCGCCGCCGGGTACAACGCCTGGCTGCGGCAGAACCGGATCACCGACCCGACGTGCAAGGGCGCCGCGTGGGTGCGCCCGATCACGACGCTGGACGTGGCCGCGCGCGGCTACGCGCTCGCCGTCCTCGGCGGCCAGGGCCGCGCCGTCGACGGCATCACGGCCGCCCAGCCGCCCACGGCGACCTCTCCCGCCGTGTCCGCCGCCAAAGTTGCCGCCGAGACGCCCGACGCCCAGGCCACCGCCCGCGCCGCCGCCGAGCTGTTCGCCGCCGACTCCGCCGACATGGGCTCCAACGCGGTCGCCTTCAGCGGGGCCACCACGGCGAACGGCCGCGGTCTGCTGCTCGGCAACCCGCACTACCCCTGGCAGGGCGGCCGCCGTTTCTGGCAGTCGCAGCAGACCATCCCGGGCCGGCTGAACGTGGCGGGCGGCTCGCTGCTCGGCACGCCCACCGTGTCCATCGGGCACAACGACCGTGTCGCCTGGAGCCACACCGTGGCCACCGGCGTCCCCCTCAACCTGCACCAGCTGACGTTGGACCCGGCCGACCCGACGGCGTACCTGGTGGACGGCAAGCCCGAGCGCATGACGCGCCGGACGGTGACCGTCCCCGTCCAGGGCGGCGCGCCGGTCACCCGCACCCAGTGGTGGACCCGGTACGGCCCGGTGGTCACCGGCCTCGGCGCCTCCCTGCCGCTGCCCTGGACCGCGACCACGGCCTACGCCGTCAACGACCCCAACGCCACCAACCTGCGCGCCTCCGACACCGCCCTCGGCTTCGGCACGGCGCGCGGCACGGCCGACGTCCTGGCCGCCCTGCGCCGCACGCAGGGCCTGCCGTGGGTGAACACCGTCGCCGCCGATGCGCGCGGCCGCACCCTGTTCACCCAGTCCCAGGTGCTCCCCCGCATCACCGACGAGCTGGCCCAGCGCTGCTCCACCCCGCTCGGCAGGGTGACCTATCCGGCGTCCGGGGTGGCGGTCCTGGACGGCTCGCGCGGCGACTGCGCCCTCGGCCGCGACGCCGACGCCGTCGAGCCGGGCATCTTCGGGCCGGCGAAGCTGCCCACGCTCCAGGACGCCCCGTACGCGGAGAACTCCAACGACAGCGCCTGGCTGGCCAACGCCGACCGGCCGCTCACGGGCTACGAGCGCGTCTTCGGCACGATCGGCACCGTCCGCTCGCTGCGGACGCGGGGCGCGATCGAGGACGTGGCGGCGCTGGCCGGTCGGGGCGGCCTCACCGTACGGGACCTGCAACGACAGCAGTACGCCAACCGGGTGCCGGCCGCCGATCTGGCCGCGGCCGACGCGGCGAAGGCGTGCGCGGCGCTGCCGGGCGGGACGGCGACGGGCAGCGACGGCAAGACGGTCGACGTGGGCGAGGCGTGCGCGGTGCTGGCCGCCTGGGACCGCACGACCGACACCGGCAGCCGGGGCGCGCTGCTCTTCGACCGCTTCTGGCGGAAGTTCCCGGCCGCCCAGCAGTGGAAGGTCCCGTTCTCCGCGTCCGACCCGGTCCGCACCCCGAACACGCTGAACACCGGTTCGCCCGCCTTCACTTCGGCTCTCGCGGACGCGGTCGCCGAGCTGCGCGCGGCCGGCATCCCGCTCGACGCCCCGCTCGGCGACCACCAGTTCGTCGTACGCGGCGGACAGCGCATCCCTGTGCCGGGCGGCACCGAGGCGCTCGGCGTGTGGAACAAGGTCGAGGCCATGTGGAATCCGGCGGGCGGCGGCTACACCGAGGTGTCGACCGGCTCCAGCTATATGCAGGCCGTCGGCTGGGACGGCAGCCGCTGCCCGGTGGCCCGGACGCTGCTGACGTACTCCCAGTCGTCGGACCCCGGCTCGCGTCACCACGCCGACCAGACGCGGCTGTTCTCCGGAGAAAAATGGGTGACGTCCCGGTTCTGCGAGAAGGACATCCTCAACTCGCCCGCCCTGAAGGTGGTTCGGGCGGGCGAGCGCCGGTGACTCTCACAGGGGCTTGCTGCGGCCCTCCCAGTACGGCTCCCGCAGCCGGCGTTTGTACAGCTTGCCGTTGGGGTCGCGGGGCATGTCAACGATGAATTCGACGCTCTTGGGCCGCTTGTAGCCGGCGAGCCGTTCGGCGCAGTGGGCGAGGAGGGCGGCGGCGAGACCGGGACCGGGCTCATGGCCGGGGGCCGGTTCGACGACCGCCTTGACCTCCTCGCCCCAGTCGTCGTGCGGGATGCCGAAGGCGGCGGCGTCGGCGACGGCGGGGTGGGCGAGGAGGGCGGACTCGATCTCGGCGGGGTAGATGTTGACGCCGCCCGAGATGATCAGGTCGATCTTGCGGTCGCGGAGGAAGAGGTAGCCGTCCTCGTCGAGGCAGCCGAGGTCGCCGACGGTGAAGAAGTCGCCGATGCGGTTCTTGCGGGTCTTGTCCTCGTCCTTGTGGTAGCTGAAGCCGCCGGTGGTCATCTTCATGTAGACGGTGCCGAGTTCACCGGGCGGCAGCCGCTCGCCGTCGTCGTCGAAGACCGCGAGCTCGCTGATGGGCCACGCCTTGCCGACCGTTCCCGGCTTCTTCAGCCAGTCCTGCGCGGTGGCGAACGCGCCGCCGCCCTCGCTGGCCGCGTAGTACTCCTCGACGCAGTTCCCCCACCAGTCGATCATCGCCCGTTTCACATGGTCCGGGCAGGGCGCGGCGCCGTGGATGGCGTGCCGCATCGAGGACACGTCGTAGCGGGCGCGGACGTCGTCCGGGAGGGCGAGGAGGCGGTGGAACTGGGTGGGAACCATATGGGTGTGGGTGCAGCGGTGGGCGTCGATGAGGCGGAGCATCTCCTCGGGCGTCCACTTGTCCATGAGGACCAGACGGTGGCCGATGTGCAGGGACGCGCCCGCGAACTGGAGGACGGCCGTGTGGTAGAGCGGCGAGCACACGAGGTGCGTGTTGTCGTCGAAGGGCCGGATGCCGAAGATGCCGAGGAAGCCGCCGAGGTAGGCCTCCTCCGGGGGCTTGCCGGGCAGCGGGCGGCGGATGCCGCGCGGGCGGCCGGTGGTGCCCGAGGTGTAGTTCATGACCCAGCCGAGGGTGCGGTCGGCGGGCGCCGACTCCGGCTGTCCGTCGAGGAGTTCGGCGTACGGGCGGAAGCCGTCGACCTCGCCGACGGCGTAGCGGTGGGTGGCGGGGAGGCCGGCCTCGTCAGCCGCGCGGGCCGCCTGGTCGCCGTAACGCTCGTGCGCGAGAAGGACTTTGGCACCGGAGTCGGAGACGATCCAGGCGATCTCGGGGCCCACGAGGTGGTGGTTGACGGGGACGAGGTAGAAACCGGCCTGGCTGGCGGCGAGGTAGGCGGTGAGGAACTCGGCCGAGTTGGGCAGCACGACGGCGAAGGCGTCGCCGCGTTCGAGGCCGGCCGCGCGCAGCCCGTGGACGAGGCGGTTGGCGGCGGAGTGCAGCCGCCCGGCGCTCCACTCCTCGCCGTCCGGCGCGATCATGACGGCGCGGTCGGGGTCGGCGGTGGCCTGGGCCCAGAATCCGGCGGGGGGTGTGTTCCGCGCGTTCTGGGCGCTGGGCGTGCTCGTCACTGGCCGCTCCTTCCGGCGATGCGGTTGACGCGGTCCACGGCCTGCTCGAAGCCGCGGGTGAGGTCGTCGAAGACGGCCCGGACGCTGCGGACGTCGTTCATGCGGCCGACGATCTGGCCGACCGGGGTGCCGAGCAGCGGGTCGACCTCGTACTTCTGGATCCGGGAGACGGCCTCGGCGACCAGCAGTCCCTGGAGGGGCATCGGGAGGGTGCCGGGCCCGTCCGGGTCGTCCCAGGCGTCGGTCCAGTCGGTGCGGAGCTGCCGTGCGGGTTTGCCGGTGAGGGCGCGGGAGCGGACGGTGTCGCCGGAGCCGGCCGCGAGGAGCTTGCGGGTGAGGGCGGGCGAGTGCAGGTCGGCCTCGGCGGTGGTCAGCCAGAGCGAGCCGAGCCAGACGCCCTGCGCGCCGAGGGCGAGGGCGGCGGCGATCTGCCGTCCGCTGCCGATGCCTCCGGCGGCGAGCACGGGCAGCGGGGCGACGGCGTCGACGACCTCGGGGGTGAGCACCATGGAGGCGATCTCGCCGGTGTGCCCGCCGGCCTCGTAGCCCTGGGCGACGACGATGTCGATGCCGGCGTCCTTGTGCTTCTCCGCGTGCCGGGCGCTGCCCGCGAGCGCGGCGACCAGCACGTTCCGTTCGTGGGCGCGGGCCACGACGTCGGCGGGCGGGGAGCCGAGGGCGTTGGCGAGCAGCCGGATCGGGTAGTCGAAGGCGACGTCGAGCTGACCGCGGGCGACCTGTTCCATCCAGCCGGTGATGCGCCACCCGGACGCCTCGCCCTCGGCCAGTTCGGGCACGCCGTACTTGGCGAGGGTGTCCCGCACGAACTGCCGGTGCCCCTCGGGGATCATCGCCTCGACGTCGGCCTCGCTCAGTGTCTGATTCTGTGGGGCCTCCACCTTCTTCGCGGGCATGACGACGTCCAGGCCGTAGGGGCGGCCCTCGACGTGCGCCTCGATCCAGTCGAGGTCGCGTTTGAGGTCGTCGGGGGCGGTGTAGCGGACCGCGCCGAGCACGCCGAACCCGCCGGCGCGGCTGATGGCCGCGGCCACGGCGGGGAACGGCGTGAAGCCGAAGACGGCGTGCTCGACTCCCAGTTGGTTGCTCAGCTCCGTCTGCATGGGCGCAGGATGCCGCAGCGGACATGCCGACGGAAGAGGTTTTCTGATGCTCCGTCAGATTTCTGTTCCGGTGTGGAGGACCCGGAAGCGGTCGGGCTCCTTCGGATCCCGGTCGACGACCTGGACCGGCGGACGGGCCCACTGCCAGACGCCGATGCCCGGCACGCGGGAGAACCGGATCGGCCCCCGGGTGCCTTCGACGGCGACACCCGGCCAGGAAGCGGCGATGCTCGCCCGGTCCACGCCGTGAGCGCGCAGCATGTCGGCGAGGACGGCGATCGTGTCGTAGCCCTCGAAGGCGACGAAGGACGGCGCTCCGGCGAGCCGCTCGCGCAGGGCCACGGCGACGCGCGCGCCGAGCGGGGTGAGGCGCTCGGGCAGGTAGCGCAGGAAGGGGATCGCCGTGCCGTCGTCGCCCAGCAGCGTCGCCCATTCGGTGAACTCGGGCTGCCCGGCCGGAGCGCCGATCATCAGGCCGGCGAGGCGCTGGTCGCGGCGGACGGCCCGGACGATCGACACGGCCGGCTCCGGGGCGCCGACCAGCAGGAGGAGGGCCGTGGCGCGATGGGCGCCGAGTGCGTCGCACACGGCTTCCGGGGCGAGCGCGCCCATGTCGAGTTCGACGACGGCCCCGCCGCGCGGAGCGAGGTGGTCCCGCAGGATGCGGGCGCCGGATGCCCAGTAGACACTCGGCTGCGCTGCCACGGCGATGCGGCTGTGGCCCGCGCCGATGAGGAAGTCCGCGTAGACCCGCCAGCCGCGGGACTGCGGCGGGGAGAGCCGTGCGACCCATTCCGTCGGCTGTTCGGTGAGCGTGTCGAGCACCGCCGACGAGCACAGGAACGGCAGGCCGAGGGCGTCGGCGCGGGCGGCGGCGGAGCGCGCGACGACGCTGTGGTACTCCCCCGCCAGCGCGGCCACGCCCAGGCGGGCCAGTTCGTCCACGGCCGCCGCGGCCCTGAGCGGGTCGGCCGCGGTGTCCCGGACCAGCAGTTCGAGGGGTCTCCCTCCGATCCCGCCGGCGTCGTTGACTTCGCCAGCGGCCAGTTCGAGCCCGGCGAGCAGATGCCGGCCGGCCTCGTCCCACCCCGGCCGGGTCAGCGGGGCGAGGGCGCCGACGCGGACGGGTGATCCGTCGGTCCGCCCCGCTCCTGGTGAGGTGCTCATGCGTCGGCGTCTCCCTCGTGCCGGTCCAGCACCGCCATCGCCGCGTTGTGCCCCGGCACCCCGCTCACCCCTCCCCCGCGGACCGCGCCCGCGCCGCACAGCAGGACGTTGGCGTGCCGGGTCTGCACGCCCCAGCGGCCGGCGCCCTCCTGGGCGTACGGCCAGGCGAGGTCGCGGTGGAAGATGTTGCCGCCGGGCAGGCCGAGGTCGCGTTCCAGGTCGAGCGGGGTCTTCGCCTCGATGCAGGGGCGGCCCTCGGCGTCGGTGGCGAGGCAGTCGGCGAGGGGTTCGGCGAGATGGGCGTCGAGCTGGGCGAGGGTGGCCCTCAGCAGTTCCTCGCGGACGGCGTCGTTGTCGCGGGCGAAGAGACGGGCCGGGGTGTGCAGCCCGAACAAGGTCAGCGTCTGGTAGCCCCGCGCGACGAGGTCGGGGCCGAGGATGCTCGGGTCGGTCAGGGAGTGGCAGTAGATCTCGGACGGCGGGGCGGCCGGCAGCTCCCCTGCGGCGGCCTGGGCGTGGGCGGCGGCGAGCTGCTCGTAGCCCTCGGCGATGTGGAAGGTGCCGGCGAAGGCCTCGCGCGGGTCCACGGAGGTGTCCCGGAGCCGGGGCAGCCGCTCGAGCAGCATGTTCACCTTGAGCTGGGCGCCCTCGGCGGGGGCGGGCGGCTCGTCGCCGGTGAGGGCCGCGAGCGCCTGCGGGGAGGCGTTGACGAGGACGTGCCGGGCGGCGACGACGCCCTCGCCGTCGGCGGACCGGTAGGCGACCTCGGCGGCGTGGCCGTCGGTGGCGATCCGTACGGCCTCGTGGCCGGTGGCGATGACGGCGCCCGCCTCCCGGGCGGCTGCCGCGAGGGCGTCGGTGAGGCCGCCCATGCCGCCGACGGGCACGTCCCAGGCGCCGGTGCCGCCGCCGATCACGTGGTAGAGGAAGCAGCGGTTCTGCTTGAGGGAGGGGTCGTGGGCGTCGGCGAAGGTGCCGATCAGCGCGTCGGTCAGGACCACGCCCCGCACCAGGTCGTCCGTGAAGCGCTCCTCGATCGCCACGCCGACCGGCTCCTCGAAGAGGGTCCGCCACGCCTCCTCGTCGTCGACGCGCCGGCGCAGCTCCTCGCGGGTGGGCAGCGGCTCGGTGAGCGTCGGGAAGACCCGTTCGGCGACGCGGCCGGTCATGCCGTAGAAGCGCTGCCAGGCCTCGTACTCTTGTTCGCCGCCGGTCAGCCGCGCGAAGGCCTCGCGGGTGCGCTCCTCGCCGCCGCCGACGAGCAGCCCGGTCGGTCGTCCGCCGCGCTCCACGGGCGTGTACGAGGAGACCGTGCGCCCTAGGACGCGGAAGTCCAGGCCGAGGTCCCGCACGATCTTCCGCGGCAGCAGGCTGACCAGGTACGAGTAGCGCGACAGCCGGGCGTCCACGCCGGCGAACGGGCGGGTGGAGACGGCGGCGCCGCCGGTGTGGTCCAGCCGTTCCAGCACCAGCACGGACCGTCCGGCCCGCGCCAGGTAGGCGGCGGCGACCAGGCCGTTGTGGCCGCCGCCGACGATGACGGCGTCGTAGGCGCGGTCGCCGGGGTGCCGCTCATGGCCGGGTCCCCGGCCTTGGAGTTTTTGATGTCCCTGGTGTCGCTGGTGTCCCTCGTGTGCAGGCATGGTTCTTGGTAACACGAGGTGATCAAGGTCGGCCAGGGGTGCGTGCCCGGCCGCACCGCGCGGGGCCCCGGGCCGTCACCCGGGCGGCGACGAGCCCGCCCGGTTCTCCCCGGTGCGCGGGCCCGGCTCGCATACGATCACCGTGGCCTCAAGTGCCCTCCGGGACATGTGCGTTGCGTGCCAGTCCCGTGTGTTCGGAGACGAAGGGGACCCAGCATGGACGCCGAGCCCACCCACACCGCCGCGCTTCTGGTCAACCGGCGCGGGCAGTACCTGCTGCATCTGCGGGACGCCCACAAGCCGATCTTCGATCCGGGCGCGTGGTCGCTGCCGGGCGGGGCCATGGAGGGGGACGAGACCCCGGAGGAGTGCGTCGCGCGGGAGCTGATGGAGGAGGCGGGGATCGTCGTCGACGGGCTGGTCCGCTTCACCGTCATCGACAACACGCTTGTCTTTCTCGGTAGTTGGGACGGCGATCCGTCGCGGCTGGCGGTGACCGAGGGCATCATGCTCGCCTTCTTCGACCTCGCGACGACCGCCCACTTGACGATGGCGCCGTGGGCGGCGGAGGTCCTCGCCCGCCACCGTGCCGACGGGACGGCGGTCCCGCTTCCGCCGCGTCGGCACGGCGCGGGAGCCGTGCCGAACGTCGTCGGCGTGCACCTCTATCTGGAGCGCGACGGCAGGATCCTGCTGGGGCTGCGCCACCCCGACTCGGTCTTCGCACCCCTGGAGCACCACTTCCTGGCCGGCCACTGCGAACGGGAGTCGGCCGTGGCCTGTCTGATCCGGGAGGCCCGGGAGGAGGCCGGGCTGCTGATCGAGCCCGAGGACGTCGAGTTCGTGCACGCGATCCACCTCATCCACACCCAGGGCACCCGGCCGCGCCTCCAACTCGTCTTCCGGGCGAGGAAATGGGAGGGCGAGCCGAGCGTGCTGGAGCCGGACAAATGCGTCGGCTGGGACTGGTGGCCCCTGGACGCACTGCCGGAACCGCTGGTCCCGTACACCCGGGCGGCCCTCGACGGCATCCGGGCCGGGAGGCCGTACACGGAGCTGGGGTGGGAGTGACAGCGGCGGCGGGTGCGACGGCGGCGGTGGATGTGACGGCGGCGGCAGGCGTGACGGCGGCGCGGTCTACAGGTTCACCTTGTACGGCGCGGGACGCACCTCGGGCCCGAGCCGCGCCATGGCCCGCAGGATGTGCTTGGGCGGCAGCTGCCACCGCACCCGTGCCGGAATCGCGCGCAGAAGGGCGCCGGTCGCGCGCAGCCTCCGGGTGACGACGGCCGGGTGCGGGGCGCGTCTGCCGTACAGCTCGTGCGCGTACGACGGCAGGGAGCCGTAGGCCAGTTGTGCGACGTGCCGCCACAGCAGGGCACGGGCCGGGACGAGCAGGGGGTGCGTCGGCGGGCGGAGCAGGAAGTCGTCGACGGCGCGCGCGTCGTCCCCGGCGGCGAGTTCGGGGCGCACCTTCTCGAAGTACGCTTCCATGTCAGCGGTGTTGCCCGGTACTGCGTCGGGGTCGAGCCCCACCAGGCGTGCGCTGACGCGGTGTTCGGCCAGATAGCGGTCGGCGGCGGCGTCGCTGAGGGGGTAGCCCGAGCGGCGCAGGACGCGCAGGTAGGAGTCGATCTCGGCGCAGTGCACCCAAAGGAGCAGTTCGGGTTCGTCGACGCCGTAGCGCTCCCCGGTGTCCGGGTCGGTCGCGGAGAGCATGCGGTGGATCTTGCGAACGCGCGCCCCGGCCTTCTCGGCGGCCTCGCTCGTGCCGTAGGTCGTGGTGCCGACGAAGCTCGCGGTGCGCATGAGCCGGCCCCAGGCGTCCTTGCGGAAGTCGGAGTTCTCCATGACACCGCGCACGGCACGGGGGTGCAGGGCCTGGAGGTACAGCGCACGGATCCCGGCGACCCACATCATGGGGTCGCCGTGCACCTGCCAGGTCACGCTCGCGGGGGTGAACAACCCCGGGTCGGCCGTCATACGGGCAGGCTAACGCCGGACCCTCGGCATCCCCAGGCCGATCCAGGAGATGATCTCCCGTTGGATCTCGTTGTTGCCGCCGCCGAAGGTGAAGATGACGGCGGAGCGGTAGCCGCGTTCGAGTTCGCCGTGCAGGACGGCGCCGGCCGAGCCCTCCTGGAGGGCGCCGGGGGCGGCGACGATCTCCATCAGCCAGGCGTAGGCGTCCCGGCGCGCCTCGGAGCCGTAGACCTTGACGGCGGAGGCGTCCTGCGGGGTGAGGGTGCCGTTCTGCAACGCCCCCACCATCTGCCAGTTGAGGAGCTTGAGGGCGTCGAGCTTGACGTGCGTCTGGGCGAGCCGGCGGCGCACCCAGGGCAGGTCGACGACCCGGCGGCCGTCGGCGAGCTTGGTCTCCGTCGCCCAGCGCTGCACGTCGTGCAGGGCACGGATGGCCATGGTGCCGTGGGCGGCGAGGGTGACGCGTTCATGGTTGAGCTGGTTGGTGATCAGTCGCCAGCCCTGGTTCTCGGCGCCGACGCGGTGGGCGACCGGGACGCGGACGTTCTCGTAGTAGCTGGCGGTGGTGTCGTGGGAGGCGAGGGTGCGGATGAGGGTGCAGGAGTATCCGGGGGCGGTGGTCGGGACGAGCAGCATGCTGATGCCCTTGTGCGGCGGGGCGTCGGGGTCGGTGCGCACCGCGAGCCAGACCCAGTCGGCGGTGTCGCCGTTGGTCGTCCAGATCTTCTGCCCGTTGACGACGTACTCTCCCCCGCTCTCGGCTTCGCTCGAGCGGGAGGTGCCCCCATCCTCGCGCACCGCGCGCGTCTTCAGCGCGGCCAGATCCGTGCCCGCGTCGGGCTCGCTGTAGCCGATGGCGAAGTCGATCTCGCCGGAGAGGATCTTCGGCAGGAAGTACGCCTTCTGCTCGTCGGTGCCGTACCGCATGATCGTCGGGCCGACGGTGTTGAGCGCCATCAGGGGCAGCGGTACGCCCGCCTGGGCCGCCTCGTCGAAGAAGACGAACTGCTCGATCGGGGTCAGTCCGCGGCCGCCGTACTCCTCGGGCCAGCCGACGCCGAGCCAGCCGTCCGCGCCGAGCCGGCGGATGGTCGCCCGGTAGAAGCGCTTGGCGGCGACCGGGTCGGCGTGCCGGGCGTAGGCGTTGTCCGGTACCAACTCGGCGAAGTAGGCGCGCAGTTCGGTGCGCAGCCGCAACTGCTCGGGCGTGTGGTCGAGGTGCACGGCGCCTCCTGGCTTCCCAAGGCCGGTGTCCTGACGGCGCACACCGTAGAACGTGTTCCAGAAATTGGGAATGGGCGCGCGGCGCCCCGCTGGGTGTCGCGCTTCAGTTCAGGGTCGCGAGGAAGTCGGTGCAGGCCTGGGCGCAGGCGCGGCACGCGGCCGCCCCCTCCTCGGCGCCGGGCTGCTTGTCGAAGACATGGGCGGTTTCCAGGCAGACGGTCCGGCACCATTCCAGCTGGACGCGGATGCCCGCCTCGTCCATCCGGTTGTCCTCGCACAGCACACGGCAGGTCGCGTCGCAGACCTCCGCGCACATGATGCCCTTGCGTCGTACGAGTTCCTGCTGTTCCGTCCCGTCCGGATCCACGAGGCTCGCTCGCAGCGCACAGGCACGGGCACACTCGGTGCAGGCCTGCGCACAAGCGAAACGATCCTCCAGGAACCGGAAGAGTTCCTGTTGGGATGCTGTCGTAGTCACAACTCGCGGGTTGCCGGGACGGGCCGCGCCAAACCAGACGGGACCGGCCGCGCGCACAGCCGCGCAGACGGCCGCCCGTCCGGCCTCGCAGACAGCCGCGTAGACGGCCGCCCGCCCGGCCGCGCGCACAGCGGCCCGCCGGCCCCCGTCGCGACCCCGTGGGCACGGAGAGCGACGTGCGCCGACCTGGGGTTCATGTCCGATTACAGGGGTATTCGCACGATATGAGTACCGCAACCTCGCAGCTGGCCGCGTCGAGCGGTCTGCTCAGTCTGGCGATGTTCCTGGTCGGTATCGCCCTCCTGGCCGTACTGGCCGGCAGCTTCTGGCTGGGCGCGCGCGTCAAACGGAGTGAGCCGCCCCGGCCGCGTCCCGACGAGCAGCCGCACCTGCCGCCGGAAGGGGCGGTGCACGAGATCCGCGAGAACCGGGAGCCGGACGACGTGCCGGTGATCTCCAAAGGCGATCGCCCCCTCACCCCCTACGAACTCACCAACATGCGGACCCGGCCGAGCGGCTCGAAGTCCCGGCCACGCTGGAGCAAGGGCAGCAGCGGCTCGTTCGGCGGCGGCGGCCTGGGCGGCCACTAACGCCCCGGCCCCGGCCCCCGCCCCCCTCACTCCGACTCCGACTCCGCTCGCGCCACCACCCTCAGCGCCTGCTCCGCGTACTCACGGCCGAAGAGCACCGCGTGGACGAGGAGCGGGAAGAGCTGATGGAGCCCCACGCGCCCCCGCCATCCGTCGGCGAGGGGCGCGGTCTCGTGATAGCCGTCGAGGACCTCCTCCAGGTGCGGGCAGCCGAACAGGTCGAGCATCGCGAGGTCGGTCTCGCGGTGGCCGCCGTGCGCGGCGGGGTCGATGAGCCAGACGTGTCCGTCCTCGCCCCACAGGACGTTGCCGTTCCACAGATCGCCGTGGAGGCGCGCGGGCGGCTCGGCGGGGCCGGACAGCGCGGGGAGCCGCTCGCAGACGCGCTCGACGACGGCCGCCTCCGCCCGGCGCACGATGCCGTCGTCGACGGCGCGGCGCAGGTACGCCAGCACCCGGTGCTCGGCGTACCAGGCCGGCCAGTCGTCGCCCGTGACGTTGCGCATGGGGGCGAGCCCGATCCAGGCGTCCACCGGCCCGTCGGGCGGCGGGGCGCCGAAGGCGGGCGCGCCGGACGCGTGCAGGACGGCCAGGTCGCGGCCGAAGCGACGGGCGGCCCCGGGGCTCGGCCGGCCGGCCGGGACCCGGTCGATGACCAGCCGGTGTGCGTCGTGACCGTGCACGACCGGCACCCGGACCGCACCGGCGTCGGCCAGCCAGCGCAGCCCCGCGGCCTCGGCCCGCACCGCGCTCGGATCGTCACCGGCCTTGACCATCACGGTCCGCCCGTCGCCGAGGACCACCTCGACGAGCTGTCCTGACAGCACCCGTTCCCGCACCGCGTCCGCCCCGGCGAACCGTGCGGCCACGCTCCCAGCGGCTTCACCGGACCCGTCCACGCCCACAGCCTACGGTGCGACGTTCGCATGCCGCCGCCGCCCGCGACCTTCAGATTTATGTCCCCGATCACGCGGCGAACCTGTGACGCGTACGGGACGCCTGTGGCCAGCTTCGGGCGTGAACGGTCAGTAAGCGACATCGCCAGGCGGGGGCGGTGGGAAAGCGCTGTGATGTCCCTCATCGTCGCGCAAGGTGAGGTGGAACATGGCCGACTTGATGCAGGCGGACCCGGTGGTACGACAACGGTGCGACTGCGACACCCCGGTGCGGGAGGCCGGGGCGGAGGAGCGGTTCCGGGGCCTGCTGGAGGCCGCGCCGGACGCGATGGTCATCGTCGACGACACGGGCGTGATCAGACTGGTCAACGCCCAGACGGAGGCGCTGTTCGGGTACGGCCGCGAGGAACTCCTCGGCCGCCCGGTCGAGTTGCTGATGCCGCACCGGTTCCGCGACCAGCACACCGAGCACCGCGACGGCTACGCCGCCAACCGCCAGGTCCGCCCCATGGGCGCCGGTCTCGAACTGCACGGGCTGCGCAAGGACGGCACCGAGTTCCCCGTCGAGATCAGTCTGAGCCCGCTGGAGACGGCGGACGGCCTGCTGGTGTCGGCGGCCGTGCGGGACGTCAGCGACCGCAAGGCGGCCGAGGCCCGCATCAACGAGCTGGCCGCGCTCGTGGAGTCCTCCCAGGACGCGATCCTCGCCCACACCCTCGACGGCCGCATCACCTACTGGAACGCCGCCGCGCAGCGCCTGTACGGCTACACGGCCGAGGAGGCCATCGGCCGGCACGTCTCGCTGCTGGCGCCGCCGGAGCTGCGCGGTGAGGTGAGAGCGCTGCTCAAACGGCTGCGGCGGGGCCGCAAGGTGGAGCACTTCGAGACGCTGCGGGTCACCCGCACGGGCGCGCTGCTCGACGTGGACGTGACGCTGTGGCCGACGTCGGACGCCCACGGCACGGTGGTCGGGGCGTGTGCGATCGTGCGGGACATCAGCGACCGCAAGCGCGCGGAGGCCGAGCTCACCGCCCTGTACGAGCAGCAGCGGCACATCGCGCTGACCCTCCAGCGCAGCCTGATGGGCACCCCGCCCGCGCTGCCCGGCCTGGCTACCGCCAGCCGCTACCGGCCCGCCACCCAGGGCGCCGGTGTGGGCGGCGACTGGTTCGACCTCATCCCGCTGGGCGGCGACCGGGTCGGCGTGCTGATAGGCGATGTGATGGGCCGCGGTCTGGAGGCCGCCGCCGTGATGGGCCAACTGCGTTCTGCGGCCCACGCGTTGGCGAAGACCGGTATGCAGCCGCGGCAGTTGATGCGGGCGCTGGACACCTGCGTCACCGATCTCGACGTGCCGGA
Source organism: Streptomyces sp. NPDC002328 (assembly GCF_042890065.1). Classification (NCBI taxonomy): domain Bacteria; kingdom Bacillati; phylum Actinomycetota; class Actinomycetes; order Kitasatosporales; family Streptomycetaceae; genus Streptomyces; species Streptomyces sp. NPDC002328. The sequence continues at coordinate 34,451 of NZ_JBIARQ010000032.1, read as the reverse complement.
CCAACTGGTCACCTGCTGCTACCTGGTGATCGCGCCGGACGCCGGCACGGTGACCGTCTGCTCGGCGGGCCATCTGCCGGTCCTCGTCGCCGGCGCGGGCGAGGGGATCCGCGCCCTGTCCTGCCCCGTCAACGCGCCTCTCGGCGTCGGCGACGTGCTGTACGAGCAGTCCAGTTCGGAGATAGCGCCGGGCGCCACCCTGGTGCTGTACACCGACGGCCTGATCGAGACGCCGGGCAGCGACATCGGGCTGCGCATCGACGAACTCACCGTGCTGCTGGAGAAGTTGTTCCTCGGCGCGCCCTGTCTGGAGGAGGCGGCGGACCAGGTGCTGGCGGGTCTGCTGCCGGACCCCGACAGCCACAACGACGACGTCACGCTGCTGCTGGCGCAGCTCCCGGCGGCGCCGCTGGCGGCCGTCACGACCGAACTCCCGGCCGTCGCGGCCTCCGTGCGGGAGGGGCGCGCCTTCCTCCACAAGGCGCTGACCTCGTGGAACTGCACGGGGCACGCCGACGACGCCCTGCTGCTGCTGTCGGAGACGCTCACCAACGCCGTCCTGCACGCGGAGGGCCCGATCTCCCTGCGGCTGCACCGCACGGCCACCGACCTCACGATCGAGGTCGGCGACCACAGTCCCCAACTGCCGCAGCCGCGCCCGGCGTCGGAGCACGAGGAGTCCGGGCGCGGTCTGATCCTGGTCCGGGCCCTCGCCGACGACTGGGGTGTGCGGCCGACCGACGAGGGCAAGACGACGTGGTTCACGCTGAGGCTGTGAACCCTTCGGGGCGGGTCCCGACGACCGCCTGGGGCGGGTACGACGGCCGGTGTGCCGCGCGGGCGGCGCCGCCGGCCAGGGCCCAGGCGTCGAGGTGGGCCTGGATGTAGGGCACGGCCACGGCGGCGACCTCGACGTCGCCGTCGACGAACGCGGGCTGCACGTTGACCTCGAAGACGACGCCGCCGTTCTCCACGGCCAGGTCGACCCCGGCGAAGGGCAGCCCGACCGACGCCGTCGCGGCGACGGCCAGTTCGGTGAGACGGGGCGGCAGGTCGGGCGGGGCGATGTGGACGGCGGTGGCGCCCTGGCAGGTGTTGCAGGGGATGTCGGGATCGGGCTGGAGGTGCTCGCGGGCGTGCACGACCCGCCCGCCGAGGACGAAGACGCGGAACTGGTGGCGCAGGCCGTCGGCGGTGACGTTGCCGGCGTCGCGGGAGAGCATCCAGTCGGTGCCGCGTTCGGCGTAGTAGGCCCTGGCGTCGGCGAGGGCGGCGGGGGTGGTGACGTGGAAGGTGTCGTTGCCGCCGGTGCCGACCACGGGACGGGCCCAGGCGTCGCGGCCGAGCCGTTCGAACACGGTCGCCGTCTCCCCCGGTGAGGGGCGGGACAGGACGACGGTCTCCATCTGGGCGACGCCGTCGCGCCGGAAGCGCTCGACGGTGAGGTTCTTCTCCGTCGCGGCGCGCCAGGCGTCCGGGCCGGCGGCGAGCGTCACCGCGCCGTGGCGTTCCAGCAGGTCCTGGAAGGGGGCGTAGGCGCGGCGGCGGTGCGGCGGGATCTCGTAGAGGACGACGACGTCCGGCGCGAGGTCGATCCCCTCGCGCGGGACCCGGAGCCGTAACCGGCCTCCGTCGCGGACGCCGCGGCCGGTCCCGCCGGTCGCGAAGTGCCGGGAGTCGACGCGGACGGGCGGGGCGCCGGTGAGGAGTTCCACCGCCCGGGCGAGGTACTCCCGGCACCCTTCGGGCGATGTCGGGTCGGCGAGCAGGGCGATGCACGGTCGGGACACAGCGGCCTCCAGTGGCTCACGACACGCGCTCGTACCGCGGGTACCCGGTTGCGGCCCGAACGGCGTCACGGGGTGGTGCCTGGCGCGCGGGTGGTCGTCGCACCCGTCGCCCTGGAAACCGCGCCGGTGTGCGGGCCGGACCGGGACGGCCGGTGACCACGGGGGTGCTGGGGCTGGGCCCCGCCGCGTCCGCGCCGCAGGGCTGGCCGAACACTGTAATCGCCACCCGGGAAGCCGGAACAGGGCGCACGCGCCCCGCTCCCCTGCCCCTTCCCCTGCGCCGCCCGCCCCCGCCCGTGCGCCCTGCCCACGTTCCCATGAGTTGCCGTCAGTTCCGGTCGGCCCAGGCCGCGTTCAGCCGTCCCAGGACCAGTCGGCGACCTCCGGGAGATCGGTGCCGTGGACGCGGATCCAGTCGTGGTGGCGCAGGCGGGTGTCCTCCATCCGTTGGCGTACCGCCGCCGCGCGCACCGCGAGGCCGGGGACGCGGTCGATGACGTCCATGACGAGGCGGTATCGGTCTAGGTCGTTGCGCACGACCATGTCGAACGGGGTGGTCGTGGTGCCGATCTCCTTGTAGCCGCGCACATGCAGGTTGGCGTGCCCGTTGCGGCTGTAGGCGAGGCGGTGGATCAGCCAGGGGTAGCCGTGGTAGGCGAACACGACCGGCCTGTCGGCGGTGAACAGGCCGTCGAACTCGAAGTCGTTCATGCCGTGCGGGTGTTCGCCGCTCGGCATCAGACGGGCGATGTCGACGACGTTGACGACCCGCACGGCGAGCTCGGGCAGGTGCCGGCGCAGCAACTGGGCAGCGGCCAGCACCTCCTGGGTGGGGACGTCGCCCGCGCAGGCGAGGACGACGTCCGGTTCGCGGTTGCCGTTCTCGGTGCCGGCCCACTCCCAGACGCCGGCGCCGCGCGCGCAGTGGACGCGGGCCTGGTCCAGGGTCAGCCAGTCGAAGCAGGGCTGCTTGCCGGCCACGACGACGTTGACGTAGTCGCGGCTGCGCAGGGCGTGGTCGGCCACCGACAGCAGGGTGTTGGCGTCCGGCGGCAGATACACCCGGACGGCTTCGGGGCTCTTGTTGAGGATGTGGTCGACGAAGCCGGGGTCCTGGTGGGAGAAGCCGTTGTGGTCCTGACGCCAGACGTGCGAGGTGAGCAGGTAGTTGAGGGAGGCGATGGGCGCGCGCCAGGGCAGCCGCCGGGTGACCCGCAGCCACTTGACGTGCTGGTTGACCATGGAGTCGACGATGTGCACGAACGCCTCGTAGCAGGAGAACAGTCCGTGCCGCCCGGTGAGCAGGTATCCCTCCAGCCAGCCCTGGCAGGTGTGTTCGGAGAGGATCTCCATCACCCGGCCGTGGCGGTCGAGGTGTTCGTCGACCTGGAGGGTCTGCGCCTGCCACGCCTTGCCGCTGGCGCCGTAGACGGCCTGGAGCCGGTTGGAGGCGGTCTCGTCGGGTCCGACCAGCCGGAAGTCGCGCCGCTCGGCGGTGGCGCGCATCAGGTCTTCCAGCAACTCGCCCAGCACGGCGGTGGGTTCGTGCTGGGTGGCACCGGGTTTGTCGACGGCGACGGCGTACGACTCCAGTTCGGGCATGGGCAGTTCGCGCATCAGCAGACCGCCGTTGGCGTGCGGGGTGGCGCCGAGGCGGCGGTCGCCGTCGGGGACGCAGGCCAGCACGTCGGGCCGGGGCGTGCCGTCGTCGTCGAAGAGTTCCTCCGGCCGGTAGGAGCGCAGCCACGTCTCCAGCCGGCGCAGATGCCCGGGGTCCTCCCGGACGGCGGCCAGCGGCACCTGGTGGGAGCGCCAGGTGCCCTCCACCGGGAGCCCGTCGACCTCCGCGGGGCCGGTCCAGCCCTTGGGGGTGCGCAGGACGATCACCGGCCAGCGGGGGCGCTCGACGGCGCCGTCCTCGCGGGCGGCGCGCTGGATCGCGGCGATGCGGTCCAGCGCGGTGTCCAGGGCCTCGGCCATCGCGCGGTGGACGGCGGCCGGGTCGTCGCCGGTGACATGGACCGGGTCGTGGCCGTAGCCGCGCAGCAGTTCGTCGAGCTCGGGCTCGGGAAGGCGGGCGAGGACCGTCGGGTTGGCGATCTTGTAGCCGTTGAGATGGAGGATCGGCAGGACCGCGCCGTCGTGGACGGGGTCGAGGAACTTGTTGGAGTGCCAGGACGCGGCCAGCGGGCCCGTCTCGGCCTCGCCGTCGCCGATCACGCAGGCCACGAGCAGGCCGGGGTTGTCGTAGGCGGCGCCGTAGGCGTGGGAGAGCGAGTAGCCCAGTTCGCCGCCCTCGTGGATGGAGCCGGGCGTCTCGGGGGCGACGTGGCTGGGGATGCCGCCGGGGAACGAGAACTGCTTGAACAGCCGGGCCATGCCGGCCGCGTCCCGGGTGACGTCGGGGTAGATCTCGGTGTACGAGCCCTCCAGCCAGGAGTTGGCCACCACGGCGGGACCGCCGTGCCCGGGGCCCCACACGCACAGCGCGTCCAGGTCACGGCCGCGGATGACGCGGTTGAGGTGGGTGTGGACGAGGTTGAGGCCGGGCGAGGTGCCCCAGTGGCCGAGCAGTCTCGGCTTGATGTGCTCCGGGCGCAGCGGCTCGGTGAGCAGGGGGTTGGCCATGAGGTAGATCTGGCCCACGGACAGATAGTTCGCGGCGCGCCAGTGTGCGTCCAGTGTCCTCAGCTCGTCGTCGGTGAGCGGGGTGGACGCCTGCTGGGTGTCGACGGACATCTCGGGTTCCCTTCCGGATCGGGTCGGCGGGAGGTGCATGCCGGTCCGCACCTCCCCACCCTCTCCCGGCCGCCGGGTACCCGCCAGGGCCGAACGACCCGTCCTGATCGGCACCCGGTCCCCGGTGAGCCGTCGGACGCGCTAGGGGACGCTTACGGGTCTTGGCCGTTCAGCCGCGCCGAACGGTCTCCGTCCCGGCGGCGGACGCCGCCCGCCCCGCGTCCAGCCGTGCCACATGGGTGACGTTGCGCCGGTCCTCCACGTCCTCGCTGGGCTCGCCGCCGAACCAGGCGTCGAGGATCTCCTTGAGCAGCGGCTCGGAGGTGAGCCGCAGCCCGAGCGCGAGGACGTTGGCGTCGTTCCAGCGGCGGGCGCCGTCGGCCGTGTAGGCGTCGGTGCACAGGGCCGCGCGGACGCCGGGCACCTTGTTCGCGGCGATCGACGCGCCGGTGCCGGTCCAGCAGCACACCACCGCCTGCTCCGACACCCCGTCGGCCACGTCCCGCGCCGCCGCCTCCGAGCACACCGCCCATTGCGGGTCGGCGCCGGGGCGCAGCGCGCCGTGCGTCACGACGTCGTGCCCACGTCCGCGCAACTCCGCGACCAGCGCGCGGGCCACGGGTTCGTCCATGTCCGAGGAAACGGAGATCCGCATGCTTGGGAGCCTACTGAGCGGAGGGGGGCGCTGTCGCGCCGACGGTCGTCTCGCCGACGGCTCAGCTCGCGGAGGCCTGCTCGGGGGCCTGCTCGATGTCGGGCGCGACGCCGGGAGCCGACGCGACGCCAGGTGCGGAGGGCCGTGCTGCCGCGCCGACCCGGTCACCTCGCCGAGACCTGCTCGGAAGCGGGGTCGGCATCAAGTGCGGGATCGGAGTCGGGTGCGGGGCGAGGCGGGTCCGGCGTCGCCGCCTTTCGTCGAGAGCCACGCGTTCCGCCGGACGGAGCCGTGAGCACCGCGAGGCAGCCGACGACCAGCGCGATCCCCAGCCAGCCGAGCGAAGGCAGGCGTTCGCCGACGACCAGCACCGCGAGCACGGCGGCGACCGCGGGCTCCAGCAGGGACAGCGTGGTCGCGGTGCTCGCCGGGACATGGGCCAGGCCCCAGCCGAAGAGGACGTAGCCGACGAACATGGGCACCAGGGCCATGTACGCGCCGACGGCCGCGTTGGACCAGGAGTCGAGCAGCGGGGCGCCGGTGACCAGCAGGACGGGCAGGAGCAGCAGCCCACCGAGGCCGAAGACGACGCCCATGGCCGCACCGGAGCTGATCCCGCCGCTGATCAGGCGGTGAGCCGCCCAGGAGTACAGGGCGTAGGTGAAGCCGGCCACCAGGCCGAGCCCCACCCCGAGCACGGTCGCGCCGACGGACCGGCCCCCGGAGCCGGAGTGCGCCTGGGATGCTTCGGCCGCGCACAGCAGCGCCGTCCCGGTCAATCCGAGAGCGGCGCCGGTCGTCCAGCGGCGCGTCAGACGGCGTCCGTCCACGACGCGCTCGATCACGGCGGAGGCGAGCGGGGCCGAGCCGATAGACACCACCGTCCCGGCGGCGACCCCGGCCAGGTGCATGGAGCTGTAGAAGGCCAGCGGGTAGGCCCCCACCGCGACCGCGCCGAGCAGCACTACCGCCCGCCGCAGGCGCAGCGCGGGCGCTTCCCGGCGGATGCGGGGGGCGGCTATCAGGGCCTGGAGCAGTCCGCCCAGCCCCATGGCGACGGCCCCGATCGCGAGGGGCCCCACGCCCGGGGCGAAGGTCGCGGCGGTACCCGTCGTACCCCACAGCACCGACGCCACGAGCACGCACAACGAACCCACACCCACAGAGGCCTTGGCCGTCGAGCCGGCCGTGTGTCCCGCGGGCCGCGTCACAGTCGGTCCATCAGGTCGGCCGCCATCGTGCGCGCGTGCTCCAGCCGTGTGCCCGCGCCTTCCAGGCCGGCGCGCGCCATCGCGCCCTCCAGCAGGAACGCCAGGTGCTCGGCCAGCGCGCGGGCCTCCTCCGGCCGCCCCGGCAGCAGTCGCTCCACATGTCCGGCGAGCAGGGACTCGACCTCCTCCTTGTGCCGGCGCACCACGGCCCGCCCCTCGTCCCCGGCGGGCAGTTCGGCGGCGGCGTTCAGCAGACCGCAGCCGCGGAAGCCGCGCTCGTAGGCGAACGCGGCGTGGTCGGCGTAGGCGTCGAAGACCGCCAGCACGCCGCCCCGGGCGTCCGCGGCCTCCTCAAGCCGCCGCCGGTACAGGCCCAGCCACTCCTCGTGGCGTGCGTCGAGGTAGGCCATCACCAGGTCGGCCTTGGAGGAGAAGTTGTTGTACAGGCTCATCTTCGCCACGCCCGCCTCGGCGGTGATGGCGTCGATGCCCGTGGCCGACACGCCGTCCGCGTAGAAGCGGCGCGCGGCGGCGGCGAGCAGCCGCTCGCGGGCGCTGCCCCGCCGTTCGCCCTGCTGTTGGCCGGGGCGCTTGCCAGGGCGCTTTCCGGGGCGCGGCGCGGCGGGCTCGCTCATCGCATGTCCCTTCGATGTGATGCGGCGGAATTAGGTAGGTCAGTCTACCTAATCATCGCGAGAAGTCGCCTACAGGGCTCTGGACGCCGCGACCGACCGCGTCCTAGACTGCGAGGGAAAGCGCTTTCTAGCATGCCCATGCCATCCCCGTATCTCGGTCCGGTCCGGAGAGGAAGCGATCCATGCCGCACACCGCACCCCAGGACGCGCGGTCGGAGCCCGGGACACCCCGGGGATGGACCCGTAAGGCGTTCCTGCGCGGAGCGGCCGCCGCCGGGCTGGCCCCGCTGGCGCCCGGCATGCTCCCTGCGACCGCCCGGGCCGCGACGACGGGCGGCGAGGACTTCACTGCGGGTGGACTGGGCGGCGGCGAGCAGCCGCCCATGGGGTGCTGCTCAGCGCGACGGGCGGCTCCCTCGGCGAGACCGTGCCGCAGCGGCGGCTGTGGGTGGAGGTCGACTGGGCGCGGGCGCCCGAGGGCGTCCACGACGTGACCGTCACCGTCACGGGTGCCGGGCAGCGCGTGGAGGTGCCGCTGCTGGTGCGCAACGACGGGGAGCGGGCGCGGCGGCGGGCCCGTGGGTTCGTCGAGGCGCACGGGTATGTGTCGATCGACGCCGCGCACGCCGACCGCCGGACGGCGCGCGGCGGCGCACACTGGAGGACGGTACGCGGACTCGGCCGCCGTACCGCGGCCATGGAGACGGCACCGTCGACCGCGCCGCCGATCACGGGCGACCTGCCTTCCTGTGCACCGGAGTTGACGTACCGGGTGCGCTTCTTCAGCACCGGCGTCTTCCCCGTGACCGTCTTCCGGCTGCCCTCCCTCGACGAGCGGGGTCAGCGTCGGCTGGCGGTCGCCCTCGACGCCGGGCCGGCCACCGTGCTGTCGGGCCAGGCGGTCGCCACCGGCAACCGGGGCGACGCCTGGGCCCGCAACGTCGAGGAGGGCGTGGAGAAGCTGACGGCCACCGTGACCGTCGCCGAACCGGGCGAGCACCTGCTGCGCCTGTTCATGGTCGATCCCGCGATCGCCGTCGACCAGATCGTCATCGACACGGGCGGTCCGCCTCCGGCGTATCTGGCCCCGCCGGAGAGCTTCCACCCGAAGTTCAACCCCGAGCCCGAGTCGGTCACTTGGACGGGCCCGGCCGACCGGGCGTGAGACCGGGCGCCCTCCGAGAGACAGCATTGAATGATGGAATCATCAGAACTGCCGATGCGCTGGAAGCCGCCGCTAGACTGCCCGCATGCCGTCGTCAGCTCCGCCCCGCAACCGTTTCGAACGCCGCCGCGCCGAGACCCGTCAGGCGCTCGTGCGCGCGGCCCGGCGGATCCTGGCCGAGACGGGGGACACCGCCGTGAGCATCCAGGCGATCGCGGAGCGCGCGGACGTGGGATTCGGCTCGTTCTACAACCACTTCGAGTCGAAGACGGAGCTGTTCGACGCGGCGGTGGCGGACGCGCTGGAGGAGTTCGGCCGGACCTTCGACGAGCGACTGACCGGCATCGACGACCCGGCGGAACTCGTCGCGGCGGGCTTCCGCCTCAGCGCCCGCATGACCGGCTCCCACCCCGAGCTGATGCAGGTGCTGCGCCGGCGCGGGCTGGAGCACCTCCACTCCGACCGGGGGCTCGCCCCCCGCGCGCTGCGCGACCTCGAACTGGGCGTCGCCTCGGGCCGCTTCACCCCCGTGGAGCCCGCCGTCGCCCTGTCCGCCGTCGGCGGCACACTGCTGTCCCTGATCGAGCTGCGGTTCGCCCGCCCCGACCTGGACGGCGACGAGGCGGCGACGGACCTCGCCGAGATGGTCCTGCGCATGCTCGGCCTCCCCGCGGCCGACGCCCGCGAGGTCGCCCGGCGACCCTTGCCTGATCCGGACCGATCCGGATCGATATGAATTGATCCGGGTTGATCTGGATCGATCTGGACCGACGCGAGTCTCAGAGCGTGTGGCCCTGCTCCGTCAGCCAGCGGTGGACGGTGTCCTTGTCCGCCGGGGTGATGCGGGTCGGCCCGTCCACCCAGGGGCCCTCGTCCTCGTTGAAGCCCGTGTTCGTGACCCTGGCGGTGACCCAGTGGGCGAGGTCCTCGGCGGACCGGTCGGTCAGGGATCCCCGCTCCCACCCGGCACGGGCCTCGCGGGCCGCGTCCTCGTCGTGCCGCTCGGCCTCCTCAAGCCAGGCCGCCACGAGCCGTTCGACGGTCGCCCTCGCTTCGTTCCCGCCCTGTGTGTCGTTCGTGCCGTTCATGGGAGCCGGGTGCCCCTGATCCGGGGTGCCGCCCCGCTCCGCGCCCGCTCATGTTCCGTGTCTGAGCCGCCGTGGCCGGGTACTCGGGGCCCGACGTAACGGTCCTTCGGAGCCGCCGCGCCGGACGCGGAGCGGCCGACGGGACCTACCAGACAGGGGGCAACGATGACGGGGCACGCGGACGACAACGCATTCGACCCGCACGCAGGCGTCGCCGAGCTGCGTCTGGCGACGGGGGATCCGGATCTCGTCCCGCAGAACGGCGTACTCATGGAGGATCTCCCGCTCGACCGCAACCAGGCGATCCTCCAGGCCGCCAAGCAGGTCGGCGCGATCCTGAAGCGGAAGGGACACGCCTTCGCCCTCGCGGGCAGCGTCGCCGTGTACGCGCACGGCGGCACCCAGAACCTCCAGCACGACGTCGACTTCTGCTTCCGCCCCGAGGACGCGGAGGCGGTCGCCGTGACGCTCCGCGAGGCCGGACTGCCGGTTTACGCGCCACCCGAGGACTGGCTGCTCAAAGCCAGCTGTCTCGGACAGCAGGTCGACCTGATCTTCGAGCTTGCGCATCAGCCGGTCACCACGGAACTGCTGGAGCGGGCCCAGGAGTTGTCGGTGGACTCGGTGTTCATGCCGGTCCTGTCGCCGACCGATCTGGTGCACAGTCTGATCGCCGCCTTCTCCGAGCACCACTGCGACTTCGGGGCGGTGCTGCCGATCGCCCGGACGCTGCGCGAGAAGGTCGACTGGGGCAGGGTGCAGCGCGCCTGCGGCGACGAGCCGATGCCCGACGCGTTCTTCTACTTCCTGGAGCGGCTGGAGGTCATCGAACCGAGGCCGAAGGAGGAACAGCGATGAGGCCTCTCGCCGACCGCGACGGCCACGACGGCCACGACGACCGCACCGACCGCACCGACCGCACCGACCGCACCGGTCACACCGGTCACACCGGTCACACCGACGAGAACGTCGAGTACCGCGTCGCCCACCTGCACGACCGCCTCGCCGCCGAGGAGCTCGGCGAACTGGGCGTCCGGGCCGAGGTGCGGGCCGGATCGGTCGTGGTGACCGGCACCGTCCCCTCCGCCCAGTGCCGGGAGACCGTGCTGCGGACCGTCCACGAGGAACTGGCCGGGCTCGCCGTGCACACCGACGTGGTGGTGGCCGAGACCGCCTCCCCCGACCATGCGGAGGACCTGCCATGATCCGCGTCGCCGCCGTGGGGGACATCCACATGGGCCCCGACAGCCAGGGCCTGCTGCGGCCCGCCTTCGACACCCTGCCCGACTGCGCCGACCTGCTGCTCCTCGCGGGCGACCTCACGCGCCACGGCACGCCCGAGGAGGCGAAGGTGGTCGCCCAGGAGGTACGGGGGCTGCCGGTGCCGGTGGTGGCCGTCCTCGGCAACCACGACCATCACGACGAGCGGCCCGAGGAGGTCACCGCCATCCTCCGGGAGGCGGGCGTGACGGTCCTGGAGGGCGAGGGCACCGTCGTGGAGTGCGGCGGGACCCGGGTCGGGATCGCGGGCACGAAGGGCTTCGGCGGCGGGTTCGTCGGCCGCTGCGCCGGGGAGTTCGGCGAGCCGCTGATGAAGGAGTTCGTCCGCTACACCCGCCGCTGCGCGGACGCCCTGCACACCGCGCTGGAGGAGCTGGGCCGCGACGGCTGCGAGACCCGGGTCGCGCTCACCCACTTCTCCCCCGTCGCCGACACCCTCGCCGGCGAACCGCCGGAGATCTATCCCTTCCTCGGCAGCTATCTGCTGGCCGAGGCGATCGACACGGCCGGAGCCGACCTCTCCGTCCACGGCCACGCCCACATGGGCACGGAGCACGGGACGACGGCGGGCGGCGTACGGGTCAGGAACGTGGCGCAGCCGGTCATCCGACGGGCGTTCAACGTGTACCAGCTGCACACCGACGACTGAGGCGCACCGGCTGTACGCCGCCGCTTCCTGATGTGCACAGGCTGCACATCGCCGCCTGACGTGCACCGATTGCGCGCGGTGCCGCCCGACGGCCGGGCACGGGACGTATCGACATCTTTCCCCCACCGGCCGCCGAACGGGCGGGCGATGGCCCATGATGATCGGGCCATGCACCAACTCGTCCCGACGCACCGTGCGCCGATGCCCGCCCTGCGGGCCGCGGTGTTCGCCGTCGTCGGCACGGTGCTGGGGACGAGCGCCCACCGTGTGCTCGCCGAGGGGCCGGTGCCGTGGACCCAGGGCGGCATCGCGGCCGTCGCGCTGTTCGCGCTGGGCCTGGTCGGCGCACGCCGCCCACGACGACTGGTCACGGTCGCCGCCACCAGCGTCGTCGCCCAGTCCGGGCTGCACCTGTGGCTGACGCTCACCCCGCAGACCGTTCCCCGGCCCCCGGCCCTGGACACGGCCGCGCTCACCGCCACAGCCACAGCCACAGCCACAGCCACAGCAGGTCATCACCACGGCGGGCACCTCCACGCGGCCTGGTACGCGCGCCTGCACGACTCCCTGGCCATGACGGCGGCCCACGCGCTGATCGCCGTGCTCGCCGCCGTCCTCCTGCATCGGGCGGACGCGGCGTGCTGGATGCTGGCCCGCGGGGTCACGGCGGCGCTCGACACGGTACGGGCGCGCCTGCACACCGCCGCACGCATCGCGACGACGGCCGCGGGGCCGACGGCCGGGCCGGGACACGGAACGCCGACGTCCCCACGGGCACCGGACGACCGGCTGCCGACGGCGGGACCGGTGCTCGCGCACGCGGTGGTGCGGCGGGGCCCTCCGTCGGCACGGCATCCCTCGTGAACGTGAACCACCCCCGCCACCCCCGTGCCTTTGCCTGTGCCTGGAGACACCCATGTCGCGCAACACCCTGTCCCGCAACACCTTGTCGCGCACCGCGCGTCGCCTGACCGTCGCCGCCGCCGCCGCGACCACCGCCGTCCTGCTCACGGCCGTTCCCGCCGCCGCCCACGTGGAGGTGACGTCGGACACCGCGCAGGCGCTGGCGCAGAACGTCCAGCTCACCTTCACCGCCGAGTCGGAGTCCGCCACCGCCGGCATCACCCAGCTGCGGGTGGTCCTGCCCAAGGGCATAGCCCCCACCGACGTGGTCTACGGCGAGGGCCCCAAGGGCTGGACGTTCGCCCCCACCAGCGACGGCTACGCGGTCAAGGGCCCCGCCGTGAAGGTCGGCGGCGACGCCGAACACTCCGTCGTCGTACGGCAGTTGCCGGACGCGAAGGAGCTGGTGTTCAAGACGCTCCAGACGTACAGCGACGGCAAGGTCGACCGCTGGATCGAGCTGGGCGAGTCCGGCGGCGACGGGCACGGGCACGGCAACGAGGCCCCCGTCCTGAAGCTGAAGGCGGCGGCGCCCGGCGCACAGTCGGAGGCCCCGACCCCCACCGCGCCGGAGACCTCCGCCGCGCCCGCGGCGTCGCCGACGCCGACCGCCGACGAGGCGTCCCCGCAGGCCGCCGCGACCGAGAAGGACGACGACGGCGGGCTGTCGGCGGGCGCGTGGACCGGCATCGTCGCCGCGATCCTCGTGGCGGTGGCGGCCGTGGTGTTCCTCGTACGCCGCAAGGGCGGGGCCGAGCAGTGACCCGCGCCGCACGGTGAACGGGCGTCCGGTCGCGGTCTCGGTCGCGGCCGGCCCCGCGGCTCGTCGGGATGAAGCCGCACGTCCCGGGTAGTCCAGCCACACCGCTACCGGAGGGATCCCCCATGGCCTTTGCGACACGCCGAGCGGCCTCCTGGGCCACCGCCGCCGTCGCTCTCGCGCTCACCGTCGGCTGCGACAGCGAGGGCGGCGGTGAGGCGGCCTCCACTCCCCCGACCGCGTCGACGACGGCGAGGCCGACCACCGGCTCGACAGGCCCGGCCACGGTCGGCGCCACCTCACCGACGACCCCCGCCACCCCCGCCACCCCCTCCTCCCCTGCCCTCACCGGCACGGTCCCCGCGGAGCCGGCGCAGGCCGAGCAGGGCGTCCGAGCGGCCTGGCGGGTCCTCTTCGACCCCGAGTCCTCCGTCGACGAACGCAGCGAGGTCGTCGAGGACGGCCCGCAGAACGCGCTGATGATCGAGAACCTCTTCGCGGACCGGCTCGGCAGCCGCCTGCGCGCCGAGGTGACCACGGTCGCGTACACGACGTCCCAGGACGCGACCGTCGCGTACACCCTCACCCGCGACGGCCGGCGGCTGGCCACCGACGGCCCGGGGGCGGCCGTCCAGCAGGACGGCACGTGGAAGGTCGCGCTGCGCACGGTCTGCGCGCTGACCCGGCACGCCGAGGACGCGCCCCAGGCCCCGAGCTGCGGCTGACCGAAGGCATGCGAGGCCCTCCAGGCTCACCGAGGGGACAGCCGGTCGACCTCCTCGGCGGCCTCCCGCGCCTCCCGCTCGGCCTGTCCGAGCGCCTCCGCGGCCTCCTGGCTCCCCTCTTCGGCCTCCGCGAGCTCCTGGGCGGCCCGCCGCAGCTCCTCGCGCGTCTGCCGCAGGTGCTCCTCGGCAGCGGACACCCGCCGCCGCGCCTCGTCATGGCGGTCGCGCGCCCGGTCCAGCGCAGTGTCGGCGTCGGCTCGGCTCGTGCGCCGGTCGCTCAGCAGCCGTTCGGCGGACCGGGCCGCCTTCTTGGCCCGGGCGAGCAGCCGCTGCTTCTCCCGACGGCGCTCGGCCAGCTCGTCCTTCAGGCGCGCCCGCTCGGCGGCCGACGCGGCCGACGCAGGCGACGCGTCCGACTCGACCGACTCGTCCGACGCAGCCGTCGGCCGGGCCGGCGCGGGCCGCGCGCCGACGGCGGAGGCGGTCGCGCCCGGGGCGAACTCCGACGGCGGGGTGAGGGCGCTCTCCAGCCGACCGCCGGCCCACCGGTCGGCGGCCTCCGGGTCGGCGAGCACGGCGTGCAGGGTCGACTCGACCCCCCGCTGCACCCCGCCCGACAGCCGCTCCCCCGCCTCCAGGGCCAGCAGCGCCGCCTGCCGGGTCAGCTCGGAGACGACCCGGCGGCGCTGCACCGACAGCTCCTTGATCCCTACGGCGTCCAGGGCGCCGTACGCCTCCCGCAACGCCCGCCCAAGCTCCAGGAACTGCCGGCTCTCCTCGGGCCGGGAGCGCAGCAGCAGGTTCGCCGTCCAGGCGGCCAGCGAGGGACGGCGGGCGGCCCTGATACGGCGGGCGTCCTCGGCGCGGCCGTCCGACTTGGCCGCAAGGGCGAGTTCCGCGCGGCGCGAGACGAAGCGGGGCGGCGGCGTGACGTAGAGCGCGTCGAGCACGGACTCCACGTCGCCGCCCGCGCCCTCGCCCTCACCGCCGCCCCCGCCGTCGTTCTCGCCCTCGCCGTCGCCCTCGTCTCGCACGAGGTCCAGGCTCCACCGGGCCGGGCCGTCACGCACATCGAGGCCGCCCACGCGACGCGCCGGTGCCACCCGACCTCCCTCCTCCCCCGACGCCCCCGGAATCCTCACCACCCCGCCCAACCAGCCCGCCTGTCACAGACGTTGACCCGCCCCCCGGACCCCAGCACAATGAGCGCGCGCCCTTGAGAGCGCTCTCAAACCCATCCCCGTCTTCGAGGAGCCCCATGACCGGCAGCCCCCGTCCGGCGCTCAGCCACCGTCCGGCGTTCAGCCGCCGCGCGCTCATCGGGTCCGGACTCGCCGTCGGAGCCGCGGCCCTGACCGCGTCCGGTTCCGGTGCGGCCACGGCTGTGGAACGTCCCGCCGCGGCCCGGGGTTCCGCGCGGCGGCGGGCGCACTCCTTCCTCGCCGCCGCCATGGACGCCTACCCCGACCACGGAACCGTCCGGCTGGCCCAGAGCTACACCGACCAGGCGGGCCTGTTCAGCACCGCGTTCACCTACGACAACGCGCTGACGATCCTGGCCGCCCTGGCCTCCGGCACCGCGGACGGCCGGTCACGAGCCGTGGCGCTCGGCGACGCGCTCCGCTACGCCCAGGCCCACGACCCGGTGTACGACGACGGCCGGCTGCGGCAGGCGTACAACGTCGGCCCGTACACCTTCTACGACGGTTCGCCGCAGCCGGACGGGTTCGTGCGGGCGGACGGCACGGCCAACGTGGGAACGCAGTTCGGCTTCACGGGCACCGCCGTGGGCGACATGGCCTGGGCGGGCATCGCGCTCGCCGCGCTCGCCCGCCGCACCGGCGAGCGCCGGTTCCTCGACGCGGCCGTGCGGATCGGCGAGTGGATCGAGCGGGTGGGCCGCACCGACGAACCTCTCGGCGGCTACAAGTTCGGCGTCAACGGGGCCGACGAGAAGCTGCCGTTCACGTCGACCGAGCACAACACCGACCTGGTCGGCCTGTTCGGGCAGCTCGCCCGGCTCACCGGGGACCGGGTGTGGCGCGAACGGCGGGCGCGGGCCCGCGCGTTCGTGGAGAAGATGTGGGAGCCGTCCGGCGGCTTCTTCTACACCGGCACCAACGACGGCGTGACGGTCAACAAGTCGCCGATCCCCGAGGACACCCAGACCTGGACCCATCTCGCCCTCGCCTCCCGCGCCCACGCCCGCTCGCTGGACTGGGCCGCGTCCCGACTGGCCGTGCTGGACACGGCGGACCGGCGCAACAGCACGGTCCCCGCGGGCCAGTCCTACGCGGGCGTCACCTTCAGCTCCGCCAGTCTCGTGGCGAACGAGGACGCCCCGATCGCCCCCGGGCAGCCCAAACCCGACCGCAACGGCGTGTGGTTCGAGGGGACGGCGCATCTGGCGCTGGCCCTGCGGATCCGGTGCGCGCGCGGTGACGAGACCCGCGCGCGGCGGCTGCTCGCCTCCGTCGAGCGGGCCCAGGACCTGCTGGGAGGCGGTCAGACCCTCGGGGGCGGGGCGGTCGCCGAGGGCTCCGGCGTCGTGTCGGCGAGCAGCCCGCTCGACACAGGTTTCGGCTTCGGCTACTACCCCTACCGGCACGCGGGCGCCACCGCCTGGTACCTGCTGGCGGCGGCCCGCGCCAACCCGCTAGCGGTGTGAGCCGGCGGCGTCGGCGCGGGTCACGAAGTCGGTGATACGGGCCCACATCTCGGGTGCGTTGGAGTACATCGGGAAGTGGGCGCTGCGGCTGATCCCGTCGAGTTCGACGCCGGCCTCGGCCAGGGCCGGGAGGTAGGACAGGGAGCCGTTCTGCTCGCCGTACACGAACATCCTGGGCGTGGGGAGGCCGAGGAAGCGGTCGAGCAGCTTGCCGTGGTCGGAGAGGTCGACCATGGACTCGAAGATCGCCCTGACCGCCCCGGCCCTGACCTTGTGGGGGAGGCCGGAGGCGTACAGGCCGCTGCCGAAGTACGGGGAGCCGCCCACGCGTTGGGCGAACCGGGCCAGGAACTCGTCGGGGTCGTCGTGGGCGTGGGTGAGGATCTGGCGGCTGAGGAAGCAGTCCTCGGGGGCGACGTTGCCCTCGATGTCGGTGAAGCTCGCGATCCTCGCGGGGTCGCGGTCGGCGAGCAGGAGCGCAGTGAAAGTACCGCGCCGCCGGCTTCCCGTCGCGGCGCACTGGGCGCGGTCGGTGACCTCGCAGATCGCCATGGTCGAGTGCGGCCTCGGCGTCACCGTCGTCCCCGCCGCCGCGGCGTCCGTCGCCCGCCCGGCGGTCACCTTCCGCCCGCTGCGCCACGGGACGGCGACGATCGAGCTCACGGCCATGACGCGCTCCCGCCCCGACCCCCTGGTCGACCTCCTGACGACCCTGGCCACCCGCTTGAGCAGGGCCGACTCACTCGTCCATCGGCACGCACAGCACCGGGACGGGTGACAGGTGGAGCAGTTTGTGGGGGGTCGAGCCGAGCAGCGCCCCGCGCACGGGGCTCTCCCCCCAGCTGCCCACGACGATGACGCGCGCCCCGTGCCGCCGGGCCGCGTCGAGCAGGGCCTGCGCCGGTTTCTCGTCGATGACCTCGACGGTCGTCGTCACGCCGGCCTCGTCGGCGGCCCGTACGGCGTGGTCGAGCGCCGCCCGTCCGGTCTCCCGCAGAGCCTCGTGATGGGTCCGGTACTCCTCGCCGGGGCCGCCCGGCGCCGCCGCGCCGTAGACCAGCACCAGGTGCTCGTCGAAGGCGGCCGACACCTCGATCGCGACCCGCAGCGCGCGGACCGCGCCCGGGGACTCGTCGTATCCGAGGACCACCGACATCTCAGGACTCCTTGCCGTGCACGAGGTCGGGATCGGCCACGCCGGGCCGCTCGGCCCAGAAGGCGGGCGCCATCAGCCGCCAGACGACCATGAGGACCACGCCCGTGAGGGTGATGCCGACGCCGATGACGAGGGGCGGGCCGAGCCCGAACCAGGAGACGCCGCTGTAGGAGTTCGCGGGGTCGGACATGTCCCCCACCGACTCCACGAGCAGCCAGCTCAGCAGCGCCGCGCCGATCAGCGGGCCGAGGCCGATGAACAGGAAGTGGTGGACGCTCTCCGTGAGATGCCGGCGGTAGTAGACGACGCAGGCGACGCCGGTGAGCGCGTAGTAGAACGCGATCAGCAGGGACAGCGCGGTGAGCGAGTCGAAGAGGGCGTTGGCGCTGATCCGGTTGACGACGACGTACCAGACGATGGCGATGCCGGCGACCCACCAGGTGCTGACGTCGGGGGTGCGGAAGCGGGGGTTGATGCGGGCGAAGTGGTGGGGCAGGGCGTGCCGGCGGGCCATGGACAGGGCGGTGCGCGAGGCGGGGATGATCGTCGTCTGGGTGGAGGCGAGGGCGGAGGTGGAGACGGCGAGCAGGACGACCCAGTCCCAGCCGCCCATGGCCTCGCCGGCGAGGAGGGCGAAGAGGAACTCCTCCTCGGCGGCGTTCTCGGCGAGGAAGGTGGTGCCGGCGTAGGCCACTACGGCGAAGGCGACCGCCACATAGGTGACCAGCAGGATGACCGTCGACCAGACGGCGGCCTTCCCGGGAGCGGTCTCGGAGTGCTCGACCTCCTCCGTCAGGTTGACCGCCGACTCCCAGCCCCAGTAGATGAACACGCCCAGCAGCAGCGCGGCGGTCAGGGACGCGCCTCCCGCTCCGAAGGGGTTGAGCCAGCCGATCGAGGGGGTGACGGAGCCGAGGGTGCCGGTGTCGGCGTACACGCGGTAGAGGGCCACGACGGCGAAGGCCAGCAGACAGGCGACCTGCGCGAGGATGAGGGCGTTCTGCACCTTGGCCGACACCTCGGTGCCGATGACGCAGACGGCCGTCATCACGATGATGAGCAGCACGGCGAGCAGTTGGCGTACGAAGGCGTGGTCGGCCCAGCTGTCGAGGCCGAAGGCGAGCAGGGCGAAGGTGACGGCGACGTCCGCGAGCGAGCCGACCACCAGGACGCCGGTCATCGCGATGGCCCAGCCGCCGAGCCAGCCGGCCCACGGCCCCATGGCGCGGGTGACCCAGGAGAAGGTGGTGCCGCAGTCCTGGTCGACGCGGTTGAGGTAGTAGAACGCCGACGCGATCAGCAGCATCGGCACGAAGGACGCCACCATCACGCCGGGCGCGTAGATGCCGACGAGGACCACGACCGGGCCGATGACGGCGGCGATCGAGTACGCGGGTGAGGTGGCGTTGAGACCGATGACGAGGGCGTCGACGAACCCGATCGCGTCGGCCTTCAACCCCTCCGGTGGACGCTCGTCCGCGTCCGCGATGCCGTTGGCCATGGCTCCCTCGCTTCGCTCGTGCCTGACCTCATACAACAGCGGCGGCCGGGCCTTTCCCCGCGGAGTCCGCCGTCGGCTGCCACATGTCACCCGGTAGGGGGGCGGTGCCCGGTAGGGTCGGCGTCCGGTCGGGGCGGCCTCCGGTCGGGGCGGCCTCCGGTCGGGGCGGCCTCCGGTCGGGGCGGCGTCCGCGTGCGGCCCTCGCGATCCGGTCCGTGAGCGAATACCGGCCGCCGAGGCTCGACTTCTCACCACCATGGGGTCCTTCATCGGCATTCGCCCGCACTTCGCCCGATCGGCGGTCTACGGTACGGACGAGCCGCACCGTCCGCTGCGGCCGTACGACGACGAGGAGGAGTCCCGTGTCCTCGCCCTGCGATCCCGAGCACGCTCCCGCCGGCGATGTGAGCGCGGCGCTCATGATGATCGACTCCCGGCTCAAGGCCATCTACGACGGCAGGACCGGGACCGATCCCGAACAGCAGCAGATGGTCGAGCAGTTCGCCGCGACCCTGGGGCCCGACGGAGTCGACGCGCTGCTCGACGGCACGTGCACGCTCATCTACATGTTCATGCAGTGGCTGGCGACGGTGTGCGAGGACCACGATGAGGAGGTCATCGAGTATGTGCTGCCCACCCATGTGGCCACGATGCGCATGATGCCGAAGACCTTCCGCCCCGAGGTCATCCCCACCATGGCCGGCCTGGTCATCGCCGCCGGCACCGGCCTGAGCCCCAGCCTGTGGCGCGCGCAGTACGGCGAGTGGACCGACGCCGAGACGAACGCCCTGGAAGCCACGGCGGTCCTGCTCGCCGAACGCATCAACCGCATCGCCGACGACCACGACTTCGCCACCCGTATGATCACCGACGTCCTGACCAGGTCGGGGCAGGGCTGACGAGCCGCGGCGGCCGGCTCAGCCGCAGCAGTCGCAGCCGGGGCGGCAGCCGCAGGCGTCCGGCTCCTGCCGCCGAGCGGGGCCCGCGGCGGCCGGCGCGGCGCAGCAGCCCTCGCCCCGCCAGGCGTCGCGGCCCTCCTTCACGGCGATGGCGGCGATGACGAGGGCGGCGATGGGGTCGGCCCAGGACCAGCCAAGGGTGGCGTTGAGGACGAGGCCGGCCAGGAGCACGGCCGACAGGTACGTGCACAGCAGGGTCTGCCGGGAGTCGGCGACCGCGGAAGCGGAGCCGAGCTCGCGCCCCGCCTTGCGCTGGGCGGCCGACAGGAACGGCATGACCGCGAGCGACAGCGCGGCGATGACGATGCCCGGCAGGGACGGCTCGGCTTCCCCGGTGCCGGCCAGGGCGCGGACCGCGTCGACCGTGACGTACGCGGCGAGCGAGAAGAAGGAGACGGCGATGACGCGCAGCGCGGTCTTCTCGCGGGCCTCGCGGGCGGTGTGGTCGGGGGCGGAGAACTGCCAGGCGACCGCGGCGGCGGAGGACACCTCGATGACGGAGTCGAGGCCGAAGCCGATCAGGGCGGTGGAGGAGGCGAGGGCGCCGGCGGTGACCGCGACGACCGCCTCGACGACGTTGTAGGCGATGGTCGCGGCGACCAGCAGGCGTATGCGCCGGGTGAGCGCGTCACGGCGGGCCGGGGAGAGCCCGAGGGCGACCGGCGTCCCGGCGGCCATCAGCAGCAGCCCTTCTCGTCGGCGTCCGGGCAGCTGCGGTCGGTCTCGACGGCGACCACGGCGGTGCGCAGGTCGTCCAACGCGTGGCCCAGGCGCTCGTCGGCGAGTTCGTAGCGGGTGCGGCGGCCGTCGGGGACGGTGACGACCAGGCCGCAGTCGCGCAGACACGCCAGGTGGTTCGACAGCCGGGTGCGCGAGATGCCCAGGGCGTCGGCGAGGCCGGACGGGTAGGCGGGGGCGTCGCGCAGGGCGAGCAGGATGCGGCAGCGGATGGGATCGGCGAGCGCGCGGCCGAACCGGGCCAGCACCTCGACGTCGGATGCGACGGTGAGCATGCCACGAAAGTACACGCGATCCTGAATTCAGGAAACCATGAAATATGGACGGAGGGGTTGCTGTCAGTGCCGGGTGGTAAGAAGCGGGGATGACCCAGACCCCCGCTTTCGAAGAGCTGCTCACCCTGGTCCAGGACCGCTCCGACGCCCTGCGCGGCAGCGTCGCGGGCTTCCCCGATCTGGAGGTCCGCGTCCCCAGCTGCCCCGACTGGTCGCTGCGCGACCTCGTCGTGCACCTGACCGAGGTGCACAGGTTCTGGGCGGCGTCGGTCACGGCCGGCCCCAGCGAGAAGCCGCCGACCGTGGCACCGGCCGCGGTATCGGGCGAGGTATCGGGCGATGACACGTCGTCGGCCGATCTTCTGGCCCGTTCGACCGCGGCGACCCACGAACTGATCACCGCCCTGCGAGCGGCAGGCCCCGCGGTGGGCTGCTGGACCTGGTGGGCCGGCAGCGACACCCCGATGACGAGCGGCGCCGTGGCCCGCCACCAGGTCCAGGAGGCCGCCGTCCACGCCTTCGACGCCCAGCTGGCCACCGGAACTCCCCGCCCCCTTCCGGCGGTTGTCGCACTCGACGGCATCTCCGAGTTCATCGGCGTCAGCCACGGCACCGCCGGTCCCTGGCCGCACGAGCGGGCGCGGATCGGCCTGCACGCCGCCGAGGGCCAGTCATGGCTGCTCGACCTGACGGCATCGGGCTCACGCATCGTCGACGGCCAGGGCGAGACGACCGCCGACCTGCACGGAACGGCGAGCGATCTGCTGCTCACCCTGCACGGCCGCCTGCCACTGGACAGCCTTCGCAGCGAGGGCGACCGCGCCACCCTGGAGAACTTCCTGCGCCGGCCCGACCTGGACTGACGCGCTCCCCCCGGGCCGGGCGCGGCCCCTGGCCGGATCCAGCTGAGGGGCGATGCGACCGCCCGGTGCGATGA
Source organism: Streptomyces sp. NPDC002328 (assembly GCF_042890065.1). NCBI lineage: Bacteria > Bacillati > Actinomycetota > Actinomycetes > Kitasatosporales > Streptomycetaceae > Streptomyces > Streptomyces sp. NPDC002328. The sequence continues at coordinate 12,616 of NZ_JBIARQ010000032.1, read as the reverse complement.
TGAGGGGATTCCACAGTGAGGAGGAACCTCCATGGTTCCGCTGCCTGGCGTTCGACGCTCCGAGGATCGCGGAGGGTGGGCGGTGGTCATCCTCACCGGCGAGTTGGACCGGGCGTCGGCCCCGGCTCTGCGCGAAGCAGTGGACGCGCTCGTCGTCGAGGGTCTGGCACGGATCGTGCTGGACCTGGAGCAGGTGTCGTTCATGGACTCGTCCGGCCTGAGCGTGCTGGTGTACGCGATGCGGCAGGCCGGAGAGATCGGCGGGACGCTGCGGCTGGCGGCCCCGGGCCGGCAGGTGCGCCGGCTGCTGGAGCTGACGGGCCTGGACACGGCCGTCGAAGTGTTCCCGGGCGTCCCGGCCGCGTGCCAGGCCCCGACGCCGTGACGGCCGGCCAGGGAGGCTCGTCGGGATGACTGCGGGAGCGGGCAGAATACGTCGGGTGGAGAGCGTGCCGGGAAGACATGACGCCACGGACGTCGGCGAAAACGAGGCGCTCATGTCCGCGCTGTTCGCCGCGGTGGACGTCGGCGTGTACGCCGTGGACGACGAGGGCAAGGTGATCGCCTGCAACCCGTGGGCCGAACATCTGCTGGGCTACGAGCCGGGCGCCCTGATCGGCGTCGACGCCCATCGCACCCTGTACCGGCCGGCCCCGGGGGCCGACGTGCCCGCGCAGGGTCCGATCCTCAAGGACGTCCTGCTCGGCCGGCGGAACAGCGGCGACCGCGGCGTGCTGATGCGCGCGGACGGCACGCCGTTGCAGGTGTGGTGGACCGTGGCCCCGCTGCCCGCGGCGGCCGGGCGGGACGAGGGCGCGGTGGTCCTGTTCCACGACGCGACGGCCGCGCGGGAGCGGGAGGGCCGGCGCGCCGCGCGGTACGCGCACAGCGAGACCATGCGTGAGCAGGCCGAATACGATCTGGCGGAGACCACCTGGCTCGGCGAGCTGACACTGGCCATGACCAGCACCCTGGACGCCGACGAAGCACTGCACCGGCTGGTGCGCCAGCTGGTGCCCCGCCTCGCGGACTCGGCCCTGATCGACCTGGCCGAGGGTCACCGCCATCGCCGCGCGGCCGGCGCCCACCACTCCACCGACGCTTCCCCGCACGGGGAGGCGCAGCCGCCACGCGGGGGGACTCTGCCGTCGCACGAGGGGACTCTGCCGTCGCACGGGGAGAGCGTGCCGTCGCTCGGCGAGGCTCGCCCACCGCACGGTGATCCGCTGTCCCCGCCCGGTGAGCCGCTGTCCCCGCACGGTGACCCACTTCCCCCGCACGGTGACCGACAGCCCCCGTCCGGTGAGCCGCTGCCGCCCCACCCCGACCACCGCACGGCCGTCGCCCGCGTCGTGCGCGGAGGCGGCACCCAGCATCTGACGGACCTGACGCCCGCATCCCGCGAACCGGAAGCGGGCCCGTCGACGGCGGCGCAGGTCCAGGAAGCCCTCGTCATTCCGCTGCGGCTGCGCGCCACCACCTTCGGGGCGCTGACCCTTACCCGCGCGCCGGCCGGCCCGCCGTTCAACGAGGCCGACCGCGCCCTGGCGGAGGAGGTGGCCCGCCGGATCAGCCTGGGTCTTGACAACACCCGCCTGCACGCCGCCCAGGCCGACATCGCCACCGCCCTCCAGCGCGCCCTGCTCACCGACCTGCCCGAGGTCGACGGCATCGAGCTGGCCGCCCACTACCAGCCGGCCCAGCACACGGCGGAAGTCGGCGGCGACTGGTACGACGCCTTCCTCCTCGACGACGGCGACCTCGCCGTCGTCATCGGGGACGTCACCGGACACGACATCCAGGCCGCCTCCCGCATGAGCGAACTGCGCAACATGCTCCGCGCCCTGACCGTCGACCGCCCCGAGGAGACGCCCGGCCAGATCCTGCGCCGCCTGGACACCGCCCAGGCCCGCCTGACCCTCGCCGACTCCGCCACCGCCGTCCTCACCCGGCTGCGCCGGACCGCCGGCGGCGCCTGGCAGGCGTCCTGGTCCGTCGCGGGCCACCCGCCGCCCCTGCTGATCACCGCCGACGGCGCCACGACCTACCTCACCGGAGCGCACTCCATGCTCCTGGGGCTGCGCCCCACCGCCGAACGCCCCACCACCCACACCCGGCTGCCCGAGGGCGCCACGCTGCTGCTCTACACCGACGGCCTCGTCGAGTCCCGCACCCGCTCCCTCGACGACGGCATGACCCGGCTGCGCCAACACGCCGCCACCCACCACCACCTGCCGCTCCCCCAGCTGTGCGCCAAGCTCGCCGAAGACCTCGGCGACACCCGCGACGACATCACCCTCATCGCCGCCCGCACTCCGGCCGGCTGAAAGAACACCGGGCCACGGCCTCGACCGGCGTGCTCAGACCCGTGCGATCAGGGCGTAACGTTCGTCGGTCACCGGTCCGCCCCACAAGACGGCGTCGGCGCTGAGCCGTTCGATACGCAGGCCGCCGACGAGCGGACGCACCGCGTCGGCCAGGTCCGCGGCGGTGACGCCGAGGTGCCAGGGCAGGGCGTCGGCGCCGGCGACGTAGGGCGTTCCGCTCTGCCCGGCCTCGCGCCAGCGGCCCTCGACGAGGACGAGGAGGCCGCCGGGGCGGACGCGGCCGGTCCACTCACGCAGGGCGGCGTGCGGGTCGGGCAGGGTCCACACCAGGTGGCGGCAGAGCAGGACGTCGAACTTCTCGTCGCCGGTGGGCGGCAGGGCGGCGTCGCCGACGAGGAACCGGCCCCGGAGGCCGGAGGCGGCCACCTTGGACCGGGCCCGCTGGATCATCCGCGGTGACAGGTCCACCCCGGTCACCCGGTGCCCGGCCGCGGCGATCAGCTCGGCGAGCGACCCGGTGCCGCAGCCCACGTCGAGCACGTCGGCCGGAGCGGACGGCAGCCAGGCGGTCAGCAGGCTCGCCCAGGCGGCGCGGGTGTCCGCGGCCCTCAGGCCGTGGTCCGGCTCGTCGTCGAAGTCGGGTGCGGCGGCGTCCCAGTAGGCGGTGATGGCGGCAGCGGGGGTCGTCATCCGGGGATCCTTTCAGTCCCCACTGACAACGCCCCGTGGCCGATCGCCGTGGTGGGCCAGGACCGCGTGCGGGTCCTGGCCGACATCGGCGGCAGGGTCGGTGTGGACGGTCGCGGCCGTCAGCCGCGGGACGGCGTGGATGAGGGCGTGCTCCGCGGCGACGGCCAACTCGTGGGCGCGCACGACGTTCAGGCGCGCGTCGACGACGATGTCGGCCTCGGCGCGCAGGGCGTGCCCGATCCACCGCAGCCGCACCTGCCCCACGTCCAGCACCCCTTCCACGCCGCGCAGCGTCCGCTCCGCGGTGTCCACCAGGGCGGGGTCGACGGAGTCCATCAGCCGCCGGTAGACCTCGCGGGCGGCGTCCTTGAGGACCAGCAGGATCGCCGCGGTGATCAGCAGGCCGACGATCGGATCGGCCTGCCGCACGCCGAGCGCTGCGCCGCCCGCGCCCAGCAGCACGGCGAGGGAGGTGAAGCCGTCGGTGCGGGCATGCAGTCCGTCCGCGACGAGCGCGGCGGAACCGATCTTCCGGCCCGTGCGAATGCGGTAGCGCGCGACCCACTCGTTGCCGACGCATCCCGTCAGCGCTGCCGCCGAGACGGCCCAAAGGTGGGTGATGTCACGGGGGTTGAGCAGCCGCTCCACGGCGATCCAGGCGGCGACCGCCGCGGACGCCGCGATGGTCACGACGATGAGGACGCCGGCCAGGTCCTCGGCGCGGCCGTAACCGTAGGTGTAGCGGCGGTTCGCCGCCCTGCGCCCGAGCATGAACGCGATACCGAGCGGGACGGCGGTCAGCGCGTCGGCGGCGTTGTGGACGGTGTCGCCGAGCAGCGCCACCGACCCCGACAGAGCGACGATCACCGCCTGGACGACGGCGGTGGCCCCCAGGACGGCGAGGGAGATCCACAGCGTGCGCATGCCCTCCCGGGAGGTCTCCATCACCGCGTCGACCTTGTCGGCGGCCTCGTGGCGGTGCGGGCGCGCCAGATGGGCGAGCCGATGCCGCAGCCGGGCCGCCCGCGACCCCTCGTGGTGCCGATCGTGTGCATGAGTGTGCCGATTCCCCTCCATGCGCCTCACCGTGACACACGGAACCGATTGCGGCTACAGCCGTCATACACCCACTGACCAGGTGCGACACCCTCGCAACAGCTCACCCTGAGCGCATCCGGTCGCCGCTCCGGAGGAGGCCGTCGGTCAGGTCCCCTCGGGTTGCAGGCCGGCGTCGCGGGCGAGCAGGGCGGCCTGGACCCGGTTGTCGCACCCGAGCTTCGTCAGGATTCGGCTGACATAGGTCTTCACGGTGGCCTCGCTCATGTGCAGCCGCCTGCCCGTGTCCGCGTTGGACAGGCCCTCTCCGAGCAGGGCGAGCACATCGCGCTCGCGTGCGGTCAGCCCGCCGATGCGGTGTCTGGCCTTCTCCGCGCGGGCGGTGGCCCCGGGGGCGGAGAGGGCGTCCGCCACGTGCCGGGCGGCGGCCGGAGAGAGATAGGCGTTCCCGGCCGCCGCCGCCCGCACGGCGTGGATCAGTTCGTCGGGCGCGGAGTCCTTCAGCAGGAAGCCCGCGCTGCCGTGGCCGAGCGCGCGCAGCACGTTGTCGCGCTCGCCGAACGTGGTGAGGATCAGCACCCGTACGCCCGGCGCGGCGCGGCCCAGTTCGGCCAGGGCCGTCAGCCCGTCCATCACCGGCATCTGGATGTCCAGCAGGGCGACGTCGACGGCGGTGCGCCGGGCGCTCTCCACCGCCTCACGGCCGTCGCCCGCCTCGGCGACCACGTCGATGTCGGGGGCGGACGTGAGGATCATCCTGATCCCGGCCCGGATGAGCGGCTCGTCGTCGGCGACGAGGACCCGGATCACACGGCCTCCTGCGCGGTGTCGGTCGGTCAGCTGATGACCGGTCAGCTGATGGCATGGCCAGGCCATCATGCCCTGATCCGGTCCGACACGTCGCACTCAGGGTGCGCCGGGGCGCACACCGGGTCATCACCCGGTCCGGCAGGTCAACTCCCCTCCTTGAAGGTCTGCTTGTCGACCAGGGCTCCGTCGCGGAAGCAGAACCGGAAGACGGTCGTGACGTCGTCGGGGTCGTCGGACATGAAGTGGCGGCAGGTCGCGCCCGCGGGCGTCGGCGGCCCCTGGGCCTCCAGGCCCTCGGTCAGCACCGACTCACCTTCGGGCAGCTTCCCCCGCAGGGCGGCCTCGGTGTCGCCGACCTTCGCCGACTCGTACAGGCTCGGCGAGATCAACGCCTTCTTCGTCTCGTCCATGAGGGCGACCACCCCCCACACTCCGAGGGCGATCACGCTCACGACGAGGACGACGGCGGTTACGCCGCAGCCGAGGGCGACGTTCTTCTTTCTGCTCATGATGGCGGCGAACTCCCCTTGTGGATCAGCCTGGTTGATGACCGCTCCACTGTCGTCCGCCGCGCCCGCCCCCCACTGCCCCACAAAGTCGTCGCCGTGACCGACGGAAGTCGCGCCGTCCGGGCCGGGTCGCGGCTCGACCTCGGCCCCACCGCCCCTCACGTCGTAGGGGAGCATCCCCGCGACACGGAACCCGCCGTCGGCACCGGGGCCGGTGTGCACCATGCCGCCGACGAGCCGGGCCCGCTCGCGCAGGCCGCTGAGTCCCTGGCCGCCGCTGATCGCCGCCGGCGCGTCCGGCGCCCCGGCCGGCACGGGCCCGTTGGCGACCTCCACCACCAGGCTGTCCGGCTCGTAGCGCAGGGCCAGGGTGATCGGGGCGCCGGGGGCGTGCTTGTGCGCGTTGGTCAGGCCCTCCTGGGCTATGCGGTACGCCGCGTGGTCGGCGGCGGGCGCCAGCGGCCGGACCGCGCCCGAACGGCGCAGTAACACGGTTGCGCCGGCGGCCCGGGAGGCCTTCACCAGGCCGTCGATGGACGCGATCGTGCGGGAGCCCTGACATGCCGCGTCGCTGTCGGCGCCGGTGACGGAATCGGTGCCGGTGATGGTGCTGGTAGCGGTGGCTGCGCCCGGCATCCGCCGTGCCTTCGTCCCGAAGTCCTCGGCGCGCTCGGCGTGTTCGGTGCGCTCGGCCGGCCGGCCCCGGTCCTCCCGGTCCTCGTGCAGGATGCCCACGGCCTCCCGCAGCTCCCCCATCGCGGTGACGGCCGCCTCCCGCAGGATCGCGACTCCCTCCCGCTGGCGTTCGGTCAGGTCCGGATCGACTTGGAGGGCTCCCACGTGCACGGTGATCAGGGCGAGTTGGTGTCCGAGGCTGTCGTGCATGTCCTGGGCCACGCGGGCTCGCTCCATCAGACGTGCCTGACGTGCCACCATCGCCTGCTCACGGACGAGTTGGCTGTTGTGCCGCTGCAACACGTCCAGCAGTTGCCTGCGTTGACTCCGGTAGCGCGCGATCATCCCCGGCACGATCGCCTGGACGAAGAACGCCCCGGCGACCAGCGCCCCCGCTAAGGGCAGCGACAGGGTGGTTTCCGCGGCGATCTCGTGGCGGAGGGAGAGCGTGGCGTGCAGCACGAACGCGGCGACGAAAGCACCGGCCAGGCACCAGGGTTTCATGATGCGGCTGCCCGCCGACCAGCTCACGTAGATCAGCAGCAGTGCCGCGGCCAGTAACTCCCCTGCCACGGCGGCGGAGAGGACCAGGACCGTCGCCGGCAGCGCGCGCCGGGCCAGCGACAGCACGGCGACGCCCGCGACGACAGCGCAGGTGCGTAAGCCGAACCCGGCCACCCCGCCGTCGTACAGCCCCGCGAGGCCCGCGAGAACCGACGTGAGCACGATCTCCCCGGCGACGCGTCGGCGGCTCCAGGACACCTCGGCGAAGAGCCGGGACCAGAGCTGCCGTGCGGTGCGAGCGGTGCGTGCGGTGTTTGCCTCATCCACTTCCACGGGCCGACGATAGGCAGCTCCCGCGACTGCCCGCGTCATGCCTGGGTCGTACCGGCGAACGACGAAAGTCGACTTCCACCGCGTCGGCGCAGTCGCCGTTGGTCGCTGCGGGCCGCGACTTCCGAGAGCTGATCCGGACCGCCGCCGCGGGCGACGATGATCCGGCATCGCAGGGACAGCGCCGGACAGTGCACCGACTGGGCCGTGCGGGAGACGAAGAGCGGGAGACCTCACGTGAACGACACACAGCTCCAGGGGCAGGCGCGGTTCACCGTCCGGCAGAAGACGGCCCTGATGACCAACCAGTACGTGGTGTCGGCGGTCGCTCCGGACGGCTCCGAGGGCGAGGTCGTCGCCTTCGCCCAGCAGAAGATGATGACGCTCAAGGAGCAAGTGACCATCTACACCGACGAGTCGAGGACCAGCGTCCTGTGCACGTTCGAGGCCCGCGAGATCAACGACATCGGCGCCGTCTACGACGTGCGGGACAGCGAGGGCGACACCATCGGCTCCTTCCGGGAGAAGCCGATCGCCTCCCTGGTGCGCTCGACGTGGGCCATGGAGCAGCCGGGCACGCCGGAACTCACCGGCCGTGAGCGCAACTTCGTGGTGGCCGTACTGCGCCGCGTCTGGGAGTTCCTGCCGTACCTCGACCTGGTGCCGTTCGTGTGGCCGTACCACTTCGACTTCCGCGAAGGCGGGAAGCGGACGATGACGTTCGACAAGAAGTTCGGGCTGCGGGACCGGTACGTGCTCGACCTCGCGTCCCCCGGCATCGACCGCCGTCTCGCCATCGCCCAGGCCGTGGCGCTCGACGCTCTCCAGGAGCGCTGACGGCGAACCTGCGGCCTCCTGGGCTCAGGCCAGGAAGCTGCGGTAGGAGCCGTCGCGGATCCTGCCCTTCTGCTGCTGGCTGAAGTGCCAGTCGGGGTAGTTGTTGAACGAGCCCGACATCGGTGTGCCGTCGGTGCTCGTGGAGTCGGGCAGGCCGAGGGCGTGGCCCAGCTCGTGCACCATGCCGCCTTACCAGCGGTTCATCGCGCCGTTGACGCCGGCGGCGCCGTCGGCGTCGTGCCCGCTGTGGATCACCCAGCCGCAGCCTCCGCCGCCGGAGACACCCGCCTTCTCGGCGCTGATCTCGCCGACGCACAGCCATCGCGTATCCGGGGACCTGAGACCGAACCTGGCCATCAGCTCCTGCTGCATGTTGAAGACCACCCACCAGTACGCATCGCCGCCGTTCGGGGTGTTCTCGTACCAGGCCCGCCCGCGGTTGCCCTGGACCGCTTCCACCACCGGGTTGCTTACATCCGTGCGACGTAGGCGACATCAAGCCGCGGCGGCGAGGACAGCCAGGCGGGGAACGCGGTCGAGGACCGCGACCCGGACGCCTTCGGCGAGCGGTGCCGCGACTCTTCCCGGATGAAGCGATCGATGTCGCACCGGACCGCATCACCGAGCACCACTCCCGAAGCTGACCCCGTCCCGGTCCTCGCGGCCTTCGTGACCAAGTCCCGCAGGCCGGCGGCAAGTTGATCTCCGAGCCCTCTTGCGCCGGAGCAAGCCCTTGCCGCACAGACAGATCGGATCTACCGTTTAGCCTCAAATGAACCGTTTGGCCTCGGTGTGGCGCGCACCTTGGAGTCCCGGGGGCTCGTCCGGCGCATCGAGCATCCCTCGGACGGCCGCCGGGTCCTGCTCGGCCTCACCGACGCGGGTGAGGCGCTGATGCAGCGCCTGTTCCCCGAGTTCAACGCCGAAGAGGCCTTCGTCGCCTCCCCGTTGAGCAGTGCGGAGTGCCTGGCCACCGCGGACGCGCTGCGGAAGATCGTCGTCCAGGTCGAGATTCTTCATGAGCCTTCTAGACCGGCTCGACCAGCCACCTCTGGTCCGACTCCCCGTTCCGGGGGCTGGGCACCAGGACGCTGCCGCCCTCGGGTGACGCGGGGGCGACCGCGAGGTTCCCCTCGTCGCGGGTCAGGAGCTCCCCCTTGGGACTCAGCTCGAAGCGGAGCCCGAACGACAGGTCGCCCGAGGACCCGCAGAACTCCAGATCCAGCACCTCGTCATCGCCTCCGGCGTCGAGGCACAGGTCCTGTCGGGCGAAGTTGCGCAGCATGCCGTTCTCGAGGTGGGTCCATCGCTGCGTGCCGGCGGTCGAGCAGGTGGACAGGGTGACCTCCGCGCCGCGCCTGGGCGGCGTTCCGCGGACGTCCATGCACAGGTCGGCTGCCGCGTTGCGCAGCCTGCCGCTGCCCGGGGGAACGGGGAGAGCTGTCGACCCGGCGGGGGCGGAGGACGGCGGGGCGGACGGCGCGGGTGGCTGCGTCCCAGGAGAGGGCGCGGCGTCGTCGGACGAAGGTCCGCCCGTCAAGACGACCGCTGCCGCGACCACGGCCGCACTGACGGCGATCCCGGCGACGGCGAAGACCTTCCCACCGCTGCGGCGGGCGCCATGGCTTCTTCTCCTCGCCGAGCCCTGTGGCGTCTGAGGGTCGTCCGTGTCAGGGGCGTCGGCTCCAGCGGTGGCCGTGGCGACGGATGCCGTCCGCGCGGGGCGTTCACGGCACGCGGCCAGATACGGGTGAGCGCCCTCGCCGAGGAGCGCCTCCGCCAGCAGGACGCCCGGCTCGGCGGCGCAGAGCCTGAGCTGTTCTGCGGCGTCCCGGCAGTACGGGCAGCGGTCGAGATGCAGTTGCACCTCGGGCAGGGTGGAACCGGCACGGTGCGAGGGCGCGTCGAGGAGGCGGCTGTAGTCGCGGCACTCCCTGCCGGCCGATCCCTCGACATGCGTGCGCAGGAGGGCTGTTCGCAGTTGCTCGCGCGCCCGTTCCCACTCGACGAACGGGATGTCCCCTTCGACGCCGAGCAGGGCCGCGGGGACGGCCGACGGTTCGGCTTCCACTTCCATGTGCCACAGCACGTACTGCGTGGTCCTCGGCAGCCGCAGGAAGGCGGCGCGGCCCAGACGCCGGTTCTCGGCGACCGGATGCGGTGGCGGCGCGTCGCCGTCGGCGGTCCCGGCCGCCCGGCCGTACGCCGGCCCCGAGTCGACGCCGTCCCGCGGGCGCGGATACGCGGCGTCCCGCACGGCGACGAGCAGACGCGGGCGCAGGGCGCCGGTGGAGCCGGCCTTGTGCAGGGCCTGCACCACTTGACGGAACGCCGCGGCGGCGAGCGCTCGCGCCGGTGCGGGTGAACCGGGGGCACAGATCTCCGCGAAGTCGGAGACCGACGGCCCGTGCCGTGCGATCAGCGCCGCGACGGGAGTCGTGCCCTCGATGGTCCGGGACATCCTCAGCGCGGCGACGAGGGCGTCGTCGGACATCCCCGGAGCGGTCTCGGGGTCGGGTCCGGGAACGGGGCTTGTGGGAAGCGGGTGAGCGAAGGACACAGGGGCTTCCCTTCTGCCAGGGCGCACCGGGCAGCCTCGACCCGGGCCGATGCCGTACAGCGGCAGCGCGGACCTGGCCGTGGCGGTGCGGAGAGGCGGCGTCGGGGTGGGGGCCGCCAGGGTGATGTCGCGCGAGGACCTCTGGGGTGGCCGACAACGCGATGGCCCGTGCGCCGACGGTTCGATTGCAGAGCGTTTTAATCGTGAACCACCCTGTCACACAGGCCAGACGCGCAACAAGAGGCATCGAGAGGAAAGAAGTGGGTGTCAGAGCATCGCGAGCCGGTCCACCAGCAGTTCCGTCCTCCGGTCGGCCTCCCCCGGGGGGAGCCGGCCCGCTCGGGTCAGGGTTGCCAGGCCGTGCAGGGACGCCCAGAAGAGCTCGGTGAACAGCGCCGGGTGGACGTCGTCGCCGGCGACCTCGGTGAGGGTCTCCAGCAGGGCGGCGAAGCCGTCCTTCAGCGGCTCCGGGGTGTCGTCCCGCGCGAACGCCAGGCCGCCGTCCAGTTGGAACATGGCGTCGTAGACCGCCGGGTTGCCCTCGGCGAAGTCGAGGTAGGCGCGGGCGAGGGCGGTGACCCGGGCACGTGGGCCGTCCGCGGCGGAGGTCGCGGCCCGTAGCGCGACGGCCATCTCGGCGGCGCCCTGGAGTGCGACGGCGCCGATGATCTCGCGTTTGCCGCGGAAGTGGCTGTAGAGGACGGGCTGGCTGTACTCGATGCGCTCGGCGAGCCGGCGGGTGGTGACCGCGTCCCAGCCCTGCTGCTCGGCGAGTTCGCGGGCCGTCGCCACGATGAGGCGTTCGCGGACCGCCCGTTCGCGTTCCTTGCGTTGCTGGACCGACATGATTCGACCCTAGCACTGCTAGACAAGCGAGCAGTAGAAGAACTAGCGTCGCCTTACCAGCTAGCAACGCTAGATTCAGGGAGAGGTCATCATGCTCAACGCACTCGAGGTCTTCACCACCGTGGTCGTCGGCGTGATGGTGGGAGTGGAGTTCTGCGTCGCCGTCTTCGTCAGCGCGATCCTCGCCGGCCTCCCCGGCGAGGACGGCCTGCGCGGCCGTACTCACGGCGCCCGGTTACTCGGCGCCGTGATGCCGTTCTGGTACATCGGCTCGCTCGTCCTCGTCGCGGTCTGGGCCGTCGCCGGACGGCACCACGACGGCGCCGGCCTCGTCGTCACCGCCGCCGCGCTGCTGATCCTCAGCGTGGTCATGTCGATCCTGCTGCTCGTCCCGATCAACAACCGGGTCAAGACGTGGACCGCCGACAGCCTGCCGGCCGACTGGAAGCAACAGACGAAGCGCTGGGATCGCTTCCACTACGTCCGCGTCGCCGTCATCATCGCCGCCTTCGCCCTGCTGGCCGCCGCCCTCGCCTGAGTCGACGGACCGCGACCGCGCGAGAGCAAGAGTGCAGCGGGCAACCGGGCAACCGAGCTATCGACTCCCGCTCGTCCGAACGGCTTTGCCGGGTGTTCGGCCGGGTGAGATACTGGCGCGCTGCGGAATCAGCGGAGCATACGGGGGCGTGATGAGCCAGGCGGTGACCGCGGCCATGCTGCGGGTGGCGGACGTGCACAAGTCGTACGGTCGGGGCGCCGGCGCCGTCCATGCCCTGCGCGGCGTCTCCTTCGAGGTCCCCCGGGGTGAACTCGTCGCCCTCAAGGGACGTTCGGGCTCGGGCAAGACCACTCTGCTCAACATCGTCGGCGGCCTGGACGAACCGGACAGCGGACACGTCACCATCGACGGGCTGGACCTTCGGGACCAGGGTGAGGACGCACTCCTCGCGCTGCGCCGGGAGCGCATCGGCTTCGTCTTCCAGTCGTTCGGGCTCATCCCCATCCTCACGGCCGCCGAGAACGTGGGCGTACCCCTGCGGTTGCGCAGGGCGGACCCGCGCGAGCGGCAAGAGCGAGTCGAGCTGCTGTTGTCGCTCGTGGGTCTCGCGGACCATGCCGCCCAGCGCCCCGGCGAGTTGTCGGGCGGGCAGCGCCAACGCGTCGCCATCGCCCGCGCCTTGGCCAACAGCCCCTCGATCCTCATCGCCGACGAACCGACCGGCCAACTGGACGCGGAGACAGGGCACTCGGTGATGGAACTGCTGCGCGCGGTCGTCCGCAGCGAACAGATCACGGCTCTCGTGGCCACCCATGACACGACGCTTCTCGATCTCGCCGACCGGGTGCTGGAGTTGAGCGACGGCGAGATCACCGAGTCCTAGTAGGGCTTGGTCAGGTTCGTAGTGGTGTGGGTATGTCGCGATGGCAGGTGGGGCAGGCGCCGGTCCAGACGGCGAGGAGTGTCTGTAGTT
>NZ_JBIARQ010000031.1:0-60414 GCF_042890065.1 Streptomyces sp. NPDC002328 | reverse complement strand
AGGCCATCTCCTCAGGTGTCACACCAACTCAACGACACCGACGACAAAGCAGACACGCCACTCACGAGTGAAGATGACCAAGCCCTACTAGGCTCTATGGGCTCATGGGGAGGGGAACATGGGGATGGGCTGTTCCGCCCAGATGGCTTTACCCTGGGTGGTTTGGCGAGTGCCCCATGCCGCTGTGAGCTGGGCGACCAGGAGCAGGCCGCGGCCGCCTTCGTCGAAGGTGCGGGCGCGGCGCATGTGGGGGGCGGTGCCGCTGGCGTCGGAGACTTCGCAGATGAGGTTTCCATCGTGGATCAGACGCAGATGTATGGGCGGGGCGCCGTACCGTATGGCGTTGGTGACGAGTTCACTGACGACCAGTTCGGTGACGAAGCAGGCGTTGTCCAGCCCCCATTCTTCCAGTTGGGTCGTGGCTTCCTTTCGCGCTTGGGCGACGGCGGCCGGGTCCGCAGGCACCTCCCAGGTGGCGACCCATTCGGTGTCCAGTGCTTTGGTGCGGGCGATGAGCAGGGCGATGTCGTCGGACGGTCGGTCGGGCAGCAGGGCGGCCAGAACGGCGTCGCACAGGTTGTCCAGAGGGGCGGCAGACTGGGCGAGGGTTTGGCACAGCAGGGACAGGGCGCTGCCGATGTCGCGTTCGCGGGATTCGATGAGCCCGTCGGTGTAGAGGGCCAGGAGGCTGCCCTCGGGTAGTTCGATGTCGGTCGCTTCGAAGGGGAGTCCGCCCAGTCCTAGTGGGGGGCCGACGGGGAGGTCGAGCAGTCTCGCGGTGCCGTCGGGGGTGACCAGGACGGGTGCTGGATGTCCGGCCAGGGCGATCGTGCAGTGGCGCGACACCGGGTCGTACACGGCGTACAGGCAGGTCGCGCCGACATCTCCGGTGGTGGGCGCCCCGGGGTCCGGCTGCGGGGCGTCTTTCACTTCGGTGGACAGGCGGGCGACGATGTCGTCGAGGTGGGTGAGCAGTTCGTCGGGGGGCAGGTCGATGTCGGCGAGGGTGAGCACGGCGGTGCGCAGCCGTCCCATGGTGGCGGAGGCGTGGATGCCGTGGCCGACGACATCGCCGACGACGAGTCCGACCCTGGCGCCGGACAGCGGGATGACGTCGAACCAGTCCCCTCCCACCCCGGCCTGGGCGCCGGCCGGCAGGTAGCGGGACGCGACCTCCACCGCGGCCTGCGCGGGCAGGGCCTGGGGCAGCAGGTTGCGCTGCAGCGTGACCGCGGTGGCGAGTTGGCGGGTGTAGCGCCGGGCGTTGTCGATGCAGACCGCCGCTCTGGCGGCCAGTTCCTCGGCCAGCACCAGGTCGTCCTCGCGGAACACCTCGGGATGCCGGTGGCGGACGAAGACCACGACGCCCAGGGTGGCGCCGCGGGCGGTCAGGGGCGCAGTGATCGCCGAGTGGATGCCGAAGTCGCGGATCCGGGCGGCCCGGGACTGAGCCATGGCCGTCCATTCGGTGATCGCTGGGTCGGTGGCGTGGTGCAGCAGGGCCTGTCCCGACCTGAGGCTCTCGACCGGCGGGGAGCCCTCCGGATAGCTGTCCTCCTCGCCCGGCGCGACCACCGCCTCGGGAGTTCCCGCGTTCACGGACCGGTGGGCGACGCGACGCAGTGAGACGGGACCGTGCGGGGTGCCGGTTTCCGGGGGCGGCTCGTGTGCGAGGGCGAGGGAGGGGAGCAGGTCGACGCTGACGAAGTCGGCGAATTCCGGGACGGCCACATCCGCCAGTTCCTGAGCCGTCCGCGTCACGTCCAGGGTGCTGCCGATACGCGTGCTGGCATCCGAGAGCAGCATGAGCCGCTTACGTGCCCAATGCTGGTCGGTTATGTCATGAGAGGCCGTGCCGATGCCCTGGACACGGCCGCCCTCGTCCTTCAACGGGGTGATGAAGATCGACCAGGCGTGCTCGCGGGTCTCGCCGGGGGTGCTCCCGAAGACCTGCATGACGTGCGGCTCACCAGTCTCCAGCACCCGCAGCATGGACTGCTCCACCCTGTCCATCTCCGGATGGTCCAGGAACTCCGGAAGTCGCAGTCCGCGCACATCGTCCTCGGTGAGGGCCAGGGCATGATCGCAGGCCTGGTTCTGCCGCCGCAGGCGCAGTCCAGTGTCGTACAGCGTCATGAGGCAGCCCGCGACCTGCTCGTGGTTCAGGCTCACGAGAGTGTCGTCCCCGGGCCGGGGCCGCAGCCCCGTCAGTGCGGAAACCAGGAACCATTCTCCGGGTTGCCCGCCGTCCGGCGCCCTTCTGTGCGCAAGGACCTTGATCTCCGAGCGGTGGCCGTCGCGGTGCCGAAGGGCGACCCGCCCGTTCCACCTGGGCAGCTGCACGACGGACCGCAGCTCTCGTTCGTCGATCGGCTCGGCCAGCAGGCCGGCTGCGGGCCGTCCCACGATCTGTGCGGGTGGGTACCCCAACAATGCCTCAGCTCCCGCATTCCACCTGGTCACGATGCCGTGCTCGTCGACGGTGACGTTGGCACTGAGCGCCTCGTCGAAGACGTACTCGGACGCCCCTGGAACCTTGTCGGTGGCCATGGGTCCCTCCACGGGTGCTGATCTCGCTCTCGCAAAGATCTTTCGCCGCTCTCCGGCGTGCCCTGACGCCCGGATGCGCACGCAGACGAAGCGATCATATGTCTTCATTGTGACGATTTAATCGTCATGAATCATCCGCACGCTGCTGCGGGTGCCCGTTCGCTGGGTGAAGTCGCCGGCCGGTAACCAGTTCTCGGATCGCATGGCGCGGGGTGCTCACGCGTGCATTCCTGCCCGACGGCGAGCGACGGTGGGAGGACATCTGGCGGGTGCCGATCATGGCGGCGATTGGCAGAGCACGTCTGCGTCTGGGTCCCGAACCGCTCAGGGTGTAGTTCGCCCGGGTGCGCCGACCTGTGGCCACTGGAGAAGGACCAGGCCGCCAACCGGAAGAAGAAGGGCTCCGGAGGGCGGTCGGCCCGTCAGCCACGCCGCCGACCTGTGCAAGGAGAGGAACACCGTCGAGCGCCTGATCGACAAGTTAAGGCCTGGCGAGGCGTCGCCACCCGATACGACAAGACCCCGGACAGCTACCTCGCCGGCCTACACCTGCGCGCCTCGATGATCTGGATCAAATACGTCACCCGGACCGCCCATTGATCACGACTCGATACGCGACCCCTGTGCACGCGCTGTTCGGTTTGTGTCAGCCGGTCAGCCGGTCCGTGGCGGTGCTTCGACGCCCGTCAGCGCGAGGCCCGCCGGCGAAAGCCGCTCACCATGGATGGTGATGCGTGCGACTGCGGCGTTCAGTTCCTGGAGTTCGTCGGGGCTGAACCTGACTTCTTCGGCGCCGATGTTCTCCAGGAGGTGTGACAGCCTGGTGGTGCTGGGGATCGGCACGATCCACGGCTTCTGGGCCAGCAGCCAGGCGAGGTCGATCTGGGCGGGCGTGGCACCCTTGCGTACGGCCCAGTCCTGGAGCAGCTGTACCAGTGGCATGTTGGCGGCCATGTTGTCCCGGCTGTTGCGGGGTGTTGCGGTCCGGCGGTCTCCCTCCGTGAACCGGGTGTAGGGATTGATCGTGCCGGTCGTGAAGCCCGTGCCCAGGGGCGAGAAGCACACGAAGCCGATGCCGAGTTCCTCGCAGAGCGGCAGGACCTGCTCTTCCGGTCCGCGCCACAGTGTGGAGTACTCGTTCTGGATCGCGGTGAGGGGCAGGACCGCGTGGGCCCGGCGGATGGTCCCCAGACCCGGCTCGGACAGGCCCCAGTGCAGCACCTTGCCCTGGGCCATGAGGTCCTTCACCGTGTCCGCGACGTCCTCGATCGGGACGGCGGGATCGACCCGGTGCTGGTAGAGGAGGTCGATGTGGTCCGTCCGCAGGCGCTTCAGCATGCCGTCGACGACTTGCCGGATGTGGTCCGGACGGCTGTTCCGGCCGGTGTTCGCGCCGGTGACCGGGTCGATGTTCCAGCCGAACTTGGACGCGATCACCACGTCGTCGCGGACGGGCCGGAGGGCCTCGCCGATGATCCGTTCCGACTCGAACGGCCCGTACGCCTCGGCCGTGTCGAAGAGTGTCACCCCCTGGTCGGCGGCCGTCCGGACGAGGGCGACCATGTCCTTGCGGCTGGTGACGGGGCCGTAGAGGTTGCCCGGCATGGTCTGGGTGCCGAGGCCGATGCTGGAGACCTTCAGGGACCCGGGCCCGGACCCGAGCCGACGGTGACCAGTCTGCGTGATGGCTGCGGTCACCGGGTTGCGACGGCCGACGGGGCCCTTGGTGCCGGTCGCGGACGATGCGGTGTGCGCCTGTGCCAGTGTGGCTGGCGCGGCCACCACCGAGGTGGCTGCCAGCCCGGCCGCACCCATCAGGAAGCCGCGACGGCCGCGATCGGTCGAGTTGCCGTTCGGCGTGCTCTCGTGTTCGTGCATGCGTTACATCCCTCATGTTCGTCGGTTGGGAGCACCCTCGGTGCGTCACCGCATCACAGTCGGTGGCGAAGAAGCAGACCGCGTCGGAATGAGCACCTGGGCACTTCGTCCGGAGGCATCGGCCCACCACGTCCGTGAATTCGGACGACGTTCCTGCTCGTCCGGTGAGGGGCGCGTCCTGTGGTGCCGATGGTGCCGGGCGGTCAGTAAAACTCAAGCAGAGCGCCCGCCGGGGTGGGAGGCCGTGCTGTTCCACGCCGTACCAGTGCCCCCCAAAAACCGGGCAAAGGTCCCTTTTGCTCGGGCTCGGCCCGGGCCGCAGGACCGCAACTGGCGGGCGTCATGAAATCCCGAGACTGTCGAGCCAATCGCTCACCTCCGCCTCGGCATTGTCCATATCGTCTCGTGAGATCGTGAACGCATTACTGATCACAGTGGCACCAGCAAGCTTTTTGGTGACGACTTCAACAGTTCCCGACAGGCGGCTTCCGCCATGGGTCGTGAATAGAATGATGGTTTTTTTACTAAAATCGTGCTGTTCGAGGAACGTGTGCATCGGCATCGGCAGGCTGTACCACCAGATCGGATAGCCGATGAATACGGTGTCATATTCTGCAAGGTTCGGTGTGAAGGCTTTGAGTTTCGGCCTTTCGTCGTCTTCCTGCTGTTTTAGTGCGAGATCTGACAGTGTTTTATGATCGAGGGGCAAATCTTCCGCTGTCTCGATGCGGAATACCTCGGCACCCGTGCTCTCCCCGATGATTTGAGCAACGTGTTGGGTGTTCCCGAGAACCTTTCCATCAACGACATGAGTGCTGTTCTGTTCGTTCTCCGTCATGTTGTTCGGATCATCGGTTTCCGGCATCGAAAAGTAGGCGACCAAAGTGCGTGATTTATCCAATGGCGGGGCGGTTTTCGAGGATTCGGAACCGCCGAGCGCCTCGCCTGCCCCTCTTATTATTGAACAGCCCGCGGTTCCGGCTCCCGCCAGTGCGACGGTGGTCAGTGCAAGAAATTTCCGGCGCGTGGTGCTTGTCATCTCAGTGAACTCCGTCTCGTCGGCGATGGTCGATTTCCTGGGGCCACGACGAACTAAGGCTGCAACGTCTACATGGTGAGGCGTTCATGGTGTATTCGCCGTGCAGAGACTCCAATGCGCCGCAAGATACGCTGGTTCGCCAACACGGCGGGGTTCGGACCCACAATGAAGAACGCGCCCTTCGCGACTGCCTCTGCAGACAGCGTGCTGGCGAGATCTTCACGGCGGAACCGGCCGACACTGATGGTGACCTGCATGCGGTTTCCGGAGGTCGCCTGGTACTCCTCGATCACGTCACGGTAATAGGCGTCTTCCGGGCTACGGACGGCCCACAGCAGATGAATCTTCCGCGTGGTGTGGTGAGCTGCTGCCAGGCTGAGCAGCGGCGCAACGCCCGCGCCCATCCCGACGAGCACGAGAGGAGCTTCGTGGTTCCGCCCCTGGACGATCGATTCGAAGCGGCCGAACGGGCCCTCCAGGCGGACTCGGGTTCCTACTTCGACATTGTCGAGGCGGCGGGTGAAGTCTCCGTGCTGTCGAATGGTGAAGGCCAAAGTCTTCTGGTTGTAGTCCGTCACTGAGAAAGGGTGCCATTCCCTGCTCACAGAAGAAGACCCCTCGAAGCTGAGGAAGAAGAAGTCACCTGGCTGCAGGGTCGCCGCTTTGCTGTCGAGGCCCACCGACACCCTGCGGGTCGCCCCACCGCGCATTTCATTGCTGGTGACTGTCCCCATCAGATACGTGTCGGGCGCTATCCATTTCTTCCAGACATAAATACCGAACGTCACCACTGTGTACAGATCGAAAAGCGCCATGAACACGAAGTACTGGTTCACTCTCACGAGCAGGTGGGCGTGCAGCCAGATCATCGCCACGATCACCAGGTTGAGTCGGTGAATCCACACGGAGAGCCGCCGGCGGAGGACGGTCTCCAGGAGTCCCTTGACCCTCAGCAGCAGTCTCGACCTGTCGACGAACCACCCGCTCATGAAGAACATCGAGTAGCACAGCACTGCGAGGGCTCCGTAGAACCCCCAATCCCCCAGGATTCGGGCTAGGTGGCTCGGAGAGTAGGAGTTGTCGCGGTGTACATATGCCGCGGCGATTGCCAGTATGCCGAGTGCCCCATGCAGGCCGTAGATGGACGGAAGTCCCGCGAAACGGTGCAGCCAGGCCGGTCTCACGCTGAGCAGGATGGACAACAGCCACCATGTATAGGCAATCAGGCCGAGGAAGACGTAGAATTTCAGGAGGTCGGGTTCAGTGGCCACGAACTCGTAGGTGAGAATCAGCGGGAGTGGAAACACCACCGCGAAGCTCCAGAAGAGCAGTTTACGTAGCATCGTCAGGACTCCACCTGAGCTGTCCGGTTCGGCTCGCTCGACCGTTGTTCGACCTCAGGCGTCCCGGCATCACCCGCGAGGGAAACTCCTCGGCTGCCCGTGTCTCGCACATTTTGCAGGTTGACGTAAATGAGTGTTGCCATAATCAGGGCGGCAACAACGATCAGGGTAATCGCTTTGTATTTCGGATTCACGTGCAAGCGTTTCTCGGTGAGGGCGACTTGGAGTTATGGCTCATCGAGTACTCTTCCTGTTTCCATTGCGTGGATCGCCTGGCGGCACTCTCGTTGCGAGGGAACGGGCGCCGTACGTCAGGCCGTCACCGCCATACGGCGACGCGTCAACGCTCGTGCGCACACCACGATGTCCGTGACACCGAGTACATCCAGTGCCCGGTGAGCGTGGCGTGAGTGGGGCGGGAGCCGGCTCGGTCCGCAGACCGACTCAGCAGCGGAGCAACTGGAGTGATGCGAGCGAGCCGGTGGCTGGGGATCGCGACGCGAGGGGGGATGCCGTGAGGCCGCCCGGAGGCAGTGCGGTGCGTTCGTTCCGCACTGCACCGGCAGCGGAGCGCTCCGCGTCGGGTTCCACGGCGTGGCGACGGTCACGGCCCGCGGGCCGTGATTTCAGGCCCGCGATCTGCCCGGCGTCTCCGCAGGGGGCGAACTCGTCGGTGCGTTCGGCGTCGGCGACGGCTACGTCCGTCGACCGCTCCAGGGGCACCGGGGCAGAGCCGTAGGCGGCATGCCCAGATCCGCCGGGCGCCATCACACCGAGGAACTGCAGACCTACGAGGAGAGCGGCCAGAGCGAGCACGAACTGGGGTGTCCTGTCTCGCGGCATGCTCCCTCCTTCCGGCCGTTCTCGTTGCGTTCGACTTTTGTCGGGGAAGCGGGAAAGACCTCGCCCTTTGCAGCGCTCCGGGAATCCCCGGTGGCAAAGGGTGTACGCCGTCGAGTGGCTGTACCGGCGCGGGGTCCGCCATGAACAGCGCATCAACCATGAGCGCGCGGGAGTTCCACGTTCGTCACCCACCTTGCCCGAAGGACTCACCAAACGACAGGCCGTGCTGTGCCAGGGAGCGCTGATCAGGGCACTGACAGGGCACCCAACATGCCTCCCAGGCAGATCACTTGTCTGCTATAAGCGGGCTCACCACGTGGGAGGCTCGGGCCACGAGATGAGAGCACCGCAGGCACGCCCGGGCGCGGCCGGAGCCGGCCGGGGACATCAGCAGGAAGAGCCGCCGGGTCGGTGCCGGCCGCAGGTACGAGGCGGTGGCCGACCAGTTCGACTCGCAATTCCAGGTTTCGCCGCGCCGACTGCCCGCCAAGGATCGTGTGGGAACAGGCACGGCCACCGCACGGTCTTCGGGAGTTGTGGACTCCCGAAGACCGTGCGGTGGCCGCGGGTCCTCAGCGGCCGGCCGCACCCGGCCGTGGCCGATGCGGCGCCTGCAGGGCTGCAACTCGGCACGCCGGTCGCGTCCGGGTACCGGTTCGGTACGTCGGCCCGTGCCGACCGGTCAGGAGAAGAAGATGGGCAGGCGCGGCACGTACGGTGCTTCAAGAGCGTCGATCTCGTCGCCGGTGAGTTGGATGTCGAGCGCGGCGACGGCGTCGGCCAGGTGGTGCGGCTTGGTGGCGCCCACGATCGGAGCTGAGACCACCGGGTTCTTGAGCACCCAGGCCAGCGCGATCTGCGCCATGGACACCCCGCGACCCTCGGCGATCTTCTGCACGGCGTCGACGATGGCCTTGTCGCTGTCGAGGAAGAGCGGCCGGCCGTTCATGTCGACCTGGCGGTCCTCCTCCGACCTGCGCGTCGTGCCCTGCTCGCCCCAGGGGCGGGTCACCCTTCCCCCGGCGAGCGGGCTCCAGGGGATGCTGCCCACGCCCTGGTCGGCGAGCAGGCCGTACATCTCCCGCTCCTCCTCGCGGTGGATCACACTGTAGTGATCCTGCATGGACACGAACTTCGTCCAGCCGTTCGCCTCCGCGGCGTGCTGCAGCTTCGCGAACTGCCACCCCCACATCGACGAGGCGCCGATGTAGCGGGCCTTGCCGGCCTTGACCACGTCGTGCAGCGCCTCCATCGTCTCCTCGACCGGTGTCTCGGGGTCGAAGCGGTGGATCTGGTAGAGGTCGACGTAGTCGGTGTCCAGGCGCCGCAGCGAGGCGTCGATCTGCTCCATGACCGCCTTGCGCGAGAGCCCCGAGCCGCCCGGCCCCTGATGCATTGGCTGGAACAGCTTTGTGGCAAGGACGATGTCCTCGCGCTGGGTGTACTTGCGCAGCGCGCGTCCGACGATCTCCTCAGAGGTGCCCAGGCCGTAGATGTTGGCGGTGTCCCAGAAGGTGATGCCGAGTTCGACGGTCTGCCGGAAGATCGGCTCTGCCGCCGTGTCGTCGAGCACCCATGGCATCCGTTTCGCGGGGTCGCCGAAGCTCATGCAGCCGAGTGCGATGCGGCTGATCTTCAGGCCCGAGGTTCCCAGGCGCGTGTACTCCATGACCAACTTCCTCTGTCTGATCTGTGTGGGGTTGATCTGTTGTGGTGCTTTGCCGGTGTCGGTTCAGTAGTAGCGGCCGCCCTGCGGGATGGGCAGGCCGTCGAGCTCGGCGAGGTCCTCGGCGCTCAGCTGGACATCGGCCGCGCCGGCGTTGTCCAGCAGGTACTTGGGGGTCTTGGTGCCGGGGATCGGGACCACGTGCTCACCCTGGGCCAGCACCCACGCCAACGCCACCTGAGCAGGAGTGGCACCGATGCGGTCGGCGATCTCGCGAACCTTGTCGGTGATGGCGCGGTTGATAGCCAGGGCGTCGTCCTGGAAGCGGGCCAGGCCGCGTCGGAAGTCGTCCTGCGGCAGGTCGTCGAAGGAGGGGAACCGGCCGGTGAGGAAGCCCTTGCCGAGCGGTGAGTACGGCACGAAGGCGATGCCCTGCTCCTCGCAGTACGGCAGCACCTCGGTCATCCAGTCCCGTGTCCACAGCGACAGTTCGGACTGCACCGCCGTCACCGGATGCACGGACTGGGCCCGCTTGATCTGCTCGACACTCACCTCGGACAGACCGATCGCACGGGCCTTGCCCGCCTCCACCGCCTCCGCCAGCGCGCCCACGCTCTCCTCGATCGGCACACTCGGATCGACGCGGTGCAGGTAGTAGAGGTCGATGTGGTCCGTGCCCAGACGCCCGAGACTCTCGTCCATCGAGCGGCGGATGTGCTCCGGGCGGCCGTCGACGCCGGTGACCGCACCGTCCTTGGCCAGCACGCCGACCTTGGTGGCCAGTACGGCGCGCTCGCGGTGGCCGTCTGCCAGGGCTCGCCCGACCAACTGCTCGTTCGTGTAGGGGCCGTACACGTCGGAGGTGTCCAGCAGAGTCATCCCCAGATCGAGGGCCTGGTGGATCACCGAGACCAGCTCGGCCTCGTCGCGCGGGGTCGCCTGGTCGTAGCTGAAGCTCATGCCCATGCAGCCCAGGCCGACGACGCCGACCTCGGGTCCCTTGGTGCCGAGCGTGGTGATGCGCATGCCGTTCGTCCTTTCGGTCTTTGGGGGTTTGGACGGGCGCATGGCGTGTCGGTCGACGACCTGTTGGAAGGGGGGCGCGTCAGTCCGTGAACCCGGTCCGCGACGCTCCGATCCCCGACGCGTGCGCCGAGTCGGACGCCGCCAGATCGAGCAGGACCATCGCGTCGTACTCGGTGCTGCCGGGCTCGGCGTGGTACACGACCAGCCGGTGGCCGGGGGTGCCTTCCAGCTGCATGGACTGGTAGCCGAGGGTGAGGTCGCCGACGTCCGGATGGTGGAACGTCTTGCGGCCATACGAGTGGCCGCGGACGTCGTAGCGTTCCCACAGTCGGGCGAACTCCGGGCTTTTGAGCAGGAGTTCACCGGCGAGCTGGGTGAGGTCGGGGGCGTCCGGGTCGGTGCCGGCCAGGGCCCGCAGGCGGGCTACGCAGCCGCGGACCTGGTTGCCCCAGTCGTCGAAGAGGTCTCGGGCGGCGGGGTGGAGGAAGACGTAGCGCGCGATGTTGCGCTGTCTCGCGGGCCAGTCCTCCATTCCGGCGAGCAGTCGCAGTCCGCCCGGGTTCCAGGCCAGTACGTCGCCCGTGCGGCTGACCACGTGCGCGGGCTGGGGTCGCATGGCCTCCAGCAGGATCTTCACTCCGGGCCGCACGGAGCGGCTGGGCGCGGTGGGCGGTTCCGGAGCGGTACGGGCGGCATGTGCGACCAGGCTGCGCAGGTGGTCGTGTTCCGGCTCCTCCAGCCGGAGGGCGCTGGCGAGGGAGTCGACGACGGACGGGCTGGGGCGGGTCTCCTTGCCGCGCTCCAGCCGGGTGAAGTAGTCGATGCTGATTCCGGCGAGGGTGGCCAGTTCCTCGCGGCGCAGTCCCGGTGTGCGACGTGGGCCGGTACCGGGTGGCAGGCCGACCTCCTCGGGGGTCACCTGGGCCCGTCGGGCGCGTAGGTAGCGCCCCAGCTCGGTGCCGCTGCTGTGTTGCTCACGATCCATGTCTTCCGAGTGTGGGGACACCACGACCTGGGTGGAAGGCGGGCGGGGTGCCCTGTCACGGCACTGAACAGCACTCCCGGCTACAGCGCGGTCTGCCACATGACGAGCCGGAAGCGCAGGCTTGATGCTCGTAGAAACATCTCCGTTCCCGGCAGCCGCGCACCGCGACGATCCAGCTCGTGGCCGCGCTCGGAAGGCCACGGGGACGGACTCGGCGGCCCCCCGGCTGCCCGGCGCCACCCCGTCCTTATGGAGAAACCGTGCTCACCGTCAACGCCTATGCCGCGACCTCCGCGACCGAACCGCTCGCCCCGACCACGATCGAGCGCCGTGACGTCGGCCCGCACGACGTCCTCATCGAGATCAAGTACTGCGGCATCTGTCACTCCGACATCCATTTCGTCCGCGGCGAGTGGGGCCCGCAGACCTACCCCGTCGTCCCCGGCCACGAGTTCGCCGGCATCGTCACCGAGGTCGGCTCCGAGGTCACGAAGCACGCCGTCGGTGACCGGGTCGGCGTCGGCTGCATGGTCAACTCCTGCCGCGAGTGCGCGAACTGCCTCAAGGGCGAGGAGCAGTACTGCCTCAAGGGCAACACCCTGACCTATGGCGCCCCGGACAAGGACGGCACGCGCACTCAGGGCGGCTACTCCACCCACGTCGTGGTGACCGAGGACTTCGTCGTACGGATCCCCGATGGGCTCGGGCTGGACGAGGCGGCCCCGCTGCTGTGTGCGGGCGCGACGACGTACTCGCCGCTGCGCCACTGGGGTGCCGGCCCCGGCAAGAAGGTGGCCGTTATCGGCCTGGGCGGTCTCGGCCATCTGGGCGTCAAGCTCGCGCACGCCATGGGCGCCGAGGTCACCGTCCTCTCGCAGTCGCTGAAGAAGATGGACGACGGGCTGCGCCTGGGCGCGGACCACTACCACGCCACCAACGACCCGGCCACCTTTGAGAAGCTGGCCGGAAGCTTTGACGTCATCCTGAACACCGTGAGCGGGAACGTTGACCGGGGCGCCTACATGAACCTGCTGGCCCTGGACGGTGCGTTCGTCACCCTGGGCGCCTCCTCGGAACCGGAGATCTCGTTCCCGACGTTCGCCGTTGCCGCCAACCGCCGTGTGTTCACGTACTCGCTGATCGCCGGCATTCGCGAGACCCAGGAGATGCTCGACTTCTGCGCCGAGTATGGCATCGGCGCGGAGATCGAGGTCATCCCGGCCGAGAAGATCAACGAGGCGTACGAGCGCGTCCTCGCCTCCGACGTGCGCTACCGCTTCGTGATCGACATCGCGTCGCTGGCCTGACCAGCACGCTCTCACCGTCCGCCCTCCGGTATCAGCGCCGGAGGGCGGACCGGGCTTTGGCGGGGCCGGGTGTCAGGGGACGGTGAGAACGACTTTTCCGTGGGCTTGGTGGGAGCGGAGCCGTTCGGCGGCCTGGGCGGCGGTGTCGAACGACAGTGTCGTGTCGATCAGGGGCCGTACCCGTCCGTCGGCGACCGCGGGCAGCAGTCGCCGGCCGGCCGTAGCGATGACGGAGCCGAGTTCAGCGGGACGGGTGAAGCCGAAGGAGACTCCCCGGACGCGCAGGTGGCGATAGGAGAGGGCGTCCAGGTCGATGGTGGAGGCAGCCTGGTCCAGGCGGCCGATGTTGACCACGGCGCCGTCGGTGCGGGTGGCGGGCAGGCAGGCGGCGAAGGTCTGGCCGCCGACGTGGTCCAGGGCCACGTCCACGCCCTCGCCGCCGGTGGCTTCCAGCACCGCGTGGGACAGGTCCTGCTCGCCGGTGATGACGACGGTGTCGGCTCCGGCCTTCTCCAGGAGTTCCCGCTTGGCGGACGACCGGGTGGTGGCGATGATCCGGCTTGCCTTGAGGGCGCGGGAGATCTGCACGCCGATCAGGCCGATGCTGGAGGTGGCGCCGGTGAGGAGCACCGACTGTCCGGCCTGGAAGCCGGCCACGCTGAGGGCACCGTGTTCGGTCAGCAGCCCGGTGGGCAGCGCGCACGCTTCCTCGTAGCCGAGTTCGTCGGGGACGGGCAGCACGTGGCGGTGATCGGCCAGGACGTACTGAGCGAAGCTGCCTGGTGTCGTGCCCATCACGCGGCTGCCGACGGCATGCGTCCGGACGCCGTCCCCGACGGCGGAGACCTCACCGGCGAACTCGAAGCCGGCCTGGTACTCCTTGCCGGTGCCGCCGGAGGTCGGGTCGGCGGTGGCGAGCATGGAGGCGTCCGCGTTGTTGAGCGCCACCGCATGGGCACGCACCACGACCTGCCCGGGACCCGGCTGGGGTACCGGGACCTGACGTGGTGTCCAGTCGGGTCCGGCACCGCCGAACAGGGCGGTCATCGTCTCGGACATGTGCACTTTTCCTTCGGGTCTGAGGTCAGTGGCTGCGGGTGCGCGGGCCGGTGTACTGCTCGTCGGTGATGTGCTCCAGCCAGGTGGTTTCGGGCCTGTCGTCGTCCGGGGCGGTGCCGTCCCACAGGGCGAGGTGCTGCATGAAGTGTTCTTCGGTGGCGCCGTGCCAGTGCTCCTCGCCGGGCGGGCAGGTCACCGTCTCGCCGGGGTGGGCCTCGTAGACGGTGCCGTCGCGGGTGCCGATCAGGGCGATGCCGGCGACGACGTGGAGGGTCTGGCCGACGGCGTGGTGGTGCCAGGCGGTGCGGGCGCCGGGGGCGAAGCGCACCATGTTGGCGCGGATACGGGACGGCTCTCGGCCCGCGTGGATGACGTCGAACCAGACGTCACCGTTGAACCAGTCCTCGGGCCCCTTGCCGGTGGGCTGCGGCTTGACGAATTCCATGAGTGCTCCTCGAATTGATCGCGTGGGGGGACCGGATGGTCAGGCAGCGTCGTCGTGGGAGAGGCCGGTGCCCAGGGCGCGGGAGGCGCTCGCCTGGTCGGTGATTTCCTTGCCCTTGCCCTCGGCCGTGGGAATCGCGTCGTCGCCGGCGACGAACCGCAGTGGCGGTTGATCCAGGTCGATGACCTTCAGCAGGGCGTCGGCAAGTTTGGCGGGATCGCCGGCCTGCTGACCGTTCATGGACTGCCACATCTTCTTGGTCTCGGCGGTGCGCTCGGCGTAGTCGTCGAGGGACAGTTCCGCCCAGCTGGTGGAGGCGTCCACCAGCAGTTCGGTGCGGAAGAAGCCGGGCTCGACGATCGTGGTGCGGATGCCGAACGGTTCCAGGTCGAAGTGCAGGGACTCCATCCAGCCCTCGACGCCGAACTTGGAGGCGGCGTAGGCCGCGCAGAACTCCTGGCCGACCAGGCCGGCGATCGACGAGATGGTGACGACGTGACCGGCGCGCTGGGAGCGCATGACGGGCAGGACGGCGCGGGTGACGTTCATCGGGCCGAACAGGTTCGTCTCGATCTGCGCCCGCATCTGGGCGTCGGAGATCTCCTCGAAGTAGCCGGCCTGGAAGGTGGCGGCGTTGTTGATCAGCACGTCGATACGGCCGAACTTCTCCATGGCGGCCTCGGCCGCGGCGCGGGCGGTGTCCGGGCTGGTGATGTCCAAGGAGGTGGCTAGCAGGTTGTCCTGCTCCCCGCCGAGGGCGTCGATGACCTTCTGCGGGTTGCGGGCGGTGCCCACGACCGGATGGCCGGCGTCCAGGGCCTGTCGGGCGATGTCGGTGCCCAGGCCGCGCCCGGCACCGGTGACGAAGATGACCTTGCTCATGTGGGTGCTTCCTTGTCTGCCGGCGCGGTGGGGGCCGGACGGTGAGTCGGGGGCGGTGTTCTCCTTCACCCGCGACACGCGCTCGGTGCCCGGGGAGGGGCGCGATGTCGCCCTGGGCCGACGACGGGGCCGTGGGCGACTCGGCATCACCAGAGGGGCTCAGCTCAGCGTGGCGATGTCGATGACGAACCGATAGCGCACGTCGGAGGCCAGGACACGCTCGTACGCCTCGTTGATCTTCTCGGCCGGGATGACCTCGATCTCGGAACCGATGCGGTGCTCGGCGCAGAAGTCGAGCATCTCCTGCGTTTCGCGGATGCCTCCGATCAGGGAGCCGGCGAGGGCCCGCTGTCCGCCGAGGAGGGCGAAGACGTTGAGTGAGACGGGTTCGGCGGGAGCGCCGACGTTGGCCATGATGCCGTCCGTGGCAAGCAGCGCCAGGTAGGCATCGAGGTCGATCCGGGCGCTGACCGTGTTCACGATGACGTCGAAGGTACCGGCGAGCTGCTCGAAGGTGGCCGGGTCGCTGGTGGCGTGGTAGTGGTCGGCGCCCAGGCGCAGGCCGTCGTCCATCTTCTTCAGCGACTGCGACAGCACGGTGACCTCGGCGCCCATCGCATGTGCGAGCTTGACGGCCATGTGACCCAGCCCGCCCAGACCGACGACGGCCACCTTCTTGCCGGGGCCGGCACCCCAGCGGCGCAGGGGTGCGTACGTGGTGATGCCCGCGCACAGCAGGGGCGCGGCGGCGTCGAGTCCGATGCCGTCGGGGATGCGGAGGACGAAGTCCTCGGTGACGACGATGTGAGTGGCGTAGCCGCCCTGGGTGAGGCGGCCGTCCTCGCCGAGGGAGCCGTAGGTGAGCGTGTTGCCCTTGAGACAGTACTGCTCCTGGTCCTTGCGGCAGTTGACGCATTCGCGGCAGGAGTCGATCATGCAGCCGACGCCGACCCGATCGCCCACGGCGTACCGGGTGACGTCGGAGCCGACCTCCTTGACGACGCCGGCGATCTCGTGGCCGGGAACGAGGGGGTAGGTCTCCTCCCGCCAGTCGCTGCGGGCGTGGTGGATGTCGGAGTGGCAGATGCCGGTGTACTTGATCTCGATGAGGACATCGTGTGGGCCGACCTCGCGACGGTCGACCGTCATGGGGACGAGCGGGTCGGTCGCGGAGGTCGCTCCGTACGCGTTGACGGTGAGCATGGTTCTCCAATCAGTACCGGTGCGGGTACGTGACGGGTGGGCGGTTCTTGCCCGGTTGTCCCGGACGGGTTGGCCGGTCCGTGGGGCAGGTAGCGGCGGCGCCTCCGCCGTTCAGGCAACAACCAGCGCTGACGCCCCCGTTCGTCGGGGCCGGCCGCTGGTGGAGATGTGAGTTGGCCTCTGCCAGCGCCTGCTGCGTCGTGCGGTCATTCCCCGGCGGGGTAATCCGTGGACTTCGCCAGGTCCCGCTGCGACTCGAAGTCGGCGGTCCTCCTGCGCAACACGTCGAGGGTGGAGTCCAGGGCTTGCGAGCCGAGGACCACCCGCATGGGGGCGGGCTCGACGTCGACAGATTCGATGATGCGTGCGGCCATACGCTGAGGGTCCCCGGGCGCCAAGCCGTTCGCGGGGTCGAGCATCGCCTTGAAAGCGTGCGCGGGGGTGGCGTCGTACACCTCGGTGAGGTCGGCGACTCGTGCGCTGCCGTAACGGAACTCGGTGCGAGCACCGCCGGGCTCGACGATCGTCATGCCGATGCCGAACGGAGCGACCTCCTGGGCCACCGACTCGACAAAGCCTTCGATGCCCCACTTGGTCGCGTGGTACAGGGAGTTGCCGGGGAAGGCGACCTGACCGCCGTAGGAGGACAGCTGAATGACGCGTCCGCCGCCCTGTGCGCGCAGATGGGGGAGGGCCGCACGGATCAGCGTGATGGATCCGGTGAGGTTGGTGGCGATGATGTGGTTCACCTGCGCGTCGGTGAGTTCCTCGGCGGCGCCGAACAGCCCGTACCCGGCGTTGGAGACGATCACGTCGACGCGGCCTGCCGCGAACGCCTCGTCCACCACGACGCGGACCGCAGTGGTGTCGGTGACGTCGAGGATCTTCGCCTGGAAGGCGTCCGGATACCGCTCGCGCAGATCGGTCACCTTGTCCAGGGAACGGACCGTGCCGATGACGTGGTCTCCACGCTCCAGCAACTGAGTGGTCAGGGCGTGTCCGAAGCCGCTGCTAACGCCCGTGATGAGCCAAGTGCGTGTGGTCATGCTTCTTCCTTTGGGGCCGGGGCGCCCGGGGACGGGGCAACGGCGTCGACGGCGCTCAGAGCGTTGAGGGTGCGGGGATAGCCGATGAACGGCAGCAGGCCGGTGAGAACGGCGATCAGAGTGGCGCGGGTGTTGCCCACGTTCAGGTTGGCCGCCACGTGTCCACGTACTTGCGCGTCCGCGCCGCCGAGCGCGGCCAGTATGGCGAAGGTGAGCAGCTCGCGGGTGGGGACGTCGAGGCCCGTGCGTGTGTAGTGGTCGCCGAAGCAGTTGGCGCTCAGCAGCTCCTGGATGTGCTGCTGATCCTCGGGAGCATTGGCGTACAGGGCGTCCACCGTCTCGTCGCCCACGATCCGCTTCTGCACCGCCAGACCTTCCGCCCTTCGGGTGGCGGGGGTGGTCGTGGACTGTTCTTCCAGCGGCAGGCGCACACCGCGGTCGGTGAGCGTTTCGTTGGTGGCGTGCAGGAAGTCGAAGACGCGGGCCATGCCGACGTACGGCACCGCCTGGTAGACGATCTCCTTCGCCTCCACCGGGGTGACGCCGATGGTGAGGGCGGCGCCGAGCATGATCCGGTACTCCGCCACCGCGCCGACGCCGATCATCGCGGCGAGCTGCGTCATCAGCCGGGCGCGCTCGGGCAGATCGGCGGTGTGGCGCAGTACCTCGTCGAAGGCGAAGTTGTCGAAGTACTCGATCAGCTCCGGATCGGTGACCGCGAGGCTGGAGACGTGGCCGGGGAACAGCCGCTCATGTGCCGCCGCGGCGGCTTCGTTGGGCTTGCGAAGGGTCACGGCCGCCTCCAGGACCCGGTGCGGGGAACGGTTGGACTCCGCCTCGCCGGTGCACGATTCGCCCCAGCCGTGGGACATGCCCATGGCACCGGCCCCATCCGGGAAAGGTGTCGCAGCTCGATGTGCTGCATCGCTCGTTCCCTCTCGTCGTTCGTCTCCCCGGCGCGTCACCGAGGCCTGGACAGGCGATGCGGAACCTGCCGGACGGCAGCGCCTTCCAGTCGGCCGGTGCTCCATGTGCGCAGGCACCGACGTCCTCCAGCGTGCCCCTGTAAGCCGGTGACAGGCAGGCCCCGATGTTCCGGGGAGCGGCCAGCCAGGGTGTGACAGGGCACCCCTGACCGGGCGTGTCACCGCGGCGGCGGGGAAGGACCGGCGTCACGGCTCACGAGCACGGCGGCGGCACCGAACTGGGAGGCTTACTGCGCGTCCGCCGTACCCGGAGCCGGACCAGCCGCGGCCCAGACCAGCCGCGGCCGACACCCTCTCCCGTCACCTCCGGGTAGGCGACGCCGAAAAACGGCACCTGGCGACGGTTCCCAGAACCGGGCAATGAGCTGCCGGCCGCGCAGTGGAGCAGGTGGCCCAGCAGGTGTAAGTACCGGCCGGAGCGTGTGCCCCGCCTCGGCCCTGAGGGCTTGCTGTCAGGCGTAGACGAGCTCGGCCTGCCACTGGTCCTTCGGCTGGTGGTGCAGGTCGAGGTAGGCAGCGGCCAGGAGGTCGGGAGCGAAGCGCGGGTCCTCGCCTCCGATGTTGCCGGCAACGGTGACGGTTGAGACGTGCACGTCCGAGCCGTGCTGGTCGGCGTGGAGGGCCTGGACGTAGGCGCGCAGGGCGGCCTTGCCCGCCGACATCGTGGTGTATTCGGGCGAGGGCTGGAGGGCGAAACCGCCGCCGGTGAAGAGCAGACTGCCCCGGCCGTCCCGCAGGAGAGGAAGGACCGTCCGGGCGGCGACCACGGCCCCGGTGACATTCACCGCGAGGGCCTGCGCCCATGCCGCGGCGTCCAGTCCCGTGGGGGTGTCAGCCCGCATCACGGCTGCGTTGTAGACGAGGACCTCCGGCGCGCCGAGGTCGTCCACCGCTCGGCCGAGCGCGGTTCGCAGATCCTCGGGGTCCCCCGCATCGGCCCGGTACGCCGCCGCCACAAAGCCCTGGCCGGTCAGCTCCGTCGCCTGCTTCCCGAGGC
Organism: Streptomyces sp. NPDC002328; assembly: GCF_042890065.1. Lineage (NCBI taxonomy): Bacteria > Bacillati > Actinomycetota > Actinomycetes > Kitasatosporales > Streptomycetaceae > Streptomyces > Streptomyces sp. NPDC002328. Next base: position 41,159 of record NZ_JBIARQ010000031.1, on the reverse strand, counting down.
GGTCGGCGTCGCGGCCGAAGAGCGCGACCGGGTGACCGTCCCGGGCGAAAGCCTCCGCGAGCGCCAGGCCGAGGCCGGGGCCGACACCGACGATGAGGGCGGTTCCTTTGCTCATATCTCTGAATCTTCTCCCGATGTTCTGCCGTCCCTGGGACAGCGGTGATCCAAGTCATGCATGCGGCGGACATTCCCGCCTGCGGTGCGCCGTCCATGAAACAGGCAGGGCGGCCGATGAGGGAGAGCCTGCTGACACAGGTACTGACAGGTCCTCCCAGGCCGTGGGCAAGGGACCTAACCTCGAAAAATGGACAGGCGCAAAGAGATCCGTGAATTCCTGACCTCTCGCAGGGCCAGGATCACGCCCGAGCAAGCGGGGCTGCCCGTCTATGGCGGGGACTCCCGGCGGGTCCCGGGCCTCCGCCGCGAAGAGGTCGCGCTCCTGGCCGGAGTCGGTGTCGACTACTACACGCGGTTGGAACGCGGCAACGCCCGCGGGGTCTCCGACAGCGTCCTGGACAACATCGCGCGAGCGCTCAAGCTCACCGAGGCCGAATGCACCCACCTCTTCGACCTGGTCCGCGCCGCGAACGCCACGGCTCGGCCACGCCGGACCGCCAGAGCACATGTACGTCCTGCCGTCCAGCGCGTCCTGGACGCCCTTGCCATCCCCGCCCTCGTGTGGAACGGACGCTTCGACACCCTGGCCGCCAATCGCCTGGGGCGGGCCCTGTTCTCCCCGTTGTTCCAGGACCAGCCCCCGTCCGTCAACAACGCCAGGTTCGTCTTCCTCGACCCGCGGGCACAGGAGTTCTTCGGTAACTGGGAGGGCGTCGCCAACGACACCGTCGCCGTGCTGAGCTGGGCAGCCGGTCGCGACCCCTACGACAAGGCACTCACCGACCTGGTCGGTGAGCTGTCCACGCGCAGCGAGTTCTTCCGCACCCGCTGGGCAGCACACAACGTGCAGCTGCACCGCAACGGCGTCAAGGAGTTCCACCACCCCGTCGTCGGCGACCTCACCCTGGCCTACGAGTCGATGTCCATCGACGCCGACACCGGCCTCACCCTCATCTCCTACAGCCCCGAACCCGGATCGCCCTCCGAAGACGCGCTCCAACTCCTCGCCACCTGGGCAGCCACCATCGACCGCGAGCAGGCTGCCCATCCGGCGCCCGAGCCCGACCCGCGGCAGAACCGCTGAGGCCACCGGGCGAAACCGTCACCGTCACCGGTCCGCTGCGTGGTTGGGCGGTTCGCGCCACCACTGCCCCTCGCCCGCCCACAGAGTCGCCGGCTCCCACCGATACTTCCGGGCCCCAAGATCGCTGAGTGCTGCCCACAGGCGGAGCCCGTGGGGTGCCCGTGGGGTGCCCTGGCACACCACTGAACCCCGCTCCCCGGCCCAACCCGCCCTGCCATCCGGCGAGCGCAGCGAGCACGCTGGGTGTGCACTGAAGATCCGTTCCGAACGACATGCGGAGCACTGGAGTCATGAAGTACATCAAGCTGGGGGGCCTGGACGTCTCCCGCATCGGCCTGGGCACCATGACGATGTCAGGCGTCTACCTCAGCCCCGGCGAGACCCCGGACGACACTGAGTCCATCCGGGCGATCCACCGGGCGCTCGACCTCGGCGTCACCCTGCTCGACACCGCTGAGGCATATGGCCCCTTCGTCAACGAGGAACTCGTCGGCCGGGCCATCAAGGACCGGCGTGAGCAGGTCGTCCTCTCGACGAAGTTCGGCATGCTCTCGCACAGGACCGGCGGCATGATCGACGGTACGCCGGAGAACCTCCGCACCGCGCTCGAGGGCTCCCTCAAGCGGCTCGGCACGGATTACATCGACCTCTACTACCAGCACCGCGTCGACCCGAACACCCCCATCGAGGAGACCATCGGCGCCCTCGCCGACCTCGCCACCGAGGGCAAGGTCCGCCACATCGGTCTGTCCGAAGCGGCCCCCGAGTCGATCCGCCGCGCCCACGCCGTGCACCCGATCGCCGCCCTGCAGTCGGAGTACTCGCTGTGGACGCGGGACGTGGAGGCGGAGATCCTGCCGCTGCTGCGGGAGCTGGGCATCGGCCTGGTGCCCTGGTCACCGCTCGGCCACGGCTTCCTCACCGGCAAGATCCGCGCCACCGAGCACTTCGAGGCGAACGACTGGCGGGCGAACAACCCCCGCTTCACGGAGGAGAACCTCAAGCGCAACCTGCGCATCGTCGAGGAGGTCGAGGCCGTCGCCGCCGAGGTCGACGCCACTCCCGCGCAGGTGGCTTTGGCCTGGCTGCTGGCCCAGGGCGACGACATCGCCCCGATCCCCGGCACCAAGCGCGTCTCCCGCGTCGAGGAGAACACCGCGGCCGACGCCGTCGTGCTGACCGCCGAGCAGCTCACCCGCCTGAACAACCTCGCCCCGGCCGCCGGCGACCGCCTCCACGAGGCGGGCATGCGGCTGGTCAACCACTGACCCGGCCCGCCCGACGACCTTCGGAAGGAACACATGCGCACCACCACACTCGGACCCGACGGACCCGAGGTCGGCGTCATCGGCTTGGGCTGCATGGGCATGAGCTTCGGCTACGACCTGGCCACCCCGCGCGACGAGGCCGAGCTGGTCTCGGTGATCCACCAGGCCCTCGATCTGGGGATGACCCTGCTGGACACCTCCGACGTGTACGGCCCCCTGATCAACGAGCAGTTGCTCGGCCGTGCTCTCGCCAAGGGCCACCGGGAACGAGCGGTGCTGGCCACCAAGGTCGGCGCCCTCACCCGTAACGCCCAGGGGAAGCCCGTACCCGGTCTGAACAACCGGCCGGAGCACATCCGTCGCTCGATCGACGAGAGTCTCGGGCGTCTGGGCACGGACCACGTGGACCTCTACTACCTGCACCGCGTCGATCCGGATGTGCCGATCGAGGAGAGCGTGGGCGCGCTGGCGGAGGCGGTGGAGGCGGGCAAGGCCCGCACGATCGGTCTGTCCGAGGTGAGTGTCGAGCAGATCAAGCGGGCCCAGTCCGTGCATCCGGTCACGGCGGTGCAATCCGAACTGTCGCTGTGGACACGGGACTGGATGACCGAGGTGCTGCCGTACTGCGAGGAGCAGGGCATCGCCTTCGTGCCGTACTCACCGCTCGGCAAGGGCTTCCTCACCGGCCGGTTCCCCTCCTTCGACGACCTGCCGCAGGACGACTTCCGACGCGGCCTGGCCCGCTTCCAGCAGGACGCGCTGCGCGCCAACTTCGCCCTCGCCGAGAAGGTCCGGCAGCTCGCCGAGCGCATCGGTGCCACTCCTGCTCAGGTGGCGCTGGCGTGGGTGCTGGCTCAGGGCGAGTACGTGGTCCCGATCCCCGGCACCAAGACCCCCAAGTACCTGCTGGACAACGCCGGCGCGGCCGACGTGCAGCTCAGCGCCGAAAACCTCGCTGAACTGGACGCCCTGCCCACCCCACAGGGCGGCCGCTACTACTGAACCTCCGCACTTGGCCCCCGACGGGCCGCACCCCACCAGCCGAACATCCGTAGAGAACACCGATCCACCGGAAGCGGAGATCATGACCGAGACCAGACCCTACGTTCCGCCCGCCCATGTCGTCGGCAGCGGGGCCCACAAGGTCATCGTGCTGCACTCGCTGTTCGCCGGACACGAGTCGTTCAGCCCCTGGTGGCCGTACCTGGACGGCACCCGCTTCAGCTACGCGTTCATGGACGCCCGCGGCTTCGGTGATGCCATCGACGTCGACGGCTCCTACACGTGCGACGAGATCGCCTCGGACGTCCTCCTGCTCGCCGACAGCCTCGGCTGGCGCGAGTTCTCCCTGATCGGGCACTCGCTCGGCGGGATGCCGGCCCAGCAGGTGGTACTCAAGGCGCCCGAGCGTGTGCGCAAGCTCGTCGGGCTCAGCCCCGCGCCCGCGAACGGTCTCGGCATCCCGGAGCAGGCCTACCCCTTGCTCGCCGAGGCCGCGCACAAGGTCGAGAACCGCCGCATCATCATCGACTCGTCCACTGGCGGCAAGCTGTCCGCGCACTGGGTCGCCTCCTGGGCAGAGCAGTCGATGAAGGCTGTCGGCCCGGACGCCTTCCGCAGCTACCTCGACCCGTCAACACCACCGACTTCTCCGCCGAGATCACGGGTGCTCCGCTGCCCGCACTGGTGGTGGTCGGTGAGAACGACCCGGCGACCAACGCCGACGCCATGAACCAGACCTGGATGCGGCACTACCCGAACGGACAGCTCGCAGTCGTCGGCAACGCCGGCCACCACCAAATGGTGGAGACACCGATCGCCCTCGCGACCCTCGTCGAAGAGTTTCTCGGCGACTGACCGGAGCGAGGCGGCCTCGTGTTGCCGCGGCAACGCCTCGGGGTGCCGGGGCGTCACCCCTTCCATGATCTTCTGACAGACACCGGAAGCCAAACCGGCTCTTCACAATCCAGGGTGTAGTCGTGGCCTGAAGCCGCCGGTTTCCAGCAGGGATCTCGCGATGTGGTTGGTGAGGTTACCGGAATCCGAGGGCGGAGCCGCGGAGGTGTTCGAGCCGTCCGTTGATGGCCTCGGTCGGTCCGTTGGCATTTCGCCGTACCGGCGAATGAGGCGGTCTTGGCATAGCCGATTTCGACGAAGGCTCCGGCCGACCGTAGGTGGTCGGCCGGTACCGCCCCGGGCGTGACGACAGCGTTCGTCACGTGGAAGTTGCTATCTCCGGGTTGCCGTAGTAGGCGTCGGGGCCGTGTTTGCGGGTGTAGTGGCGCTCGAGCAGGTGGCTGGGAGGTGGGGCGGTCGGGGACAGGGACAGGGTGTGGAGGGCGATGTCGGCGACGGCCTCGCAGATGATCGCGTGTTCCAGGGACTTGCGGGCGGTGGTGCCCCAGGTGAAGGGGCCGTGGTTCGCCACGAGGGCCGCCGGGACCTCGACCGCCTTCTGGTCCTCCTCCCTCAAGAGATCCACGATGACGACGCCGGTGTTGTACTCGTAGTCCTTCGCGCACTCCTCGGGGGTGAGGTCGCGAGTGACGGGGATGGGTCCGTTGAAGGTGTCGGCGTGGGTGGTGCCGAGGACGGGGATGTCGCGGCGGGCCTGGGCGAAGGCGACGGCGTGGGTGGAGTGGGTGTGGGTGACGCCGCCGATGGAGGGGAAGGCGCGGTAGAGGCAGCGGTGGGTCTCGGTGTCGGTGGAGGGGCGCAGGTCGCCCTCCACCACGGCGCCGTCGGACAGACGGACAATCACCAGGTCGTCGATCGTGAGGACCTCGTACGGGACCCCTGAGGGCTTGATGACGAAGACCCCCGCCTCGCGGTCGACTCCGCTCACGTTCCCCCAGGTCAGCGTGGCCAGGCCGACCTGGGGGATGGCCAGGTTCGCGTCCAGTACCTCTTGGCGCAGACCATCGCGGACGTGAACGGTCATCGGTCGTCCGTCTCCTCGGATGCGGTCCACGGGCTTCACAGGGCTTGGGCGAGGCGGTGGTAGGCGGCGTTCCATCGGACTTCCTTGGTGAACTGCTCGGTGCTGGTGTGCTCGTCGATGGTGAGCAGTTCGACGCCGGTCATGGCGGCGTAGTCGGTCAGGGTTTCCAAGTCGACGGCCGAGCTGAGCACGGTGTGGTGCGGGGCGCCGGCCAGCAGCCAGCTCTCGGCGGACTCCGCGAGGGAGGGGCGGGGCTTCCAGACGGCCCGGGCCACCGGCAGACGGCGAAGCGGCTCGCTGGGGGCGATGACGTCGACGGCGTTGGCAGTCAGCCGGAAGCGATCGCCGAGGTCCGAGAGGCCAACCACGACGGCGGATCCGGGCGCGGCGTCGAAGATTAGACGAACCGGGTCTTCGCGGCCGCCGATGGACAGGGGATGGATCTCGCAGCGGGGGCGGGCGGCGGCCACCGACGGGCAGACCTCCAGCATGTGGGCGCCGAGCACGCGCGGGGTGCCCGGGCCGAGGTGGTAGGTGTAGTCCTCCATGAAGCTGGTGCCGCCGGACTGTCCCTGGCCCATGACCTTCATCGTGCGCAGCAGGGCGGAGGTCTTCCAGTCGCCCTCGCCGCCGAAACCGTAGCCGTCGGCCATCAGCCGCTGGACTGCGAGGCCGGGCAGCTGGCGCAGTCCGCCGAGGTCCTCGAAGTTGGTGGTGAAGGCGGTGAAGCCGCCCTCGGTGAGGAAGGCGCGCAGGCCGAGTTCGAGGCGGGCCGCGTAGAGCAGGGAGTCGTGGCGGATGCCGCCCGGGCGCAGCGCCGGGGCGACGTCGTAGGACTCGACGTACTCGTCGGCGAGTTCGGCCGTCGCCTTGTCCTCGACGTCGTCGACGACGGCGACCAGGTCGTTGACGGCGTAGGTGTTCACGGAGTAGCCGAACCGCAGTTGGGCCTCGACCTTGTCGCCCTCGGTCACCGCGACGTCGCGCATGTTGTCGCCGAAGCGGGCGAGGCGCAGACCGCGTGAGGTGTGGCGGCCGACGGCGGCGCGGGCCCAGGCCGCGATGCGCCGGACGACGCGCGGGTCGGTGGCGTGACCGGCGACGATCTTGCGCTCGATGCCGACCCGGGACTCGATGTGCCCGAACTCCCGGTCGCCGTGGGCGGCCTGGTTGAGGTTCATGAAGTCCATGTCGATGCTCGGCCAGGGCAGCGACAGGTTGTACTGGGTGTGCAGATGCAGCAACGGCCGGTCCAGGGCGCTGAGTCCGGCGATCCACATCTTGGCGGGGGAGAAGGTGTGCATCCACGTGATCACGCCCACGCAGACGTCGGAGAAGCTCGCCTCCTGGCACATCCGCCGGATGGAGTCGGCGTCGGTGAGGACCGGCTTCCACACGATCTTGACAGGGACCTTGCCGGGGCGGCCGAGGATCTGGGAGATGCTCCGGGACTGGTCGGCGACCTGACGCAGGACGTCGTCGCCGTACAGGCTCTGGCTTCCGGTGAGAAACCAGATCTCGTGGTCGGGGTAAGGGGTGACGTTGGTTTCCATGAGGTTTTTTCCTTCCAAAAGGGGGCGGCCGCAGCAATTGGCTGCCGGGCAGAGGGCGGTGTTGCTCAGGCGGAGACCTCGGCGCGAATGCGGCGCAGGCGGTGCATGACCTCGTTGGCGCCGCGGCCGAAGTAGTCGTGCAGGAGCCGGTACTCGGCGTACAGGCGGTCGTAGGCCGCGGCCCGCTCGGGGTCGGGCAGGTAGACGGCCGGGTGGGCCTTGCCCATGGTCCGGGCGGCGGCCCGGATGTCCGGGTACGCGCCGGCCGAGACCGCCGCGTGCATCGCCGCGCCGAGAGCGGGGCCCTGCGCGGAGTCGATGACACCGAGAGGGAGGCGCGTGACGTCGGCGTAGATCTGCATCAGCAGCGCGTTCTTCGTCAGCCCGCCCGCGACGATGAGCTCCTCCACGGGCACGCCGGCGGCCTCGAACGCCTCGATGATGGTGCGGGTGCCGAAAGCAGTGGCTTCCAGCAGCGCCCGGTAGACGTCCTCGGGACGAGTGGACAGCGTCAGGCCCACCACGATGCCGCTCAGGTCGTGGTCGACCAGGACGGAACGGTTGCCGCTCTGCCAGTCCAGCGCGATCAGGCCGTGCTCACCCACCCGCTGCCCGGCCGCGAGGGCCGTCAAATGTTCGTGCGCGTCGCGCCCGAGGGCGGCGGCCTCTTCGGCGTACGACGCCGGGAACCCGGTGCGCACGAACCAGCCGAAGATGTCGCCGACGCCGCTCTGCCCGGCCTCGTAGCCCCACAGCCCCGGCAGGATGCCCCCATCGACGACCCCGCACATGCCGGGCACTTCGGCCCACTGGTCGGAGCTCATCACATGGCAGGTGGAGGTGCCCATGATGGCCACCATCCGGCCCGGCTCCACAGCCGTGGCGGCGGGCGCCGTCACATGGGCGTCGACATTCCCGACGCACACCGCGATGCCCTCCGGCAGGCCCGTCCACGCCGCCGCCTCAGCCGTCAACCGCCCGGCCAAGTCACCCAGTTGACCGATGGGGTGCTCCAGCTTCGCTGTCACGAAGTCGGCGAAGCCCGGATTGAGCGCCGCCAAATACTCCCTGGACGGGTAGGCGCCATCCTGGAGTTGGCCCTTGTATCCGGCGGTGCAGGCGTTGCGGACGTAAGTGCCGCATAGCCGCCACACGATCCAGTCGGCGGCCTCCAGCCAGCGGTCGGTCAGCGCGTAGAGCTCCGGATCCTCCTCCAGCAACTGCAGCGCCTTCGCGAACTCCCATTCCGAGGAAATCTTTCCGCCGTACCGCGCCAGCCACGGCTCCTTGCGCTCCGATGCCAGCACGGTGATGCGGTCGGCCTGGGCCTGCGCGGCATGGTGGCGCCACAACTTGACGTAGGCGTGCGGACGGCCCGCGAGGCCAGGCAGTTCGCACAGGGGGGTGCCGTCGGCGAGCACCGGCAGGACCGTGCAGGCGGTGAAGTCCGTGCCGATCCCGATGACCTGCTCCGGCCGCACGCCGGCCCGGGCCAGCGCCTCGGGCACGGCGATGCGCAGGACGTCGGTGTAGTCGGCGGGCACCTGCAGGGCCCAGTCGGGCGGTAGTGGCGTCCCGTCCGGCAGCTCCCGGTCGAGGACGGCGTGGGTGTAGGGGTGTTCGACAGCAGCCAGTTCGGCGCCGTCGGCGACGCGAACCACCACGGCCCGCCCGGACAGCGTCCCGTAGTCGACTCCGACGACGCAGGGTTCGAGGCTCGCGCGGTCATCGTGCGGTGTGTTCACAACCGGCCGTCCTTCTGAGAAATCGTGCTGACATGCGTACCGCGGAGTCAAAGTCCGGGATATCGGTCAGTGTTCGGGAATACGAATATGGCGGTGGCAATGGGTAACTGATGATGAGTGACGAGGTCGCACTGCCCTTCTGGGCCTGGTCGAAGAAACCAGGCCCAGATGCGTGGCCTTCCCTCAGATTGGGCCTACTCGACGAGTTCCCAGTCCTGTGAGCCGTCCGTGAGCGCGGCCTGCAGGGTCAATTGCGTCCCGGCGGACGCACCGGTCAGGTACAGGCTCGTGTTCTTGACGGACTGGAGCTTGTAGAACCCGTCGCTGGTCTTGACGAGGTTCCAGCTGCCGGTGGCACTGTTGTCGACCCACTGGCCGATCTTCTGGCCGGCCGTGGCATTGCCGGTCCAGATCGCCGCCGCGCGGCCGCCCGACTTGTTCAGCAGGCTCACGCCGCCGTTCGGCTCGGTCGTCACGTGCCAGTACTGGGTGTCCGGGTTCGCCGCGGAGCCCGGGGCCTCGAGCCGGACGTCGGGCACGTCCCCGTTGCCGATGTTCGCGTCGTTGGTCTTGTTCCCGGTGCCGATCACCTGGTCGGTCTTGCGGTTCACCAGTTGGTAGTAGGCGCCGTCCGTGTGGCCGAGATCGACCTCGGCGAACTTGAGCGTCGAGGTCCCCTGGTTGTTGAGGATCACGATGCGTCCGGTGCCGTCGACGTACTGGAGGTTGCGGCTGTAGCCGGACTGCGAGGTTGTCTGGTATTCCTTCCAGGCGCCGTCGCTGCGTCCGCTGTCGTTGACCCAGACGTTGCCGCTGCCGGCGGCGTTGTAGACCAGGCGGCCACCGGGCAGCTTGATGAGGACCGGGCTGCCGCCCGTCGAGAGAGCACGGGAACCGGTGTCGATCGGCAGTGAGTTGACCCCGGTGCCGGTGGGCGAGCCGGTGAAGAACTTCAGCGGGTCGTCGGCGATCCGGTACCGGGTGTTGGCCCCGCCGCCCCAGTACTCGTAGGTGAGGAGCCACTTGCCGTCCGTCGTGCGGACGACGTTTGTCATGCCCGGCCGTCCGCCCCCGATCTCGCTCTTGCCGCCTCCCATGTCCTGGGTCAGTCCGGCTATGTCGACGACGGGCGCGCTCCAGTTCGTGCCGCGGCCGTCCCAGGTCTTGTGCACGAGAATCTGGCCGTGCGAGTCCGCGGCGGTGTCGTTCGCGGGGTCCAGGGTCGGGACGCCGGTGGCCGGGTCGAAACCGGTGTAGTCGTTCTCGTCGGAGTAGTAGCAGACCAGCTTGCCCTTGTGGACCATCAGGTAGGGCTCCCAGAGGGGGTCCACCTGCTGGTTCGTGTTCGCGGCCGCGATGTTCTGGCCGACGGCGCCCGCGCTGCCGCCCTGCCAGCCGCCGGTCGCGACGATGTTCTCGACCTTCCACGTCGCGCCTTCGTCGGTGCTGGAGTAGAGGGCGATCGCCAGGTCCTTGCGGTCGCCGTCGTTGGTCGGCGTCCAGTTCGGGTCGGCCGCCTTGTGCTCCTTGTAGTAGTAGTCGTCGCCCGAGACGACACTCGCGAGCAGCAGCGTGCCCTGCTTCAGATTCCCGACGTCCTGCGGAAGGACGTACAGATAGGGGTTCGTCCAGTTGCTCGTGTACTTCGCGTACTGCGGGTCGCTGGAGAGATATGCCGGAGCCTTGACCTCGGACAGCGGCTGCCACGTGGTTCCGTGGTCGTCGCTCTTGTAGACGGGGAGCGTCTGCTTGTCGGCGCTGCCCGTCGCCGTCACGACCGTGGACTTCTCGAAGGACGCGACCAGACGTCCGCTCGGCAGTTGCGCCGACTTCGGGTAGACCGCGCAGTTGCCCCGCCCTTTCAGGCACGGCTCGGTGCCGAGCTGGTAGAGGGTTCCGCCCGTTGGGTTGTACGCCTGCGCGCTGACCATGGGTATCGCGAGCATCGCGGATGTCGCCGCGAAGGTTCCGAGGGCTCGTCCAAGCCTTCTTCTCTGCATGGCCCCTCCTCAGGGGATGGATCAGGATCGGTTGGTTGCTCCAGGAGTCGGCGCGCTGTCGGCGTCGGTGGAGATGAGTACGCGTACGTCCCAGGCGCCGAGGTCCAGCGCCGTGCCCGTCAAGACGGGGGTGTCCGTCAGGGCGTCGGAGAGGTCCGCCGGGGCGGGGACGCTCGCGGGCTCCCAGCTCCAGTTGTGGACGATGTGGACACGACGTCCGTCGGGTGAGGTGCCGGTGGTCGCGGTGACCGATGCGGGGAGGTCGCGCCACCCGCTGCTCGCGGCCGGGACCAGCCATTCGGCCAGCGCCCGGGCGAGGTCGCGGCTCGGCACTGTGCCGACGGTGGTGACGCGGCCCGCGCCGTGGCCGCGGGTGGTGACCGCGGGCCAGCGGCCGTAGTGAGGGTGCTCGTACACGGCGAGCATCTCGGCGTCGGTGACCGTGAGGCCCTCGATCCACTGCGTCGCCGTGGCATCCGCGGGCACCTCGAACGGGCCACCGGGCACGGCGCGGATCGGGACGTCGCGCGCGAGGTTGCCGAACTCGTCGTACTGGACTCCCGCGGCTTCCACCAGCCGCCCGGGGGCCGGTTCGTGGCGGGCCCGGGCCTCGTGGTCGGCGTAGGCGGTGCGCGGGCCGAGCACCAGGTGACCGCCGGCGTGGGCGTAGGCCTCCAGCCAGTCGAGCATGGTGTCGTCGACGACGTACAGGGCCGGGGCCACGAGCACGGGGTGGCGTTGCACGGCCTCCAGCGGCGTCATCCCCTCCCGCTCGCCGCGCGGGTCGTGCAGCTGGCGGGCGTGGACGATGCGGACCTGGCGGCCTGCTTCGAAGGCGCCGCGGTAGAAGGGGTCGAAGATGCGGTGGTAGGCGGCAGCGTCAGGTCCGCCGTCAGGCGTCGCGAGCGGCGGATACTTCTGCATCAGCCACTTGCTCGGCATCGAGTAGACCATCGTGATGTCGGCGTCCGGCTGGAGCCCCGCGACGAGCTCGCCCGCCGTCTCGAACTCCGCGCCGAGGCGGGCGATTTCGGCATAGGCACGGCCCGGCCGGCCGCTGTGCGGGAGGACGCCGCCCCAGTAGGTCTCCGCGCCGAAGCGCAGGGTCTGCCACTGCCAGTACTCGATCATCCGCGCCCCGCGCGCGACGTGCGCCCAGGCGGCCTGCCGCCACTGGCCTTCGTAACCGGGCCGGTTGTCCCACGCGAAACCGATGCTCTGGGCATTGGTCTCGGTGACCAGGAACGGCTCCTGGCGGGAGGAGAACATCCAGTCCGCCGTCTGGTACATCGACCACACCCCGGTGGTCTTCCACTTCTGCTCGTGGGCGTCGGGCGTGGGGTCGGGCAGCAGCAGGCCGTCCTGCATGTCGTAGTACGGGTTGCCGGAGGCGATGTCGAGGCGATCCGACATCTCGTCGTCTTCCACGCCCTGGCGGGTGTAGGAGATGCAGGTGGTGACGAACTGGCCGGGCTGGGCGTACTCGCGGACGATGTCGGCCTGCCAGCCGATGAACTCGGTGACCTGCCGGGCCTGGAACTCCCGCCAGGCGACGTCGTACTGGGGCTGTTCGTTGCCGTCGGGGGTCCACAGGTCGGCCCAGTCGGACAGCTGGTGCGACCAATAGACCAAGCCCCACTCGCGGTTGAGGGTCTCGACGTCGCCGTACTTCTCCCGCAGGTGATCCACGAACCGCTGGAAGACCCCGCGGTTGTGGAAGAGGTGCAGGCCAGGTTCGTTGTCGACCTGCCAGCCGATGATCGCCGGGTGGTCGGCGTAGCGTGCCACGATCTTCCGGATCACCCGCTCGGCGTGGAACCGGAACGCGGGGTGGGTGAAGTCGATCTCCTGGCGGGCCCCCCAGCCAATCCGCTGCCCGGTGGCGCGCTCGGCGGTGATCTCGGGGTACTGGCGGGCCAGCCACTGCGGTGCGGCGTAGGTCGGTGTGCCGAGGATGACGGAGATGCCGCGCTCGTGGGCGCCGTCGAGGACCGGCTGGAGCCAGTCGAGGTCGAAGCGTCCGTTCTCCGGCTCCCAGGTCGACCAGACCGACTCGCCGACCCGGATCACGGTGAAGTTCGCCTCGGCCATCAGGTCCAGGTCGGTCTTCAGCTGTTCGTCCGGCTGGAGCTCGGGGTCGTAGGCGGGCGTGTACTCGTGGTAGTACGCGGCACCGAAGAGGACGCGGGCAGGCAGAGCCGCCATGAGGGGAAACCTCCGATAAATGCAGGGACTGGTACGAGGGCTGCGGGCCCTACTGCTTGACGCCGCCGGCGGCCAGGCCGCTCTGCCAGTACCGCTGGAGCAGCAGGAAGGCGATGACGAGGGGCAGGATCGAGATGAGGGAGCCGGTCACGACCAGTGCGAGCATGTCGCTGCTGGCACCGGCCCCGCCGTTCTGCGCCTGCGCTGCCCAGGAGGAGAGGCCGACGGTGACGGGGTACAGATTTGGATCATTGAGCATGATCAGCGGCAGGAAGTAGTTGTTCCAGGTCGCCACGAGCGTGAACAGCAGCACGGTGACCAAGCCGGGCGCGAGGAGTCGCAGCACGATCGTGCCGAAGATTCGCGCTTCCCCAGCGCCGTCGATCCGAGCGGCCTCCAAGAGGCTGTCCGGGACGGCGTCCTGGGCGTAGATGCGCATGAGGTACAGGCCGAACGGGTTTACCAGGGAGGGCAGGATGATCGCCCACGGGGTGTTGACCAGGCCCGCCTTGGCGAAGAGCAGATAGGTCGGGATCGCCAGCGCGGTGGCCGGGACCATGACGGCGCCGAGCACCAGGTTGAAGGAGAACCGGTCACCGCGGAAGCGGAATTTCGCGAATCCGTACCCGCCGGCGGCGGCGAGCAACGCGGCCCCGACCGCGCTGACGCCCGCGTACATGACCGTGTTGAGCAGCCAGTGCACGAAGACCCCGTCGTCCTGGGCGAAGGTCTGCTTGACGTTCGTCAGCAGCTGCGGGGCGTGCGAGAACCACAAACCGAAGCTGTTGAACAGGTCCTGGGTGCTCTTGGTCGAGGCGATCAGCAGCCAGAACAGGGGCAGGAGGAAGTAGGCCAGGACCGCCAGCATGGCGATCGTCAGCGGGGTGCTGCGGCGCCGCGAGGCGGATCCCCGCCGAGGTGGCGCGGCGGAAGGAGGCTTTGTCAATGGCTCGGCGGTCGTGGCCATGCGGGTGGTGGTCGTCATGAGGACCTCCTGCGGTTAGCGGTGAGCAGGACGGCGTAGGAGGCGATCACGATGACGAGGCCGAGGAGGAAGGACACCGTGGCTGCATAGTTGACCTGCTGGCCGGTGAAGGCGAGCGTGTAGGCGTAGAGGTTGGCGGTGTAGGAGCTGCTGATGACGTCCGGGGCGATGGTCATCAACAGCTTCGGCTCGTTGAACAGCTGGAAGCTGCCGATCACCGAGAACAGTAGGGTGAGCATCAGCGCGGGGCGCAGGGCCGGCAGCTTGATCGACCAGGCGATCCGCCAGGCGCCGGCCCCGTCCATGGCGGCGGCCTCGTACAGCTCCTCGGGAATGGTACGCAGGGCCGCGTACAGGATGATCATGTTGTAGCCGACGAACTCCCAGGTCACGATGTTGGCGAGGCTGCCGAGCATCCAGCCGTCGCTGAGGAAGTGCGGGACGGGCAGGCTGAGGTTGCGACTGAGCTGGGCGAAGGGGCCGAAGTCCGGTCCGTACAGATAGCCCCACATGAGCGCGGCGACCACGCTCGGGACGGCGTACGGGACGAAGATGCCCAGCCGGATGACCCGGGCGAGCCGGAGCAGCCCGCTGTCGAGGGCGAGGGCGAACACCAGCGCCAGCAGCAGCATCACAGGGACCTGGATGGCGAAGAACAGCGCGACGCGTCCGATGCCGTGCAGGAACTGCGGATCGCTCAGGGCCTGGGCGTAGTTGTCGAGCCCGACGAAGGCCGTGCCGCCGATGAGGCGTTCCTGGAACAGGCTGAGATAGGCGGCGTAGCCGAGCGGGGCGAGGAAGAGCAGCAGGAACAGCACCATGAACGGTGCGACGAACAGCGGTCCCGCCGCCCGGTGACGGCTCTTGCCGCCGCGCCCGAGGCGTGTCGACCCGTCTCGCCTCCTGCCCTTGGGGGAGGCCGCGGTCGTGGCAGTCATCATCGGGCCTTTCTGAGGGATGGGACTGTGTCAGTGGGGGAGCGGGTCCCGCGCCACCGCACGGGACCCGACGGGCCGTTACGGCGTCTCGACGGTGAAGCCCTGATTCTTGGCGTAGGTGGTGAGTCGCGTCTGCCAGGTGCCGAGTGCGCGGAGTGTGTCGGTCTTGTCGGCGAGGGACTTGCCGACCGTCTCGGTCCAGTCGGTGGCCGCCTGGTCGAGGAACGGGGGCCACTGGAAGGAGGAGTTGACCGTGGAGCTGATGTCGGCGAAGACCTGGTTGACCTTCTGACCGCCGTAGAAGGCAGGCGCGTCGCCGGTGAACGTGCTGTCCGCGAGGAGGGCCTTGGTGGCGGGGAAGAAGAACTGTTCGGTGGCGAACATCTTCGCGCTGGCCGGGTCGCTGTTGAGGAACTGCGCGAACATCGCCGCCGCGATGGGGTTCTTGGTGGAGCGGATGACCGCGGTGGTCGAGCCGCCCCAGTTGCCCGAGCTCGGCTTCGACGCGTCCCACTGCGGGAGGGGGGCGGCGCGCCATTTACCGGAGGTGGCCTTGGCGGAGCCGGAGAGGAAGGCCGGTCCCCAGGCGGCGGTGATCCAGGTGGCGTACTTGCCCTTGTTGAAGCCGGCGTACCAGCCGTCGGTGAAGTCCGGGTCGGTGCTGACGACCCCTTCTTGGGCCAGACCGCCCCAGTACGCGCCGAGCTTCCTGGAGACGGCGTCGTCGACACCGATGGTGATGTCACTCTTGCCGGACACCACGTACGGCTTGGCGCCCGCCTGCCAGAGCAGGCCGTGCCAGGCGGCGACCTGGTTGGCCGCGAGGTTGGTCAGGTAGACGTCGGGGTCGGCCTTGTGGAGCTTGCGGGCCGCGGCGGCGAACTCGTCCCAGGTCGTGGGGACCTTGATGCCGTGCTTGTCGAAGATGTCCTTGCGGTACAGCATGCCGAGCGGGCCGGTGTCCTGCGGGATCGCCCACACTTCGCCCTTGCTGCCGCTGACCTGCTGCCAGGTCCAGTCGACGAACTTTTCCTTGAGCGCGGAGGCGCCGTACGGCCGCAGGTCGAGCAGGCTGTCGGTGATGGTGAAGGTCGGAATGGCCTGGTACTCGACCTGCACCATGTCCGGAGCGCCGCTGCCGGCCTTCAGAGCCGTACGCAACTTGGTGTACTGCGGAGTGCCCTGGCCGGCGTTGACGACCTTGACCTTGATGGCCGGGTACTTCGCCTCGAAGAGGGCGACTTCCTTGTCGATGTTCGGGACCCAGGTCCAGAACGTCAGCTCGGTCGGTGTCTTCATCGCCTTGTCGATGTCGGCCTGACTGACAGGCTTGGAGGCAGCGGACGAGCCGCCGGAGTCGCTGCCGCCGCAGGCGGTGAGAGTGAGGCCGAGCGAGACGGCACCCGTCGTGGTGAGGAACAGTCGACGGCTCATCGAGGAGCGGCCGGACATGGATGTGGACGTGTTTCCGAGCATGGTGAACTCCCGCCGGTGGCGAAGATGACGGCACGCCTGGCAAGGGCGTACGGAGGCGTGGTGAAGGAGAGGCGCGGACGCGCCTACCGAGGCTCGGACACCGACAGGGCCGGGTGCGGGTCCTCGTGGACCGGGGCCGGCGAGCCTTCAGTGTGCGGAGGTGGCGGTCGCGGCCGAAGAAGAAGGGGACGAAACCAGAGGCAGGGAGGGTGGGGAAACCTGGCTCAGCGCCTGCTGGGTTCAGGAACGGCCCCGCGGCGATCGTGCGGCAGAGGCGTCGAAAGGGGCGGGGCGTGACCGGAAAAAGCGGCTCGTCCTGAAGTCACGCGCCCGCCTTGAGCTTGCTCTTGTCCGGGCTGACCGGTGCGGGTCAGCGGTGGGTGGACGGGTCTCCGTTCGGGAGCGGCGGATGGTCCGCGCCCCCGAGTGAACGAGAGGCGGTACGCCGGCCACGAACCGGGGTCGTCCGGCTCGGTGGTGGCGCGGTCGAGGCGCGAATGATGAGATCGATCGGTGGATCGCTCGTCGGTAAGGGATCTGCGTTCGGGTTCTCGATGGCATGCACCAGACGCTTGAGTCCCTCCTGCGCCACGGCGTCGAACGGCTGCCGCACCGTGGTCAGGGGAGGAGTCACATAGGCGGCGACCGGAATGTCGTCGAAGCCGACGACGCTGACGTCCTCCGGCACCCGTCGTCCGGCCTCCGTCAGCGCGCGGATCAGGCCGATCGCCATGTCGTCGTTGGCGGCGAACACCGCTGTGACGTCACTGTCTTCGGCCAGTTTCCGTCCCGCCCGGTATCCGGACGCGGCCGACCAGTCGCCCTCGACGACCGGTGGTACGGCCCTGCCGTGAGCGGTCAGCGTCGCCCGCCATCCCTCGAGGCGGTCCCGGGCGGCGTACCATCGCTGCGGACCGGCCAGATGATGGACTGTCAGGTGCCCGAGATCCAGCAGGTGCTCGATGGCGGAGTGTGCCATCAGGTCGGCACCGCCCCCCGCGGTCAGCGCCCTGGGCGCGGTAACAGGTAGCGGCGCACCCAGGACGAGGACCGGAACATCGATGCGGAAGGAAGCGTCTCCTTCGGCACCCGCTTCGTCGATCGGTTCGGAGATGACGATGCCGTCCACGCCCTGATCGAGGAGTGAACTCACGGCACCGGTCACGCCCGCGGCGTCGCCCTCCATCGTGTTGACCACGCGCAGCGCGTATCCCGTGTCCCGGACGACCCGCTCGACACCCATGAGCAGGGAGGCGGGTCCGTACAGGGCCGTGCCCAGAGTCACCACACCAATGGAGCGAGTGCGTCCGGAGGCCAGTGCCCGGGCGGCGTTGTTACGCCGGTAGCCGAGCTCTTCAGCGGCTTCGAGGACGCGCCTGCGCACATCGGCGGAGACGTACTGCTCGTCATTGAAAACCCGCGACACCGTCTTCTGCGACACCCCCGCCAGACGGGCCACATCCACGCTGCGCGGAGCCGCGGTGTTACCGCTCCGTGCCGTTCCTCGCGTCATGGCGTCTCCCGATGGCCGGATGTACGAGCCAGATGATGTCAGAACCGCCAGTGACTGGCCAGGCGGTCTGTCTGCGGTGTCATGTCTACGCAGTCATAAGGCTGTCGTCAAGAGTTCGGAACGCATCCGTAACCAAGCGCAGGACGGGCGCGGCGTGCGGGGCGCGGTCGGCGCGGTGTGTTTCCTTTGAGTTCCAGCCCTGCGGCCGAACTGCTCAGGTGTGGAACTGAAGGCGATAGCCGCTGGTGGCGGCTCTGCTCTTGGCGCGGCGGTTGTGCGTCGAACGCCTTGTCCGAGGGGCGATGAGGCCGCGAGCGCCGCTGAATGCGGGCGAACGCACTGGGCGACGTCGGAGGCTCAGCCGCGGACAGCCCGTGACGCCGACTGGAAGCCCTGCTGGCCCGTACCGACCACACGGTCGGTGCGGGCCTCACAGTGCGGAACGCCGCAGTCCCGTCGGCGTACGGTTCGTGTGCCCCGTTCCGGCTCGTCTACTGCCATCGCGGCGCCGGTTCGGTGCGTCTGTCAGTCGTAGTCCTCGATCCGCCATTCGTCGTGCCAGTCCACGAAGGCCATCTCGCCTTCGAAGCGCAGGGGCAGCCAGACGTAGTCCGCGATCGAGGTGTCGGGGTCGAGCAGTTCAGGGGGGAGGACGGCCGAGGCATCGGAGGCGTCCTCCGTCGCGTCTCCGGAGAAGCGCCTCCGCATCTCTTCCTGAATCGGCTCCGCCAGCTCGGGTGCTAGGTGGGGCAGCCACCTGTCGGCCAAGGCGATGTAGAGGTCCTTCTTGTGCGGATGCTTGAACACCGAGCTGATCTGGGAGCGGTACGAGTTCCCGGAGGCGTCCTCGGGGTGTGGGTCGCCCAGCACGGTCCACGGGCCGTGGTAGGTCCGCGCGACGGCCACTTCCGACGGGTTGGGGGCGTAGCCGGTGGTGCCCGAAGTGATCAGGTAGTGCAGTCCGCCCCGCGTGAAGTGGGCCGGTGCCTCTCGGACGTACGGCGGATGAGGGAGGGGGAAGTGGGTCGAGTAGTAGCCGGTGACGTCGGTGTAGTCGTCGGTCAGGTCGGCGCAGATCAGCTCGCTGTGCACGCGCTCGAAGTAGTAGTACGCCTTGCCGTCGCCGGGATGGACTGCGATGTCGAAGTCGCCGGCGTTCATGCCGAGCGGGCGCAGCCCCGTGCGGACGACACGGTAGGGGCCGAGGAAGTCGTCGGCGACGAGGACGGTGCTTTCCTGGGTGTGCCCCTCACCCATGATCTTGATCCAGCACACGTACTGCTTGGTCGCCGCGTTGAAGACGATGTGGGGGCGGTCGACCTGCTGGGCAGGGTGGAGGGGAGAGTTCGGGTCGTCCGGCTCGGGCGGGATGATCAGGCCCCGGTCCTCCCAGTTGTAGAGGTCGGTGGAGGCGTAGCAGCGGATGCCCCAGTGCCAGATTCCGCTGCCGGGCTTCGTCTTCTCCTTGTTCTCCCCGTACCAGTAGAACGTTCCGTCGATGTACGTGATCGACCCGCC
Source organism: Streptomyces sp. NPDC002328 (assembly GCF_042890065.1). Lineage (NCBI taxonomy): Bacteria > Bacillati > Actinomycetota > Actinomycetes > Kitasatosporales > Streptomycetaceae > Streptomyces > Streptomyces sp. NPDC002328. Next base: position 21,816 of record NZ_JBIARQ010000031.1, on the reverse strand, counting down.
GTGCGCCTGGATGCGGTGGCTGGCCGTGTCGTACCAGACCTGGCCCGGACGTATGGACGACTGGGGCGGTGGCGGTGTTGTCACTTCGAACTCCCCTGCACGGCGTCGAGTGCGTCGACGAGCTGCCAGACGGAGCGGGCTCGGGCGTAGGCCGCGTACCGGGAGATGTTCGGGTTGTCGACGAACCAGGACTCCGGTGTGGCGAAAGCGTGCCCCAGGGTCGTGGCGCCGTCGTCGTAGATCCGGTTCGCCACGGCCTCGCTCATCTTCAGGGCCTTGGCGATGAGTTTCCCGTCGCCGGTCGCGCGGCCGATGTGCACGGCGGCCGCCGTCGCCATCCAGGTCGTGCCGGGCCACACGTCGGCGATCTCCGGGACGAAACGGCCGGGGGCAGGCTGGATGTAGTCCATCGGGTAGGGCTTCAAGTTCTCGTCCAGGATGATGGGCGGCCCTACGGGAACGCCATCGGCGTCCTTGGGCGCCAGGAAGGCATCAAGGGTGTTGTGCCAGTGCTTGCGGGCGCGTCGGAGGTTTATCAGGTTGGGCAGGCCGAGTTGGGAAGCGACGCACTGGGCGTAGAACGCGTCCAAGAAGGCCGCGTCCTTCGGCAGCACCGGCTTCTTGGCGCCGAAGATGTCGCCGGTCCGTCCCTCGATGCCGCCGGTGCCGTCGCAGTAGCGGTAGCGCCCGGTCTTGGGGTTCCAGAAGAGCTCCTCGAACTCCTCCTTCGCTGCGGCCAGTTCGGTGTCGATCTCCCTCTGGACGGCGGACGTGGCCTCGGGTATCCCCAGGGCTCTGGCCTTGGGCGTGAGCGTCGAGAGGATCTGCAGCGAGAGCAGATACAACTGGCAGTTGTAGATGCCGTGGCCGTTGACCAGGAGCTGGTCGTAAGTGTTCGCCGGATTGTTCGACGGCGGGTCCGCCGGGAGGTGGGAGCCGGGCGGGCGGAAGAACTGAGAGTGCTTCAGCGTCCGCAGCATCTGGGGATAGCCGTAGGTCAGCAGGCTCTTGTCGCCGGTCTCCTGATACAGCGCGTACACCCGGTAGATGAGCTTGTGGAAGCAGTCCCGGAACGCGTCGCCGCCCGCGGGGTCGAAGAGCGCGCCGAGGTCATCGGTGCCGGGAGGTGGTGCGCCGAAGACGGGTTCGGACGTTGCCGAGGGGGCGCCCTGATTGGACGCGGTGGCGCTGATGAACGGACCGGTGTCGGCCATGATCTGCTGGGGCACCCGCCCCCACCGGTCCTGCTTGGTCAGCTGCAACCAGGCGCGCAGGCACCCGAGTTCGATGTTGGGGAACAGCTTCGTGTACAGCAGGTACCCGAAGCTGTCGACGTCCATCTCGTTGGCCCCTGCGCCGCCGCTTCCGGCGTCGATGGTGTAGAAGAGGTGCGTGTTGGGGATCTCCGCACCCAGGCGAGGCCCGCCGGGCGCGGGCGGGATGGTGTTGCTGACCAGGCCGGCTTCCCAGAACGAGGCGTTGAAGACCATGCCGAACAGCTCGTTCAGGGCTGCCTTCCGCAGCCACACCGGGTACTTCGGGTTCTCGGCGATCGGTTTCCACCAGGCCTCGACAGCGGCGAGGGAGTCGACGTGCCGCGCCAGCTCACGCTTGGCGATGGTGAAGGCCTGCTTGAACGGGTACGAGTTCGGGACGTAGTCGTTGGTGGCCGTCGAGGTGGCGCCGAGGAACTCGGTGTACCGGCGCATCCAGACGGCCCGGCCCTGGGGGGCGCCGTCGTAGTACACCTGCGGGAAGTCCCAGGAAAGGGCGTATCGGACGGTTGTCTTCTGGCCTGGCCGCAGTTGCGCGGTCACGGCGACGGCGCCTGCCGAGTTCGAGTCGTCCAGGGCGCTGTTCGGCAGCTTGCCCGTGGAGGAGAACGGCTCGTAGATGTCGCTCCCGTCACCCGCCCCGTTCCATGACGTGGTGTACGTCAGCTTCTGGCCCGTGGCCGGCAGGGCGGCGATGGCCCACTCCGACTTGTAGGAGTCGGGCGTGTTCGTCGCATCGTCCGAGCCCAGCGTCACACCGGCGACGCCTGACCGGTCCGTGTCGAACCGGCTGTAGAGCCCGGTGCGCGTCGTCCCCGAGGGATGCGGAGCGGCGTTGGGGAAGGTGAACATCACCGAGAGGTCGACCGTCTTCGTGGTGGGGTTCGCCAGTTCCACGTCGAAGAAGGCCACCGGCATCGAGGTGCGCTCGTCCTCGCCGGCCACTATCGGCGACCAGAAGCGCATGGACACCTTCGACTTGAACACGTTGTAGGTGGTCCAGCCGAACGGGTACAACGCGGCATAGGTGCCGTCACCGGGGTTGAGCTGGTTCCACCGCGGAAGAACGCCGTCGAAGTCCCGCTGCGGGGCGATGTGGTCGTGCCGCGTGGCGAGGGTCTTGACGGTCGGGCCGCCCGAGGCACCCGCGACCTGCTCACGGATGTGGAAGGCCGCCTGGGGGAGTGTGCGCATGTCCCACCAGTCCGACGCCTGTGAACCGCCCATGCTCCACGGCCCGAAGGTCCCGAACAGGTTGTAGTGGAACGAGCCGGCGCCGACGCCGCCGAGCGGGATGCCCAGACCAGGCACGCTCATCCCACCCGCGAACCCGCGCAGGCCCGAGGGCTGACCGGTGCGGCACTCCGAGTCTGCCGCCGCCTCGCAGGGGCCGTCCGGTGCGAGGCCCCAGGTGCGGACGTACGCCGCCTCCGGCCCTCTCACCGCGTTGAGCGGGGACGCGTGGGCGGTCGGGGTCGAGTGAAGGGTCGGGAATCCACCGAACTCGCCTGCGGCGACGAGCCCGGCCACGGAGAGCGCGCCCCCGCGCAGGAAAGCCCTCCGCGGGAAGCCTCCGCCCTCGCGTGTCGTGTCCAGTCCGGAACTGTCCTGCGGCTCCATGCCAGTCCTTTCGGGGTCAATGCATCGAAGGCGGTACCGATCGCCCTTGCGGCCGACGCCCGCGAGCCGGCGTGCCGGGCTACATGCCCCGTGTCCGTCTACCGATGGGTAGTGCGTCCAGGGGTGGGTGTGCGTGTACTCAGAGGGCCCGCGCGCACGGGGACATGTGCGGACCGTCGGCGGACCGCGACGACGCCCTGGAGACGGAGTCGCCGGTCACGGGCGCGTCGCTTCCGCTCATGAGCCGACCTTGGGGGCCGGAAGCTCCGCCGCCATGGCTTCCAGGCGCTTGGCCCGCCGCAGGCGCTGCTTCATCGGATCCGCGACGGGAGCCGCCATCTGCAGCCTGCGTGTGTAGGGATGCTCAGGAGCAGTCGCGACGTCGGTCGCCTTGCCGATCTCGACGATGCGTCCCTGATGGAGGACGGCGATTCTGTCGCTCACCTCGTTGACGACGCCGAGGTCGTGGCTGATGAACAGGTACGCCACGCCCGTCTCGCGCTGGATGTCCTTCAGCAGCGTGAGGACCCGGGCCTGCGTGGTCACGTCCAGGGCGCTGGTGGGTTCGTCGCAGATGATGACCGTGGGATCGAGGGCGAGTGCCCTGGCGATGGCGATCCGCTGCCGCTGTCCGCCGGAGAACTCCCGGGGGGATCTACGGGCGGAGTCGGCGGGGAGGCCGACGGCGTCGAGCAGTTCCCGTACGCGCGTGCGTCCGTCTCGGGACCCGGTGGCCAGGAGGGGTTCGACCAGGATGTCCTCGATCGACATAGACGGATTCAGCGAGGAGTACGGGTCCTGGAACACCACCTGGATGTCCCGGGCGACCTTGCGCCGGCGGGCCCGTGGGATGTTGCTGATGGTCTCGCCCCGGAACGAGACGGAGCCCTCCGTCACCGGCGCGAGCCCGAGGATCGCGCGGCCGATCGTCGTCTTTCCCGATCCGGACTCGCCCACCAGGCTGAGCGTCTCCCCGGTGTTGAGGTCGAAGGAGACGCCGTCGATGACGGTGGCGCCGGTGGACCGGCGTCCGCCGTAGCGTACGACCAGGTCTTCGACCTTCAGGACCGTCTCTGCCACGTCACACCTCCGCGATCTCGACACGGCGTGCCGACGAGAGCAGTTCCCGCGTGTACGCCTCGTCGGGCGCCTCGAAGAGAGAGTCCACGTCGCTCCGCTCCACGATGTGCCCGTCCTTCATCACGCTGACGGTGTCGCAGAGGTCTGCCACGACGCCGAGGTTGTGGGTCACCAGGATCATCGCGAGGCCTCGCTCGTCACGCAGTTCTCGCAGTAGCTCGAGCACCTCTGCCTGCACGGTCACGTCCAGAGCGGTCGTCGGCTCGTCCGCGACGATCAGGTCCGGGCCGGAGGCGACGGCACCGCAGATGAGTACGCGCTGGGCCATGCCGCCGGAGATCTCGTGCGGGTACTGGCGGAAGACCCTCTCCGGATCCTTGATGCCGACCCGCGCGAGCAGGGCGAGCAGCTCACGTTCGGCTTCGCGTTTCGTCACGGTCTTGACCGCGCGCAGGCCCTGGGTGAGCTGCGCCCCGATCGTGAAGCAGGGGTCCAGATTCGACATCGGCTCCTGCGGCACGTACGCGATGCGCCGGCCGCGTGCCTGGCGCATGTGCTGCTCGCTCGCCAGCAGATCCTCGCCGTCGAGGAGGACACGCCCCCCGAGAATGACCGCCTCGCGGGGCAGGATGCCCAGGGTCGAGAAGGCGATCTGTGACTTGCCCGATCCGGACTCGCCCACCAGACCGTGGATCTCGCCGGGGCGGACGTCCAGGTCGACGCCGTGGACGACCTCGCGTATGCCGCTCTCACCGTCCGGGTAGCCGATGCGCAGGCCCCGTATCGACAGAACCGCGTTCGTCGCGGGGGCAGGTCCTTCCGCGAGTGCGGCAGCGCTCTCCTCACGAACCCGCCGGGCTGTCTCTCGGAGCAGTCGTGCCGAGGGTGTCGGGCGGTGCGCCGAGGACTGGAGCACGTCACGCAGGGCGTTGCCGAGCAGCACGAGAGCCAGGATGGTCAGGCTGATGAGAAGGGCCGGCCATACGACACCGGCCTTGCTGGTGTAGATGTTGCTGAAGGAGTCCTGCAGCACCGTGCCCCAGGATGCCGTGGCGGGATCACCGAGCCCCAGGAAGCTGACGCCGGCCTCGATGCCGATGCCCGCGGCGAGGACGAACGAGCTGTGGATGATGACAGGGGCGCGGACCGCCCAGAGCACGTGACGGCCGACGATGCGCAGGTCGGAGAGACCGACCACCTTCGCCGCATCAACGTAGAGCTCACTTCGGACACCCACCACGACGGACTTGACCAGTCGGAAATAGGACGGTGCGGTGAGGACGCCGAAGACGATCATCGCGGCGACGATGTTGGGGCCAGTCCTGGCGTAGAGCGCGAAGAGGAGGAGGACGCCGGGCAACGTCATGACGACGTCGGAGACCCAGTTCGAGACGGTTTCGACCCTGCCTCGGTAGTAGCCGGCGACGAGGCCGCTCGTCACCCCGATCGCGAGCGAGACGGCCAGAAGGAGCACGCAGGCCAGTGCTGTCTGCTGCGTCCCCCACATCAGCCGCGACAGGATGTCCCGGCCCGATGCGTCCGCGCCCAGGAAGTGCCCTGAACCGAACGGCGGCGCGTTCACCGCCGACAGCTCCGAGGCGTTGGGGTCCACCGGCGCCAGCCAGGGGCTGCCCAACCCCAGGATCAGGACGACGAGCAGGAAGGCCAGACAGCACGCGGCCGGCGGGTCGCTCACGAGTCGGCGAAGCACGGACCGTCCTTTGACCGTCGGCTCTGTCTGCGGCCCGACGGCCGCGGAGAGCTCGGGCACGCTCATCGCGTCCTCGCTTTCGGATTGAGTGCCGCGTTCGCGAGGTCACCCAGCACGTTGACGACGAGGACGATGAAGACGGCCACGACCAGGATTCCCATCACCACCGGTACATCGCCCTGTTGGGATGCCTGGTTGCCGGCTTCCCCCAGACCGGGGAGCGCGAAGATCTGCTCGACGAAGACCGCGCTGCCCAGGAGGGTCATGATCTGCAGGTTCAGGGCCATGAGCCCGGGGCCGCCGGCGTTGCGCAGAACATGGCGGAAGAGGACCCGGGACTCGCTGATCCCGCGTGCCCGCAGCGTGCGGACGAAGTCCCGGGAGAGCATGTCGATGACGGCTCCACGGAACTGCGAAGCCGCGCTCGCGACCGATCCCGTCAGCAGAGCGAGCACCGGAAGCGTGACGGACTCGAGCCAGCCGGTGGGGCTCTGGTCCGGGGAGACGTATCCGGTCGCCGGGAGGAGCCGGACCGAGATGGCGAACGCGAAGACCAGTGCGATCGCGATGATGAAGGCCGGGATCGCGGCCCCCAGAACAGCCAGGAACTGCACCACCCGGTCGATCCAGCCCTCGCGGACGGCGGCGGTGACACCGATGAGGACGCTGAGGATGGCCGTCAGGACGATCGCGAGGATGACCAGGGCGAGTGTCACCGGCACGCGGGAGGCCAACAGGGACGTCACGGACTGTCCTGTGAAGAACGACTCGCCGAAGTCGCCGGTGACCACCCCCTTGAGCCAGTCTCCGTACTGCACGAGCAGCGGCCGGTCGAGACCGAGGCGCGTCATCTCCAACCGGACATCGGAGTCCCTGGCCTCCTGGCCCAGTACCGCACGCGCGATCCCGGACCCGTTGCCGTACATCAACGCAAAAGTGGTGAAGCTGACGACGAGCAGTATGACCACCGCCCGGACAAGCTTCTTCAGCAGAGCACCGAACATCTGCGGCTCCCCTCGCTCTGGCCGACTGCTCACTTGAAGTCACGCAGTAGCGGGTTGAGGGCGTTGAAGTCGGTCGCCTCGGGTATGTCGATCTTCGGGCTGTAGGCGTAGAAGGCGTCCGGGTAGGCCATCGGGACGAACCAGGCCTGGTCGATGATGTAGCGGTTGATCTCCTGCTGGATCTCGGCCGACTTCTGCCCCTTGGCGGTGATGAGCCTGTCGTAGAGCTTCTTCACCGTCGGGTCGGGCTGGTGCATGACGTTCCAGATGCCGTCGGGCAGCACATAGTCCTTGATGTCCGTGATGGACTCGCCGTAGTTCCCGAGCGGCCACAGGGGCACGGGGTACGTACCGCTGAGCAGTTGCTCGACCGCATTGGGGCCGGACAGCGTCTGCTGCTTGACCTTGATGTTGAGCTGGCCCAGCTGCTGTGCGACGACGGGCACCAGCTTCTCGATGCCCAGGCCCTCCATGACGGGGAAGGTGAGGGTGAAGCCCTTCTCGTATCCCGCCTCCCTCATCAGCTCCTTGGCCTTGGCGACGTTGTAGGGGTACGGGTCCTTGAGATCCTTGATGTACGCCGCCGATCCCGGGCGGAAGATCTGGTGCGTCGGAGTGGCCCGCCCCTGGTAGAAGTCCTTCGCCATGGCGTCCTTGTCGAACACCATGTTCATGGCGCGGCGGACCCTCAGGTCACCGATGGCCGGGATTTTTTCGCCCTTGTGGTCCGTCAGGAGCAGCCGTGTGGTGGTGCCGCGCATCGACAGGGTCTTGAGACCGGAGGACTTGGCTTCGTTGAACATCGACTGCTGGATGAGGGTGCCGTCGATCTGCCCGGTCTTCAGGGCGTTGAGCGCTGCCGTCTGGTTCTTGATCACCTTGATGACGAGCTTCTTGTACGGGAAGGACTTGGCGTCCCAGTACGCGTTGTTCTTGACGAAGGTGTACGTGGAGCCGCTGGTCGTCGCCGACTGGTCGAGCGTGTAGGGGCCGGAGCCGACGGGGGCCTTGTTCACCTTGCCGGCGGCGAGGTACTTCGGGCTGGCCAGCTTCGCGCCGCCAATGCCAAGGATCTGGGGATCTGGTTCCGGCACGGTGGCTACCACGGTACGGGCGTCCGGGGTGGTGACCTTTACCTTGGCAAGCCGGGCGGCCTGGCCACCGTGCGTTGCCTGGTATTCCAGCGCCTTCTTGAAGGCCATGGAGTCGACCGGTGTGCCGTCCGAGAACTTCATGCCGGACCGCAGACGAAACGTCACGCTGGTGTTGTCGGAGTTCACCTCCCAACTCGTCGCGGCATCCGGGTGGGCCTTGCCCGTGGTGTCGAACCGCACCAGGGTCTGGTACACCGCATCGGCAGACCACCCCTGGAAGGACGGCTGGTTCGACGGATCCCAGCCCTGGATGTCGGCGGTCGATCCCAGAATGAGCGTGTCCTTCTTGCCCCCGGAGCTGGATGCGGAGTTCGAATCGGTGCACGCGCTGAGGGCTGCCAGGGAGGTCAGGGCCGTCGCCATGGTCAGTGATACGCGAGTTTTGGTGCGCCGCATGATCGGCTCCTTCGGACACGGGAGAGGCTCGGCCGGATGCGGCCGTGAGAACTGGCGGAAACGTCTGCGCTCGGGATGGTCGAAGAGGCGCATACTGGCTGAAATTGCGCTCTGGAACGTTTCAAGTGGAGGCTAAGTAGCGGATAGTGATGGGTCAAGGGAGCGCGTTGTGATTGCGCGGTAACGGTTTCGTAACGCGTCCATACTGTGGTGCCAAATAGGCAGGTCAGGTCGCCTATGGCTCGGTGTGGTCGGCGACAGGCGTCTCGTGTCGGTGCGCTGGTGGACGTCGAGCCGTGCGAAGAGGAATGTCCTCTTCCCTCACCCGTGATCTTTGGACCGTTCTAATGGGGTGAAGGCGTGTGGAGGTGGGAACCGGACGGTTCGCTCGCCCCGTCAGGCCAGCCGTCGGGCGGACTTGCGTACCGGGGCCGCACTCGTGCCACGCGGCATCAGTCGAGGGGACACGACGTAGTGCACGGGCTGGGTCCGGCCGTTCAGCCGTTCCAGCAGGAGCCGCGCGCTCATCTGGCCCGTGAGGTGGCCCGACTGGTCGACCGTCGTGAGGGAGACCCGGCCGATGGTCGAGGCATAGACGTTGTCGTACCCGGCGATGGTGACGTCCTGAGGCACCCTCAAGCCACGCTCTTCCGCAGCACGCAGGGCACCGAATGCGGCGATGTCCGCACCGGCGAAGACGGCCGTCGGTGGCGTCGGCCTGGCGAGGGCTTCCAGTGCGGCCTGGTACCCGCCTGCTTCCGAGTATGTGGTCTCGATGACATCGGGCTCGAGACCGTGCCTCTTCATGGCGTTGACGTAGCCGTCGCATCGCGCGGTGTGGGCCAGGACGAAGGGCCTCTTGAGGCGTCCGGCCGGATGACTGGTGTGCAGGATGCGCTTGTGGCCCAGGGCCACGAGGTGATCGACCATGAGGCGCGCGCCGCCCTGGTCGTCGTCCACGACGGTGTCGTACTGGGCGGAGCCGCCGTGCCGTGCGATCACCAGGGTGGGCAGTCCGGACCCGAGTTTCTCCAGCCACGAGGTGGCCATCGCCGGCGCGATGACGATGAGCCCGTCCACCTGCCTGTCGGTGAGGGCTTCGATGCTTTTCTGCTGGCGCTCGGGGGAGAGGCCTCCGGCGACGAAGATCTCCTGGTACGGACTCGGCTCCAGCTCGTCGGCGATCCCTTCCGCGATCTCGGTCTGGAAGGGGGCCGAGAACTCGGTGAGCATGACGCCGATGGTGTAGGAGCGTCCTCGCATCGCACGGGCGCCGGCCTGGGGCCGGTAACCCAGTTTCCTGATCGCCGCGGTGACCTTGGCCTTCATCTGGGGGCGGACACCCGGGGCGTCGCGGATCACGTTGGAGACGGTCGAAACCGAGACCTGCGCTTCCCGCGCCACGTCCTGAATCGTTGCACGACGACCCCTGGAAGGTTGCCGGGACACGGTGGTGTCGTCAGCGCGCACCGGCACCGCCCGGCCACCACTGGAGTCACGCACGTCGTCCCGCGCACCAGGTTCAGCAGCGTCATCTTCCACGGGCGCCATGCTACAGCCGCAGTGACAGACCAGGACCGCTCAGGTCGCCCTGGAGCGGGGTGCCGACGCCTTCCTAAGCCGATCTATCCATGGAACGATACAAAAGATGATGGTCCCGTCGAAGCAGCTCGATCCAGGAGCCGAGAGCGTGTCTCCGCACGACCACGCGGACACCCCGCCTCGGACCGTCCTCACCGGCGACTCCGGCACACAACAAGAGGCAAGGACAGCATGAGCGAACTCCCCTCCCTTCCGCCCGACTTCGTGTTCGGTGCCGCCACCGCCTCGTACCAGATCGAAGGCGCGGTCCACGAGGACGGCCGCGGGCCCTCCATCTGGGACAGCTTCTCCCGCGAGCCGGGCCGGGTACTGCACGGCGCCACCGGGGACGTGACCTGCGACCACTACCACCGATTTCCCGAGGACGTGGCGCTGCTGCGCGAGTTGGGCGTCGGCTCGTACCGCTTCTCCATCGCCTGGCCGCGCATCCAGCCGACCGGCTCGGGCCCGGTGAACCACAAGGGCCTGGACTTCTACTCCCGGCTGGTGGACGAACTGCTGGCCGCCAAGGTCGAACCGGCCGCGACTCTCTACCACTGGGACCTGCCGCAGGCCCTGGAAGACCTTGGCGGCTGGCGGACACGCGACACCGCGGAGCGGTTCGGCGAGTACACGGCCCTGGTCGCCGCCGCCCTGGCCGACCGGGTCCCCCGCTGGATCACCCTCAACGAGCCCGGGTGCAGCGCCTTCCTGGGCTATGCGGACGGCCATCACGCCCCCGGTGCAAAGGAAGGCACCCCGGCCCTGGCCGCCGCCCATCATCTGCTGATCGGTCACGGCCTGGCGATGCGGGCGCTGCGTACCGCCGGCGTCCGGGAGGCGGGCATCACGCTCAACCTCAGTCACGTGACCGCGGCCTCCGACTCCGCCGCGGATCTCGCGGCCGTCGTACGTGCTGAGACCATGCAGAAGCTGATGTGGACCGATCCGCTTTTGCGCGGGCGCTATCCATCCGCCGAAGAGGAGACGTGGGGTGAGCTGATCACCCGGCAGACCTTCCGGCAAGAGGGCGACCTGGAGCTGATCTCCACGCCGATGGACTTCCTCGGGATCAACTACTACACCCCCACCGTGGTCCGTGACGCGTCTCATCGCCGGCCCGACCCGGCCGTGCGTACCGCGACGGACTGCCGCATCGAGACGGTCGACACCCCGGGAGCCCGGCGCACCGCGATGGGTTGGGCGGTGGTTCCCGACAGTCTGCGCGAACTGCTCGTCTCACTGCGTCACGAGTACGCGGACGCCCTTCCGCCCGTCTTCATCACCGAAAACGGTTCGGCGGAGGACGACGTGCTGTCCGCCGACGGCCAGATCCACGATGCCGACCGGATCGCGTACCTCCGCGACCACATGGCCGCCGTCGCGAACGCCGTCGCCGAAGGAGTGGACGTACGCGGTTACTACGTCTGGTCGCTGCTCGACAACTACGAGTGGGCCTTCGGCTACGACAGGCGTTTCGGGATCGTCCATGTCGACTACGACACCCTGCGGCGCACGCCCAAGGACAGCTACCGCTGGTACCAGCGGTTGATCGCGGCACAGGGCTGACCGGACCGAGAGCTTCCCGTTGGGGCCGCGCGCCTTTCGCTGTGGCGGCCCCCTTGAGCGACAGCACGGGCGGGCGGCACCTCCTCCCCGTGCGCCGTCCGCCCGTGCTGTCTGAGTCGCCCGTCCGCGTCCGCACCCGACATCGTCGGCGTATGACTAGGTCAGCCGACACTCGCACTCATCGCGAACTGGCGACAACGGTGCGACAAGGGCGCCCAGGCCATAGGACGGCGCGCAGCAAGCGCCGCGGGGCCGGTTGCAGCTACCTGCCACCGCCGCGGACGATCACTCCCGCCCGGCGTGCAGCGACGTCCCCACCCACGACAGCAAGAAGACCACCACCGCTGTCCTACCGGGCAAGAGGACTGAACGCGATTACGTGGGTCCCCGGCCCCAGGACAACAGTTTCGCCCACACGGAACTCGCATTCGGTGTCCGCCGGGACGACGACCTCGTAGCGGATAGCGCCGTCCTCACGTCGCCACGATGACGACGCGAGCCCGAAGGGAGTCTCGAGCGTCACTCGTGCCCAGTCCAGCCGGTCGTCGATCACCGGTTCCACGATGAAGCGCTCATACCCGGGGTGCGATTCGAGCGGACGCAGGCCGGCCACGTACCGGTGCAGGAACCCGATGACCGCCCCCTTGCTGTAGTGGTTGAGCGAGCCGCTGGGTGTGCCCTTGGCGTCGATGCCGTCCCAGTGCTCCCAGATGGTGGTGGCGCCACGGTCGATCATCGTCAGCCACGAAGGCGAGGTGTCCTGGAAGAGCAGGTCGAACGCGACATCGGCACGGCCGTTGTCCGCCAGTACCGGCAGCAGCATCCCGGTGGACAGGAAGCCGGTCGACAGGTGTGTGCCATCGGCCCGGATCAGTTCGACGAGGTGCTCGACCGCCGACGGCACGAGGTGCTCGGGGATCAGGCCGAACCGCAGCGCTCTGACGTAGGTTGCCTGGCTGTCCCGCGCCAGCCGACCGTCGGCGCCGATGAATTCGGTGGCCCAGGCGTGCTCGACGTTCGCCGCGAGCTCGGTCCAGCGTGCCGCGTCCGCCGTCTTGCCCAGTACCTCCGCGGTCTTGGCGAGCAGGCGGGCGGAGTGGGCGAAGTAGGCGGTGGCGACGATCGCATGGTCGCCCTCGAAGAGGGCGATCTCGACTCCGGGCTCCAGCCATTCCCCCCAATGGAACCCGGTGTCCCAGAGGAACCGCTCGTGTTCGGGTGCCTCGGGATTCGCCGCGATCCGCTCCGGCGCTCGCGCCGTACGCGCGGTCGTCTCGACGAACTCCAGCCACGCGACGGCCGACGGGTACTGCCGCGCCAACACCTCGCGATCCCGGTACGACTGCCACATCTGCCACGGTACGGAAACCGCCGCGTCGCCCCACCCCGAGGAACCCTCGACGACCGCGACCGCCGCCTCCGGAGACGGGACGTAGTTCCTGACCAGGCCGTTCGGCACCTGGTCGGAGGCCAGGTCCTTCAGCCACTTGTCGGTGAACCCGGCGATGTCGTCGAGGAAGGCCGCCGTCGACACGAAGACCTGGTAGTCGCCCGTCCACCCCGCTCGCTCACGCTGGGGGCAGTCGGTCGGCACGTCGCAGGCATTGGTCCGCCAGCTGCGCACCGCGGCCTCGTGCAGCAGTTCGATGCGGCGGTCACTGCAATGGAAGGTGCCGGTAGGGCGCAGATCCGTGCGGACTTCGACGCCGTGGACGTCGGCCGTGCCGAGAGGTCCGGGCAGTCCGTCGACGGCCACGTACTGGAACCCGTGGGTCGTGTGGCGCGGTTCGAACGCCTGGCCGTCGCCGGCGGAGACCACCGAGTCGATCTGGTTGAACGGGCTCGGAGTGGGGCTGTCCGCGTCGGGACGCAGGTGGTCGGTCGTGACGTCGCCGTCGGCGTCGAGGGCCTCGCCATGCGTCAGCACGATCTCCGTCCCGGGACGTGCCTCGTCGAGGTGGATCCAGCCGTTGGTGTTCTCGCCGAGGTCGACGATGTGCCGCCCGCCCTCGAGCGTCGTCACCGACACAGGCGTGATCGACCGGACGCGGCGAACCGGAGGTGCCGGAGTCGCGCACAGGCGGCTCCAGTCGGCGCACAGCGGATCCGTCGGCTCGAGCACCGGCTGCCAGTCGCGGCGATCCCAGCGGAAGCCGCCCGCCTGCTGCACCACGCGCTGTCCGTCGAGCAGGTCGGCCTCCGTCGAGTCGGAGATGGTGGAGCCCCAGCCGAGGCCGGTACCGACCACGGTCCTGGAACCGTCGGTGTGGACGACTTCGAACTGGGCGAGGAACGCCGTGCGGTCACCGAAGTTGTCGTAGGTACGGCCGTAGCCGAACAGGCCGCGATACCACCCGTCGGAGAGGAATGCGCCTAGGTCGTTCGCACCTTGATGCAATGCGGTGGTCAGGTCATAGGTCTGCACCTGAAGGTTCGACCGGTAGGCGGTGAAGCCCGGAGCGAGCTCCTGGTCGCCGATCCGCTGACCGTTGACCACCAGCTCGTAGATGCCGTGGGCTGTGACGTAGGCCCGGGCCGAGGCGATCGGCCCGGGCAGGTCCACCTTGGAGTGCAGGGCGTAGACGGGTCGATGACCGGGCTCGGGCACGTCCTGCTCATGGGGCCGGATCCAGGAAGCCGACCAGTCGCTTCGCCGCAGCAGCCCCATCTCCCAGAACGCCGACGCCGACCAGTCGCTCTCGCCGAGGTCGGTCCACACACGCACCCGCCACTCGACGCGCTCACGGGCGGACGGCTCAGGGCCCGTGTACGGGACCAGAACGCGCTCGGCGGATCGCACGACGCCGGTCGACCAGTCGCCGGCCTCTATCTCGTACGCCGTCTGACGCGTGGCACCGGCGGGCAATTGCCACGACAGACGTGGGCGGGCGACATCCGTTCCCAGAACGGCGTCATCAAGGTGCTCGAAACGCAGCCGGTGCGGTGCGTTGGTCGTTGTCCGCTCATCCATAAAGGCCTCCGTTGCTCTGACAAGGTGCTTGGGCACAAAGAGGATCGGCGCGCCCGCCTCGCGCTCCGCGGGCGGGCGGATCCATCACCGCTGGCCGTCAACGGCAGGAGGCTCGGTCGCTCTACACGCAACGCTCCATCGCACAGGGCGCCGTGGGGGAGAGGCGCATCCCCTTGGCAGTTCCTCAGGCCGGGCCGGGAAGGCGGGATGCGAATCTCTGTAACGTTTCAGGTGAGGCTAGGTAGCGGACCGACGGTGGTCAAGAAGATGCGCTGGTGTAGCGAGGTAACGTTTCCGTAAAGGTCCGTGTCGTGAGTGTCGAATCACCAGGTCAGGCAGATGTCGCCCGAGGCTTGCCGAGAGGGGGAGCCTCGGGCAAGGCGCTGGTGAACCATGGAGTAGTCGAGGTGGGGGTGTCTCGCGCACCGGCTCCTGGTTAGATTGTTCTACCGAGTATGCACAGGTCACGAGGGCACAGGGTCGCGTACGGGCAGTTGGTGGGCGGGTTTACTCGGCTGGGCTATGCGTCTCGCGCGCGGTCGCAGGTGGCGTGCGGGGCGACGTAGTGCACGGGCCAGTCGAGGTGGGGACAGCAGTAGAGGAGGTCTTGTCCTCCCGTCCAGACTTCTGCATCGTTGCAAGCCTACTTTGGAGAGCTGGGCATGCCAACCATGCCCATGTGTCACGGAGTCCTCCGGCCACCCTTCGGAACGCACGTGTCGGCCCCGCGTTACGGGCCTGGGCCCGGCTACGGACAACTGCTCTGCACTAACGGTGGACTCGCCATCAGTGCCTTCCTAAGTCAAGGTGCTTATGGAACGATGCAAAAGATCAGGCCCCCCATTCGACGCCCCTCATTCCGAGGGCTCGCGAGGTCGTTTCCACCAGACAACGCGTACACCCCGTCCCGGATCCCACCTATCTGCCGAGAAGTCTGGAGACCTGCATGGTTGTGGCTGCCGCTCCCCGCGCACCTCGATTCGAGCACCACACGGACGATTCTTCCGTGCTCGGCGTGGGGACTGGTACCCCCCGCTTGTCGTGGACGGTTCCGCAGGCCGACGAGGGCTATGAGCAGACGGCGTACGAGGTCGAGATCAGTCGGGACGGAAACCGTGAGAGATACCGGGTGGACAGCGGCGAGCAGGTGCTGGTGCCCTGGCCGGCCGAGCCGCTCGCGTCCCGTGAGTCCGCTCGGGTATGGATCCGCGTCGCGCACAAGGAAGAGTGGAGCGAGTGGGGAGCGCCGGCAGTCGTGGAGGCCGGTCTGCTCGACGCCTCCGATTGGTCCGCTGCCTTCGTGAGCCCGACCGGCGTCGGTGATCTGCACGCGCCCGCGCCGGTGTTGAACGGCTCGCTGGACGTGCCTGGCGAGGTGGTCAAGGCCCGGCTGTACGCCACGGCTCACGGTGTGTACGTCGCCACACTCAACGGTCGCCGCGTCGGCGACCTCGTCCTGACGCCGGGGTGGACCGCCTATCAGCACCGGCTGCGCTACCAGACGTACGACGTCACGGACCTGGTCCGCAGTGGGCGCAACGAGCTGGACTTCCTGCTGGGCAACGGCTGGTACCGGGGCCGACTCGGTTTCCAGGGCGAGCGCGCGCTCTACGGTGACCGACTCGCGCTGCTGGCGCAGTTGGAGGTCACGACCGCTGACGGCAGCGTGCACGGCCTCGCCACCGACGGCACGTGGACAGCGCGCGAGAGCGAGGTACTCGCCGACGATCTCTACGACGGCCAGCGCACCGACCTACGGCGGCGGGGCGCATGCCGGCGCCCGGCCACCGGCGGAGTCGAAGTGATCGAGAGTGACTGCACGCCCCTCGTGGCGCCGGACGGGCCCGGCGTGCGGGTCAGTTCTCTGCTCTCGCCCGAGCGGGTGTGGACCTCACCGTCGGGCCGGACGCTGGTCGACTTCGGCCAGATCGCCGTGGGTTGGGTGCGGTTGCGCGTCCGCGGTCTCGCGCCGGGCAGCGAGGTCGTCGTACGGCACGCGGAGGTCCTGGAGGAAGGGGAACTCGGCACCCGTCCCCTGCGCACGGCCAAGGCAACCGACAGTTACCTCGTCACGGGCACCGACGGAGAAGTCCTCGAACCGTCCCTGACGTTCCACGGCTTCCGGTACGCGGAGGTGTCCGGCGCGCCGGGCCTGCGCGGTGAGGACATCGAGGCGGTGGTGATCGGGTCGGACCTGCGGCGCACGGGCTGGTTCAGCTCCTCGCGCGAACTGCTCAACCAGTTCCACGACAACGTGGTCCGCAGCATGCGCGGCAACCTCGTCGACGTACCCACCGACTGTCCACAGCGGGACGAACGGCTCGGCTGGACCGGCGACATCCAGGTGTTCGCGCCCACGGCGGCCTTCCTCTTCGACACCGCGGGCTTCCTCGACTCATGGCTCGCCGACCTGGCAGCCGAACAACAGCCCGACGGATCCGTCCCGTTCGTGGTGCCGGACGTGCTGCGGACCCCGTCTCCCAGCGCGGCGGCCTGGGGCGACGCCGCGACCGTGGTGCCCTGGGTGCTGTACCAACGCACCGGGGACCGCGGCGTATTGGAGCGGCAGCTGCCGAGCATGTGCGCCTGGGTGAACCGGATGGCCGAACTCGCCGGCCCCGACCGGCTGTGGACGGGCGGCTTCCAGTTCGGCGACTGGCTGGACCCGACCGCGCCGCCCGAGGACCCCTACCGGGCCAAGGCCGATCCCGATGTGGTTGCCACCGCACATCTGGCCCGCTCGGCCGAAATCGTGGCCGAGGCGGCCCGAGTGGTGGGGCGGAACGAGGTGGCGGACCACCACGCAGCCCTGGCGGCCGAGGTCCGCGAGGCGTTCGCCCGTGCCTTCGTCACGCCCGCCGGCCGTGTCCTGTCCGACGCGCAGACCGTCTACGCCCTGGCCATCGAGTGGGCACTGCTGCCCGGCGAGGAGCAGCGCAAGGAGGCAGGCCGGCGGCTGGCGGACCTCGTGCGCGCCGGCGGTTTCCGCATCGGCACCGGGTTCGTGGGCACCCCGGTGGTGACCGACGCACTGACCTCGACCGGACATGCCGATGTTGCCTACCGGCTGCTGCTGCAGACGGGCTGCCCCTCGTGGCTCTATCCGGTGACCATGGGCGCGACCACGATCTGGGAGCGCTGGGACAGCATGCTGCCCGACGGCAGTATCAACCCCGGCGAGATGACCTCCTTCAACCACTACGCGCTCGGCGCGGTCGCGGACTGGCTGCACCGGCGGGTCGCCGGCCTCGCCCCCGCAGCGCCCGGCTACCGCGAGATCACCATCCACCCCGTGCCGTCCGCCGCGCTGACCTCCGCCTCGGCCCGCCATCTCACTCCGTACGGCGAAGCCCGCGTGGCCTGGACACGCGCCGACGGCCGGTTCCGCCTGGAGGCGCAGGTTCCCGTCGGGACCACCGCGCAGGTGCGGCTGCCCGGCACCGACGCGCACGAGACCGTCGCACACGGCGAGCATCGCTGGGAGGTGCCCGACCCGTTCCCGACCTCCCCGGAGCCGCGTACGCCGGTCACCGTCCGCGATGTGCTCGACGAACCGGCGACGTGGTCCGCGGTAGTCGCTGCGGCTGTCCGGACCGGTGTGGCCCCCGGCGGCGAGGCGGAGGCGGCCCGTCGGCTCGCCGCGCACCTCGACGCGCCCGCGACGGATCTCGCTCGCGCCCTCGCACCGCAGGAGTTCTCACCGGGCGCAGGCGCCTTCCAGCATGAGGTGGACGCCATCTTCGGACCGTTCCCTGACTGACTGCTCGCGGCCACGACGCATGCCGTAGGAAGGGGTGGGGTTCGTGGGCGGGTGAGGGTTGTGGGTGGTTGATCGCGCCCAGGCGGAGGAGCCGCATATGTAGCTCCGCGCCCCTTTACGGGGCGAAGGGGCCGTCGGCTCGGAAAGCCAGGTCCGCGAAACGCTTGCCTATGTGGCGGTGCGTCTCGGCGTCCGGGTGGAGGTTGTCCGGGAGGGGGAGGGTGGTGGCCTCGGTCTCGCCGTAGAGGGCGAGGCCGTCGAGGTAGTGGAGGTGGGGGTCGTCCTTCGTGCGTTGGGCCACCAGGGCGGAGAGTTCGTCGCGGATGACGCGGAGGGTCAGCTTTCCGGGGGTGGGGTCCGCCGGGTCGCCCATGGCGCGGTAGTGGACGCGGCCCTCGGCGAGTTCGGTGACGTCGGGGGCGCTGGGGCCGGGGGTGTCCTCGTGGATGGGGCAGAGGATCGGGGAGACGACAAGGAGGGGTGCGGTGGGGTGGCCGTCGCGGAGGGTGTCGAGGAAGCCGTGGACGGCGGAGGTGAAGGCGCGCAGCCTCATCACGTCGTGGTTGACGAGGTTGATGCCGATCTTGACGCTGATCAGGTCGGCAGGGGTGTCCCGCATGGCGCGGGCGGTGAAGGGGTCGAGGAGGGCGCTGCCGCCGAGGCCCAGGTTGATCAGTTCGACGCCGCCCAGGGATGCGGCGTGGGCGGGCCAGGTGCCGGTCGGGCCGGCATCGTCGGAGCCGTGACTGATCGAGCTGCCGTGGTGCAGCCACACCCTGCGGCCCGGGTCGGGGGCGGGCTCGACGGGGGCGTCGGTACGCAGGGCGAGGAGTTCGGTGGTCTCGTTGTGCGGAAGCCAGATCTCGATCGTCTTGAGACCGCCGGGGAGGTCCGTGAAGGTCACGGTGCCGGGCGGGCCCGGGCGGTGCTCCGCCGTTCCGGCGGTCATGTCGATGCTGATGGTGTTGCCGTCCGGCACGTTCGCCCGGCCCGTCAGGCGGCCGTCGACGAGGAGTTCGTACAGACCGTCCGGGCGGGCAGGGGCGCCCACAAGGGTCCGCTTGGTGCGCAGGGCGTCGAGCTCGACGGTGGTGGCGCGGCTGCGGAAGACCAGCCGTACGCCGGAGGGCTGGGACTCGACCATGGCCAGTTGCGGGTCGGCGCACTGGGCGCGGGCCCGGGCGGGCAGTCGGTGCGGCAGTACGCCGTGCTCGGTGCGCTCCAGCTCCAGGGCGCCGCGCAGGAGATCGGCGGTGATGGGGGTGGTGATCCGGCGGGGGGTGGTGTGCATCGCTGCCTCAACTGGTTCGTCGGTGGTAGAGAGGCGGTAGGGGATCAGAAAACCAAGATCATCCCGTGGCGGCTTTTGGCCTCACCTTGGCTGGCCCCTATCCCGGGGGCGGCACCCATGAGCGCGTCAACTGGCCCGGTGTATGGGGGCGATGACCGTCGTGATCGGTAGGCATGACCATTACGGTGCGTGGCAGGAGTGATCGCCGTAAGCCCTCCCGGCGACGGCCATGGGAGGGCGGGCCTACTTGGTGAGCACTGCGGTGCGCCGGGACCAGGAGCCCTCGGCGGCGGCGCTGAGCAGGAACGCGGCGACATCGGCCCGGGAGACCCGGGGCATGCCGGGCAGGCGGTCGAGCTGCTTCAGGTCGATGGCCTGGACGGTCGTGGCCGGCTTGTTGGTCAGCAGCACCGGGTAGACGAGCGTCCAGTCCAGGGCGGAGGCGGTGAGGATGCGCTCGCCTGCGGCCTTGTCGGCGAAGTTCGCCTTGCCGCCCTTGTAGAGGAACCGGACGATCCCGGAGGCCTTTGCCAGGGACTCGCCGACGCCGAACGCCGACATGACCACTACTCGCTTGGTGCCGCTGGCCTCGGCGGCCTGGACGAGTGCGCGGGTGCTGTCGGTGATCAGGTTCGCCGGGTCCTTGGCCTTGCCGATCCCGAGGGTGCTGACCACCGCGTCCACGCCGCGCATGGCCTCGGCCAGCGCATCGGCGTCGCGGACGTCACCAGCGACCGCGGTCACCCGCTCGCGCTGGGCGAGCTTGGCCCGGTCGCGGACGAAGGCGACCACCTCGTGTCCGGCGGCGGTGGCCGCGTCCGTGAAGAGGGCGCCGGTCGCGCCGGTGGCACCCAGGAGGAGAAATCTCATTGCAGTAGCCCTTTCAGGAGCCTGAACGGCTCTCGTGTACGAATCTGGTGTTCGCCGCGCCGCACCGGGCAGGCGCAGCTCAGCGCGGGCAGGCTCACCGATGAGCACACCGGCGGGGCAGCGCGCCTGCGGCAACCGGCTCCCGCTGAGGGGGCAAGTCCGGGCAGCTACTACATCTGTTGCTGACGGGAACCCGCTCCTTGCAGCCGGGCACGTCGTGTGCGGTCACCGCCCTGCCCCGGCCGAGGCCTTGGCTTCCGCCCATTCCTTGAGGGGCTGGTTCATCCGCTCGAAGTTCTCCAGCGTGCGGTCGATGATGCTGCTCATCACGGGTAACCAGCAGTCCCGAAAACCTCTCGTCCTGGAGCACCCGCGTCCCGCTGTTGTGCGGGTTGAGGGCAAAGCCGTGATCGCCGCCGAAGAGGCCCGGAACGGGCAGCCCGCCGGCCCAGCGGAGCTCGGCGCCCTCCGTCACCGCTGTCACACGCGCCTTGAAATTGACCGGGCGGCCCTTCGCGGGCTGCGTCCGCAGGGCCAACGTGGCCCCGACCCGAAGCTCTCCGGTCAGCTCACGGATGTACGGATTCCAGTCCGGATAGCGGGCGAAGTCCGTCAGGACCTCCCACACCAGCCCGGGGCTCGCGTCGATGTCGATGTACGTGCTGATCTCTCGCATTTGGCACTCCCCGCTGGCCGCGCCAGCGACCACTTGCCCGCCCGGGAGATGGCTGCCCCCGTGCTCGGCGGCGCGACTCAGACGAGGCACGCCCGTCGGCGCGGCTTCCCTTGGAGCCACTCCGCCATTCGTGCTACACGTTAGCAAAGGTGAAACTCAGTCGCAACTTCGAGTCATAGGATCGCTATCGAGGAATTGCGTTGAGTACAGCCATGAATGCCAGGTGGTCGAATCGGTGCGCATGGGCAGCCGGGATAGTGGGTTTTGCCACCGCAGTTCCGCGTACTGGCGCGCCTCGGCCGCAGCTACGGTGCAGGGATGCAGGCGACGCCTGCCAGGAGGGCGGTCAGTACGCAGGAGAGGCACCGACGGTCGTCGTGTCCCTGTATCTCCTTACGGTGGTCGCCACCTGCGGGCCACGCGTACAAGGAGACCGCCCGGAACCGGTACCCGGTCTGCCACCACTGATGGACGTGGGGGGCAGACCGGGGAACGCGACGCCGCGTGAATGTCTCAGTCCGCAAGCTCGGCCTCTCACGGCCGAGAAGATGACCGTGATGTCCCAGGAAGACTCTGGAAGAACCCTCGGACGTCGGCGACCAGCAGATCGGGCTGCTCCATGGAGGGGAAGTGGCCGCCGCGGTCGAACTCGGACCAGTGCGTGATGGTGTTGGTGGCTTCGGCGAAGCGACGGATGGTCAGGCTGAGGTCCTTGGGGAAGACCGCGACGCCGGTCGGGGTGGTGGAGGGTTCCGGCTGCCGGCCCTAGTAGGGCTTGGTCAGGTTCGTAGTGGTGTGGGTATGTCGCGATGGCAGGTGGGGCAGGCGCCGGTCCAGACGGCGAGGAGTGTCTGTAGTT
>NZ_JBIARQ010000030.1:0-65318 GCF_042890065.1 Streptomyces sp. NPDC002328 | reverse complement strand
CGAGGGGACTCGGCGCGAGGCGACTCGGCGCGAGGCGACTCGGCGCGAGGCGACTCGGCGCGAGGCGACTCGGCGCGAGGCGACTCGGCGCGAGGCGACTCGGCGCGAGGCGACTCGGCGCGAGGCGACTCGGCGCGAGGCGACTCGGCGCGAGGGGACTCGGCGCGAGGGGACTCGGCGCGAGGGGACGTGGGCGAGGCGGCCGGTGCCGGGAGTCGTCCGGCGTGGACGACGTCGCTCATCCCCTACGCCTACCCCCTCCTCGATGAGCGCTCCGGCTACCCCGCGGGCATCCGGGACCCGGAGTGGCAGGACATGGTGCTGCGCGCGGCCGGCGATCCGGCGGCGCTGGAGGAGGCGCTGACGCGGGCGGCCGTCCGGGTGTGCGCGGAGCTGCGCGGGCTCGGGCACCCGTCGGGCCCCGCCGACGCCCGGGAGATCACCCGGCTCGCCTCCGACCTCGCCCGGCTGCGCGGACTGCCCGCCGCGGGCCGGGGCGAGCTGGTCGAGGCGGTGCAGACGGTCCTCACGCAGGGTGAGCCGTACGGGCGGGGGCGGGCCGTGGCGCGGGCCATGGAGCGGGTCCTCGTCGGCAGCCGCACCGGGCGGCCCGCGCCGGGCGCTCCCCGCAGCGGTCTCGCCCCGGCTGTCGAGAGCGAGGCGGCGGCGCTGGGGCTGCCCGGTCCGGCGGAGAGCGGCCCGGGGAAGGCGCGTGATCTGCGCCTGGACCCGCTGCGGTCCGACCTCGACCGCCGCCGCGAGCTGCTGCTGCGCCGGCTGACGGTGTGCGGGGTGCCGTACGGGGAGGTCAGGGAGGTCGTCGGCGCGGGCGGCGCGGAGGCGCTCACCTCGCGTTGGGAGGTGCGCTGGACGCCCGCGACGGCCGCGATGCTGATGGCGGCCGGGGTGCGCGGGGTGACCCCGGCGCAGGCCGCCGAGGGCGTGCTGCGCGAGCGGCGGCGCGCGGAGCGGGACGAGGGCGGGCCGACGGCCGCGCAGGCGCTGGAAGGGCTCGCGGGGGCGGCGGAGTGCGCACTGACCGCGCTCACGGACGAACGCCTCGACGACGTCGCCGACGTACTGCCCCCGGCCGGTACCCTGCCCGAAATCCTCGCCGGACTGGCCCTGCTGGACCGGCTGCGGGCCGGTCACATCGCCGGGCTCGACCTCGACGAGGCGCGCACGGTCCGGGTGTCCGGCGCGGCCGAGCTGCTGACCGCCGCCGCGGTACGGCAGTTGGACGGCCTGACCGGCTCCGAGGATCCGGCCGACGCCCACGCCCTGCTCGAACTGGCCCAGCCGGCCGACCGGTTGGGCGGCATCCGGCTCACGGACGCCCTCGCCCGGCTGGCCGCCGACGGCTCCCCGTTGATGCGCGGCGCGGCGGGGGCCGTCCGCGTGCTCCTCGGGCACGAGGACGCCTGGGTCTTCGGCGACCGGGTGGCCTCCTGGGTCGACGGGGCCGTCGACCCCGACGCGCGCTCCGCGCTGACCGCCCGCCTCACCGGGCTGCTGACCGCCGCGGGCCCGCTGCTGGAGTCGGCCGTGCCCGCGCTGGAGCCCCTGCTCGACCGGGTCGCGGAGCTGGCGGACCGGGACTTCCTCGACCGGCTCCCCGCCCTGCGGGGCGGTTTCGACACGCTGAGCCCGGCGGCCCGCGACCGGCTCCTCGGGGCCGTCGAGGAACGCCTCGGCGGCACGCGTGTGACCGACACGGAGGGGGTCGACCCGGCGGCGCTGGCCGCGTGGACACGGGCGGACCTCGCGGCCCGCGAAAGCCTGCGCGCGGTGGGGCTGTTGCCGGGGCCGGGTGGGATGGCCGCGGGGCGCGCGACCGGGGCGAGCACGGACGTGAGCAGGCCGGGCGCGGAGGTAAGCAGGGCGGGCGCGGAGGCGAGCGGGGCGGATACACAGGTTTCTCCCGGGACCGGCACCGACGTCGCCGCCGCCCCGGTCGCCGAGCGTCTCCTCGCCCCCGCCGACCGCTGGCGGCTCGTCCTCGGCCGTTGCAGTGACCAACTGCCGCCTGCCGCAGCCTCGTTGGCGACCGCGCTGGACGAGTTGTACGGCAGCGGGCGCGGCGAGGGCAGCCGGGGGGACCTGACCGGCTCCGGCCTCGGCGGGGGCCGGGAGGCGTCGTATCCCGGGGTGCGGGAGTGGTCGGAGGAGCTGGCCGCGCTGTTCGGTCCGGGCATCCGGGAGGAGGTGCTGGCGGCGGCGGCCGAGTCGGGCCGCAAGGACGTGCTCACCGAGCTGGACGCGGACAGCGCGCGCCCCTCCGTGGACCTGCTGCGGACGGTGCTGCGGCACGCGGGCGGACTGCCCGAGGCCCGGCTGGCCGCGCTGCGTCCGCTCGTACGACGACTGGTGGACGCGCTGACCCGGCAGCTGGCCACCCGGCTGCGCCCCGCCCTGCACGGCACGGCCCTGCCGCGCCCCAGCCGACGGCCCGGCGGCGGCCTGGACCTGCCCCGCACCCTGCGGGCGAACCTGGTCAACGCCCGCCGCGGCCCGGACGGCACGGTCCAGGTGATCCCCGAGCACCCGGTCTTCCGCACGCGTGCCAAGCGGTCCGCCGACTGGCGGCTGATCCTGGTCACGGACGTGTCGGGGTCCATGGAGGCGTCCACGGTGTGGGCCGCGCTGACGGCCTCCGTGCTGGCCGGGGTGCCGACCCTGTCCACGCACTTCCTGGCGTTCTCCACGGAGGTCATCGATCTCACCGGGCACGTCGGCGACCCGCTGTCGCTGCTCCTCGAGGTCAGCGTGGGCGGCGGCACGCACATCGCGGCGGGGCTGCGGCACGCGCGCGAGCTGGTCACCGTTCCCTCGCGGACCCTCGTCGTGGTCGTCAGCGACTTCGAGGAGGGCTATCCGCTGGGCGGACTGCTGGCCGAGGTGCGCGCGTTGGTCGGGTCGGGCTGTCATGTCCTGGGCTGCGCGAGCCTCGACGACACGGGCCGCCCGCGCTACTCGACGGGCGTCGCGGGCCGGCTCGTCGCCGCGGGCATGCCCGTCGCCGCCCTCAGCCCGCTCGAACTCGCCCGCTGGGTAGGGGAGAAGATCCAATGAACCCGGACCTGCCTCCGGTCGCCCCGTCCGTCACCGCCGATCTCGTCGGGGCGCTGTCGCCGCGGCTGCGCAAGCGGCTGGACGCCGGCGTCGCCAAGCTCGCGGCGCGTCCGGTCGTCCGCGAGGGCGACACCGTACGGATCGCGGTCGACGACGACACCGATCTCACCCTGCACGCGCCGGGCGGGACGGTGACCGGCGCGGACGCCGTCCGCTGCGGGTGCCTGCTCGCCCCGGACTGTCTGCACCGCGCCGCCGCGGCCTCGGCGGCTCCGGTGGCGGAGGACGGTCCGGCCGCGGCCCCCGACGACGAGGCGGACGCCCCGCAGTACGCGGCGGACCCGACGCGGGAGAAGGGCGGCACACCCCAGGACGACGGCGGCACACCCCGGGACGGCGGCGGCACTCCGGGGCCCGAGACCGTCACGCCCGCCCAACACACCGCCGCCCGCGCCGTGTTCGACGCGGCTGCCGCCGTGCTCGACGCCGGTACGGACGGCGCCGGCGCCGTCGTCCAGGCAGAGCTGCTGCGCGCCGCGCACTCCGCGCGCCTCGCGGGACTCCCCCGGGCCTCCGCCGCGGCGGTCGCCGTGGTCACCGGGGTGCGCGCGGCCCGCTCCGCCGACCCCGCCTACCGGCTCGCCGACCTGGCGGACGCGGTGCGGGACGTCCTGGCCGTCGCCCACCGGCTGCCGGCGGCCACCGGGGCGGACCTGGCCGAACTGCGCGGCACCGCGCGGCAGCCGTACCGCCCGGACGGCTCGCTGCGCCTGTACGGGCTGTTCTCCGAGGCCGTCCTCACGGCGACCGGGTACGCGGGCGCGGTGACCTGGACGGCTGACGCCGACGGCCGCCTGTACACGGTGTCCGACGTGGCGCCGGGCGGTCCCGGACGGGCGACCGGCGCCGCGGACCGGGCCGTACGGATCGGCGACACCGCCCTGACGCACCGTGAGCTGTCGCGGGCGGGCCTCGCCGTGTCCGGCGCGACCGTCTCCCCGACAGGCCGGCTCGGCGCGGGGGCGGGGGTGCGGGCGGTCCGTGCGTCGGGCGCGTCCTGGCACGACGGGCCGACGGCCCGGCTGTGGAAGGTTCCCGTCGCCGAGCAGATCGCCCGCGCCCTCAGCGGCGGACGGGGCGGGCAGGGCGGGCGAGGCGCTCACGGGGGTCACGATCTGCTGTTCCTCGACGTGACCGTCACGGGCACGGTCCGGGAGGCGACGGGCGACTGCGTGCTGGCCGTCTGCGAGGGGCTCACGCTGCGGCTGGCCGCGGCCCACGACGACCCGGCCCTGCCCCACCGCGACAACCTGCGCCTCCTCTCCGCCGCCCGGGGCGGCCGGCTGCGGATCGTCGCCCGGCTGGCTCCGGGACCGCTCCCTCGCGCCCTGCTGCTCGCCGCCGAGCACCCCGCCGATCCGGCCGCCCGGGTGGACCTCGGCCTGGACCGCCTCCAGCACGCGGACCTGCCCACGCCGACCGACCCCGCCCCGACGACCCCGAGGACCCCGACGACCCCCACGGTCCCAGCAGTCCCAGCGTTTCCGGCGGTCCCGGTGCCCGTCGTGGACGAGGCGCCCCTGCACCTCCTGCGCCGCCGCGTGCACCAGACGGTCTCCGGCGGACGCCGGGTGCTGGCCTTCCCCGGCAGCGGCGCGGGCGGCGACAGCGGCCGGCTGCGCCGTCTCGGCCTCGCCACGGCGGGCGACCTCCTCGACGAGCTGCACGCCGCCGCAGCGGACCGCTCGCGCGACGCGTTCGGCCGGCTGCTCCCGGCGGACACGGACCGCTTCGCGCGCGCCTGGCTCGCCTCCGCCGTCTACACGCGGGAGGTGGAGCGGGCGCTGTGCGCGGGGGCGTGGAGCAGTCCCGGTGCCGTCGTCGTATAGGACACGATCTGACCTACACGGCTCCTAATGTGGTGCTTGTCCACGGAACACCACCGACGGAAGCCGGAGACGACGATGAACGCGACTCAGCCCCTCGACGCCCCCCACACCACCACCGGCGAGCGCGCCGACCTGCTGGCGTCCCTGACCCGGCACCGGGACTTCCTGCGCCTGACGACCCGAGACCTCACCGACGAGCAGGCCGGGCGGCAGACCACCGTCAGCGAGCTGTGTCTCGGCGGCCTCGTCAAGCACGTGTCCTCGGTCGAGCGGAAGTGGGTGGACTTCATCCTGGAGGGCCCGTCGGCGATGGGAAACTCCGACGACATGACCGAGGCCGACTGGGCCCGGCGCGCCGACGAGTTCCGGATGCTGCCGGACGAGACGCTGGCCGGCGTGCTGAAGGAGTACGACGAGGTGGCCCGTCGTACGGACGAGCTGGTCGCCGCGCTCCCGGACCTGGACGCGGCTCACCCGCTGCCGACCGCCCCCTGGTTCGAGCCCGGCGCCGAGTGGTCCGCCCGCCGCGTGCTGCTGCACATCATCGCCGAGACCTCCCAGCACGCCGGCCACGCCGACATCATCCGGGAGGCCCTGGACGGCGCGAAGAGCATGGGCTGAGAACACCCGGGCGTAAATCGGCTGACAGGGCGAACCGGCGGGCGCTAGGCTCCCCCGCGATGACCATTCACTCTGTCAGCAGATCGGGGGTCTCGTCCGCGCAAGGTGAGTGCTGATGCTCACTCAGACCGCGAACGGGGATCCCCGCCTCAGTTTCTGGCTGCGCGTGCGCGAGTTCGCCGTGCCGCCCTCCATGATCGAAACCGCGACCGCCCG
Source organism: Streptomyces sp. NPDC002328 (assembly GCF_042890065.1). Lineage (NCBI taxonomy): Bacteria > Bacillati > Actinomycetota > Actinomycetes > Kitasatosporales > Streptomycetaceae > Streptomyces > Streptomyces sp. NPDC002328. Next base: position 59,520 of record NZ_JBIARQ010000030.1, on the reverse strand, counting down.
ACGTCATGTCGGGGACTGGGCGGGCGCCTGCGCCGCCGCGGGCGTCGACATCGATCTGCAATGGCGTTCCGTGGCCCGCACGCACGGCCGGGAGACCGCCGCCCGGCTCCGCGCCGACCTGCGGCACCTCGCACCCGACCTGCTGCGCTGGCACATGCCGAGGATCGCTCCCGACGGGCTCCTGCGCCCCGGCCTGACGCTCACCCTGGCCCGGTACGACGTCGACACCGACGACGAGGCCGCCGGGCGGGACAGGGCGGGGCGCGGCCGGGCGGGCCCGTTGCACCTCGTGGCGCGCACCCCGCCGGCCTGGGCGGACGCCGGTCAGCGGATCAGCCTCGCGCTGTGGGACGGGGCCGGCCACACGGTCGGCGTCGGCCGCCATCCGCGTCCCCGTCCGCACCGGCGGTACCGCCTCGACCTGCATCGCCACCTGTGGGACGCGCGCAGGACGGACGAGCTGCGGGACCGCTCGGGCGCGGGTGCGGACCCGCCGCTCGTCGACGCCGGTGCGCCACCGGAGCCACTGGATCTCCCCGACCTCCCGCAGGGGTCTCGCCGCGCCGTCGGCCGGTGGGCCGACGAGGCGGGGATCCTGCTCCGCGCCGAGGGGCGGCCCAGTGGCACCGGGTCCGTCGTGGTGCGGTTCGGGGCGCGGCAGCGGCTGCTCCTCGAGCTGGTCGCGGACGGTGTCGAGCCTCCCGTCCTGCGGGTCGCGGCCACCGGCAAGGGCACTGTCGACTCCCGGCTGCCGGTCCTGCCCGACGCGGCGACCTGGGAGCCGCCCGATCTGGAGCTGCTGCGCACCGGGGCGATCGAACCCGGCCGACTGCATCCGCTCGTCGCCTCGGCACTGGCGCCGGGGTACGGTCCGCCGCCCGGGTCGCGCCGGTCACCGGACCGGGCGGGAGAACCGCGTCTCGTGGACTGCCGGGGTGCCGCGCACCGGATCGGCCTCGTCGACGGGATGCTCGCCCCGCTGGATCACGGCCCCGACGAGCTCCGGCGGGAGGAGTTGCTGGTCGCGCTGACCGGCACCCCGCTCCCCTGTCTCCAGGCCATCAACGAGGCGCACCGCCGCCCGGACTGTCTCACCGGCGTCCGCGAACGGCTCGACCACGGTGACATCGCCGGTGCGCTGGCCGTCGTCGAGGGCCTGCTCGGTCCCGACGCGGTGCTGCGCGGCGGCCCGCTGCGGGACGAGTTGGAGGCCGCCGCGCAGCGGCGGATCACCTACGGGCTGTACCGGGCGGGCCTGTCGGATCCCGGGCCTTCCCGCTCCCGCAAGGGGGACCGCGGCGATCGCCGTGCCAACGGCTCTTCAGGCAGCGGTCGTTCACGTCATGGCCGGGCAAACCGTCGCTCCGGCCTCTTCTACTGACCCGGCGTCTCGCCGTCCCACACCACCAGCCACGAACCCGAAGGTGATCACGTATGCCCACACGCGCCCCGCTCGCCATGCCCGCACACACCCCGCTCGCCGTGCCGGCCGCCCGGCCCGTCGACGTCCCCTCCGACCCCACGCCCTCCGACCCCACGTCCTCCGCCGCCCCGCCCTCCGCCGCCACGCCCTCGCCCTCCTCCGAGGCCTCCCAACTCATGGTCGCCGACGCACTGTTGGGGCTTCTGCGCGACTCCGCCACCGAACCGCGTCCCGACGACCAGCTCGAAGCGCTCACGCTCGCCGTGGCGGCCGACCTGCCGGTCCTGCTCTGGGGTGAGCCGGGCATCGGCAAGACCGCCGCCCTCACCCAGCTCGCCGCGTCCCTGGACCTGCCGTTGACCACGGTGATCGCGAGCGTGCACGAGCCGTCCGACTTCTCGGGGCTGCCCGTCGTCGGGGACGACCCCGCGGAGCAGGGCGTCCCCATGGCCCCGCCGGACTGGGCCGTACGGCTCGTGCGCGCCGGGCGGGGGCTGCTGTTCCTGGACGAGCTGTCCACCGCGCCGCCCGCCGTCCAGGCCGCCCTGCTGCGGCTGGTGCTCGAACGCCGGATCGGCTCCCTGCGGCTGCCGCCCGGGGTGAGGATCGTGGCCGCCGCCAACCCGCGCTCCTCGGCTGCCGACGGCTGGGAGCTGAGCCCGCCGCTGGCCAACCGGTTCGTCCATGTGCGGTGGGCCCACGACCCCGACGTCGTGGTGCGCGGGCTCGGCGGGACCTGGCCCCGGGCGACCCTGCCCCGGCTCGACCCCGGGAAGCTGCCGGACGCCGTGGACTTCGCGCGGCGCGCGGTGTGCGGGCTCCTGACCGCCCGCCCGACCCTGGTGCACCGGCTGCCCGACAGCGAGACCCGGCGAGGCGGCGCCTGGCCGTCGCCGCGCAGCTGGGAGATGGTCATGACCCTGGTCGCCTTCGCCACCGCGGCCGGTTCCTCCCGGGAGGTCCTCTCCCTGCTGGCGAGGGGAGCCGTGGGCGACGGGCCGGGGCTGGAACTGCTGGCGAGCCTGGACCGGATGGACCTGCCCGACCCCGAGACGCTGCTCGCCGACCCGGCGAACGCCGAGCTGCCCGAGCGGGGCGATCTGCGGCAGGCCGCGCTCGACGGTGTGGTGGACGCCGTCCGCAAGCGCCCGGACGAGTCCCGCTGGGACGCGGCGTGGGCGCTGCTCGTACGGGCGGTGGAGACGGGGGCCCCGGACCTGGTCGTCGTCCCCGCGACCACGCTGGCCTCCCTGCGCCAGGGCGACTGGAACGTCCCCGAGTCGATCGAACGGCTCGCCGGGGTGGTGACCATGTCCCGGCGGGCGGACGAGGCGGCCACCCGCACGACGACCCGCGCCGCGGCAGCCGCGAAGGCCGGCCGATGAGCACGGAGACGCGGGACCCGGTGAGCCCGAGGGCACGAGCAGGCGCCGGCTCGGAGCCACCGGGAGCGCTCGACCTCGACAAGCTCTTCGCCGCCCGACTGCACGCCGCCCGGGTGCGGCCGTACCTCGCGACGGCGCTGTTCGCCCTGCACGCGGTGGAGTCGCGGCAGGTGCCCACGATGGCCGTCGACCGGTACTGGCGGTGCTATGTCTCGCCGGCGTTCGTGGACCGCATGCCCGTGGAGGAGCTGGCCGGGGTGTGGGTGCACGAGGTGTCGCACCTGCTGCGCGACCATCACGGGCGCAGCGACCGGGTCGCGCGGCAACGCGGGCTGACCTCCCCGGGCGATCGTCTGCGGATGAACATCGCCGCGGACTTCGAGATCAACGACGACGTGTTCGGCGACGGGCTGCTCCGGCCCGAGGGCGCCGCCCGGCCCGAGTCCCTCGGTCTGGCGCGCGGGCAGCTGATGGAGGACTACCTGCGTCAGTTCCGGCTCGGGCCGCATCTTCAGGACCTCGCCTGGCTGGACTGCGGCAGCGGCGCGGACGGACGCGAGCGGGGGTGGGAGCTGGGTCCGGACGGGGCGCACGGTCTCAGCGAGCAGCAGCGGGACGCCGTCCGCTTCCGGGTGGCGCAGGGCATCGCGGGCCGCCCCGGCAAGACGCCGGAGGGGTGGCGGCGGTGGGCCGAGGAGGCGTTCCATCCGCCGCAGCCGTGGCGGGAGTTGCTGGGCGCGGCCGTCCGCTCGGCGGCGTCCGCGCCGGGTGCGGGCGAGGACTACTCCTACGGCCGGCCGTCGCGCCGTTCCGCCGCCGTGCCCGGCGCGGTCCTGCCGAGCCTGCGGCGCAGACCGCCCCATGTCTCGGTGATCATCGACACCTCGGGGTCGGTCAGCGACTCCGAGCTGGGCAGCGCGCTGCTGGAGGTCGCCGCGATCTCCCGTGCCGTGGGCGGCCGTCGCGACCTGGTCTCCGTACTGCCGTGCGACGCGTCGGCGCGGATGGTGCACCCGCTGTGCCGGGGCGAGGGGATTCCGCTGGTGGGCGGCGGCGGCACGGATCTGCGCACGGGGTTCGCCAGGGCGTTGCGGGTGCGGCCCCGCCCGGACGTCATCGTGGCGCTGACCGACGGGCAGACCCCCTGGCCGAAAGCGCAACCGCCGTGCCGGACGGTGGTGGGCCTGTTCCCCCGGCCGCTGTCGGCCGGGTCATGGGACGAGGACGATCCCGACTACGTCCCGGACCGGCCGCCGGCGTGGGCGCGGGTGGTGGAGATCGGCGGGTGATCGGCCGGGCGTCGGCACGGGCGGCGGGTGATCGGCCGGGGGCCTCCCGAAGGCTCCGTGACCGCGCAGGTTGTTTGGGCCCCAACGATAGGGGCGGGTGGAGCCCCGGACAAGGCGTTTCGCCGTTCTGTGACCCGAGGGGCGAGGGCCGGTGACGTACCGGGCCGGGGCCGCGGGTCGGTATTTGCACGGATGGCGGGCGGGCGCGCCGAGGTCTTTCCTGTTCGGCACAGCCGGACGCCCGCCGCCCTGGCGGTCCGCCTTCCCTGGGAGCCTGGACCGACCTCTGCTCGATCTGGATCCACATGCGATCACGGAGGCTCAGGTGGAGCTGACGGTGTGCGACGGGCGGGTGGTGCACGAGCGCTGAGGAGCCCAGCGCGGCAGGTGGCGCGGGCGGGAAGGATCGCGCGGGCGGCGCACGCAAGGGTGATCACCGGGGCTCGCCCCACCGTCGGGGGTGGAGCCAGCCCCACCCCCGGTCCGGTGGCCCGCTCCCTCGTGCCCGCGGACAGATCACGGCATCGTTCAACTCGGCCGCCAGAAAGCCGGGTTGAAGCTCCGGTGAAGCTCGGCCCGGATCCCCTGGATCCGCCAGAGGCCAGAGCCCCGCCGGAAGGAAACCACCATGGAAGAGTCGCGTCGGCCGAAGCCGGGGCCGCTCTCGTCGTTCGTGCGGTTCGTGGTCTGCGGCGGCGGGATCGGGCTGCTCTCCGGCGCGGCCGTGCCGCTGCTGGCCACGGTGATGCCGTTCGCCCTGGCGAACGCGGTGATCACGGTCGCCTCGACCCTCCTGTGCACCGAGCTGCACGCCCTCTTCACCTTCGGCACCGGCCGCCGCCCCGGCCGCCGCGAGCACCTCCAGTCGGCCGGCTCGGCCACGGCCGCCTACCTGGTGACCTGCGCCGCGACGGCCGTCCTGCACACCGTCCAGCCGTCCCCCGGTCTGCTCGCCCAACAGACGGTGTACCTCGGCGCGTCCGCCCTGGCCGGCACGGCCCGCTTCCTGGTCCTGCGCCTGTACGTCTTCACCGCCGAGGCCGCCCCCCGGCCCGCCGTCTTCCCCGCCGTCTCCGCCACCGTCTCCCCCGCCGTCTCCCCCACTGTCTTCCCCTCCGTCTTCCCCGTGGGGTGGACGCGGGGGCGGTCGGGCGGGACATCCTGGTTCTTGACGACGTCCACAGCGCACGGTGCGCCATGGCGGGAGGAGCGTCTTGACCAGCGTCGACGTACACCAGCATCTGTGGGGCAGATCCTTCGTGGCGGCACTGCGGGCCCGCGAGGAGCCGCCCTTCCTGGACGGCTGGACCCTGCACCTCGCCGGTGAAGCGCCCTACCGGGTCCCTCCCGCCGACCACGACGTCGTCCGGCGCGCGGACCTCGCCGCCGGCGACGGACTCGGCCGGGCCCTCGTGTCGCTGTCCTCCCCGCTCGGCGTCGAGTGGCTCCCCGCCGACCAGGCACGACCCCTCCTCGACGCCTACCACGAGGACGCGGCGGGACTGCCGGAACCGTTCGGGGCGTGGGCCGCCGCCTGCGTCCGGGACGTCGACGCCGGGGCGGCGGCAGCCGCGCTCGACCTGGGCTTCGCCGGTCTCCAGCTCCCGGCCGACGCCCTTGCCGACGCGGCCGGTTACGCGCGCTGCGCCCCGCTGCTCGACCTGCTCGAAGAACGCGACCTCCCCCTGTTCCTCCACCCCGGGCCCGCGGCGGGCGGATCCGAGGGGCCGGGCTGGTGGCCCGCGATGGTCCCCTACGTCCACCAGATGCACGCCGCCTGGTTCGCCTTCCGCGCCTTCGGACGGCCACGCCATCCACGGCTGCGGGTCTGCTTCGCGCTCCTCGCGGGGCTGGCCCCGCTGCACGGGGAGCGCTTCGCCGCCCGGGGCGACGGGAGCCTCGCCGGAGTGGACCCGGACATGTACGTCGAGACGTCCTCGTACGGCCCGACCGGCGTCGAGGCGACAGTGCGCGCCCTGGGCGTCAACGCCGTCGTCCAGGGCTCGGACCGGCCGTACGCGAGTCCACCGGAGCACCCGGGCTTCGGCCTGGGCGGGCCCGCGGCGTACGCCTTCCGCGTCAGCAATCCCCGACGACTGCTCACGGGAAAGGAGTGAACACCGTGCACGCGAGCCGTACGGCGGTCGCGGTTGTGGCGGCCGTTGTGGTGTGTGCGGCCGGGGTGTCGGGGCTGGGCGGGTGCTCCTTCGCGGGTGAGGGAGGGGGGTCGGCGGGGCCGCCGTCGGGGTCGCCTTCGGTGCAGGTGTTGGTGACCATGACGGTCAGCGGGGGTTTCGCCGGGGTCGATCAGAAGGTGGTGCTGCGGGGCGACGGCACCGTGGAGGGCTCCGACCGGGGCGAGTCGGTGGTGCGCCGGACCACCGAGGAACAGTTCCTGGAGCTGCGGACGCTGCTCGGGGATCCGGCGCTCGCCGACGCCCCCGCGTCCATCGTGAACAGGGGGGCGGCCGACATGTTCCAGTACACGCTGCGGTTCGGCGGTCGTACGGTCGTGACGGACCGCTCCGCCGAGGAGCCCGCGGTGGACCGCCTCATCGACGCGCTGGCCGAGTGGCTGCCGAAGCGGTGACCGGCGCGGGCCCGGGCGGCGGCCGATGCGGGTCAGCGCCGACGCGGTCAGCGGCCGGTCCGGTCAGCGGCCCGTGCGGATCAGGCCCGTCAAGTAGCGCCAGAGCGAGGAGCGTTGCCGGGCCGCCGGGCCCGGCACCACCGTCTCGGCGGAGTCCGGATCCGCCGCACCCGGCTCCCCCGCCGCACCCGACTCCGGGTCGTGGGCGGACGGCCGCACGGGCTGCGGGGCCAGTTCGTACCGTACAGGGAGCGAGCGCAGGCCGCGCATGAACGGCGAGGAACGCCACGGCAGTTGGTCGACCGGGAGGGCCAAGTCCAGGTGGGAGAACCGCTCGAACAGGCGGCCCACCCCGACCGCCGCGACCGTGGAGGCGAGTTCGCGTGCCGGGCACTGGCGGCGGCCGGCGCCCCAGGACAGATGCGCCCGGGTGCTGACCGTCGTGCTCGCCGCGACGCCGTCGGCGAAGAGCGGGTCGGCGTGCGCGGCGGCGGAGGAGACCCACACCGGATCGCCCGCCCGGACGGTGTAGTTGCCGAGCGGGGTGTCCTTGGCGGCGAAGCGCGGCACGAAGTTCACCAGGGGCGGCTTGCGCATGGCCACCCGGTTCATGGACTCCCTGACCATCCCCGCGGAGAGGCTGGCGCGCACGCCGCCCTCGCCCGAGATGACCTCGACGACCGTGTTGGATATGAGGATCCCGACGTGGTCGGAGGTCATGCCGAGCAGCATGAACAGCTCACGGGCCAGTTCGTCGAGGGACAACTCGGGGTGCGCGGCCAGCAGATAGGAGGGGAAGTCGTCCCCCGGCTTCTCCAGCTTGACGGCCGCGAGTTCGGTGAGCGCGGCCAGCAGTCGCTCCAGGGCGGGCTCCGCGTCCGGGCCGGCGTCCAGGACCCGCCACATGTCCATCAGGGCGTCGTCGCCCTGCGAACCGGGGAAGCCGAGCAGATGGCTGGCCACCATCAACGGCAGGGGGCGGGAGAACTGGGCGGACAGGTCGGCGAGTCCCGTGCCGCCGGCCTGTCCGACGAGGGTGATCAGATCGTCGGCGTAGGCGGTGACGGCCGTCTTCAGCCGCTTCGCCTGGGCGTGCCGCGGGTCCTGGAACGGCTTGAGGGCCGCGTCCCACGCCGTGCGCAGCGCCGGGTAGCCGGGGCCGCCCTGGATCAGGACGTGGTTGACCTCCAGGGAGGGGCCGAGCGGCCAGTCGGCCGGCACCTCTCCCTCCGTGCGGGCCCGCCAGTTCTCGAGCCCCTTCGGCCAGCCGTCGTCGTCCTGGAGGACCTGGAGCGACTCGCGGTAGCCGAGGACCAGCCATGCGGGCACGCCGAGCAGATCGACCGGCGCGACCGGGCCGTGTCGTTGCCTGAGCCGCTCGTACACGAGGGTGGGGCGGGTCTCGTAGTCACGGGTCAGCAGGGGTTCGGGCGTCATCGCCTCCAACCGTGTGCCGTCCAGGTCCACGGACCCGCCATCGCCCACCTGGGATTCCATTCCGTCGCCGCCCCTCCGACACGCCCCGTACCGACGCACGTTCGGTCGGTAGCTGGAAACGGTGGGGACACTACCCCAGGCGGGGCCGGTAGTTCAGCGCAGGGCTCCTTTGGTCGCGTCGGCGATGAAGCCGCGCGCGAAGAAGGTGAACACGAGCACCAGCGGGATGACCGACAGGAGCACTCCGGACATCACCATGCTGTAGTCGGTGGAGTGACCGGCGTACAGCTGGGCCAGCGCCACCTGGAGGGTGAGCCGGTCGGGGTTGACCAGCATCACCAGCGGCAGGATGTAGTCGTTCCAGGCGGCGATGAAGGTGTAGATGCCGAGGAACGCGAGCGCGGGGCGGACGCAGGGCAGCACCACGTGCCAGTACAGGCGGAAGAACCCGGCGCCCTCGATGCGGGCGGCGTCCAGCAGTTCGTCGGGGACTCCGGTGCTGGTGTACTGCCGCATCCAGAAGATGCCGAAGGCGTTGGCGGCGGCCGGCACGATGAGCGCCTTGAGCGTGCCCAGCCAGCCCAGCTGCACCATGATCTCGTACTGCGGGATGATCGCCAGCTGGGTCGGCAGGAGGTACATCGACAGCAGGAGTCCGAAGAGGAACTTCTTTGCGGGGAAGTCGTACTTGGCGAAGGCGAAGGCGGCCAGGGAGTCGAAGAACAGCACCAGCAGGGTCGTGCAGACCGCCACGATCATGGTGTTGAACAGCGACCCGAAGAAGTCCATCCGCTCGAACAGGTGCCGCAGGTTGGTCGCCAGGTTGTCGCCGAACCACAGTTTGGGCGGGTAACTGTAGATGTCCTGCGAGGTGTTGGTCGCCATGACGACGATCCAGTAGAAGGGGAACACCGAGACGACCACGCCGAGCATCAGGACGAGGTGGACGCTCAGTCCGCGGAGGCGTTTGCGCCGCAAGCCGTTCATGGCCGTCGCTCCTTACGCTGCACCATCCGCCAGTTGATGAGGACGATGAGCAGGATCAGCAGGAAGAAGGCCCAGACGATCGCCGCCGCGTAGCCGAAGTCGTTGTTGTCGAAGGCCTGGTGGTAGAAGTACAGCAGGGTCGTCAGGCCGGCCTGGCCCGGTCCGCCGGAGTTGGGGTTGGTGGCCGCCTCGCTGCCGAAGAGCACCTGGGGTTCGGTGAAGCTCTGGAGTCCGGTGACCGTGGAGATCACCACGGTGAACAGGATGATCGGCCGCAGCAGCGGGATCGTGATGGAGAAGAGCATCCGGACCGGGCCCGCTCCGTCCATCCTGGCGGCCTCGTAGATCTCCGAGGGGATCGCCTGGAGGCCGGCGAGGTAGATGATGGCGTTGTAGCCGGTCCATTGCCACGTCATGAGCGCCGCGATGACCAGCTTGATCGTCCACTCGTTGCTCATCCAGGGCACGGCCGACAGGTGTATCGCCCGCAGAATGGCGTTGATCAGGCCGAAGTTGTTGCTGAAGACCGCGCCGAAGAAGATCGCGATCGCTACCAGTGAAGTGATGCTGGGGATGAACAGGGCGATCCGGTAGAACGCCGTGAACCGTTTGGTGGAGTTCACCAGCACGGCGAGCACCAGTGCGAGGAACAGCATCGGCACGGTGGACAGCACCCAGATGACGAGGGTGTTGCGCACGGACAGCCAGAACACCGGGTCGTCCCACAGGAAGCGGAACTGCTGGAACCCGACGAACTGCATGTCCCCGACGCCGTCCCACCGCTGGAACGCGAGGTACACGGTGTAGATCACCGGGAAGAGCATGAAGACGGAGAAGATCAGGTAGTACGGGGAGACGGCGAGGTACTGCGGCCAGTAGCGGACGACTTTCCCCCGGGGGCCGCGCCCTGTCCCGTACCGGGCGGTCGACGACACCGGACGAATCCGGCGGCGGTGCCGGCCCGGACCGCCGCGGGGGTGGCCCGGACCGCCGCGGGGGTGGCCCGGACCGCCGCGGGGGTGGCCCGGACCGCCGCGGGGGTGGCCCGGGCCGCCGCGGGGGTGGCCCGGGCCGCCGCGGGGGTGGCCCGGGCCGCCGCGGGGGTGGCCCGGGCCGCCGCGGGGGTGGCCCGGGGCGCCGCGGGGGTGGCCCGGGGCGGGTCGGGGGTGGTCCGGGGCGGGTCGGGGGTGGTCCGGGGCGGGTCGGCTCGTGGGGCCGTCGGTGGCTGCGGAGGCCGGTCGGCCGGTGGGGCCGTCGCCTGATCCGGAGGTCGGTCCGGTGGGGGCCGGGCCGGCTACCGGGCTGGACGCCATGTCACTTCACTCCCTGGCGCTGGGCGATCTGCTTGGCCTGGGCGACCGCGTCCTTCCAGGCCGTGTCGGGGTCCTTGCCCTTGGCCTCGATGCTGGTCAGCTCACTGAAGTAGGGGGCCGAGACCGCCGAGTCGGCCGGGGCCTCGTAGGCGGAGGGGATCTTCTCGGCGGCCGGCCCGAAGATGTCGATGGTCTTCTGGCCGCCGAAGAAGGGGTCGCCCCCGGTGAGCGCGGGCAGCGTGTAGGCGGCCGGGGCGGTCGGGAACAGCGCCGCGTCGGTGAAGCCGCGGGCCTGGTTCTGCGGGCTGAGGATCCAGGTGATGATCTGGAACGCCAGCTCGGGGTTGCCGGAGGTCGCGGGCACGGCCAGGAAGGAGCCGCCGAGGTTGGACGGTCCGCTGGGCAGACTCGCCACCCGCCACTTGCCCTTGGTGCCGGGGGCGGCGTTGGTGATGTCCAGCGCGTGCCAGGCGGCGCCGATCTCGGTGCCCAGGGTCCCGCCGCTGATCGCGGCGTTCCAGGTGTTGTCGTTGATCTTCGCGTCGATGCCGAGGGTGTAGGGCTTCACGGCGGTGGTCCAGGCGGTACGGATGTGGTCCTGGTCGCCGATGAAGGTGTTGTCCTCGTCGATGAACCGCCGGGCACCCTGGCCGACGGCCATGGAGAAGACCGAGCCGATGTTGTTGATCAGGTAGGTCTTGGGCACGGCCTTGTGCAGTTCGACGCCGGCCTTGAAGTAGTCGTCCCAGGTGGAGAGTTGGGCGGAGACCTTCGCGGGGTCCGTGGGCAGTCCCGCCTGCGCGAACAGGTCCTCGCGGTAGAACATGGCGCACGGGCCGATGTCGATGGGGAAGCCGATGAGCTTGCCGTCCTGGGTCGTGGCCTGCTTCAGCTTCCACGACAGGTACTGCGAGGTCAGCTTGTCCGCGCCGAGGGTGTTCAGGTCGACGAAGCGGTTGGCGTTGGGCAGGAAGGACGCGATGTCCTCGCCCTTGATGCCGGTGATGTCGGGGGCGGACTGGGCGGCCCGGAGGCCGGTGAGCAGCTTGGTCTTGAAGTCGCCGCCGACCACGGAGGTCTTGAGGGTGACATCGGAAAAGTGCTTCTTGGCGTCCGCGACGACCTTGTCGCTGAGGCCGCCGGACCAGTACCAGAGGGTCAGGTCTTTGCTGTCCTTACTGCTGGTCGGCTCGGTGCCGCCGCCGCAGGCCGCGGTGGCGCCGGCCGCGGCGGCCGTGAACACGGCGGCCTGAAGGAAGCGTCTGCGGGAAAGGTCCACGGTCTTCTCCTCTTTCGACGCGTCGGCACGTCCGCATGTCTGACGTCCGACAGGACCTGTGGGTCGGGGGGGGCTCGGGGGGCGAGGCGGGGAGGGGAGGGGGAGGCGTGGGGGCCGGATGGCTGAAGATCATCGGCGTGGGTGGGCTCTTCAGCCACCCGGGGCTTGTCGACCTGGTCCTCTCAGACGGTGCCGACGCGTCCAGGACGGCGCTATGCGCCGTTCATCCGCTTCGGCCGACCGGAGTGGGGTCCGGACCGGGGCTCCGAATTACGCAAGAGAGTGCACCCGGTGCGCGAGTTTGACAAGGGTCAAGCAGCAATCGAGACATTCGTGCGCGACTTTGCTTGAGTTTGGCGGCTTGGCGAGTATGGTCTGGGCCATGCTCCCTGACCGAAGACATCAGCTGATCCTGCGCGTCCTCCGCGCGGACGGGCCCACCACGGTGGTCTCCCTGGCCGGCAAGGTCGGGGCGAGCCAGGCCACGGTCAGGCGGGATCTCGTGCAGCTGGAGGACGAGGGCCTGCTCAAACGGGTCTACGGCGGGGCCGCCCCGCTCGTCGGCGAGGACGACCCCTTCGCCGACGTCGCCGCGGTCCGCGTCGAGGCCAAGGACACGCTCGCCGCCTGGTGCGCAAACCTCGTCAAGGACGGCGAGACGGTGCTGCTCGACATCGGCACGACCGCTCACCGGGTCGCCCGCCATCTGCACGGCCGCTCCCTGACCGTGATCACCAGCAACCTGGCCGTCTACGAGGAGCTCCAGGACGACAAGGACGTCCAGCTGATCCTGTTGGGCGGCGTCGTGCGGCGCGACTACCGCTCGCTGGTCGGCTTCCTCACCGAGGACAACCTGCGGCAGGTCCACGCCGACCGCCTGTTCCTCGGCACCAGCGGGGTCCGTCCCGACGGTCAGATACTGGACACCACCGCCGTCGAAGTGCCCGTCAAGCGGGCGATGATCGCCGCCAGCGCGCAGGTGGTCCTGGTGGCGGACGCGGGCAAGTTCCCCGGCACGGGCATGGCCCGCGTGTGCGGCCCGGAGGAACTCGACATCGTGGTGACCAACGCCCCGGGAGACGGGAAGACCTGCGGGCGGCTGCGGGAGGCGGGGGTGGAGGTGGTCGAGGTGTGAGGGCCGCTCGCGAGCCCTCGCCCCCAACTGCCCGAGCCCTCACCACGAGTTCGGCGACTGCGGGCCGGCGGATAGCGTGCGGGCATGACGATGACGAGAAAGCGGCGGGTCCTGTACCGGCAGGGCACCGGGTTCGGGCGGATGACGGCGAAGTGGGCCCTGGTGTTCGGGGCCCTTTACCTGCTGGACGGCGGGCTGCTCCGATCGTGGAGCTACGCTCTGGCCTGGCCGTTGATCGGGATCCTGCTGTGGGCGACCTTCGGGATCGGCGTCGTCTGGTACCCGAAGAAGGACCAGCGGATCACCCTGACGACGCGTGAACTGCGCGTGCGGCGCAGGCGGCTGTCGCTGGAGGAGGTGAACCTGCTGCACGTGGCGCGGCTGTGGCTGGAGGGGCGGTCGACCGCGGACAGGCAGCCGGTGCGGGAGTGGCTGCGGCGGGACCGGGTGGTGTGGGTGCCGCTGCCGGACGGCCGGGCGTTCGGCGTGGAGATTCAGGACCCGGCCGCCTTCGCCGAGGCTTTCGGCGCCTTCGCGGTCGCGGCGTGCGGCGGGCCGGAGATCGTCCGCGCGAGGGCCGCGGCGGCGACCTACCCGGAGCCGCGCCCGATGCTGGCCCGCTCCGCCGACGACGACGGCTCCTGGCTGGACGCCCTGGACATCTTCAACTGACAGCCGGACGTGTCGCGGCGTCACCGCACCGGGAACGTCACCCCGGTGAGCTCCTCGGAGACGGTCCACAGGCGGCGCTGGACGGCCTGGTCGTGGGAGGGGCTGGGCTGGAGGTGACCGGCTTCGGGCAGCCGGGGATCTCGCCGCGGCCGCCGGGGCCGTAGTACCGGCCGCCGCCGACCGCCGGATCGGTGGCGGCGCGCAGGGTGGGCAGGGCCCCATCTCGGCCGCCTGGGTGAGCAGCGGCGCGAACCAGGTGACGGACACGCGCAGCACGGCGGGCGTGTTGCGGATGAGTTCGGTGTCGGACACGCCGGGATGGGCGGCCACCGCGACCGTGGTGCCGTTGCGGTGCGAGCCGGCGCTGGAGTTCGTACGTGAAAGCACCGCCTCGCGTGACTCAACTGACTCCTTGGTGCACTGCGTCCCGCTTGACCGGCGCCGGCTGGTCGGGCGATTGCCGAAGTCGCCGCCCGGACAGCCTCGTTGTCGCCGCGCACGGACTCCGCGACGTCCTGGCGACCGGCCGCCGGTTGCCCCGACCGAGGCCATCAAGGGCCGAGCAGCATGCCGTCGAGTTCCCCCGTGGGCAGCAGCTTGGTGGAGTTGTGCTCGCGGACGATCCGCCACCCGTCCGGCGTTCGGTGCCAGACCAGCGAGGTCGTCGTACGAATGTCCGTGGTGACATCAGGCATGGCGATGCGCGCCACGAATGTCAGGGTGGACGCGGCCAGATCATGGCCGGCGATGACGTGCGGGCCGTCGTCGACGGCATGACGCGCGGAGACCATCGTGCGGAAGGCGGGCTCCCAGATCGCCCCGTAACCGGCGGCTGTCGTCGCCACGCGCTGCTCGGGGTCGAAGTCGTCGTAGAGTCGGACCTCCGGAGAGCTGAAGTCGTAGAACTCTCCGAAGGTACGCCGGAAGTCGAACGGCGCGTCCCCCTGCTTGCGCTCCCATCCGAACACCCATCGGCTGTGCAGATCCGCGATCGCTTGTTCATCGTTCATGACTCGACGCTAGGACCGCGAGCACGGTTCAGACAGGGTCCATCGCACCCACCCAGCCCTGCACGAGGGTTCCGCAGGGGTGACTGCTTGCGCATGTCGACGAAGTAGACGCCCGCGTCGACCGCCGCGGCCCGGGTGCCGTCCGCCAGGGCGTCGGTGAAGGTGTTCATGTCGGCGCTCGATGGGTCGTACGAACCCGCGCCCACCCCACACAACTCGCCCCGACCTACGGACGACCGCGAGCCACAGCCTCCGCGCCGCCCGTCTCGCCGGCGCTCCGGCCTACGTGATCCTTGACAACCTGCCCGCCCACAAGGGCGCCGGCATCTGTGCTTCACCCCGACCTACGCCTCGTGCAGACCTGGGTCTCGCACACCTGCCTCCGCCGAGGGCGGACGCCCTCTTCCCTCTACTCCCTCTACGCTGGCGGCGTGACATTGGTGTGGGTGACGGGCAATTCAGGGGCTGGTAAGTCCACGGTCTGCGGGGCGCTGCGAGCGCGTGGCTATGTTGCGCTCGACGCCGACGACGACGGCTTCTGCCGCTGGATCGACCGCGCTGAGGGCGAGGCTGTGGTGGATCCTCCGTATCCGGTTCCTGAGGGCTGGCTCGACCGATACGGGTGGGCGATCGTCCGTGAGCGTGTGGAGGCCCTCGTCGAGGAGTCTCGTTCCCGCATCGCGTTCTTGTGCGGTTCGGCGGAGAACGAGGCAGACGTCCGCGATCTTTTCGACCTCACCGTGTGCCTGGTGATCGACGAGGACACCCTCCGCCACCGGCTCGCGACCCGCACCACGAACCCCTTCGGCCAGCATCCCGAAGAGCTCGCAGCGGCCCTGAAGTGGAATCCTCGGATGCGAGCGATCTACGAAAGCCATGGCGCGACGATCATCGACGCGTCCAAGCCGGTGACCGAGGTGGTGGACGGCGTGATCGACGCAGTTCAGGGGCTGACAGGGCCCGTTCGGTAGCTGCCGAGCAACGCCACTCCGGGGTCGCCTTATCGGCCTTTGCTCGAAGATGAATCACCCCGTTGGAGGGGCCTACGAACAGGTCAGGGGTGCGACACAGCCCGGAACCGGACCGGGCCGGGCGCACCTCCGATCAGGACGCCTGGCGGTCCCTGTCCTGACCCGCGTCAGGCCGGCACGCGTCGGCAGAAATTGCCTACACGGCCCGGTGGAGGATCCCGGCGTCCTACGGATGCCTGCCATCAGCGGATTCCTCGGTCCGCGCACAACACGGCTCGCGCACGGCACAGCCCGCGCACAGCACGGCGTCGCCGAGCCCGAACAGCGCATCAGCGCGCGTGCGTCGGCTCCTCCGCCACCGGTCCGGGTGCGGGCAGCGGCTCGGGGCCGCCTTCGCTGAGGCCGTAGCGTGCGTGGAACCTGCGCAGGAAGCCGGGCGCGTACCAGGCCGAGCGGCCGAGCAGGCGCATCGCGGCGGGGACGAGGACGCCGCGAACGGCGATGGCGTCGATGAGGATGGCCAGTCCGCTGCCGAGGCCGAACATCTGCATGAAGCTGAGCTTGGCGGTGCCGAAGGCGAAGAAGCTCACCGCGAGCAGGAGAGCGGCCGCGCTGACGATGCGTCCGGTGTGGCCGAGACCGTTGACCACCGCGGTCTCGTTGTCGGCTCCCTGGTCGTGGAGTTCCTTGATCCTGCTGGTGACGAAGACCTCGTAGTCCATCGAGAGTCCGAAGCCGATGCAGAACATCAGCACGGTCATCGTCATCTCCATCGGCTGCGCGGTGAAGCCGAGGAGGGAGGAGAGGTGGCCGTCCTGGAAGATCCAGGTCATGACGCCGAGGGTGGCTCCCAGGCTGATCAGGTTGAGGACCAGCGCGCGCAGCGGCTGCACGATGCTGCCGGTGAACAGGAAGAGCAGCAGGAACGTGGTGAGGACGACCAGGCTCACGGCCAGGGGTAGCCTGTCGCCGATGGACTGCTTGGCATCGACGAGTACGGCGTCGTTCCCGCCGACCAGGGGCTCGGTGCCGGGGGGCGGAGTGACCGAGCGTATCTCCTCGACCAGGCTCTCGGCCGCTTCCGACTTCGGTGTCAGGCTGCTGACCACGTTGATCTGCTGTGCGTCGGGCCGGCCGAGGGCGGAGTCGGCCGGGCCGGTCGCCGTGGACTGGCCCGGGGTGTAAGCGCCCACGCTGGTCTCGACCCGCTCGACGCCCTTGAGCGCGGCCAGTCGGCCCGCGTACGACGCCAGCGTGGCCTCGTCCACGGACTCGTCGATGGCGATGAAGACGGCCGAGTCCTCGCTGCCGCCGAACTCCTCTCGCAGGATCTGCGAGACCTGGCGGCTCTCGGCGTCCTTGGGCAGCACGCGCTCGTCCGGCGTGCCGAAGGTGATGTTCAGCAGCGGGCTCGCCGCGAACAGCAGCAGGGCGACCACGGGCACCGCGGTGAGCACGGGCCGCCGCATGACGGTGCGTGCCAGCCGTCCCCACAGCGGTGTGCCGGCGTCGGAGCGCCGCGACTCGGCCCACGGCATCCGCCCGCTGTTGACCCGGTGCCCCAGGACCTTCAGCAGGGCCGGCATCACGAAGAGGGTGCTGAGGGCGGCGATGGCGACGACACCGACTCCGGTGAAGCCCATCGAGCGCAGGAAGTAGTGCGGGAACGCCATGAGCGCCGCCAGGGCCGCCGCGACGGTGGCGGCGGAGAAGGCGACGGTGCGGCCCGCGGTGTGCACCGTCCGCCGGACGGCGTCGTCCACGCTCGCCCCGGCCGCGAGCTGCTCACGGAAGCGGCTCACCATCAGAAGGGCGTAGTCGATGCCCAGTCCGAGGCCCAGGGCGGTGGTGAGGTTGGTCGCGGTGTCGGCGACGTCGGTGACGCTGCCGAACAGGAAGAGCTGGGCGAACGAGCCCATGACGGCGATGACGGCGATGACCAGCGGCAGCAGGGCCGCGACCGCGCTGCCGAAGACGATCAGGAGCAGCACCAGGGTCAGCGGAATGGCGATCGCCTCGGCGAGGATCAGATCCTCGACCACCTGGTTCGACAGGTCGGCGCCCACGGCGGCGCCTCCGCCGGCCTGCACGGTGAGGTTCTTGTCGTAGGTGCCGCTGTAGGCGTCGAGGACCTCGATGGAGTTCTTCCGCTGCTCCGTGGTGTCGCCCATGACGTGGGCGAGCACCAGGGCCTCGCGGCCGTCCTCGGAGCGCAGGTCAGGGCTGTTCGTCTCCCAGTACGAGACGACGTTGGCGAGCCGTTCGTCCTTCTTGAGCTCGGCCACCAGAGCCTGGCCGCTCTCCTTGGCGGCGGACGTGTCGATGCGGCCGTCGGGGGACGTGACCAGCAGGATGAGGTTGGTCTCGCCGCCGAACTTGTCGCCGATGACCGCCGTCGCCCGGGTGGAGGGGGAAGCGGGGTCGTCGAAGCCGCCCCCCTTCAGCTTGTCGAAGGCGCCCGCGCCGAGCACGCTCATGAGGGCCACGGCCAGGGTGGCGACGACCAGGACCAGCCGGGACCGGCGAATCGCTAATTCGGCCATACGTTCGAACATGGATGATCTCCTTCAACGTTCTTCTGCGAAAGACGAGGACTGTCGGCGGCGAGGCGGGAGCGCCGGCGCGATGTGTCGCGGAGCTCTTCGCCCCCGCCGGCCTACAGCGGCCCTCGACGAGGGCTCGGCGCCGCGCTCTTCGCCGTCAGGAACGACGCTAGTGAGACAGCGGGATTTTTAGCAGCAGGAGATTTACCTGACACTGTCAGGTTTTTCAGCAGGCAGCAGTTTTCCGATACGCCGTCCGGTAGTTGCCGTAGGATCGCCGCATGTCCGCAGACGCCTACGCGACGGTCCCGCCATCCCTGCGCCAGCGACGCCGGGCCGTCGCCACCCAGGAGATCGTGGCGGCGGCCGAACAACACATGGCCGAGCACGGGCCGCACGCCCTGTCCCTGAGAGCGGTCGCCCGCAGCTTGGGCATGACCGTGCAGGGCCTCTACCACTACTTTCCGAACCGGGACGCCCTCGTCACGGCTCTCGTCGCCAAGGCGTACGAGGACCTGGCCGACGCCGTGGCGGCAGCTGTCGAAACCGCGGCGGAGGAACCGGCTCCGCTGCGGTTCATGGCCGCCGCCGAGAGCTATCGCCGCTGGGCCGTCACGCACGTCGAGCGGTTCCAACTGCTGTACGGAGCACCGCTGCGTCACTATGAGGCCGCCGCCGAGGGCCCGACCACTCAGGCGATGCGCCGGATGAGCGAGGTCTTCCAGCGCGAGATGTTCGACGGGTTCACCGCCGCACAACTGGCCGCGGCGGACACCCGGGTGCTCTCACCGACCCTCCAGGCTCATCTGGGAACGCTGCTTCCGCACGGCCCCGAGACACTGCCGCCTCCTGCGACCGCCCTCCTCCTCAGCGCGTGGGGGCACATGCACGGCATGGTCGTCCTGGAAGTCTTCGGGCACACCTCCTTCGTCGGCGAACACCAGGCCGAGATCTTCCACATGGCGATGCGGGACCTGATCGAGGACATCCATCGCCGGATCCCCGCTCGGCCCACGGGGGCACCGGCAGCGCCCTGACCGGCGGCGTCGGCTCGATGGCCCGGGAGGTCGCTTCACAGCCGAGCAAGCCGGCTCGACCGCCGCAGCGTTCGGAGCGTTCAGAGCGTTCAGACGGACAGGGTCGGCCACGCCCGCCGGTTCGGGTCGGCGACCAGCGCGACGACGGCGGTGACGAGTTCCTCGGCGGAGGTGTGCCAACTCTCTGCGGCACAGAGCCGAGGACGTGGTGCAGGAGACCCTGCTGCGCTGCTGGCGCACTCAGGACGTGGGGGGGGCGGCGAGCCGCTGCGGGGGTGGCTGTTCCGGGTGGCCCGCAACATCGCCATCGACGAGTACCGGCTGCGCATGATCCGCGCCCAGGAGGTCGACGGCAGCGTCTGGCTGAACGAGTCACTGGCGAAGCCCGACGACGTCGACCGGATCCTGTCCGCGATGGTCCTGGAGGACGCGATCCAGGGGCTGTCGTCCAAGCACCGGGAGGTGCTGTACGAGACGTACTACGCCGGCAGGTCGACGCGTGAGGCGGCGCTCGTGCTCGGCGTCCCGCCGGGCACCGTCAAGTCACGTCTGCACCACGCGGTGCGGGCGCTGCGCACGGCCCTGGGCATCGTGGAGCCCACCGACGAGGAGGCTGGTGCGAAGCCCGCCTGGTGGCACGCGTCCGCGGCATGACACCCGCCCGGCCCCGGGGCGAGTGGGGCGGGTGTGCCCGGGGCTCACAGCGGAATGGGCCGGGGCCGGTCGCCCCTTCCCGGAGGGGACGGTGATCTTCGCGTCGGCGGCGGCGCTGCGGCTGAAGGACTTCGACGGTTCGGCGGCCCTGCCGGCCAGGGCGGACGGCGTGCCGGGGTCGGACACCGAGGATCCCCATCCTGTCGATCGCCTGGTCGACGTACACGGGCACGTCGTACATGGCCCTATGACTCGCACCCACGACGACGAACAGCTCTTTCGGCCCCTGGTAAAGCTCGTACGCCTGGTCGCTGAATATCTTCGTGTCCGCCTTGCTTCCCGCGATGAGAAGCATCGGTTGGGTCAGCAGGAAACGGCCCTTGGAATTGGGTTGCTGACCGCGAGGAGTCCGGTAGTAGTCCTCGCGCAGAAGGTCCGGCGTGTCCTCGTCGATCTCGTCCAAGGTTTCCAGCACGAACGGTGCGTAAAGCGGCTTTCCTCCTCGCGCTTCCGCCGTCCGCTGGTCGGCGACCGTTTCCAGCGTTCCGATCTGCTCGGCGACCGGGGAAAGTTGCCCCAGAAAGCCCCTGGAACCTTCGCCCATGAGAGCCGCGCTGACGGTGGCCACCGCCTTGAAGCGGCGTTCGGTCTGGGCCCCGCTGATGGCGTAGCCGCCCCCGGCACAGATGCCGAAAACTCCCATTCGGTCGGCATCGACGAACGGAAGCGTGCTGAGGAAATCGACCACGCAACGGGCGTCTTCCACGCGGGTCGTGGGGTCTTCCAGGAGCCGAAGTTCGCCGCCGCCATCGGGATAAAACCGCAGACAGGGGAGAACTTCTTACCCCTCACAGCACGCTCTTCCGATGCAAAGCTTGTTCGCGTCGAGATCGAGACCTTCGAGGAGCCCTGTCACCATGTCCGATTCCCGCCGCACCACGATCGCCGTCGCCTTTCATTCGGGCTACGGCCACACGGCCGTCGTCGCCGAAGCCGTGGCGCGCGGCGCGGCGGGAGCCGGCGCCGAGGTGTTCCTGATCGCCGTCGACGGCATCACCGACGAGCAGTGGGCGCAGCTGGACGCCGCCGACGGGATCATCTTCGGCGCCCCCACCTACATGGGCACCGCCTCCGCCGCGTTCCACGACTTCGCCGAGGCCAGCAGCAGGCGCTGGTTCGCCCACGCCTGGGTGGACAAGCTCGCCGCCGGCTTCACCAACTCCGGTGCCAAGAACGGCGACAAGTCGTCGACCCTGGGCTACTTCGCCACGATGGCCGCCCAGCACGGCATGCACTGGATCAGCCTCGGGCTGATGCCGGGCTGGGACTCCACCAAGGGCAGCGAGGACGACATCAACCGGCTCGGCTTCTTCATGGGCGCCGGCGCCCAGAGCCCGACCGACGCCGGCCCGGAGGCGGTCCACCGGTCGGACATCGCCACCGCGGAGCACCTCGGCGCGCGCGTGGCAGGCCAGGCCGCGATCTTCCGGGCCGGGCGGGCCGCCCTCGCCGCCTGATCACAGGACCTTCCTCACCTCATTCCGATTCACCACCCCTTCAAGGAGCAACCATGTCCGACGCCCCGCACCTCGCCCTCATCCGCCGGGTCTACGAGTCCCGGATGGCACCCGAGGTCATCGAGGAGGTGATCGCCCCGGACCTGGTGTGGGACATCACCCCGGGCTTCCCGAACAGCGGCGTCTACCACGGCTGGGACAGCGTGGCGAAGGACTTCTTCGGCACGCCGATGTCGAACATCGTGTCCTTCGGCGCGGTGCCCGAGGAGTTCTTCGCGGACGACGAAGGCCATGTCTTCGTGTACGGGCACTACCACGCCGAGACGAAGACCGGCGGCCAGGCCGACGTGCGGTTCATCCACCTGTGGACCGTCCGCGACGGCAAGGCCGTGAGCATGCGGCAGGCCGCCGACAGCCACATCCTCCAGGAAGCCCTCAAGGGCTGAGGCCCACCACCACCCCGTATCAGGAGCTCCCCATGGCGAAGATCCTTTTCGTGATCACGGCGTCCGACCACTGGACGCTGGCCGACGGCACCCGGCAGCCGGCCGGCTTCTGGGCCGAGGAGGCCATCGGCCCGTACCAGGTCTTCAAGGAGGCCGGGTTCGAGATCGCGGCGGCGACGCCCGGCGGCGTGCCGCCCACGGCGGACGCGCTCAGCCTCACCCCGGAGTTCAACGGCGGTGAGGAGGGCGCCGAGCGCATGCGGACCGCGCTGCGCGAGGCGACCGAGCTGGCGCACCCGATGCGCATCGAGGACGTCGACATCGACGACTACGCGGCCGTGTTCTACCCCGGCGGCTGGGGCCCGATGGAGGACCTGCCCGACGACGCCGCCTCCGGCGAGCTGCTCACCGCGTGGCTCGCCTCGGGCAAGCCGGTGTCCCTCGTGTGTCACGGCCCCGCGGCGCTGCTCGCCACCGTCGGCCCGGACGGAACGTCCCCGTTCGCCGGCTACCGCCTGACCGGTCTCTCCAACGCCGAGGAGAAGCTGAACGGTCTCGCGGACCGCGCGAAGTGGCTGCTCCAGGACCGCCTCGTCGACGAACTCGGCGCGGACTACCGCGAGGGCGAGCCGTTCGCCCCGCATGTCGAGACCGACCGCACGCTGTACACCGGCCAGAACCCGGGCTCGGCGGTCCCGCTGGCCCAGGAAGTGGTGAAGGCGCTGAGCTGACGGCGATCCCGTGCTCTTCCCCGGCGGCCCGGCAGGCGACTCCGGGCCGCCGACTCCGGGCCGCCGAGTCCTCGTGACGCCCGCTGCCTTGCAGGCAGGAGCCGGGACCCTTTTCATGAAGAGGTAAAGCCCAACGTAGGCACGATCTCTCCCCCTTACAACGCCGGGCTTCTGTGCGAGGCTGCACATCATGAACCGCAACCCTCATCTGAACGAGCTGGGTGAGTTCCTCAAGGCCCGTCGCGGCGAGCTCAGCCCCACCGAGGTCGGTCTGCGCGGAGGGCAGCGGCGGCGGGTGAGCGGCCTTCGCCGTGAGGAAGTGGCGCTTCTCGCCGCGATCAGCACCGAGTACTACACGCGGATCGAGCAGGGCCGGCTGCAAGCGTCCGCTCCCCTGCTCGACGAGATCGCCCAGGCGCTCCGTCTGAACGACGACCAGCGCACCTACCTCTTCGACCTCGCGGCGAAGCAGACGGCGCGCTCGTCCGCGTCGGGTGAGCGTCAGCAGGTGGACACGCAGTTGCAGCGCATGCTGGACGATCTCACCGCCTCGCCGGCCTTCGTCATCGGCCGGCGTACCGACATCCTGGGCTGGAACCGGCTCGCCGCCGCTCTGTGGACCGATTTCGGGCGCTACCCGGAGCCGGAACGCGTGTTTCTCCGGTTGCTGTTCACCGAACCCTGGATGCGCACGCTGTACGCCGACTGGGAGGAGGTCACCCGCCTCGCCATCGCGCAGCTGCGCATGGAGAGCGCGCGCTATCCGGGTGACCAGCGCCTGACCGCCCTGGTCGAGGAGCTTTCCGTCCGTGACGCGCAGTTCCGGCAGTGGTGGACCGCGCATGATGTCGCGATGCGGGGCAAGGGCGTCAAGAAGCTCCGGCACCCGGTGGTGGGCGAGCTGACGCTCGACTGGAACACCCTCACCTGTGGCACGGACCCCGACCAGCACATCATCGTCTGGAACGCCGAGCCCGGCACCCCCTCCCATGACAGGCTGCGCCTCCTCGCCTCTTGGGCCGCGGACCAGGAATCATCGACGACGCTCGACACCGCCACCTGAGCCCGTCCGTGCTCATGCCACAGGGGGGACGGATCCGTCCCCTCTCTGGCCGCATCCCAGCCAAGAACCATCCCCTTCTCCGGGCGGGCGCGAGACGGAAGGGTCGGATACCTCAACGACCGCAGGCTGATCAACGAGGTGCTTCCCATGAAGGCTGTAGGTTTCACGGAATTCGGCGGGCCGGAGGTGCTGCGGGTCCTGGAGCTGCCCGCGCCCGAGGCCGGTCCCGGCGAGGTGCGCATCCGGGTGCATGCGGCGACCGTCAACGCGGTCGACGCCCTCCAGCGCGGCGGACCCGCCAGGTCGCCGGACGCGCGGCCTCCGTTCGTTCCCGGCATGGAAGCCGCGGGAATCGTGGACCAGATAGGCGCGGGAACGGACACGGACCTGAGCGTCGGTGACCGTGTGCTGGCGATCGTGCTCCCCGACGGCTCCCACGGTGCGTACGCCGAGCAGGTCGTGCTCCCGGCGCAGTCGGTGGTCCGCGCGCCCCACGGCGCGAGCGACGCGCAGGCCGCGTCCCTCCCGATGAACGGCCTGACCGCGCGCCTGGCCCTGGACACGCTCGGCCTGGAGCCCGGCAGGACCGTCGCGATCACCGGAGCGGCCGGCGCGGTGGGCGGCTACGCCGTCCAGCTGGCCAAGGCGGACGGGCTGCGGGTGGTGGCCGACGCCTCCGAGCAGGACGAGCCCCTGGTCAAGGAACTCGGTGCCGACGTCGTCCTGCGTCGCGGCGCCGAGTACCCGGACCGGGTACGCGCGGAGGTCCCGGAGGGCGTCGACGGACTCCTCGACGCCGCGTCGCTCGGGGCTCTCACCGCCCGGGCGGTGCGCGACGGCGGCCGAGTGGTGACGCTGCGCGGCTACGACGGCCCCGGCGAGCGAGGCATCGTCTACCAGCCGATCGTCGTGTTCAGCTACGCCCGGGAGCACGCCAAGCTCGACCGGCTCCGCCGGCAGGTGGAGGAAGGCCTCATCACCCTCCGCGTCGCCAGGACGTTCCCGGCGGAACAGGCCGCCGAGGCGCACCGGATCCTCGCCGCGGGCGGTGTGCGGGGCCGGCTGGTCCTGACGTTCTGATCCGGGGCACGTCCGTGCGGTGAGGCGGCGGCCGGTGACGTACACACCGCCCGCCGTCGGCCACCGGCCCGCTCAAGTCGTCGTGTCCCGGGCCGGTGTGCGCGGGTCCGCGGTCCACGACGCCAGGAAGAGCAGCCCGTCATGAGAGGGGCTCCCGGGCGCGGCGGTCGAGATCAGCAGCTTCTGTGCGGGGTCGGCTGTGCAGGTCAGGCTGTCCCAGTCGAGGGTGAGGTCGCCGACGAGCGGGTGTCGCAGCCTCTTGGTCCCCATCCGCAGGCCGGTCATCCGGCGGCCTGCCCACCACTGCCGGAAGTCGGCGTCGGCCACCGAGAGTTCGCCGACGAGTGCGGCCAACCCGGGGTCGCCAGGGCGCCTGGCGGCCTCAAGACGCAGATGGGCGACGCAGGTTCGGGCGTTCGTCCTCCAGTCGAGGTACAGCTCCCGGAAGGCGGGGTCGGTGAACAGCAGCCGTGCGTAGTTGCGCCTCTTCTCCGGGATCCGGTCGAAGTCGGTGAGCAGGGCGGCCGCCAGCGGGTTCCAGGCGAGGATGTCCAAGTTCCGCCCCAGGACGACTGCGGGGGTCGTCGCCAAGTCGTCCAGGATGCGCCTGAGTTGCGGGTGGACCTTCCGCGCCGGGCGGCAGCGCGGTTCGTACCCGCCACGCGCGGCCAGTGCGAACAGATGGTCACGCTGCTCGTCGTCGAGTTGCAGGACACGGACGAGATCGAGGAGCACCGACCTCGGCACAGGGGTACGCCCCTGCTCCAGCCGTGCGTAGGAGTGGGCGCTGATCCCCACCAGTCGAGCGACCTCCTCTCGGCGCAGCCCCGGCACGCGCCGGGACGCCCCGGACTCTGGCAGGCCCACGGTCCGCGGGCTGAGTTGGGCTCGGCACTCCCTGAGGAACTCTCCTAGTTCAGGCGAATGTTCTTTGCTGTACATAGCAGCCAGTGTCGCAGCGTTCATCCGGAAAATGAGGGGGAGAGTTTCCTCCCAGGCTCCGGCAATCACCCCGGTCTTTACCGAGTTCAGTTCGGCCGGTTCAGACTTCTACGTCAGTCGACCTGACCGGCGGCGCGTGAGGCGAGGTCGCGCAGTCCGTCGTACGACGGCGTGCCGGGCGCCGCCGTCCAGACGACGAGTTCCTGATCGGTATCGCTGCCGCAGGTGAACATGTCCCGGTCGAGGACGAGTTCGCCGACGACGGGGTGGTGGAACCTCTTCATGCCCAAGCCGCGGGACGGCACGCGACGGCTTCCCCACCATCGCCCGAAGTCCTCGTCCTGCATGGAGAGTTCGCCGACGAGAGTGGTCAGCCGCGGATCGTCCGGGTACTTGGCGGCCGTCATGCGCAGCTGGGACACACAGCCACGGGCGACCGCACGCCAGTTTGCGTACAGCGTCCGCATGGACGGGTCGGTGAAAAGGATGCGGGCGCAGTTCCGCTGGTCTTCCGGCACCTTCGCGAAGTCGGTGAGCAGGGCGGCGGCGAGCGGATTCCACGCCAGGATGTCCATACGGCGGCCGATCACCACGCCGGGGCTCACGGTGAGGTCGTCGAGCAGGCGGCGCAACTGCGGGTGCGCCTTCTGCGCGGCCGGGCGGCGGTGGCGTGTCCTCTGCCGCCCGGCCAGCTCGAACAGGTGGTCACGCTGGTGATCGGACAGCCGCAGGGCACGGGCCAGGGCGGGGAGCACCGACGTGGACGGCTGGATGCGGCCCTGCTCCAGCCGTGTGTAGTAGTCGGTGCTGATGGCGGCGAGCAGGGCGACCTCCTCCCGGCGCAGGCCGAGGACCCGCCGGCCGCCGGTGTCGGGCAGGCCGACGGTGCGCGGACTCAACTCGGCCCGCCGCGCCTTGAGGAAGGATCCCAGCTCGTTCGGATGCGGGTCGCCGGCCATGACGCCAGTGTCACACCGCTCGGTCTCCGGGACGGGGGTAAGAATTCCTCCCCTGGATAAGTGGTTCTCCGGCTGTAATTCTCCCCTTTGCGGGTTCCCGCGAGGATGGCAGGATCGACGGCGTGTTCGGCGACCGAAATCGCCCTACGGAGAGAATCAGCCTTGCATCAGGCGGGACGGCCTAGCCTGGTCGGAATTCTTTCCGAACGTCGCCGACAGCGCATCCGAGAACGCGTAGATGCCGCGCCTGAAATCCCCCCACGTGCAAGGAGCACCACCTCATGTCCGAACGGAAGAAGTTCGCGCCGCCGGCCATCCAGGAGTTCGCCCCCAAGCTCGCGGAGGTGACCGACACCGTCCTGTTCGGCGACATCTGGGAACGGCCCGGCCTGTCCCCGCGCGACCGCAGCCTGGTCACCGTCACCGCGCTCGCCACCCTCTACCGGACCGACCAGCTCGGCTTCCACCTCGGCAAGGCGCTGGAGAACGGCGTGACCGCAGACGAGCCGGTCGAGGCCATCACCCATCTGGCGTTCTACGCGGGATGGCCCAACGCCATGACGGCGATGAACCAGCTCAAGGAGATCGTGGAGAAGTCCGACCACTCCGGCTGATGCCGCCGGGGGCTCGAACAGGCAGATCTCACTCACCGGACCACCGAGCGGCAACGGCTTTTCGACGGCCGCAGTCACTGACCAGAACGGACCGCCAGTCATGACCAGCGAGGCGATCGCCACCGTCGAGGCGTACTTCGACGCTTTCGGCACACGCGACCTGGAGCGGATCCTCGCCCACTTCGCTCCCGACGCGACGTGGACCGTCCCGGGCGATCCGGCGCTGACCCCCTGGGCCGGGAGCCGCACCGGACCGGAGGAGATCCGGCGGTCCCTCACCGCGAGCGAGATGATCCTGCGCTTCACCGTCACCGACGGCCTGATCACCGACTATCGCGTCTTCGAGGACTCGCTCGGCATCACCCGAACCCACCTCGGCGAACCGCTCACTGAACTCCCGCCGATCGTCCGCCCGATGCGGGAGCAAGCCCCGTGATCGGTCTCGAACTCGTCGTGCTTCTGGGCGTGGCCGTGCTGGTCGGCCAGTTCCTCGCGCAGCGCCTGGGCGTCGCGCCGCCGGTGGTGCTGCTGGTGGTGGGCGCTCTGCTGGGGCTGGTCCCCGCCGTGCGCCAGACGCAGCTTCCCCCGGAAGTGGTGCTGCTGCTCTTCCTGCCGGTGTTGCTGTACTGGGAGAGCCTCACCACGTCCATGCGGGAGATCCGCACGAATCTGCGCGGCATCGTCCTGCTCAGCACGGTCCTGGTGATCCTCACCGCAGGCGCCGTCGCGGCCGCCGGGCACGCGCTCGGGCTGCCGTGGGGGCCCGCATGGGCGCTGGGCGCGGCGGTCGCGCCCACCGACGCGACGGCGGTGGGCGTACTGGCCCGCTCGCTGCCGCGCCGTCAGGTCACCGTGCTGCGTGCGGAAAGCCTCGTCAACGACGGCACCGCCCTGGTCATCTTCGGCCTGGCGGTCGGCATCACCGTCGGCGAGGAACACCTCACCCTTCCGCACGTCGGCGCGCTGTTCCTGCTGGCGTACGGCGGAGGGGCCGCGGTCGGTGTGGCGGTCGCCTGGGTCAACATGAACCTGCGGCGACGCCTGGAGGATCCTCTGCTGGGCAACCTCGTCATGATCCTGGCACCGTTCACCGCCTATCTGCTCGCCGAGTTCATCCACGCCTCCGGCGTGCTCGCGGTCGTCGTCAGCGGGCTGATCATGGCCCAGGTGGCTCCGAGCCTCATCCGCGCCGAGCACCGACGCCAGGCCCTGGCGTTCTGGCCACTGCTCACCTTCATCATCAACGGCGCCCTGTTCGTCCTGGTCGGCGTGGAACTCCAGTACGCGCTGCGCCACTTGAACCGGTCCGACCTCCAGGACGCCCTGACGGCGATCGCCGCGGTCAGCGTGGTCCTGGTCGCGGTCCGGTTCGCGTTCCTGTTCGCCTCCGCCTATCTGATCCGCGCGATCGACCGGCGCCCCGAGCAACGGCTGCGGAGAATGAGTCACCGGGCGCGGGTGGTCAGCGGGTTCGCGGGCTTCCGGGGCGCGGTGTCGCTCGCCGTGGCGCTCTCGGTGCCCGAGGTCCTCGACTCCGGCGCTCCCTTCCCCGACCGCGACTTCATCGTCTTCGTCACCTCCGGCGTCATCGTGGCGACCCTCGTGGTGCAGGGACTGCTGCTGCCGCGCGTGGTGCGCTGGGCGCGGCTGCCGCACGACACGTCCGTCGACGAGGAGGAGATCCTCGCCGACACCACGGCGACCGAGGAAGCCCTCCAGGCTCTCCCACGGCTCGCCGGCGAACTCGGCACCACACCGAAGGTCATGGAGTGGCTGCGCCAGGAGTACGAGGCCCACCTGGCCGCCGTACGGGCCAGAGGCGCGGGCTCCGACGGAGATCCAGCCCTGCTCCACAACCGCCACTACACCGACCTCCGCCTCGCTCTCATCGCCCACAAGCGCGCCACTGTCGTCCGCCTGCGCGACGAACGCAACATCGACGACACCGTGTTGCGCCGGCTCCAGGCGGCCCTGGACAACGAAGAGGTGCGCCTCACCGGGCGCGAACAGGTGGAGTGAGCCGGCTCTCAGCGCGCCGGCGGACGGTCGGCGGCGCTCATGCCGGTCGCGTTCCGAGGTGCATCCACCAGTTGCCGCGGTTCGGAGGCCCCGACGATCGGGGCGCTGACGACCGCAGGTGCGGGGTACGGGCTCGACTACCGGAATTCACAGCAGCAGCGACAGGGAGGAAAGAAAGATGCACACCCGAAAGCTCGGACGCGACCTGCGTGTCTCCGCCATCGGTCTCGGCGCCATGGGAATGTCCCAGAGTTACGGCCCCAATCCCGGCGATCGCACCGACATGATCGCCGTGCTCCGTGACGCCGTCGACCGCGGAGTCACGTTCTTCGACACCGCCGAGGTGTACGGCCCCTACGTCAACGAGGAGTTGGTCGGCGAGGCCCTCGCTCCGGTGCGGGACCAGGTGGTGATCGCCACCAAGTTCGGATTCCACATCGAGAACGGCGCCCCCGCCGGGCTCGACAGCCGGCCCGAGCAGATCCGCGCCGTCGCCGCGGCCTCCCTCAAACGGCTCAGGGTCGAGACGCTGGACCTGTTCTACCAGCACCGCGTGGATCCGGACGTGCCGATCGAGGACGTCGCCGGCACGGTGGGCGAACTGGTCGAGGAAGGCAAGGTGCGCGGCTTCGGGCTCTCGGAAGCCAGTGCGCAGACCATCCGCCGTGCTCACGCGGTCCACCCGGTGACGGCGGTGCAGAGCGAGTACTCCCTGTGGACCCGGGATCCCGAGCCGGAGGTCCTGCCGACCTGCGCGGAACTCGGTATCGGGTTCGTGCCCTTCAGCCCGCTCGGCAAGGGCTTCCTGACCGGCACGGTGGACGCGTCGACGTCTTTCGCCGCCGACGACGTCCGTACGAACATCCCGCGGTTCACGGCCGAGAACCGGGCGGCGAACCAGGCACTCGTCGAGCACGTCGCGAGGCTCGCGCAGGCCAAGGACGCCACACCGGGTCAGGTCGCGCTCGCCTGGCTGCTCGCGCAGCACCCGTCGATCGTCCCGATTCCCGGCACCCGGCGCACCGTTCGCGTCGAGGAGAACATCGGCGCCACCCGACTGCCGCTCTCCGCCGACGAATTGGCCGACCTCGACGAACTCGCCGGTCGCGTCGGGGTACAGGGAGACCGCTACAACGAGCACCACATGTCACTGGTCGGCAAGTAGCACCCCGCCGGCTCCCCGTCGACCACGCGCACCGAGCCGGACGACCCTCACCGAGGAGTGTGCCCGCGGACCGCGTCGCGGAAGGCGATCGGGGTCTGTCCGGTGCGCTGGCGGAAGTACTTGCTGAAGTGGGTGGCGCTGGAGAAGCCGAGGCGGTCGGCGATCCGGGCGGCCGTCCGATCGCTGTGGACCAGGAGGCGCTTGGCTTCGAGGACGACCCGGCGGTCGATGAACTCCTTGGCGCCGAGTCCGGCGGCGGCAAGGGTGGCGCGGGAGAGCGTGCGGGACGAGTAGCCGAGCGCGTCGGCGTAGTCCTCGACCCGGCGGGTGCGGGCGAAGTCCTGTTCCACCGCGTCGCGGAAGCGCAGGTAGGTGGCGTCGGGTTCGGGGGCGGGGCTGCCGAGGGGTGCGGTGAGGTGGGCCAGTCGCAGGACGAGGACGGCCAGCAGGTGACGCACGGCAGCGGTATGGATCTCCAGGGGCAGCTGTCCGAGTGCGTGGAACTCCGCGGTGAGATGGTCGGCGGCCAGTCGCAGGGCCTGGGCGTCGTCGGACAGGGGCCGGCGCAGGATCGGCGCGTGCGGGTCTTCCATGCGGGCGCCCGCGCTGGTGGCCGGGTCGAGGAAGTCCTGGCGGAAAAGGATCAGGGTGCCCTCCGCGTGGGTGAGGTCGCCCCACTGCTGGACCTGGCCGGGGCGAACCCACAGCCATGAGCCGGGTTCGAGGGCGTAGGCGGTGAAGTCGACCGTGTGCCGCAGGGTTCCGCCGGTGAGCGTGATCAGGTGATGGAAGTCCGGGCGCTGGGGGACCGTGAGCCGCTCGCCCGGCACGCGGTGGCGGAGGTCGGCGAGGGACAGCACCTCGACACCGGCGGGGGTGCCGACGGGCGCGGCGAAGGAGACCACCGGGATTCCTCCGTCGACATCATGTCGGTTTTTGACCATCACGAGTCGCGATCGTATCCGATTCGGCCTGTTCAACAGCCCTAGCTTGGAGGTGTCAGCGCCTCCGGCATCCATCGGCGTCGGAAAGCAGTGAGAAGCCTCCGGCCTGACGATCACCCACCTCGATCCAGCCTGAAGGCCGGCCTGCGCCCACCCGCCCGGAGGACCACCGTGTACGCGACCCCGCTGCCGCTCGCCGCCTACCGCAGCGCCATCGCCCTCGACGAGCCGTTCCGGCCCGCCGCCGGTCCCGGCCCGCAGGGTCGGCCCGCCGACCTGGTCCGCGAGGCACTCGGCCTGCTGGGCGACGACCCGGCGGCTGTGCGGGCCGGGCTGCGCCCCGGTGCGGCGGACCGGCTCGACGATGCCGCCGCCCGGCAGCTCCTGCGCGCCGTGCTGACAGTCCGGGAACCGGGCCCACTGCCCACCGGGGCCGCCTGTGCGCTGGAGACGCTGCTGGCCGGCGAACGCCTGGCGCGCGGCACCGCCGACGCCACCTCGTCGCCCACCGTCCGCGACACGCTTCCCCACACCGCCTACCGGGCCGCCGACCGGACGGTGCTGTGGCAGGGCGACATCACCACCCTCGGCGCGGACGCCGTCGTGAACGCCGCCAACAGCGCCCTGTTCGGCTGCTTCGCCCCGATGCACCCCTGCATCGACAACGCCATACACGCTGCCGCCGGCCCCCGGCTGCGGACCGACTGCCACACGATCATGTCCCTACAGGGTCACCCGGAGCCCACCGGCACGGCCAAGATCACCCGGGGCTACCACCTGCCCGCCCGCTACGTCCTGCACACCGTCGGCCCGATCGTCGACGGCCCCGTGCTCCCGCTCCACCAGCGGGCACTGGCGTCCGCGTACCGTGCCTGTCTCGACCTCGCGGCCGAAGTGGACGAGATACGCAGCGTCGCGTTCTGCGGCATCAGCACCGGCGTCTTCGGCTACCCCAGGGCACCGGCCGCCCGCGTCGCCCTGGACACCGTGGCCGACTGGCTCGACCTCCACCCGGAACGGTTCGACCGCGTGATCTTCAACGTGTACGCGGACCAGGACCTCGCCGCCTACCGTCACGCCCTGACCGAAGGAGCCCGGCCCCGATGAACCAGCTCACCTCCGTGTCGGCAGCCGCCGCCGACACGATCCGCACCTGGCTCAGCGAGGCCGACCGTGTCCTGATCACCGCCGGCGCCGGCCTGAGCGCCGCCGCCGGTTACGACTACGGCGACGAAGACCGCTTCCGGGAACTCTTCCCCGCCCTGCACGGCCTCGGCCTGCGCTCCCGCTACCTGGTCGGCGTCCCTCTGCCGCCCGCCCTGCTGTGGGGCTACTGGGCCGTCCACATCAATGACATCCGCTACTCCCCCGGCCCCAACCCCCTCTACCGACAGCTGCGTTCCCTCGTCGGCGACAAGGACCACTGGGTGATGACATCCAACGTGGACGCCCTCTTCGCCCGGAGCGGCTTCGCCCCCGACCGGGTCTTCACACCCCAGGGCGACTACGGCCGCTACCAGTGCGCCACCCCGTGCACCCCCGCCACCTGGGACAGCCTGCCCCTCATCGCGCGGCTCCTCGCCGCATACGGCCCGGCCACCGGTGCCGTGACGGACTCGACCGCCCTGCCCCGCTGCCCGAACTGCGGCGGGGAGGTCGAGATCAACGTCCGTACCGGTCCCGAATTCGTCGACGCCCCCTACCTCCCGGCGGGCCGTCGCCTCCAGCACTGGCTGGGAACGGCCCCCGCCGACACCCGCCTGCTCATCCTGGAATTCGGCGCCGGATTCAACACCCCCGGCGTGATTCGATGGCCGGGTGAACACCTGACGCGTCGCTTCCCCCACTCGCGCCTGATACGCGTCAACCCCACCCACCCCGGAACCCCCGCCGACCTCGCCGGCCGGACCCTGCCCGTGCCCGTCGGGGCCGACCACCTGCTCGACGCACTCACCTCGCCGCACCTGACACCCGACCCTACGGAGGCACCATGAGCGACCCGGAGGAGAACAAGGCCACGGCCAAGGCGTTCTACGACCTGATGTTCAACCAGTGCCGCCCCGCCGAGGCCATCGACCAGTTCGTCGGCGACACCTACATCCAGCACAATCCACACGTCGGCGACGGCAAGCAGGCGTTCATCGACTACTTCGAGCGGATGGCCGCCGAGTACCCGGGCAAGCGGGTGGAGGTCAAACGCGCCTTCGCCGAAGGCGACCACGTGATCCTGCACTGCCACCAGACCTGGCCCGCCGAGGAGTACGCCGGCATCGACATCTTCCGTTTCGACGCGGCCGGCAAGATCGTCGAGCACTGGGACGTCCTCCAGCTCGTCCCACCGACCTCCAAGAACGGCAACACCATGTTCTGACCGTGCCGTCGGGATGGTGGGGCAGCGATCGGCGGCGGTGCAGGACCAGGTCGGTGCCGGGGGCGGAGGGGTTTCCCGGCGACGGCCTACCACCAGGGGGTGCAGCTTGCGCCGGCGATCTCGCTGGGGCTGGACAGGACCGCGCAGACCTGGAAGGCCCGGCTCGCCGAGCTGCTGGTCGGGTAGGCCGGGGTCGTGATCCTGGTGCCGGCCGACCTCACCTCGAACGGGCCGCACAGGATCGACGTCGCCTTGTTGTCGTTGGTGACGTACATCCAGACGCTGGCCCTGGCGCCGGGGCCCCAATCGCCGCCTCCTCCGGTGCTCAGGACGCCCCACCCCATCTGTCTGCCGCCGACGTTGCCGCTCTGCATCGCCCACGAGGCGACGGCGTGGGGACCGCTGACCACCAGCGCTCCCGCCCCCGCCACACCCCGGCCGCTGAGGCTGTCGGGGATGTCGGTGAAACCGTTCCGGCCTCCCGTGCAGTCGGACGCCGCCGCCTGAGCCGCACCGGAAGAACCGGCCAAGAGCCCTGCCCCGAGTACGAACGCGGCCGTTCCCACGCTGAAGATCCGGCGGATGGTGTGCATGTCTTCTCCCTGGTCGAAGAGGTGGCTGCTCCCGCGGATCGGCGCTTTGCCGTCATGCCGGCTGCGGGAACCGTCGTCCTGTCGGCACGACGGTGTCGGACGCCTCTCCGTATGAGTACGAAGGCGGAGGAGTGCTCATGTCGACACCGCGGGGACGGCGTCTCAGGGGCGGGGCTCCAGCACCTCCAGGGCGCCGGTCTCGGTGTCGTAGCTGCGCAGGGTGGTGAGCCGGGCCGACAGGGGCGGCGCCGGCAGCAGTTCGGCAACCCGCCGGCCGGCGAAGGCACCGGCCCGCCGGGTCCGGCCGAGGGTGATGTGCGGGCTCCAACGCCCAGGTTCGTGAAAGGGGTTGAGGGTCCCGGGCGGGCTGTCCGAGGCCACCGCTTCCCACACCCGGCGGTGCAGACCGGCCAGTGCCGAGTCGCAGTCCAGCGCCCAGGCCAGCACCGAGGTGGGCCGCTCGAAACGGACCACGCCGGTCACCCGCACCGGCAGCGGCAGGGTGGCGGCCACCTCGGCGAGCTCCCAGCGGATCGGGGCGGTCAGCTCCGGGCAGGCGGCCAGGGTGAGGTGCGGGCTGTTCG
The DNA here is from genome assembly GCF_042890065.1 of Streptomyces sp. NPDC002328. NCBI lineage: Bacteria > Bacillati > Actinomycetota > Actinomycetes > Kitasatosporales > Streptomycetaceae > Streptomyces > Streptomyces sp. NPDC002328. Next base: position 24,767 of record NZ_JBIARQ010000030.1, on the reverse strand, counting down.
TCGGTGAGCGGTGGCGCGCCTGACTGGGCAGCCCCGCGTCGGCCAGCCGTCGCCAGGCCTCCCGGACCGCCAGCTCTGCCGCCTCGTCCAACAGGAGCTCGACCGTGCGCACCGCCGCAGCTTACAGCCGATCACCTGCGGTACCGCCGCCCGTCGGCAGTGGCCCGAAGCCATCTGGTCGACTGCCCGTCACCGGCCGTCACATGGAGGGGACCGGGGTCAGCGGCAGTCTGGGCCAGTGCGCGGAGAGTGGGGCTGTCGGCGGTGGATCGCCAGGTGAGGGCCCACTGCATGGTGGGCGCACTGTCCGGAGGCGACCCAACGCACCCCCCGCGCCAGGGGTTTCACGCCGCTCCCGTCGTTGCGGACCACGTGCGGGATTTTGAGGACACCAGCAGCCCATGGCACGCTCATGCCGCATGATCGATGAGTTCGCGAAGGACAACCTGCACGGGAGACTGCGGCGGGACCGCGAGGCGCTGCTCTGGAAACTCGACGGCTTGTCCGAGTACGACGCCCGACGGCCTCTGACAGCGACCGGTACCAACCTCCTCGGCCTGGTCAAACACGTGGCCACCGTCGAGGCCAGGTACTTCGGCGAGGTCTTCGACCGCCCTTCCCCGGAACCGCTGCCCCGGTGGCAGGACTCCGACGGCGGCGATCTGTGGGCGACCGAGGACGAGACCCTCGATCAGATCATCGGGTTCTACCGGCGCACGTGGGAACACTCGGACGCGACGATCAACGAGCTTCCCCTCGACTCCCCCGGCCACGTGCCGTGGTGGCCGGAGCCTCATGCCGACACCAACCTGTTCGCCGTCATGGTCCATGTCCTCGGCGAGTCCATCCGGCATGCCGGGCACGCCGACATCCTGCGCGAGGGCCTCGACGGCCGGACCGGGTTGCGCGCCGAACACGAGCAGCGGATCGACGAGGAAGCCCGCGCGGCCTACCGCGCGAAGGTCGAGCAGGCCGCCAGGTCGGCTCCCTGATCCTTCGGCTCGGGAACAGCCGGCCCCTGTCCCCGGTACGGCCGAAAGAGCTGACCCAGTTGCCGGCATCAGGCCGCGAGGAGCTCCTGCTCACGGTCCGGTGTCGTGACCTTGGGCTTCTTGTTCGGCAGCGACAGCCTGACGACCTTGCGCCACGCGGAGAACACCTGCTTGGGCAGCGGCCCGGTGACGTACTCCAGCTCGTACTTCTCGAACAGCGCGCGCACCTTCACCGCGACCTCGGCGTACCGGTTGCTCGGCAGGTCCGGGAACAGGTGGTGCTCGATCTGGTGCGACAGGTTGCCGGTCATGAAGTGCATGGCCTTGCTGCCGCTGATGTTCGCCGAGCCCATCATCTGGCGCAGGTACCACTGGCCGCGCGTCTCGCCCTTGATCGACCGGCGCTCGAAGACCTGCACGCCCTCGGGGAAGTGCCCGCACATGATCACCGAGTGGGACCAGATGTTGCGGACCAGGTTCGCGGTGAACGTGGCGGCGAGCGTGGTGAGGAACGACGGGCCCGACAGCAGCGGGTGGATCACGTAGTCCTTGAGCACCTGCTTGCGGATCTTGCGGCCCACGGCCCTGGCCCGCGCGCGGAACTCGGGGTTGTTGCGGCGGCGCTTGTGCAGGTTCTTGCCGAGCTCCAGGTCGTACGCCGCGATGCCGTACTCGAAGAAGCAGGCGTTGATGAAGTTCCACAGCGGCTGGCCGAGGTGGAACGGGTGCCACTTCTGGTCCTCGTCGACGCGCATGATGCCGTAGCCGAGGTCGTTGTCCTTGCCGATCACGTTGGTGTACGTGTGGTGCAGCTCGTTGTGCGAGTGCTTCCACTGGTCGGACGGCGAGACGTGGTCCCACTCCCAGGTGGTGGAGTGGATCTTCGGGTCGCGCATCCAGTCCCACTGGCCGTGCAGGACGTTGTGGCCGATCTCCATGTTGTCCATGATCTTCGCCACGGACAGACCGGCGGTGCCGATCAGCCACGCGGGCGGGAAGAACGAGAACAGCAGCACGCCCCTGCTGGCCAGCTCGAGCTTGCGCTGCGCCGAGATGACCTTGCGGATGTAGGCGGCGTCCTTCTCGCCACGGCTGGCGATCACCTCGTCGCGGATCGCGTCCAGCTCGCGGCCGAGCTCCTCGATCTGCTCCGCGGTCAGGTGGGCGGTGGGGTCGATGGCGGTCAAGCTGTTCCTACCGTTCGATGTCGCAGGGGCCCGCCGCGGCGGACACGCAGGTCTGGATGAGGACGCCCGGTTCGGCCTCGGTGATCTCGCCGGTGCGCAGGTCGCGGACGGCACCCGCCTTGAGCGGCGTGATGCAGCCGAAGCAGATGCCCATGCGGCACCCGGAGGGCATGAGCACGCCGGCCCCCTCGCCGACGTCCAGCAACGGCGTGGCGCCGTCCGCGTCGACGGTCTTGCCGGTGGCGCTGAACGTGACCTCGCCGCCGTCGCCGGTGACGACGATGCCGGGGCGGAAGCGTTCGGTGTGCAGGCGCTCTTGGACGCCGTGCTCGGTCCAGTGCTCTTCGGCGGCGTCGAGCAGGCCCGCGGGTCCGCAGGCCCAGGTCTCGCGCTCGGCCCAGTCGGGCACGAGTTCGTCGAGACGGGCGATGTCGAGCATGCCGTCGGTGTCGGTGTGCACCTCGGTGAGCCGCAGCTTCTTGTCCGCGACCAGGGCGTGCAGTTCGTCGCGGAAGATCACGTCGTGCGGCCGCGGCGCGCAGTGGACCATGACGAGGTCGTCGAACTCGGTGTCGCGCAGCATGCCCATCACGGGAGTGATGCCGCTGCCGGCCGTCAGGTAGAGCACCTTGGCGGGTTTGGCCCGCGGCAGCACGAAGTCACCGGTCGCCTGGTCGAGCTGGATCAGCGTGCCCGGTTTCGCCCTGCGGACCAGGTGGTTGCTGACCTTGCCGTCCGGGATCGCCTTCACGGTGATCGTGACGCGCCCGTCCTGGCGGTCGGTCGGCGAGGTGAGGGAGTAGGCACGCCACAGGCGCACCCCGTCGACGTCGACCCCGATCCGCACGTACTGACCGGCCGTGTGGCCGCGCCAGCCCCGTCCCGGTCTGATCACGATGGTCGCGGCGTCGGCCGTCTCGGGGTGCACGGCCTCGATGCGCCCCCGCAGGTCGGCGCCCGCACGCAGCGGGCTGACCAGGTCGAGGTAGTCCGACGGCAGCAGCGGCGTCGTGACCATCTCCAGTAGTTTCCACGCCCTGCTGCGGAGGGCTGTACTCGTCATGACTCCAGCTTGCTGTGCCTCAAGACGTAAAGTCCTGACCGAAGGACGTAAATCTGGTCGGCTGAATTGTTCGCAGGGAACAAAAAGTGAGCCATGTAACACGGAGGGCCAGCGAACTGGCCCTGGATGAGACGACGGTCACCGTACTTCGGGCCGCGCTGAAGGGCACCGCCGACGAGGTCGTCCAGGCGATCATCGACGAGGTCCCCTCGTACGCCAACGCCCTTTCGGGCCACATGGGCGCCACCATCCGGCGCGCCGTGCGCACCGCCCTGGGGCACTACCTGGACCTCGCGAGCGGGAACGCCACGGGCGGCGACGGCGGCGACGCGGCCTACGAGCTGGGCCGCGGCGAGGTGCGCGACGGCCGTTCGATGGACGCCCTGCTCAGCGCCTACCGCGTCGGCGCCCGCGTGGCCTGGCGATGCCTGGCAGCGGGCGCCGTACCCGCAGGTCTGCCCGCCGCCGAGGTCGCCAAGTTCGCCGAGCTGACCTTCGCCTACATCGACGAGCTCTCCGCCGCGAGCGCCGCGGGCCACGCCGACGAACTGGCCGCCCGGGGCAGGGCCCACGAGCGCCACCTGGAACACCTGGCCCGCGACCTCCTCGTCGGCGCGAGCCCGGACGTGCTGCTGGCCTCTGCTCAACGGGCCGGTTGGCAGCCTCCGGTCTCACTGACCGCGGTCCTGCTGCCCGCCGCCCAGGCCCGGCCCGCCTACCGCGCGCTCGACCCGAGCACCCTCGTCCTCGACGATCTGCCGGACGCCACCGGTGTGCTGCTCGTCCCCGACGCCGACCGATCGCATCTCCTGCGGCAGCTCACCGACCGCACCGCCGTGGTCGGCCCGGCCCGGCCGTGGACGCGTGCGTCCGCCTCGTACGCACGAGCCGTGCGCGCGCGCTCCCTCTCCGCCGATATCCGCGACACCGAGGACCACCTGCCCGAGCTGGTGCTGAGCGCCGACGTGGACGCGTTCGCGGACCTGCGTGCCCGAGCCCTCGCACCGTTGCGGGCCTTGCCCGCCGCGACCGCGCGGCGGCTGGAGGAGACGTTGCGGGCGTGGCTGCTGCACCAGGGCAGACGGGACGAGGTGGCGGCGGCGTTGTTCGTCCATCCCCAGACGGTCCGGTACCGGATGTCGCAGCTGCGGGAGCTGTTTCCGGATCTCGCATCGCCACAGCGTGTTCTTGAGCTGACGCTGGCGGTCGGTCTTCGGGGCGGCTGAGCTGACGACTGAGCTGACGCGTACGTCGACCACGGGCCGGCCCGGCACGCCGCGCGAGGGATGATGGGGATGGCACGACGGAACGTGAGGTCAGGGAGTTTCCATGGCGAAGCGGGTTCACCGACCCCGTGAGGACGCGGAGTTCGATTTCATCCTCGGGATGAGCGGAGTGCCGGTCCTCGCATACTTCACCGGGACATGGCCCAAGGCGATCGAGCCCTGCCGGGTGATGGACCTCGTCGTGGGTGACATCGCCGACGCCTACACGGGCCGCCTGACGGCCGTCCGCGCCGACATCACGCGCTGCCCGGCAGCGACCCAGCGATACGGGATCACGGGAGCCCCGTCCTACGTCCTGCTGAAGGAGGGAGAGGCGGTGGCGCACGGCACGGGAACTATGACCACCGCCGAGGTACGGACGTTCCTGGACGGCCACCTCTGAGGGGCCCGCGTCGACGGAGACGAGAGCCGCAAGCGTGCGTGGACAGCGGACTGGTTGCGACGGCAACCGACAGTCCGACAAGCTTGTGGTGATCGAGAAGCGACGACGGCCGGTGGGCGACCGCCGAGACCGTCCGACAGACGGGGGAACCGGTGAGCGAGCGGCATGTGTCGAAGATGTTGAGACAGATGGCCGGCGGGGAGACCGTCGTGATCGACTTAGCGTCGACAACGAAGAAACTCGCTCGACTCGCCTGCATTGCCGAACAGTTCGGGTACCGATACGCGGACATACGGAAGGGCGACCGGTACGTGATGCTGATCGTGCCCGACCACAGCCCGGAGGCCCGTGCGAGGGCCGCGCGGAACTGGGCGCAGTACCCGAACGCAGGCGACGGGGGCGCGCTGCCGCCCCTTGCACCTGACGCGATCGAACTCCTGACGGCCCGCATCTCGTTCGACATCACCGCCATGCACACCCCCAAGCAGCTGCTCGCGCACACATGTCTCGCCGGCGTTCCGCTGGCAGCGGGCATCGCCTTCGCGCTCGAAACAGCATCACCGCCGCTGTCATCGCCGTTGTTGCCTGGGCCGCGTTGATGGCACTCGTGCCCGTCGGAATCGCCGTCAACCGAAGGGGCAAAGCCAAGTACGGCGCCCTCCTACGAGAGGCCGGCTTCACACAGGTGACCGATCAGAACGGTCGGCCGAGGTACCTGCCGCCGGAAGGCCAACTCCAGGGAGGCGGGGCTCCGTTCGGCGAAGGGTCATAGCGTCCCGGCACGGAGGGCCCACCCTCGGCCCTCACGCACACTCTGTGGGTCAGCCGGCGTCTCCCCTCCGAGCCCCTGAGACCCGTGAGTCGGGGTATGACGAGCCCCGTGAGCCCCCGTTCCAGAGTGACGGTCCGCAGGACAGCCGCCCGTACGTGCGCAGCTCGACGCTCCCGCGCCGACCTTCGGTATGGCGCGCGCAGATATGCCCCCAGATGCCCGCGACAGCCGACGGCCTCACCCTGCCCTGGAGCTCCGGCGCCGCCGAAGGCCAGGTCAGCCGCATCAAGCTGATCAAGTGCCGGTCGTGCGGGCGGGCGTCGTTCCCTCACCTGCGGACGCTGATCCTCGCTCAGCCGCCGTGAGCGTCAGAACGGCAGAACCCACTCGCGATCGTCGACCGGCTCGGTGACCGCCGGCACCGCAGGCGTCCAGGCTCCGGGAATGGCCTCGACTGCACGTTGGACATCAGCCGTCGTCCTGCCAGTCACGATCAACTCCATCCCCTCCAAGCCAGGCTCCAGACAGAGCAACAGACCAGAGGCAGAGAACCACCGAACGAGCGGCCCCATCGGCTCGAACCACGTCGGATACGGAGGCAAGGCGACCGAGGCGAACCCCTCCTCCAGGCAGGCGACCACCTCGGGCGTGGCCTGACAGGTACGGCGCTCGGTCCGGCTGGCCATGGCGGCTTCACTCAGGACGGTCTCCACGCAGGCCAGCGACAGGCGGTCAAGGAAGCGTTGTTCTCGATGCGGTAGGACGCGGGGACGGCGTATCCGTTGGCGTCCCGGGCCCACGGGGCGTCGATGAGGCCGTGGGTGACGGCGCTCTCGTCCGTGCCGGAGGAGACCAGGATGGCGTCGACGGGGCCGACCGGGTTGGCGTAGACGACGTTGCCGTTGAGGGCGACGCCGCACGGCTGGGCGACGGGCATGGCCATCGTCATGCTTCCGCGGTCGGTGGACTCGACGCTGATGGCGTCGGTGGTGGCCCAGGGGACTGCGACCGTGTTCGTCCCGGTGTCGGCGATGGCCGCGTATGTGCTGTCACTGGTGGTCGCCGGGGCGACGTCAGCGGCGTCCAAGGCGGTGTCGACCGTGGCCGGCGCCGTCAGCTCCGGCATCATCTGCATGCCGGTGTCACCCTTGCCCCCTACGACCGCGCGGCGGTCTGCCAGGTCAAGAACCACCAGCGCTGGACCGGCCCTTCCCCGCACAGGACGTATCGCTGCCCCCCACCACCACTCCGCAGCACCGGCCACTCGCGCTGCCTGAGCGCCCACGCCGCACGGCCGACAGACCGGCGCCGAAGTCCCCGGCGTCCCCCGAGCGCCGGGGCAGCAGGCGGCCGGCGGCGGCCTCGGTCAGGTCAGGACGGGCGCCGGCCCGGTCGACAAGCAGTGTCCAGGCAGCTTCGACGTCACCGGAGTTGGCCAGCGCCTAAGGCCCGTAGCACTGCGGGACGCCGGGCAGCCAGTTGTCCGGGTGCGAGATGAAGTAGCTCGCCATCCATCCGTCGAACCCACGGGTCCGGTTCTCCACGAAGACCCAGTACGGGTTGCCGCCGACCGTCTCACCCCGCGTCTGGCACGTCACTTCGAGCTGGTCGCCCGGCTGCGCCCTGCCGATCACCTGCGGGCAGTTGGCGGGCGAGGGGTACTCGGGGCAGCGGAAGCCCGGGGCGGAGTCCTTGCGGACATTCACATCCGTCGCCCAGGTGGTGAACACCGGTCCCGCCGCCCGCTGTTCGGCGGTCGCCTGTGCGGGCGCGGCGCCCACCGTCATGGCGAGTGCGCACAGCACCGCCGCCGCGCCGCCCAGTCGGGCGCCGCGCCTCGCTGACTTGCTCAACATGCCGTCTCCTTCGGATCGTTCGGACGTGCGCCCGTCTCGGGCACGTGGTCGGTCAGGTGCGTCGCCCGCACCACCGAGTGGACGGGCGCGCACACCGCGCCGTATGAGGACGGGGCGAAGAGACATTTGCCGCCGGAGCGGCCATAAGCCGAGGTGCCGAGTTCCGTCTGTGAGGCCGAAACGGATGTCACCGGGCCGCGAGCGACGAGCCCGGTTCCGGTCTGACGAGGAGTCCACCATGTTCAAGCGCAGTGCCCGTCTCACCGCCGCCCGGCGTAGACGCCGCCGGTCCGAGAGGGCGTTAAGTCCGTTTCTGATAGCGACCGCGTCCGGGTTGTTCGAGGAGTCCTTGGCGGACGAGTCGTCCCAGGCGGGAGCGGGTGACGTTGATCGAGGGCTCGTCGGTGGGCAGGCCGAGGTGTTCGTATAGATCGCGGACGCAGAACACCTTCTGGGGGTGCTCGTTGAACGTGGTCACGATGCGCTGGTAGACGGTGGCGGTCTCCGCGGGGGCGGTTGCCTGGTCGGGAGGGGTGAGGCCGTCAATGACCTTGCGGGCGACGGCGAGCTCGGCCAGGCGGGCTTCGGTCTCGGCGAGGGCGGTGGTGAGCCGCTCGATCTGCTCGCGCAGGTTGCCGGGCGGGCTGCGGTCTCATCGTGTTCGGTCTGAGCAGCCGCAGGAGTTCGCAGACGTTCACGCGGCCTGCTCCACGTCGTCCCGCCAGGTGGGGGCAGGGGTGGTGAGGCGGCGGAGCATGCCGGCGGTGGAGGCCCAGTAGACGCGGGAGGCCGCGTTGTCGGGTCGGTGGTCGTAGTCGCGGGCCAGGCGCCGGTGCAGCATGAGGGTGCCGTTGACCTGCTCGACCACCCACCGCTTCGGCTGCGGGACGAAGCCCTTGCCTGCGTCGTCGGGGTTGCGGCGGACCACCTCGACGGTGATGTCCTTCACCGCCCCGTGGATGACCACAGCGTCCTTGAAACCCTGGTCGACCAGGACCTTCTCCAGGCGCATCCCGCACCGTTCGGCCGCCTGGTCCAGCAGGGCGATGCCTGCCTGGTTGTCGACGGACTGGGTGTCGATGATCACCAGGGACGGGTCCTCTGATCGTCTGGACCGCTCCCGCACCTGGCAGCGCAAGATCTCCTGGATCCGCTGGTCGAGGCCGTCCTGGTGCCACAGGGTGAAGTAGTAGAACACCGCCGACCAGGCCGGGAGGTCGTGGGGCAGGAGCCGCCACTGACAGCCCGTCCGGTTCTGGTAGAGCAGCGCGTTCACGACCTCGCGCAGGTCGCAGGAGCCCGGATCCCCGGTCGCCGACCGCGCCACCCGCTCCTGCTTCCACGCGGTGACCAGCGGCTCGATCAACGCCCACTGCCGGTTGGCGCGGACCTTCCCAAGGCCATGATCGCTCTGTGCTCGAACTGCCATGTCCTGAAGACCCGTGGGACGGTGACCGACGAGTTCCGCGCCCTCCTTCACGCTACGGCCCTGGCGAGGCACCAGGAACTGCTTGCCGCGGCTCGATGAACCTGCCCCTTCGTGGACGGTGTCCCGGCTGTTGACGAGTACGGTTCGAGGTGTACCGCGGCGCCGGTGACAGCAACTACGGCTGCTCCTGGGTGACGAAGACGACGCGCTGGTGGATGCGGTTGCGGCGCGGGGTCGAAGGTTGTGTCGCGCCCGAGAGGGTTGTCGCGCGGCAGGCGAGGATGTGTTCTCCGACCGAGGATGGTGTCCAGGCTAGGGTGAACCTTTGCCAGGCGTGTCCCGTGCGGGATGTGACCTCGGCCGATGTCCACGTCTGTCCACCGTCGACGCTGACGTCGACACACGCGACGGGCTCGCACGCCCAGGCCCAGCCCCAGATCTCGACAGGCTTGCCGACTGCGACGTCTTCATCAACGGGGGCGACGAGGCAGGAGTTGGGTGCCAGTTCCCATACCGGGGTGGCTTGCGATGAGACGTCAGCCGGCGGGTCCATGTAGTACTTGGTAGTGAAGGCACCGGTACTGCGACGGTCCGAGACCGTGAGCGAGGTCAGCCACTTGGTCGAGTTGGTGCCGTAGTAGCCGGGCACGACGAGGCGAACCGGTCCTCCGCGCCGTGGGGGCAGCGGGGCCCCGTTCACCGTCAGGGCGACGAGGGTGGTTCCGTCCACGGCTTTGTCCAGGGGGAGGTCCTTCTCGTAGTGATCGTGGTATGCGGAGTCGTACACACCGTGATCGATGCCGGCAGAGATGACATAGGCCGCCTCGTTCTCCGGCTCGGCGAGACGGAGGAGATCGCTGAGGAGAACTCCTCCCCACTGGACGTTGCCGACCCGCCGCTGAGGGATGGACGGTGCGAGAGGGCTGCCGGCGCACTCATGCACCGAGGTGATCTCTGTCTGGGGAAGGGCTCGCAGGTCGTCGAGAGACAAAGACAGTCGATGCGCGACCTCCCCGCCGACCGTCAACGACCATCTGTCAGCGGCGACATCGGGTATGCCCAGGTGCCAAACGGAGAACAGGTCGGCCTCCGGAGTGAGGAAGGACTGCATGTCCGGCGGCCGTAGCCTCTGGTCAAGGCCGAAGCCTTCTACGAGCATCGGTGTACTGCGCCCACCGTCGGGGGCGTCGCTGCGGGGGGAAGTAAGCATGGCACAAGCTCTCGTTCCTGGGTCGGCATCCGGGTCTTCTTGATCGTTCCCCCTCGGTGAAGTCAGCGGCCGATCGCGAGCGCGATGAACCGCTGCCTCTGGATCGAGCCTGGCCATGCGAGCGTGTCTGCACGTCGAGGCAAGGCTCGGCCCGCTATCGCGCGTAGAGCGCGGCGGCGCGTCCCATCCGGGTGATCGCCTCCGTCAGAACGGACTGAGAGGTGGCGAAGTTCAGGCGCACATGTCCGGCTCCTCCGGTTCCGAAGATGTGACCGGAGGACAGAGCCACCCTGCCCTGGTCGAAGAACAGCTTTGCCGGTCCGGCCAGGTCGGTGACGGCCACGAGCCCTGTGGCGGTCTCTTCCTTGGCAACGCCGATGGAGCGGCAGTCGAGCCAGGCCAGGTGGGTTCCTTCCGGCCTGATGAATCCGACCCCCGGCAGATGCTTGGCGACGAGTTCGGCCAGCAGGGTCCGGTTCGCGTCAAGCCCTGCGAGCAGCGCGTCGAGCCATGCGTCGCCGTGGCGGAGGGCCGCCGTGTGGGCGATGACGCCCAAATAGCTGGCGCCGAGGTGGGCCTCCGCGGGCATCCGGCGCAGGTCAGCGACTGCGTCCGGCCCTGCGAGGGCGAGCGCCGCCTTGATTCCGGCGAGGTTCCAGCCCTTGGTCGCTGACATGAGCGAGAAGGCGTCCTCGGCGCCGGGCACGCTCAGGTAAGGCGTGAACTTGGCGCCAGGGAGCACGAGCGGGGCGTGGATCTCGTCGGCGACGACACGGACCCCGTACCGGCGAGCCAGTTCGGCAACGGCGGTGAGCTCTTCCAAGGTGTGGACGGCGCCGGTGGGGTTGTGTGGGTTGCTGAGGAGGTAGGCGATCTTGCCCTTTGCGTTCCGTTCCCTGGTTTGCCGGAACGTCTCTTCGAGCGTCTCCAGGCTGATCCGGCCGTCCTGCCCGAGCGGCGCTTCGATGATCCGGCGGTCGCCATGAGTGATGAAGGCGTAGAAGGGTGCGTAGACGGGAGAGTTGACGACGACCGGGTCCCAGGGGTCGGTGATGAGACGCAGTACCTGGACCGCGCCCATCATCACGTCCGGGACCACGGCGGCACGGTCGACCGATGCCCCGTCCCAATCCCAGCGCCGGGAGGCGAAGGCGACCAGCGACTCGGCGAACTCGGTCCCGAAGGGGTATCCCGTGTCACCGGTCTCGATGGCCTCTTGCAGCGCGCCGGCGATCACCGGTGCGAGCCGGACGTCCATCTCCGCCACCCACAGGGGCAGGACATCCGCCGGATGCGTGCGCCATTTCATGCTCCCCCGTCTGCGGAGTTGCTCGAGTGACAGTTCCTCAAGAGGGTTCGCGGACTGCCTGGCCGCGGCCAGCTGGTTCATACGGGACCTCTCCGGTGAGCCGGTGGGCAGGACGGCTGGTCGTTCGCGGTGTCAGTCCCGCGGAACCACCACCGATATCGCCCCTTCGGCCGACGACATCGGTGGTACGTGAAGACTCAGCTGTGAGTCGGCATCGCGAAGTCGGCGCGAACCTGGCTGTCGTCGGGCCAACGGGTGGTGGCGGTCTTGTAGCGGGTGTAGAAGCGCACCCCTTCAGGGCCGTGGATGTGATGGTCGCCGAACAGGGATCGCTTCCAGCCTCCGAAGGAGTGGAAGGCCATGGGGACCGGGATGGGCACGTTGACGCCGACCATGCCGGCCTTGACCTTGGCCACGTAGGTGCGGGCGGTGTGGCCGTCAGCGGTGAAGATCGCCGTGCCGTTGCCGAACTCGTGGTCGTTGACCAGCGTCAGCGCCTCGGTGAACGACTGGGCACGCACCATCGCGAGCACCGGGCCGAAGATCTCCTCCCGGTAGATCCGCATGTCCGCGGTGACGTGGTCCAAGAGGGAGCCGCCAAGGAAGAACCCGCCCTCGTGTCCGGGGAGCGCGGTCCGGCGGCCGTCGACGACCAGTTCGGCGCCTTCCTCGGTGCCCACGTCGAGGTAGCCGGCCACCTTGTCGCGGTGGACCTTGGTGACCAGGGGGCCCATCTGGACTCCCTGCTCGGTGCCGGGGCCGATCTTGAGGTCGGCGAGGGCCGCGACGATGCGCTCGCGCAGGGCGTCGGCGGTGTCCTCGCCGACGGGGACGGCGACCGAGATCGCCATGCACCTCTCGCCGGCCGAGCCGTAGGCGGCGCCCATCAGTGCGGCGACGGCCTGGTCGAGGTCGGCGTCGGGCATGACGACCATGTGGTTCTTGGCGCCGCCGAGTGCCTGGACGCGCTTGCCGTTCGCCGTGGCCGTCCGGTGGACGTACTCGGCGATGGGCGTGGAGCCGACAAAGCTGACGGCCTCGATGTCGTCGTGCGCGAGGAGGGCGTCCACCGCGGTCTTGTCGCCGTGTACGACGTTGAAGACGCCCTTGGGCAGTCCGGCCTCGGTGAGCAGCTTGGCGAGCTCGACGCTGAGGGTGGGGTCCTTCTCCGACGGTTTCATCACGAAGGTGTTCCCGCAGGCGAGCGCGACGGGGAACATCCACATCGGCACCATGGCGGGGAAGTTGAACGGTGAGATGCCCGCGACCACGCCGAGCGGCTGGCGCAGGGAGACCGCGTCCACGGCGCGGGCCACGTTCTCGGAGAACTCGCCCTTCAGCTGCTGGGGGATGCCGCAGGCGAACTCGACGACCTCGAGGCCGCGGATGATCTCGCCCTTGGCGTCGTCGAGCACCTTGCCGTGCTCGGACGTGATGATCGCGGCCAGCCGGTCCGCCTCCCGTTCCACCAGGTCCCGGAACCGGAACAGGATGCGGGCCCGGATGTGCGGCGGAGTGAGGGACCAGGTCTCGAACGCCTCGGTGGCGGCCTGTACCGCCGCGTCCACGTCCGTGGCCGTCGCCAGGGCGACGAGGCCGGTCACCTGGCCGGTCGCCGGGTTGTACACCTCACTGCGGTCCTGAGCCGCGCGGTCGTCCAGGCGGCCGTCGATGTAGTGGTCGATGTGCGTTGCCGTGGTGGTCATGTGTGGCTCCTCAGAGGGATGGGGAATCAGCCGTGGACTGTCGACTCCCGGGAGGCTCGGGGCGTGGACGCTTCCAGGTCGGGAGGTCAGAGACGAGGTGCCGCCCGGTCGCCGTACGTTCACCGACTCGCGTCGCGCAACCGCGAGTTGGCCGTCCGCAGCGCCGCCGTCGACGCCTCCTGCCATGCCCGCGCCGAAGCCAGCAGCCCGGTCATGGACGGGGACATGTGGACGTGCCCCTCCCCCAGATACAGCTCGACAGGGACTTTCGCGTCGTCCAGTCGCTGCGCGTACCACTCGCCATCACCGCGCAGTACGTCGTACTCGGCTACCGCGATGTACGCCGGGGGGAGCCCCGTGAGGTCTGCGGCCAGGAGAGGGGAGGCGATCGGGTCATCGGCATTGCCGCTGTCCGCGAGGTAGAGCGCGCAGAACGTGCGTACGTCGGTCATCGAAAGCGGTAGTTCGTCACCCTCTTCCCTGGGGCGGCTGTGGGTCAGGTCCAGGACGGGCACCTCCAGGAGCTGATGGACGATGTCGTCCCGCCCCTGGTCGCGCAGCAAGAGCGTCGCTCCGGCGGCGATGTCGGCGCCCGACGACTGGCCGCCGACGGTGATCGCACCGGGGAGCGCGCCGATCTCGGCACTGTTGTCGTTGACCCAGTTGATGACCGATATGACGTCGTGCACGGGCGCCGGAAAGGGGTGCTCGGGTGCCTTGCGGTAGTCGACGGAGATCACGATGCAGTCCGCGTGCACGCTGCGACGGCGGCTGACTGCCTCCGAGTCCTTCGAGAACGCGCTGTTGATCACCCATCCTCCGCCGTGCAGGAAGATGTGGACCGGATGAGGTCCCGGGGTGGCCGGCCGGTACAGGATCGCCTGCACGCGCCCGCCGGCCGAATCGATGCTCAGGATTCGGCGCTCGGCGACGCTGGGGCCGGGGCGTCCGAAAGCATCGAAGGCTTCGTCGTTGTTCTGGTTCATCTGCGTCCGGAAGAGCTCCGGGTCTTCGATGACCTTCGGGGGGTGTCCGAAGGGCAGAAGCGGCTCCAGGTCGGGGTCGATCGGCATGGGTGTCCTTCGCCTTGGAGATGCGTGAGGGGGGCGGCGCCGTGGGCGGGCGTCAGCGGACGCGCCGTACCGGAAGGATCACGAGGCCGCCGAGGATGGCGACACCGCCGGCGACGGCGAACAGCATGGCGTAGGACCCGCCTCCCAGGAGGAGGACGAACGGGGCCGTCGCGGGGGCGAGGGCGTTGGCGAGCGTGCTGGACATGTTGAAGACCGCCATGTCCTTGCCCGCGTTCGCCGGGTCCGGAAGGACGTCGGTGACCAGTGCGAGGTCGACGGCGAGGAAAGCCCCGTAGCCGATGCCCGCGACGGCCATCGCGACGAGGTAACCGTTGAACCCCGTGACCAGCGACGCGATGATCAGCGCGACGCCGTATATCGCCGCGGAGGCCAGCACGAAAGCCTTTCGGCGGCCGAGGCGGTCCGACAGCTTCCCGCCGGTGACGCTGGTGAGGATCGTGGTGATCGACAGCACCAGACTCGCGACGAAGATCTGCCGCGGCACCTCGTTCTGGCTGGAACCGAGCTGGTTGAGCAGGAAGAACGCCTGGTAGGTGGTCAGGAAGCCGTAACCGACCACGAACAGGAGCCGGCCTAGCCAGACCCACGCGAAGTCAGGGTGCCGGACCGGGTTGACCCAGAAGGTCTCCGCGATCTCGCGCACCGACAGTTTCGGCTTGGGGGCGTCCTTGGACAGCCGGCGGTCCTTGACCAGGGCGATGAAGACCAGGACGCTCACGGCCGCGATGAGCGGCGGCAGCAGGAACATCAGCAGCGTGTCGGTGGCGACGGCCTGGACGATGAACGTACCGCCGATCACCGCCAGCGGAAGGGTGAGACCGACCAGACCCGACACGAGGCCACGCTGCTGCACTGGCACGCGGTCAGCGATGACCGCGAGCAGCGGCGTGCCGATCAGGTTCGCCGCGACGCTGTACAGCGCGAACGCGGTCAGCAGCACGGGCACGTTCGGAGCGAGCCCCATGACCGCTCCGAGCGCGACGACTCCGGCCGCGCCGACGAGCAGATACGGACGTCGCATACCGATGCGTGCCGTCGTCCGGTCGCTCAGCCGCCCCACGACGGGCATCAGCACCAGCGGCAGAAGAACACCCACGCCGACGATGGCGCTCAGGGTGCTCGCGGCGTCCTTGGCACCGACCAGCGCCTGGACCTTGAGGGCCAGCGACACCGTGCCCGGAGTCAGGCAGGCGATCCAGAATCCCGCGTAGGCGAACGCGAACGCGAAGATGAACGACTTCCCTACCGGGGGGTGCTCATTGTCGGAGGGCGCTGTGCGGGACTCGGCCAGCGGCTGCGGCGAGATGGGGGACGCAGTCATGTCGTGCCAATCTTCGTTCTCGCACCGGGATGCGTAAGTGCCGGGAATTGCGCGTTCGCCCCGGTGGCTGTCGGTCGAGGGCGCGGGCGTTGCGGAGACTGTAGGCCCGCCGAGATTTCAGATCCAACGATTGGTTGTGATGGCGGCCATCGCTGGCAGAGAACCTTCGAGGTGGGATCCACCCTGGCGGCCTACAGCCTCAGCGCGCACGTGCGCGGGCCTGCGGCGCTCGGTCAGCGCCAGTAGTCGTTCGCTGCTGCGATCGTCGCGAACTCCACCGCGACCACGTGGGCGATGGAGATGAGCGAGTCCGCGTCCTGCGCGTACTCGGGGCGCAAATGCTCGCGCACCGTGCCGTCGGGCTGCGTTGCCTTGATGACCAGTCGGGCCATCTTGATGGCGAGTTCGCGGCCGTCCTGGGGAGAGGCGGTGATCAGGGTGTTGCCGGGGACCAGTTCAGTGGCCATGTCATACCTCCGTGATGGTGACGGTTTTTCTGGATCATCCTGATGCGGGGCACACGGCGATGTGTGCCCGTCCTGGGACTCATAGCTGGTCAGCCAGCCGCGCGAAGGTGTCGGCGGCGGACTCGGCCTTCGCCTGTCGGTGCCCGGTCCCGGCCCACAGATGGATCAGCCGGGTGTCGTCGGCGGCGGTGGCCGCCTTGCGCAGTGGGCCTGTGAGGTGGTGGAGGGCGGGGTACCCGCCCGGGGCGATCGGGTCGTACCGGTCGGTGAAGTGGTTGCGCAGGGCGCGCGCGGGGCGCCCTGTGAAGGCGCGGGTGACGACGGTGGCGGGGAAGGCCGGGTCTACCAGGGCCGCTTTGTGCGGTGCGGACGCGCCGCTCTCCTGCGTGCGCAGCAGGGCAGTGCCCACCATGGCGGCTTGCGCTCCCGCACCCAGCGCGCCCGCCACGTCGATGCCCGTGGTGATTCCGCCGGTGGCGATGACGGGCAGGGCGACGGCGCGGCGGACGCCCGCGATCAGGTCGGGCAACGAGACCTGTTCGGGGAGCCGCTCGGGGGTGAGCGTGGCCGAGTGTCCGCCGGCGGCCGGTGCCTGCACGATGGCGGCGTCGGCACCGGCGTCGGCCGCTCGACGGGCCTCGTCGGCCGAGGTGACGCACTGCAGAACGGTGCTCCCGGCCCTGCGCAGGGCGGTGACGACCACGCGGTCCGGGATGCCGAACGTGAAGGACACCCAGGGGACGGGAGACGAGGTGAGCAGGTCGATCTTGTCCGTCCAGTGGTCGTCGTCCTCGACAGGAATCTCGGGGAGCGTGAGGCCGTAGCGGTCGGCCTCCGTCTGTATCTGCCGCGCGTAGCGCCGGTACGCCTCCCGGGGGGCGGGAACCGGGTTGGGCACGAACAGGTTGACGCCGAACGCGACGCCTTCCGCACGGGTGGTGTGGATCTGGCCGGCCAGTGCCTGAGCGGTCTTGTACCCGCCGGCCAGGAAGCCCAGGCCGCCCGCCCGGGCCGCAGCGGTGACCAGCGCGGGGGTGCTGGGCCCTCCGGCCATCGGCGCCGCGATGAGGGGAAGGTCTGCTCCGAGGTCGGAGAGCAGCGTGCTCACGACAACTCCTCCTGAAAGGTATGTGTGTCAGGCCGCCGGGGCCACGGGCCCGAGGTGGTGCGGGAAGCGGATGCAGACGGCGGCCGCCGCGACAGCGGAGACGACGACCAGCGCGCTGCCCAGCAGGAGCGCCTGGTGGTAGCCGTGGCTGAGCAACGGGGCGGCGAGCAGCGGACCGAGGATCTGTCCGACGCTGTATCCGGCCGTCAACAGGGCCACCGCCTTCGGCACTTGAAGGTGGGCGCCGATGGACAGGGTGATCGTGCAGACGCCCATGAAGGTGGCGCCGAACAGCACGGCGGACACGAGTGCCGGCGTGGCACCGCCCAGCAGCGCCGGCGCGGCGATGCCGATGGCCTGGATGGTCAGCGAGGTGAGCAGCAGGGCCGGCCGGGACCAGCGGCCGGCCAGCCGGGTCCACAGCGCGCAGGAGGGCAGTGCGGCGAGGCCGACCACGATCCAGGCCCCGGAGCCGAGCCGGCCCGGGACGCCCTGCTGGATCGCGGCGACGAGGAAGGTGCCGGCGATGATGTAGCCGATGCCCTCGAAGGTGTAGCTGGTGAGCAGGGCCACGAACCATCGGTGAGTGCGGGGTCGTTCGGTCCGTCCGGCCGCCTGGGAACTCTTGGGTTCCGGCTGCGAGGCCAGGGGCCAGGCCATCGCGGCGAGCAGGCCGGACAGGGCGGCGCAGGTCCACCATGCGGCCTGCCAGGTGGACGCGGCCTGCACGACGACGACCAGCAGGCCGGACAGGGCGATTCCGGCACCGACTCCGCCGAAGGCCCAGCCGACCAGGTGGTGGGCGTGCTCGCGAAGGCCGGAGAGCATCGCGCTGACGGCGATCACGAAGATCAGCGCGCTGGCCGCGCCGGCCACGAGGCGCAGCAGGAACCAGACGCTGCCGTCGCGAGTGACCGGCATGAGTGCCAGCGTCGCCACGAGCACGACGAAGGAACTGCGCAGAACTGCGGTCGACCGTACGAGGGCGGGTACGGCGATGCCGGCCAGGGCACCTGCGAGATAGCCGATGAAGTTCGCGGTCGCCAGGTCGGCCCCGAGCCCGGAGGAGAGGCCGGCCTGGGTGTGCATGAGGGGAAGGACGGGGGTGTAGACGAACCGGCCGATCCCCTGTCCCGCGGCGAGTGCGGCCGCTCCCTGGGCCACGATCGTCCAAGGAGACCGTGTTCGCGGACGGGTCGGGGCTGATGGCTGCACGGTCCTGGGCACCTTCCTGGTGGCGTTCTCTGGCCGCCTTTGACGCTAGGCACTCGCGTGTCGCGCTGTGAAATGCCGGTTAGGGTGCCTCTATGCGCGGCAGGCATGGTTGCCGGGAAGGGGTGCGCCGAGCATGGACGTCGAACTGCGTCACCTGCGGGCCTTCGCATCGGTGGCCCACCATCTCTCGTTCTCCCGTGCCGCCGAGGAACTGCTGATCACACAGCCGGCGCTGAGCCGAACGATCGCGCAACTGGAGGGCAATCTGAGCGTCCGTCTGGTCGACCGGTCCTCCCGGCACGTCGAACTGACCGATACCGGCGCGGAGTTCCTTCTTCACGTGGAGCGGGTTCTCGCGACCCTCGATCAAGCCCTCGCCGTCGTCAGCCACCGCATCACCCTGCGGCTCGGCTTCAGCTGGCTGCTGCCCGACCCCTGGACACAGCAGACCGTCAGCCGCTTCGAAGAGACCACGGGAGCGACCGTCGCCCTGACCCGGACCGACGACCCGCTCTTGGCGCTGCGTCAGCGCACGCTCGACATCGCGGTGGTACGGGGCGAGATCGACACGCCACGAGGGGCGCGAACAGTGCACCTGTTCGACGAGCCGCGCATAGCCGTGTGCTCCGAGCACTCCGACCTGACCCGTTTCGACCATCTGGACTGGACGGACGTCCAGCACTGGACCCTGGTCGTCAACACCGTCAGCGGCACGACCGGCCCCTGGTCGTGGCCGGTGGACCAACGCCCCGACCGGATCATCGAAACGACCAACTACGACGAATGGCTGGAGACGGTGGCCGCCAATCGCGGCATCGGCATCGTCCCCGAAGTCGCGCTGCGCCGATCCCCGCACCCCGCCGTGCGCTTCGTGCCCCTCATCGACGCACCGCCGAGTCCGGTCAGCCTCGTCCACTTCCCCGACGCCCGGCGAACGCTGATCCGCCGGTTCCTGGAGGCCGCGGTTCCCGCCACCCGACAGTGATCGGGCCCCGCCAGCCGGATCTATGCCTGAAGCACATAGACGGGCCACAACAGGCATTTCTGCCGGACGTGGGAAGTCACTAGCGTCGAGGGCATGAGCGAAACCCGCATCGCAGGTCTGCCCCGACAAGAATCCGCGATCACCGTCCTGGGCGGCCCCACGGCCGTGATCGACCTTGGTGGACTGCGCATCGTCAGCGATCCGACCTTCGACGACGCGGGCCCGCACGGGTACCTCACCAAGACGGCGAGCACCGCCGTCGACGAAGACGGCGTGGGCCGGGTCGACCTCGTTCTGGTCAGCCACGACACGCATCCCGACAACCTCGACGAGCGCGGCCGTGCCTTCGCGAAGGCCGCCCCGCTGGTACTCACCGGCCCTCTGGCCGCCGGACGGCTCGGCGCCCCGGCCGTCGGCCTCGCACCGTGGACCAGCCACTCCGTGCCCCGCACGGACGGCGGCGGCGACCTGACCGTCCTGGCGGTCCCCGCGGTCCACGGCCCCGAGGACGGCGAGCGCGACGCCGACGGGAACGTCAACTGCGAGGTGATCGGGTTTGTGCTGTCCGGGCAGGGACTGCCCACTGTGTATGTCAGCGGCGACAACGCCTCGATACGCACGGTCGCGGAGATCTCCCGCCGGGTGCCCGACATCGACGCGGCCGTCCTGCACGTGGGCGCGGCACGCGTCGCGGCGAAGTTCGACGGACGCCCCCTCTCACTGGACAGCCGTGCCTCCGCCGCCGCAGCGGCCGTCCTCGGCGCCGACACGGTCATCCCGGCCCACTACGACGCCTGGGCCCACTTCACCGAGGGACTGTCGGAGATCGAGCTGGCCTTCCACGAGGCCGGCCTGTCCTCCGTACTGCGGGCCGCACCCCATGGAACGTGGGTGCGGCTGAGCCGCTGACTACCGTCACCACCACACGCCGGGAACAGACGAGCAAGGAACGACACATGCCATTCGTACGAATCGATCTCATCCGTGGACGCCGTCCCGACGAGCTGAGGGCAATCGCCGATGCGACACACCGAGCGCTCGTGAACATACTGGACATCCCCGAGCGAGACAGGTTCCAGGTCATCACCGAGCACGACGCGGACCACGTCATCGCCCTTGACGCCGGCCTCGGCTTCGAGCGAAGCGACCGTCTGGTGATGATCCAGATCTTCACCCAGACCGGACGTACCACCGAGGTCAAGCAACGCCTCTTCCAGGCCGTCGCCGAACAGCTTGAACCACTCGGCGTCAGCGGTGAGGACGTCTTCATCGGCATCGTCGAAAACGGCCCTCAGGACTGGTCGTTCGGCTTCGGTCGCGCCCAGTACACCGAGGGCGACCTGGCCGTGCCCGGCCGCTGACGCCATTCGCCCTACGACCGGCCGCAGGTATGCTCCTGCCCACGGGCCCATGTGGAGGTCGACGTGGAACTCTCCGACCTGCGGATCTTCCTGGCCGTCGCGCGCACGCACGGCATCACCAGGGCCGCTCAGGAACTGCACACCGTGCAGTCGAACGTCAGCGCACGCGTCCACGCTCTGGAGAAGCATCTGGGCGCCCCGCTGTTCCGCCGGCACGCGCGGGGCGTGGCGCTGACGAACGCGGGCGAGCAGCTGCTGCCGTATGCCGAGCGCATCAGCAGGCTCGTCGACGAGGCGCAGCAGGTGATCGGCGACGAGGCCGATCCGTGCGGTCCGCTGCGGATCGGGTCCATGGAGACCACGGCGGGCCTGCGGCTTCCCACCGTGCTGGCGGCCTTCGCCGAGGACTGTCCGCGCGTCGACTTCTCGCTGATCACCGGGCCGACCGAGCAACTGGTCCGGGATGTCCTGGAGTATCGGCTGGACGGCGCGCTGGTCAATGGCCCGATGCGGCAGCCCGACCTGGTGGAGACTCCGGTGTTCGAGGAACGCCTCGTCCTCGTCACCGCGCGCCGCGTCACGGACCTGGACGCCGTCATGCGAGACCCCAAGATTCTCGTCTTCCGCAGCGGCTGCTCCTACCGCAGGCGTTTGGAGAGCCTCCTGGAGGCGCGGGGCGCCATCGGCGTTCGCTGCATGGAATTCGGATCACTGGACGGCATCCTCGGCTGCGTCGGGGCCGACATGGGCCTCACCTTGCTGCCCGCCGCTGTTGTCGAGCGGCACGCCTCCCGCGAACAGGTGCGGGTGCACGAGCTACCGGAGGAGGAGGCACGGGCTCAGACCGTCTTCGTCCAGCGCGTCGACACACCGCCGTCGCCCGGCCTCACACGGTTCCTCACCCATGCGCGAGCCATCCAGCAGACACCGCCCGCCCTGCGGATGGTCGGGGGCTCCTCCGCGGCCACGGGCTAGGTGATGCGGGTCAGCGGGTTGTTGACGCTGCGGCCGAGAGATCAAGGTGTCTCGAGCAACGTCGCGATGGCTGCGCGAGCATGACGGGCTGGAGCCGGGTCGCCACTGATACCGGCCGTCACGATGGCTCCTTCGGCGAGGAGGAAGACTGGTTCGACCACCGGCACCCCGGTGGCGCGGACCCATATGGCGATCTGGTCGTGGAATGCCTGCTTGTGTGACCGGGCTTCGGCCACCACCGCTTCGGACGACGAGCCGAGTTCGCCGTACGCGTTGATCCAGGCGCATCCGCGGAAACCGGGCTGTGCAAACCACTCGGCAAGCCAGTCGAAGATCGCGAGTACCCGCTCGCGGGGATCCCGTACCTGTTCCACGTGGGCGGCCAGGTCTCCTCTCCACCGTTGGTCGCGGCGTTTGAGCATCGCCACGACGAGATCCTCCTTCGACGCGAAGAACCGGTAAATCCGCTTCAGCGGCAGACCTGATGCTGCGCGCACCTCATCCATTCCGACTGCTTGGATGCCTCGCCCATAAAAGAGCTTCTCTGCTGCGTCGAGCAGTGCTTCACGGTCCATGCGGTTCTGTTCCTCGGCGATCGGGGCCGGCACCAGTGCTCCTTGACGTTGAGAACGATCGTTCCCTACCCTAGTTCCGACCAATGGAGAACGTACGTTCTCAATGTGAGGAGACCGCAGTGCCGGAAGATCGCCCGCCCTATCCCCCGTTCACCCGGGAGACCGCCCTGCACAAGGTCCAGGCCGCCGAGGATGCGTGGAACACCCGCGATCCCCAGCGGGTGGCACTGGCCTACACCGCGGACTCGAGGTGGCGGAACCGGGACACGTTCGTCAGCGGCCGCGAGGAGATCGTCGCCTTCCTGACGCGGAAGTGGGAGCGGGAGCTGGGCTACGCGTTGCGCAAGGGCCTCTGGGGGTTCCACGAGAACCGGATCGCCGTCCGCTTCCAGTACGAGTGGCATGACACGGCGGGCCAGTGGTGGCGCAGCTACGGCAATGAACTGTGGGAGTTCGACGAGCGCGGCCTCATGCGGCGCCGCGAGGCGAGCATCAACGACGTCGCCATCGCCGAAGCCGACAGGCGCATTCACGGTCCTCGGCCGGTGGACGAACACGGGATCGACTTCCCGCTCCAGTAGCGCCCGCCCTCGGGGGCCCCGCGCACAGACGAACCTGGAACGCGGGCACCAGGGCCGCGCAGACGCCGCCCCCGCCTGCCCCTCACCCTTCCGTACAGCAACGGCCCCATCGAGGGTGTCAACGCGGCACCGATTCACCCGACGGCCGCCCGTTGGTCATCGGAAAGTTCTCTGACGGTGATGGCTCCCATCGCAAGCAATCGTTGGATATGAAATCTCGGCGAACCTACTGTCCCCTTAACGCCGCACCGCCCTCGCACCAATGAGCGGATGCCTGGACGAAGAGGACTTCGCCTTGCTGACAACGCGCCTTACCCACGCCTTCGGAATCGAGCACCCCGTCGTGCTCGCCCCCATGGACCTCGTCTCCGGGGCCCGGCTCGCCACCGCGGTGACCACCGCGGGCGGACTGGGCCTGATCGGCGGCGGCTACGGCGACGCAGAGTGGCTGAAGCGGGAGTTCGCCGCCGCGGCCGGCACCCGGGTGGGGTGCGGCTTCATCACCTGGAGCCTGGCCCGCCATCCCGGCCTGCTCGACAGCGCCCTGGAGCACCAGCCCGCCGCGGTCATGCTCTCCTTCGGCGACCCCACCCCGTTCGCCGACCGGATCCGCGCCGCCGCCGTACCACTGCTGTGTCAGATCCACACGCTCGACCAGGCCCGCCAGGCTCTCGACGCCGGAGCGGACGTCATCGTCGCGCAGGGCGGCGAGGCCGGTGGGCACGGCGTCGGAACGCGTTCGACGTTCACCCTCGTCCCCGATGTCGCGGATCTGATCGCCGACCGCTCCCCGGACACGCTTCTGCTGGGCGCGGGAGGAGTGGCGGACGGTCGCGGCCTCGCCGGCGCGCTCGCCCTCGGCGCGGACGGCGTCCTCGTCGGCACCCGTTTCTGGGCGACGCGGGAAGCCGTCGTCTCCGCTCGCGCCCACGCCCGAGCGGTAGCCGCCGGCGGCGACGAGACCATCCGCACCAGCGTCTACGACATCGTGCGCAGGTACGAGTGGCCCGTCGAGTACAACGGACGCGTGCTGCGCAACCGGTTCATCGACCGCTGGCACGGGCGGGAGACGGAACTCGCCGCACAATTGGCCGAGGCCGCCTCAGAGTTCCAGGACGCCGTGGCACAGCAGGACTTCGACACCGCGAACATGATCGTCGGCGAGGGCGTCGGCCTGATCCAGAAGATCCTGCCCGCCGGGGAAGTGGTGCGCAGGATGGCGCAGGACGCCGCCGCCCGCCTCGCCAGACGGGCTCCGCAGACCGCCGCGGTCGGCGGCTGATCCGGGCTCTTGGCACCGCCCACCGGTCCTGGGCGCAGGTCGTCGTGGCGGTGACGCTGCAAATCGTGTTCAGCGCCATGGTGTACGCGCCGACGGCCGCTTACCTGACCGAGCTGTTCCCGCCCCGGATCCGCTACACCGGGCTGTCGGTGTCGTACCACCTGGGAGCGGGTGTCTTCGGCGGGTTCATGCCGCTCATCGCGCTCTCGCTCACCTCGTCGACCGGCAACCAGCTCGCCGGCTTGGCCTATCCCATCGCCGTGGCCGCCGTGTCCACCGTGGTCAGCCTGGTACTGCTGCGCGGCGGCCGGGACAACAAGCTCGTGCGGGCCGTATGGAACCTGCTCGGCACGCCCGATCGGGCGGACTCGCCCGAACCCGCCCCCACCGGGTGATCCAGACCGGTGCCCGCCTCCCTGACACGGCGGGCGCTGCCGCGGGGGGGGGGGGGGCCCCCCCGCGGGGGGGGGGGGCCGCCCCCCCCCCCCCCCCCCCCCCCCCCCCCCCCCCCCCCCGGCCCCCCCCCCCCCCCCCCCCCCCCCCCCCCCCCCCCCCCCCCCCCCCCCCCCCCCCCCCCCCCCCCCCCCCCCCCCCCCCCCCCCCCCCCCCCC